>PNKH01000140.1 GCA_013822345.1 Isosphaera sp.
GAGTGCCCCCGGGAGCTGAGTGCCCCCGGGAGCTGAGTGCCCCCGGGAGCGTCGGCGCTTCAGAAGAAAGGTTCCAGTCGCCACACTGACGTGCGTCACTTGTACCACAGCACCCGGGGGGCGGGAAGAGTAAAACGGGGCTTGTTACATTCCTCCCGCCCTCCGCTTGCCAGACGCGTCACGTATTGGCGTTGTACCCGATCAGGTCCCACCCCTTGCGGTACTGCCGGCGGATCAGCGGGGCCGCCTCCGGGATGCTCGCCACCCCCTTCTCCCCGTCCCAGGTGAACGGCTTGCCCGTCCGGATCGCCACGTTCCCTAAGAGGAACGCCGCCGTCAACAGCCCGGCGTAGTCGAAGTTCGCCAGCGCCAGCTCCGGCTTGTTCGCCTTGATCGCCTCCACCCACTCCTTCTTCTGCCCGCCGTCCCCGCCGCCGTTGGCCGGCAGCGACTCCGGCTTCGTCCCCCCGTTCGCCTTCTCCCCGGTGCTGAAGAACACCTCCGACCCGTAGTCGTCCGGGGAGTACGCGATCCCCTTCGACCCGACCAGGATCGACCCGCTGTTCACCAGCCCCTTGCCCGACAGCCCGGTCGCCTTCGTCACCAGGGCCTCCGGCGGCAGCATCTTCTTCCCGTCCTTCTTCCCCTCGTACCAGTGCAGCGCCACCGGCACCATCTTGTCCCGGGCCGGGAACTCGATCGTCACGTGGGCGAAGCTCGGGCAGGTCAGCGGGTTCACGTCCCCGGCCTCGGCCGACACCTTCGCCGGGTGGCCGAGCCGCAGGGCCATGAACGCCATGTTCGCGGTGTGGCAGGCCATGTCCCCGATCGCCCCGGTCCCGTAGTCCCAGAACCCGCGCCAGGCGAACGGGTGGATGCCGCCGGCGTACTCCCGGTCCGGCGCCGGCCCGAGGAACTCGTCCCACTTCACGTGGGCCGGCACGTCCGCCTTCTTCGGCGGGTTCTTGTCCGTCACCGCCGGGGCCTGCGGCCAGATCGGCCGGTTCGTCCAGACGTGGACCTCGGTCACGTCCCCGATCACCCCGGCCCGGACCAGCTCGACCGCCCGCCGCAGCCCGTGGGCGGCCGTCCCCTGGTTCCCCATCTGGGTGCAGACCTTGTTCTTCTTCGCCTCGGCCCGCAGGAGCAGGGCCTCGGCCACGTCGTGGGTGAGCGGCTTCTGGCAGTACACGTGCTTCCCGGCCCGCATGGCCAGGACGCTCGGCAGGGCGTGGGTGTGGTCCGGGGTGCTGACGGTGAACGCGTCGACCCGCTTCAGCAGGCTGGCGTTGTCGAAGATCTTCCGGAAGTCGGTGAACTTCTCGGCCTTCAGGAACCGCTGGGCGCCGTCCTTCTCCTTCTGGTTGGCCTTCTCGTTCAGCCGGTTGGTGTCGATGTCGCAGATGGCGACCACCTCGCCGTTGTCCGCGGCGTGGTTGATGTCGCTGTCCCCCTTCCCCTTGATCCCGACGCCGGCGAAGTACAGCTTCCCGTTGGCGCCCTGGATCTTGGCGGCCGAGTGCGCCGGGCCGAGGTGGAAGTAGCCGAGGGAGGCGGCGGACGCGGCGAGCATCTGCCGGCGGTTCAGCCGACGGGCCATGGGAGAAGTCTCCGGTGTGGGTGGCGGGCGGGCGGGGCGGACGCCCCGGGGTCATGGGGGTGAGTGTAAACCCCGGCGGGGGCGGGGGCAACAACCAACCCGGGGCGGCCGCCGGCGGGCCGGGGGGTGTGGCCCCCGACTCCCGTTCCCCGCGGCCCGCGCACGGGGTATAATCCGCCCGCTCACCCGAACCGCACCCGGAGACCGCCCCATGGCCGCCGCCACCCCGGACGTGCTCCCGGACACCGACACGGACACCGAGACCCGCACCCGCCGCCAGCCGCCGTACGCCGTCATCCTCCACAACGACGACTTGAACACGATGGAGTTCGTCGTCCTCGTCCTCCGGAAGGTGTTCGGGTACGAGGTCGAGAAGTGCGTCGAGCTGATGATGGAGGCGCACGAGAAGGGGCGGGCGGCGGTCTGGGTCGGGGCGCTGGAGGTGGCCGAGCTGAAGGCCGACCAGGTCCGGTCGTGCGGCCCCGACCCGGTCCGGAAGGCGGAGGGGGCCAACCCCCTCGGCGTGAGCGTCGAACCCGCCGCCTGACTTTTCCTGGAGCGCGGCCGTCCCGGCCGCTGCCTTCCGGAGCGGCCGGGACGACCGCGGTCCAGAAGACCCGACCCCCGCGCACGGACGCGCCCCCATGCCGACCGCTCTCCCCCGCCTCGCGGCGAAGCTCCGGGCCGCCCACGCCGCCCACCCGGGCCGGTTCCGCCTCGCGTTCCTGGCCGTGCTCGCGGTGGCCGTCGCCGCCACCAGCCTGAGCTACGCCGCCAAGGTGGCGAAGCCCGGGGACACCGGCCAGCAGTCCCGGTCGGCGTTCCTCCGGTGGCGCGGCATGGTCCGGGACGTGTTCACCGGCACCAACGTGTACGCCGGCCGGAGCGAGTACCCGAACCCGCCGGTGATGGCCCTGATCCTCCGCCCGTTCGCCGAGCTCCCGCCGGTCGCCGGGGCACTGACCTGGTTCTACGCCAAGGTGCTGATGGCGGTGCTCGCCGCGGCGTGGGTGTTCCGATTGGCGGCCGGCCCGGACGGAACGCTGCCCGACGCCGCGAAGGCCGCCGCCGTCCTCGTCGCCCTGCCGGCGCTGATCGGCGACCTGACCCACAACAACGTCAACATCTTCATCCTGTTCCTCCTCGCCGGGTGCCTGGAGCTGTACCGCCGCGGCCGCGGTGTCGCGGCCGGCGCCGTCCTCGGCCTGGCGATCGCCTGCAAGGTCACCCCGCTGCTGTTCCTGCCGTACTTCGTCTGGAAGCGGGCGTGGCGGGTCGTCGCCGGGTGCCTCGCCGGGATGGTGCTGTGGCTCGCCGTCGTCCCGGGGGCGGTACTCGGGTGGGACCGCAACGCCGAACTCCTGACCGACTGGTACAAGCTCATGGTCGAGCGGCCGGTGCTCAAGGGCGAGGTCACCACCGAACACCCGAACCAGGCCCTCCCCGGGGTCGTGTACCGGCTCCTCACCCACAGCCCGTCGTTCGTCGGGTACGACAAGACGCCGATCGGCGACATCCCGTTCGCGGCGGCGTTCCACAACCTGTGCGACATCGGCCGGCCGGCCGCGTGGTGGGTGGTGAAGGGGCTGACGGCCGGGTTCGCGCTGGCGGTGGTGCTGCTGTGCCGGGCGCCGCGCGGGGAGCGGTGCGGGTGGCGGTTCGCCGCCGAGTGCGGGCTGATCGCCGTCGGGATGCTGCTCCTGAGCGAGCGGACGTGGAAGCACCACGCGGTGGTGCTGCTGATCCCGGCGGCGGCGCTCGCGGCGGCGGTCGCCCGCGGGCTGCCGGGGCGGGTGCACCGGTTCGTGGTCGGGGCGACGACCGCGGCCGTGCTGCTGATGGCGTTGCCGGGGCTGTTCGGGCCGCGGGCCGCCGACCTGGCGATGGTGTACGGCACCCACACGGCCGCGTTCCTGCTCCTGGCGGCGGCGCTGGGGGCGGTCCTGGCGTGCGGGTTGCGCGAGTCGGGCGGGTCGGGGGGACGCGAGTTTCCCGGTTGACCGGTCGGAACGGGTGCGGGGTTTGGGTATACTGAGTGGTCGAGTGCTCCTCCGTAGGGTGGGCCGAGGGCGGCGCTCCGCCGGCCGAGTCCCACCGACGGTACGGGGTGGTGGGACTCGCGGGCGGAGCGCCCGCTTCGGCCCACCCCACCGCCGGGTCGAGGCGACCGCCCCGAGGACCCCATGCCACCCCCCCGCACCCGCCCGCGGCCCCGCCTCGCCGTCGCGGTCGTCCTGGCCGCGGGCCTGGTCGCCTCCGCCCGGCAGCCCGACCCGCCGAAGCCGACCGCGGTCCGGCTCCCGGACGGCACCTTCCAGTGGGTCGGCCCCAAGGGCGACGGCGAGGTCACCCTCACCCCGCAGGAGCTCCAGAAGCTCACCGACCAGATCGAGCAGCTGAAGAAGCAGCTCGCCGCCCAGAAGCCGGCCGCCCCGAGCGGGTGCGCCGTCCGGGCCCGGGTCGAGAAGCGCGGCGAGCAGCTCGTCGCCGCCGTCCGCCTCACCCTCACCTTCCGCACCACCGCCCCGCAGGCCGCCGTCGCCCTCGGCGGGAAGCGCGGGTTCCTCGTGTCCGCCGCCCTCGACGGCGGTAAGCTCCCCGTCCTCGACACCACCGACGACGGGTTCGCCGCCCTGGTCGAGTCGGCCGGCGACCACACCCTGGTGCTCGACCTCGAAGCCCCGGTCACGTCCCGCGCGGCCAGGCCGGACAAGCCGCAGCTCGGGTTCGACCTCGGATTGCCGAAGGCCGCGATCACCACCCTCCTGTTCGACCCGCCGGACGCCACCGTCAAGCGGGTGACGGTCACCACCCGGACGCCGGACCCGGCGAAGCCCGGCCCGCCCGACCCGCGGCCGACGACCCTGGACGTGAAGCAGTTGGCGCCGCGGGCCGGGCAGGACGCCGGGCCGCCGCTCGGCCCGGTCGAGTCGGTCGAGGTGGCGTGGGACCCGCCGGCCGCCGCCGCCCAGCCGGCCGACCAGGTCCAGTCGGCCGAGTTCGAGGTGTCCGTCCGGCTGACGGAGGGGGCGGCCGAGGCGACGGCGAAGGTGCGGTTCCGCGGCCCGGGGCGGGAGTGGAAGCTGGTCGCCCCGGCGACCGCCGAGGTGACCGCCGACCGGGTCGCCGCCCCGGACGCCCCGGCCCCGCCGGCGACGGTGACGAAGCCGGCCGACCCGAACAAGCCGGTGTGGAAGGTCGAGTTCCCGGCCGGGTCTCCGGCCGCCGACTGGGTGGTGACGGCGGTCACCCGGCAGCTCCGGCCGAAGGGCCGGGGGCCGGTCGCGGTCGGACCGTTCGCCGCCCTCGACGTGTTCCGCCAGACCGGGACGGTGCGGGTGGTCGCCGGGCCGCACACCCGGCTGGCGTTCAAGCACGGCCCGGACCTGCGGCGGGTCGACCCCGGGCCGCCGGAGGACGGGGTGACGGCGGCCGCGTTCCGGCTGACCACCGGCCCGACCGGGACCGCCGTGCCGACCGCGGCGCTGTTGAGCGTCGAGGCCGAGCCGCTGCAGGGGCGGGTGGTGGTCGAGCCGACGTACCGGCTGACGCTGACGGACGGCGGGTGGCGGGTCCGGGCGGAGGTGCGGGTGACCCCGCTGCAGACCGCGGTGGAGGCGGTCGAGGTGGAGGTGCCGGCGGACTGGCGGGGGCCGGAGGCGGGGCCGGCCAACCTGGTCGAGGGGGTGCAGCAGGGGTCGCCGGGCGGCGGGTTCTGGGCGGCCGCGGCGGCCCGGTTCGCGGGCGGGCTGCGGACCCCGAACACGGTCCGGCTGGCCGGGCCGCAGAAGGGGCCGTTCGACCTGGTGCTGACGGCGACGGTGCCGGTCGAGCCGGGGGCGGGGGCGGCGGTCGTCCCGCTGCCGCGGTTCCCCGGGGCGGCGGAGACGCGGAACGCGACCGTCACCGCGACCGTCCCGGACGGGCTGGAGGTGCGCGGCGAGACGCGCGGGTGGGACGAGGAGTACGCGGCGTGGGGCGCCGCGCTCGCCCCGGACGGGAAGCCGGCCCGGGCGACGACCGCGGTCGCCGGGCGGGCCGAGGCCGGGGTGTCGCGGGCGGTGCTGGCGTGGTGGCCGTACCGGCCGGAGCTGGCGGCCGACGTGCGGGCCGAGGTGACCCTCGGGGACCGGCAGATGGTGGTGACCGAGACGGTCGACCTGCGGTCGCCGGAGGGGCTGCCGCGGCCGGTCCGGTTCCGCGGCCCGGCGGGGGCGGTCGCCCTGAAGTCGACCCCGCCGCTGGAGCCGGTCGGCCCCGGGGAGTGGAACCTGGTCGCCCCGCCGGACGCGAAGGACCTGACCCTGACCGCGACGTTCGCCGTCAACCTCCCGGCCGGGGCGGACGGGGCCGGGCCGGGGCGGGTGCCGGTGGTGCTGCTCCGGCCGGCGGCGGCGACCCGGTCGGCGACCGCCGTCCAGGTGTGGTCGAACGCGGCCGCCCCGCAGGCGGTCGCCGTGGCGTCGGCCGGGTGGCTGGAGTCGCCGGCCGAGCGGCACCCGAGGCGGGACGCGCTGCCGGCGCTGACGCTGTCGGCGGCCGGGGCCGAGCCGCTGGTGCTGGAGGTGCGGCCGGCGGCCGACGGGGGGGCGGTGGCGGTGTGGGCGGAGCGGGGGCTGATCCAGGCGTGGGCGACGGACGGCGGGGCGACGCGGTACCGGGCCCGGTTCCTCCTGCGGCGGTGGCTGGCCCCGGCGGTCGAGGTGCGGCTGCCCGGCCCGCTGGCCGGCCCGCACCCGGAGTTCCTCCGCGACGGCCAGAAGGTGGACGCGACCCCGGCCGCCGACCCGGACGGCGGGGTGGCGTACCGGGTGCCGCTGCCGCCGGCCCGGCCCGGGGCGACGACGACGGTCGAGGTGCGGTACCAGTTGCCGGCGGACGGGGGGTCGGAGTACCGCCCGCCGCGGCTCCCGGGGGCGGCGTTCGCGGACGCCGTCCGGTGGCAGGTGGCGGTCCCGGACGACGCCCTGCCGGTGTTCGCCGGCGGGGGGCGGGCGGAGTTCCGGTGGAAGGTGCGGGCGTCCGGGGTGGTGCCGGTGCCGGCGGCCGGGTCGGACGCCCTGGACCGGTGGTTCCGGACCGGGGAGCCGGCCGGCGGGGACGACGGGGCGGCGCCGCGGGAGGTGGTGACCGTCCGCCAGCCGGGCCTGGCGGCGGTGACGGTGTACCGGGTGCCGTGGGCCGGGGCGGTGGTGGCGTGCTCGACGGCGGCGTTCGGGCTGGTCTTGCTGCTGTCGCGGCTGCCGGCGGCGGCGGTCGGGCCGGCGCTGGCGGTGGTCGGCGGGGCGCTGGGGGTGGCGGCGGTGCTGGCCCCGCAGCCGGCGGCGCAGGCGGCCGGGGCGTGCCAGCCGGGGGTGGCGGCGGCGGTCGGGGTGCTGGTGGCGCTGGCGGTCGGCCGGTGGCACGCCCGCCGCGGGGTGGCCCGGCTGCCGGGGTTCTCGCGGACCCCGGCCGAGCCGTCGGCGCCGGCGGCGCTGCCGTCGTCGGCGCGGACGCGCCAGGCCGGGGCGGGGACGGCGTCGGGCGTGCCGGCGGTCCCGGCCGGCGGGTGACGGCGGTCCGTCCGAGCCGGACGCGTGAGCGACGGCCGCCGGGCGAGGTCGGCCGCCGGGCGACTCGGGAGGTGGCATCCCCTCACCCGGCTCCGGCGAAGCGCCGGAGCCGACCTCTCCCCGCCGGGGAGAGGTGGGGGCCACCGGCCGCCTCGGAACGCACCCGACCCGGAAGGCTGTCGAGGTGGCCCGAGGCCCCCACCTCTCCCCGCCGGGGAGAGGTCGCCGCCGCGCCCCGCGGCGGGTGAGGGGCGCCACGGAGACGGACACCCGGGGACGCCTTCGCCCCCGGACCGCCGCGATCCGCTGTGGTACGACTCATGACGCGGGCCCTCCTCTTGGCGACCGTCGCGGCGGCTGCGGCCGTCGGGGCCGCCGCCCGGCCCGCCCCGTCCGCCCACACCCCGGCCGAGGCCGGCCCGGCCGCACCGTCCCCGTCCCCCGCCGACGACCCGTTCCCGATCCGCCGCATCCGGGCGACCGAGGCCGACCTCGCCGACGTCCGCAAGCAGCTCGACCCCGGCCCGCTCGTCCGCCTCCCGCTCGCCGAGTTCGAGGACCGCGTCCGCGCGGCCGCCCGCGCCGCCGAGGCCCGCCCGACCCCGCGGCTCGCCGAGGCCCGGTACCGGGCGGCCCTCGACGGCGCGGACCTGGTCGGCACCGCCGAGTGGGAGTTGGTCAGCCACGGGCCGGGGCCGCTCGTCTTCCCGCTCGACCCGCTCCGCCTCGCCCTCGGGCCGGCCACCTGGGGCGACGGGCGGGAGGCGGTCGTCGGGGCGGCCGCGGGCGAGCCGGCCGGGGTGTGGGTCGACCGGCCCGGGCGGCAGACGCTCAAGTTCCGGTGGTCCGCGGCCGGGGCGGCCGAGCCGGGCGAGCTGCGGTTCGAACTCCGCGCCCCGCCGGCCCCGGCCGCCGTCCTCGACCTCGACCTGCCGGCCGGGCGGGTGCCGGCGGTGCCGGCCGCCGACGGGCTCCTGACCGGCCCGACCCCGCGGCCGGGCGGCCGGGCCGGGTGGCAGGTGCGGTTCGGCGGGCGGTCCCGGCTCGGGCTGTCGGTCCGCCCGGCCGGCGACCCGGGCGGCCCGGCCGCCGCCGGCCTCGTCGCCCGGTACGACCTCGCCCCCGGCCAGTTGGCGTGCGCGTTCGAGTACGAGCTGCGGCCGGCGAAGGGGGCGGTCGGGGAGTGGGCGTTCACCGTCGACCCGGGGCTGCGGGTCACCGACGTGGTGGTGAACAACCGGGCCGGGTGGGCGGTCGACCCCGGCCCGGCGGACAAGCCGCGGCGGCTCCGCGTCACCCTCCGCCAGCCCGGGGCCGGCGGGAAGGTGCTGGTCACCGCCGTCGCCCCGTTCCCGGACCCCGCCCGCCCGCCCGGCGACCCGCTCCCGGCCGTCCGCCCGGCGACCGCCGTCCTCGACGACGAGACCGTGTCCGTCCGCCTCGCCCCCGGGCTGCGGGTCGAGAACTGGAACCCCGGCGACTACCGGCTGACCGACGCCCAGACCGAGCCCGGCGGCACCCGGGTGCTGTCCTTGACCGGGACGCTTCTGCCGCCCGGGGCCGACCGCCCGCACCGCCGACTCCCGTCCGTCGCCGCGACCGCCCCGGAGCACGACTTCACCGCCGCGACGCAGGTCGCCTGGCGGCTCGACCCGGACCGGTCGGCCGCGACCGTCCGGGTCCGGGTGCGGGTCCGCCGCGGGCCGCTGTTCCAACTCGCCCTGACCGTGCCGCCCGGGTACGCCCTCGTCCGCGCCGGCCCGGACGACCTGGTGGCGCACGCCGCCCGGGTGTCCGGCGGGGTGGTGGCCGAGTTCGCCAAGCCGCTGACCGCCGGGCAGTCGGCCGACGTGACGTTCGAGTTCCGCGGGCCGCGGCTCGCCCCGGGCCGGGGGCCGTTCCCGCGGTTCTCCCCGACCGGGGCGGCGGAACAAACCGGGGTGATCGGCGTCCTCCCCGACCCGGCGTGGGACGTGGCCGCGCGGCCGGGGGCCGGGACCACCCGGGCCGGCTGGCTCGACCTGTCCGACCCGCCGGCCCCGGCCGGGGCGGCCGCCGCGTTCCGGTACCGCGCCGGCGACCCGGACGGGGGGGTCGAACTCACCCCGGCCCGCGCCGCGTTCACCGCCGACGGGCTCACCGTCCGCGTCCGGGCCGGCGCCCTGCCGCTGGTCCTCCTGTCCGACGCGGCCCCCGCCGCGGGGCGGGCGTGGCGGGTGGCCGGCAGCGGGAACGCGGTCACCGACGCCGTCCCGGTCCCGCTCGCCGGGCTGCTGTCGCCGTTCACCCCGGCGGCTCGCGTCTTGCCCGCCCGGGTGTGGGTCGTCCGGTTCGCCCGCCCGGTGACCGGGAAGGTGACGCTGGAGACGGCCGGCGGCCCGGGCGTCGCCGTCCTGGGCGCGACTGCGACCCCGCCCGCCGCCACGGGTCCGCCCGCCCCGCCGCCGGCGCCGCGCGGGTGGGCGTTCGCGGATCTGTACCTGGTCACCACCGTCCGCACCCCGGCCGAGGTCGTGGCGGTGTTCGGCGGAACGGTCGCGTCGGCCGAGGGGCCGGTCCTCCCGGTCCGGCTGCCGGACGGGGCGGTGGTGCGGGCGGCGTCGGTCGGCGGGGCGTGGGCCGGGCCGGGTGCGCTGACGCTGTCCGACGGGGTGCTGAACCTCCCGCTGCCGGCCGGCGGGCCGGTGCGGTTCGAGGTGCGCTACCGGGTGCCGGCCGACACCGGGCGGGCGGTGACCCGGGTGCGGAGCCCGGAGCCGCAGCTGCCGGGCGACGCGGCCCCCGTCGGGCGGTGGTGGGCGTTCGCCCCGGACGTGCTCGCGGGCTGGCCGGTCCGGGCGTGGGACGCGGGGGCCGAGTTGCCGGCGACGCTCGGCGGCCCGCCGCTGCCGGGGGCGGTGGCGTTCCGGTCGGAAGTTGACGAGGTGCGGGTCGCCCCGGCCGGGTGGGCGGACGCAGCCGGGGTCGGGCTGGCGGCGGTGCTGCTCGGTTTGGCGTGGGCCGGCGGGCGGCGGCGGCACCCGTTCTGCGCCGTCGTGGTGGCCGCCGGGGTGTTCGCGGCCGCAGCCGCCACCCTGCTCGGCCCGCCGTGGTGGCAGCGGGCGGCGGCCGCCCCGCTGGTCGCCGGCATCGTCGGGGCGGCCGGGGCGGTCGTGGCCCGCGGCCACCGCCCGCGGGCGGCCGCCGCCGCGGCGCTGGCGCTCGGGTTGACGGTCACCCTGTCCGAGTCGGTCGCGCAGCCGCCCGCCCCGGCGACGGTGGTGATCCTGCCGAAGGACGCCGGCGGGGTGGAGACGGTCGTCGCCCCGAAGGCCGTGCTCGACCGCCTGGCCGCGATCCGCCCGCCCGCCCCCGGGGTCGTCCTGACCGCGGCCGAGTACGCCCTGACGGCGGACGACGGGACCGCGCGGGTGGTGGGACGGTTCGTCGCCCACGCCCTCGGGGACGCCGACCCGGTGCTGGTGCTGCCGCTGGCCGACGCCCGGCTGGAGAAGGTGACGGTGAACGGGGCGGCGGCGTTCCCGGCGGCGCCGAAGGCGGGGGTGTACGCGGTCCCGCTGCCGGGGAAGGGGCGGCACGAGGTGGAGGTGCGGTTCGCGGTGCCGGTGGCCGGGGCCGGGCCGGAGCGGGAGGTGCGGTTCGGGGTGCCGGAGGTGCCAGAGACGAAGGTGGTCGCCGACCTCCCCGGCGGGGCGCGGCTGCCGCAGGTGGTCGGGCGGGTCGGGCGGCGGGACGAGGCGGCGGCCGGCGGGCGGGTGCGGCTGGCGGTCGACGCGGGGGCGGCGAAGGCGGTGCAGGTGCGGTGGCGGGACGGGGCCGGCGGGGCGGCGGTCCGGGTGAAGGAGGGGTGCGTCTGGGACGTGTCCCCGGCCGGGGCCGAGCTGACCGCCGCGTACCTGGTGACCGTCGGGCCGGGGACGGTGTCCGGGCTGCGGTTCGACGTGCCGGCCGAGCTCGACCCGCTCGGGGTGACCGTCCGCCCGCTCGACCCGGGCGGGTCGGCCGCCCTCCGGGACTGGACGGTCGACCCGGAGGCCGGCGGGTTCCGCCCGCTCCGCCTCGACTTCCAGGGGCCGACCGGCGGGCGGCTCGCGGTGGTCCTGTCGCTGGCCCCGCGGAAGGCCGTCACCCGCCAGCCGGTGCTGCGGTTCCCGAAGGTCGTCGCCCCCGGGCTGCCGGCCGAGCCGGACGCGGCCTACTGGCTGCGGGCGAAGAAGGAGGAGGTGGTGGTCGAGGCGGCGGAGTGGAGCGGGGCGGTCGCGCTCCCCGCGGACGCCCCGACCCGCGACCTCGCCGACGTGAAGGAGCTGCGACTCGACCCGGCCGCGGCGCCCCGGCTGTACCGCCCGACCGCCGCCGGGTCCGCCGAACTCCGCCCCCGGCTCGGCACCGCCGCCGAACTGCCGGCCGTCACCACGGACACGGCGTGGCACCTGGGGCCGGGCCAGGCGGAGGCGACCGGGACGGTCCGGTGGGTCGGGAAGGACGCCCGGGCGCTGGTGGAGTTCGCCGCCCCGGGGGTGAAGGTGACGGAGGTCCGCGGGGCCGAGGTGGCCGGGTGGGCGCAGCCGGCCGGGCGGGTGCAGGTGTGGCTGCGGCGGCCGGTCAAGGAGGGCGAGGTGTCGTGGTCCGGGACGGCGGCCGCCCCGGCGGTGTTCGAGGCAGTCAGCCCGCGGGTCGTGGACGGCCGCCTGGTGTCGGACGCGGTGACGGTCCGCCCGGTCGAGGGGTACGCCGTGACCGTGGACCGGGACCGCGGGTGGGTCGCGGGCGGCGGCACCTTCCGGACGACGAACCCGATGGCCCCGCCGGTCCGGGTGGTGCTGAGGCCGGTCCGCCCGGCGCTCCGGCCGGACGAGCTGGGGTGGCTCCGCCCGGCCCCGAAGCCGGTCGCCGGCCCGGCCGTTCCGGACCGCCCGCCGGCGGCCCGGCCGGACCCGGTGGCGGCGCCGGCGGAGACGCCGGCGGAGGCGCCGGGGTGGGTGTGGCCGGCGTCGGCGGTGGCCGGGTGGGCGGCGGCGGCGGCCGGCCTGGTGGTGCTGGCGGTGCGGCTGCCGCGGGCGACGTGGCCGGAGCAGTTCGGGCTGGTCGGCGGGATGTTCGGGGCGGCGGCGGTCGGCGGGTGGTGGGTCGGGCCGGCGGCGTGGGCGGCGGCCCGGGCGGTGTGGGTGGCGGAGGTGGCGTGGCGGCGCGGACAGGCGACTTGACGACAGTGTGCGTGGCGCCCCTCACCCGCCTGTAACGTCGCCCCCGCGCCGCGGTATCCCACCCCCGTGGGGACGACCCCACCCCCGTCACCGTCCGGTGGGGACGACCCCGCCTGCCACCTTTCACCGGGGTGTGTCATGGCCTGGGTGTACCTCTTCTGCGCCGGGCTGTTCGAGGTCGGCTGGCTGATCGGGTTGAAGGCCAGCGACGGGTTCAGCCGGTTCTGGCCGTCCGCCCTCACCCTCCTCTCGATGGGCCTGAGCATGGGGCTGCTCGGCCTGGCCGTCCGGACCCTGCCGATGGGGACCGCGTACGCCGTCTGGACCGGGGTCGGGGCGGCCGGCGGGGTGCTGGCCGGGGTGGCCCTGTACGGCGACCCGGCGACCCCCGTCCGACTCGGGTGCGTCGCGCTGATCCTCGCCGGCATCGTCGGGCTGAAGCTCGCCGGCTGACGGTCTCGTAGGTCTGGTAGGGTGGGCCGAGTCTTCGAGTCCCACCTCGGACGGTCTGGTAGGGTGGGCCGAGTCCTCGAGTCCCACCTCTTTGCTGGTCGTCTCGTGGTGGGACCCGGCCCACCCTACGAGAAGAAGGAAGAGGTGGGACTCGAAGACTCGGCCCACCCTACCAGACCTTCACCCCTCGCCCCGGACATTCCCGTCAACCCGCCCGCCGCGGTCTGCCGAAGACACCCCCACGGGTTTGTCCGCGCCCGACCGGGCCGGGCGTCCAGGGAGGGTGCCGGATGTTTACCAGGCGGGTCGCGGTGCGGGCGGCGGCGGGGCTGGCGCTGTGGGCCGGGGCCGGCGGGGCGGCGACCGCCCAGCTCCCGGCGGTCACCCCCGAGTGGGCGGTCAAGGTGATGCCCAGGCAGAGGGGGGTGGCCGTCTCCACCCCCACCCCCGACCAGGTCCCGAACTGCAAGGTCACCCCGATCAACCCGGGCAAGGCCGACCCGAAGGCCCCGACCGGGTTCGTCGTCCGCGACCCGGCCGGGAACCCGGTCCGCCAGTTCGTCAGCTACGACGGGAAGGCGTTCAACATCCACGCCTTCTACGTCGACGGGGTGGAGGCGTACCGGGAGGTGTTCCCGCCGCAGTCGACCGACCCGCACCAGTACCGGTGGCTCGGGCCGAACGGCACCAAGTGGGGGCTCGACAAGGACCGGGACGGGAAGGTCGACGAGTGGGTGGTCATCTCGCCGGAGGAGCTGAGCCAGGAGCTGCTCCAGGCGGTCCTCGACCGCGAGCCGAAGCGGGCCGAGGCGCTCGTCCTGACCAAGGCCAACCTCGACGCCCTCGGGGTGCAGGGGAAGCGGGCCGACGACCTCCTCGGGCGGGCCGCCAAGGCGGCCGGGAAGGTGGGTGAGGCGGCCAACGCGCTGAAGGCCGCCCCGGACGCGAAGTGGGTCCACCTCGAGCTGTCTGTTCCGCAGGCCGAGCCGGCTGACGTGCTCGGGGCCCGGGACGACCTGATCGCCCACAAGGGCGGGACGGTGCTGGTCCAGGACGGGAAGGACGGGAAGTCGTTCCAGACCGGGGAGCTGGTCCAGGTCGGGCGGGCGTGGAAGCTGGTCGACGGGCCGTCGGTCGGTGCGGCCGCGGTGGCCGACGCCGGCGGGCCGCCGGTCCCGGAGGCGATCCGCGAGCTGGTCGCCAAGCTGAACGACATCGACAAGGTCGCCCCGAAGGACCACGGCCCGGCGGTGGCCGCGTACTACGCCCGCCGGGTCGAGGTGCTGGAGCAGATCCACGCCAAGCTCCCGGATGAGGCGTGGACGAAGCAACTGATCGACAGCCTGGCGGCGGCCGGGGAGGGCGAGAAGGCCGACGGGAAGCACGTCGCCCGGCTGAAGCAGTTCAAGGACGCGTTCGCCGGCAAGCCCGGGCCGATCGGGGCGTACGCCTGGTTCCGCCACCTGGTGGCCGAGAACGCCATCGCCCTGAACGGGGTGGACGGCGGGAAGTTCCAGGCGGTGCAGGAGGAGTGGCGGAAGAACCTGGAGGCGTTCGTGGCCGCCCACCCGAAGGCGGAGGACGCCCCGGAGGCGACCCTGCGGCTCGGGATGGCGTACGAGTTCCTGAGCACCAAGGACGGGGAGGCCCAGGCGAAGAAGTGGTACGGCCGGCTGGCCGCGGACCACCCCGGGCACCCGCACGCGGCGAAGGGGACCGGGGCCGTCCGGCGGCTGGAGAGCGAGGGCCAGCCGCTGGCCGTGTCCGGCCCGACCCTGGCCGACGGGAAGCCGTTCGCGGCGGCCGCGCTGAACGGCAAGGCGGTGGTGGTGTACTACTTCGCGGCCTGGAGCAGCACCCTGGCGGAGGACGCGAAGAAGCTGAAGGCGGTGGCCGCGGCGTACGGCCCGAAGGGGCTGGAGGTGGTGGCCGTGTGCCTGGACGCGGACGCCAAGACGGCGGCCGCGACGGTCGCCGCCCACGGCCTGCCGGGGACGGTGCTGTTCGCCCCGGGCGGGCTGGACGGGAGCCCGCTGGCGGCCCAGTACGGGGTACTGGTGGTGCCGCACATCCTGGTCGCCGGGAAGGACGGGAAGGTGGTGAACCGGAACGCCCAGGCGGCGAACCTGGAGGACGAGGTGAAGAAGCTGCTGCCGTGACCGCGGGGTTCGGGCCCCCGCCCGGCCGTGGACGCCCGCCAGGGGTTGCGCTCCGGCCCTGGCGGGCCGTTCGCTCCACCCCTGGCT
>PNKH01000141.1 GCA_013822345.1 Isosphaera sp.
CTGGCGTAGCCGTGCCCCGTTTTCGGGTGGGCCTCCCCGCGGGCCGCCTGGAGGATATTCAGGGCGGCCCGGAGGAGCAACTCGGCCTCCGCCAGTTTTCCCTGGTCCCCGAGATTGTCGGCCAGGCTGATGTAGGCGAGGGCAGTGACCGTGTAGGCCTCCCCGAGGTCGTCCCGGCACAGGTCGGCGAAGGACTTCCTAGCCGGGTACGCCTCCCGGTGCCGCCCCAATTCCTCCAAGCGCTCCGCTATCAACATGGCGTGGAGCGCCTTAGCCCAACGGGTCCGCCTCTCGGCCGGCAGGGCGGCCACCGCCTTCAGACGCTCACCGTACTCCTTCGCGTCCGCCACCTGCCAGTGGTCCGCCCCTTGCGCCCGCACCTGCAGCTCCAACAACTCCCCGGCCCGCTTGACCGCCTCCGGGTAGTCGTCCGCGGCCTCCGCCGCGACGATCCGCTTCTCCAACTCCACCGCCTTCTTGGCGTCCTCCCCGGCCAGGAGCCGCTGCCACGGCGGCTTCGGCCCCGCCCCCGGCCGAGGGTCCTCGCCCGCCCCGGCCCACCCCAGCCCCAGCCCGACCGCCACCAGCACCGTGCGGACCATGTCAGCCCCCCGTGCGTGTCGTGTGGACCCGGACCCTCACCCCGGCCCCGCCGGCTCGACCGCGAACCCCACCGCGGCCGCCGCCCCGAACCCCTTCAGCCCGTCCGTCACCCGGACCACCGCCGCCTGCCCGGGGACCGTGGCCCCCTTCCCCCGGTCCCCCCGGGCCGCCCCCGCCGGCCCGACCGCCTCCACCCAGGCGCCGTCGTCGAGCCACACCACCCCGCCCGGGGCCGACTCCGGCCGCCACGCCCGCGCGACCCCGGCCGCCCGGTCCCGCCACGCCGGGAGTGGGGCGTCCGACGCCACCACCGCGAAGACGTACAGCCCGGCCCCGTCGGTCAGCCCGTACCGCACCCCGCGGTCGTCCTCCGTCGGGTACCGCGGCCGGTCGGTCAGTGGTGGCGGCCGGCCCTCGTCCGCCGGGAAGCACAGCTCGACCACCCCGTCCGGGCGGCAGGCGATCAGGTAGGCGTACCCCGGCCGGGACAGGACCGCCTCGACCGTCACCTGGTCTTTCTCGACCGCGCGGAACGAGACCTTCCCGAGGACCCCGACCGGGATGGCCAGGCCGTCCGGCCGGCGGGCGAAGTGGTCGACCCGGAGGTCCTTCACCCGCAGCGGCTCGGCCGCCGGGGCGGCCGGGTCCGGGGGACCGCCGGCCGGGGTGCGGTCGCGGGTCCCCGGCCAGCCGAAGGCGACCAGGGCGGCGAGCACGCCGCCGGCCAGGACGGCGGCCCCCGCCGCCCACACCCGGCGGCGGGCCCGGGGCGGGGGCGGCGCGGGGCCCGCCGCCCCGATCGCGGCCAGGGCGTCGGCCACCTCCGCGGCCGATCCCGGCCGCCGCCCGCGGTCCTTCTCCAGCAGCCGCAGGATCAGGGCCGACAGGGCCGGCGGGACGGCCGGGTTGACCTGGGCCGGCGGGGGCGGGTGGTGGGTGGCGACGGCCACGAGGACGGCGGACAGGGTCGGCCCGGTGAACGCCTTCCGCCCGGCCGCCATCCGGTACAGGACGGCCCCGAGGCCGAACAGGTCGGCCCGGGCGTCCACCTCCTCCCCCCGGGCCTGCTCCGGGGCCATGTACTCCGGGGTGCCGCCCACGAGCCCGGTCGCGGTCAGCGGGGACAGTCCCTCGGCCGGCAGGGCCAGCCCGAAGTCCAGCACCTTCACCCGCCGGACCCGGGCGGCGGGGTCCGGGGAGGCCGGGTCCCCCTCCAGCCAGGCGTTGGCCGGCTTCACGTCCCGGTGGACCAGCCCGGCGGCGTGGGCCGCGGCCAGCCCGAGGGCGACCTCCCGCCCGACCTTCAGGACGAGTTCGGTCGGCGGGAGCGGGTCGCGCTTCAGCCTCTCGTCCAGGGACTCGCCCCGGAGCCGGGGCATGACCAGGTACGGCGTGTCCCCGTCCACCCCGACCTGGAACACCGGGACGACGTGGTCGTGCTCGACCGCGCCGGCGGCCCGGGCCTCGCGCAGGAACCGCTCCCGGGCCGCCGGCCGGGCCGCGTACTCGCGGCGCATCACCTTCACCGCCAACTCCCGCCGGCCGAGCGGGTCGTCGACCAGGTACACGACGCCCATCCCGCCCCGCCCCAACTCCCGCACCACCCGGTACCCGCCGACCGCCTCGGGGAGGGGTTCCGCGGGGGGCTTGAGGGCCTCCGTGAGCGGCCCCGGCGGGCCGGTCGGGACATCGGCGGCGGCGGGCGTCAGCACCTGCCGGATGACCGCCTCGGCCCACGGCCCGAGGGCGGCGAACCGGTCCCGGGCCTCGTCCGGGGTGACCGGCCGGCCGGCCTTGCCCCGGTACTCCCGCTCGACCGCCAGCAGGTCCCGGAGGAGGGCGGGGCGGGCGGCCGTCGGGACGCGGGGCAGGAAGTCCTCGATCCGGCCCGGGCGGTCGTCCAGCCACCCCCGCTCGAACTCGTCGCACAGCGGGTCGACCAGGGCGCCCGTGTCGAGCGTGTCGGGGATGTCGGCCATTCGGCCCTCGCTCGTCCGGCGGGGCGGTCGCCGGACCGATCGTACCGGGCGGGGGCCGCCACCGCCAGCGGATTCGGGCGGTCAGGCGGACGAGCCCGCCCGCGCCGCCGGGGCGAGGATCGGGGCGGTCAGCCGGCGGGCCACCCGCACCCCGGCCGCCCGCAGGGCCCCGGCCTCGGCCGGGGTCAGGTGGTACGAGTGGACGGCCAGCCCGGCCCGCACCGCCCCCCCCCCGACCCGGCGGAACAGGGTCGACTTGCACTCCGGGGGGAGGTGGTCGAGGTCCAGGACCAGGACGTCGGCGGCGACCGCGTGGGCGGCGTCCCGGACCGACAGGGGGTCCAGGCGGAGGCCGAGCCGGCGGGCCATCCGCCCGGCCAGGGCGGTGTTCACGTCGTCGTGGGACAGGTACGCGATGGTGGCGGGCACGGCAGGCTCCTCGGGTCTGGGCGGGGCCGGCGGCCCCGACACCGGACCCATCGCGTCCGGCGGCCCGGACCCCTCACCCGCGGGAATGTTGCCGTCCGAGGGCCCGGCCGGGGTACACTGGGCGGCCGAACCCGCGGAGGGCCGAGCGATGGACGACCGCGGGAGCGTGACCGCGTGGCTGGACCGGCTGAAGTCCGGGGAGGCCCGGGACGAGGCGGCGGCCCGGCTGTGGGGGCGGTACTTCGCCCGGCTGGTCGGCCGGGCCCGGGCGCACCTGCGGGGCCGGCGGGCGCTGGGGGACGGGGAGGACGTCGCCCTGTCCGCGTTCGACGGGTTCGTGCGGGCGGCCGAGGCCGGGCGGCTCCCGAGGTTGGACGACCGGGACGACCTGTGGCGGGTCCTGCTGCAGCTGACCGCGAACAAGGCCCGGGACGCGACCCGCCGGGAGGGCCGGGACAAGCGGGGCGGGAAGCGAGCGATGCACGGGGTCGCGGGGGCGGACTCCGACCCGGGCGGGGTGCCGGTGCCGTCGCCCGACCCGGACCCGGCGGAGGCAGCGGCCCTGGCCGAGGGGGCCGAGCGGCTGCTCGCGGCCCTGGGGGACGACGAGCTGCGGCGGGTGGCGGTGGCGACGGTCGAGCGGAAGCTCCGGCGGACCCGCGACATCTGGGCCCGGATCGTGCCGGGGTGAGGCGGCGCCCGCACTCCCCCGTTGCGGGGGTCGGACGGGTGCCGCCGACCGCCCGCTACCCGCCCCTCGCCGGGCCGCCGGGCCGGCGCCCGCCGCCGGCTCACGTCTTTGGCCCCGCCCCGTCGTTTCCGGACACGCCCGCCGGGCCTGGCCGCCGGCCGCTCGACCGCGGTCGCCGACCGGCCGGTCGGTCTCCCCGGTCAGGGTCGCCACCCCTCTTCCAAATAGCCATCTCCCTCATTCAGGGGCCCGACCCGCCGCCGGGTCGGCCCGGCCCCGGCCGTCCGGCCGGGGGGAAACGGTGCGCGGTCATCGGCCCGGGGAAGGAAGCCTGCCCTGCGGGCGGCGACGACGTCCCGGCGGGCGAACTCCGGCCGGCGGGGCCGTGAGGCGAACGGAACGATTGTACCCGCCCCGGCCCGCGGCCCGCCGCGTCTCCGGAATCGGTGAGGGGCGCGGGGACCGGAACGCGATTCCCTGTCGTGGGGCGGCCGCCGGCGGCTTTTCGTGCGTGAGGACGCCCCCCTCCTTGGAGACACCCGATGCAGCGCCTCCTGAACTCGGCCCTGTCGTACCTCCGCGGCCGCCCCGAGGCCGGGACCCCCCGCCGCCAGCCGGCCCGCCGCCCGCGGCTGGGGCTGGAGCAGTTGGAGGACCGGGCCCTGCCAGCGGTCCTTTCCTGCGCCCTCGTCGGCGACCAGATCACCATCACGACGGACAACCGGGATACCCGGGTGTTCGTCGGAAACCACTATGTAATACCACCCCCGGGGAGTCAGGTGTCCCCCATCAGCTACTCCGTCACCGAGATCGACGACCGGGGGCGGACCGTGCGGAACTGGTCTTTTGCCCCCACCCCGACGGCCCCGATCAGCCGCGTCTTGTTCCGCGGCGGGGAGGGGGATGACCGGTTCGTCGGCAACAGCCTCCCCACGGTGGCCCTCGGCGGGGGGGGGGACGACTACCTGCTCGGGGGCGACGGGAACGACCGCCTGGACGGCGGGGAGGGCAACGACGAGCAGTACGGCGGGAGGGGCAACGACGAGCTGTACGGCGGGGACGGCGCCGGGAACGACCGGCTGGACGGCGGGGACGGGAACGACCGGCTGTACGGCCTGGGGGGGGGTGACCGCCTGTCCGGCGGGGCCGGGGACGACTACCTGCACGGGGGCACCGGGGGCGACTGGCTTTCCGGCGGGGCCGGCCGGGACGAGCTCTTGGGGGGCGACGGCGACGACACCCTGGTCGCCCTCGACGACGGCACCACCGACACCCTCATGGGCGGGGCCGACTTCGACACCTTCTGGGCCGACAAGACGGGCGGGGCCGCGGACCGAATCCTGGACGAGGCCGTGACGAGCCCGAACGTGAACCTGATCGAGCGGTTCGAGAACGGGGCCGACCGCACCCTCGACGGCGAGAACATCGCCGACCCGGCGGCCCCCGGCTCGGTGTACGCCAACTACCGGTTCAAGCCGCTGTTCGCGAGCACCGGCCCGGGCGTGGACGACGTCCGGCAGGGGGACCTGAACGACTGCTGGCTGATGGCCACCCTCGGGTCGGTGGCCCACACCGACCCGCGGGCGATCCTCCGGACGGTGGTCGACCTGGGGGATGGGTCGTATGCGGTCCGGCTCGGCAGCAACTTCTACCGGGTGGACGGCGGCCTGCCCGCGACCGACCCGTCCGGGGCCACCCCGGCGTACGCCAAGCTCGGGCGCGAGGACAGCCTGTGGGTCCCGATCGTGGAAAAGGCGTTCGCCCACTTCCGCACCGCGGCCGGCGGCCCCGCCACCTACGCCTCCCTCTTCACCGGCGGCGACCCGGCGGAGGCATTCCGGGCGCTGAGCGCGACCGGGGTGGGCGGGCAGTCGTTCGCCCTGTACGGGAGCGGCCAGGCGGTACTCGACGCCATCGCGGCCAAACTCGACGCTCGTCTCGCCGTCGCCGTCGGGTTCACGACCGTCCGCCCCAACTCCCCGGCCATCGCCGGCCACACCTATAGCGTGATCGGTGTGAACCGCGTCGGTGGGCGGGTGGAATCGGTCACCGTCCGCAACCCGTGGGGCGAGGACGGACTCCCTCCGAACCAGACCGGTTCCGAGGGAGCTGACGACGGGTACTTCACCCTGACCGCGGGGGACCTGTTCGGGAACGGGACGTCCGGGGGCATTCGGTGGGGCCAGCCGTCGGACGGCGGGCCGGGCGGCCAGCCCCCGGGCGGCCCCCCCGCCCGACCGACGGTCGGCTTCTCCGCGGCCACTTCGTCCGGCCCCGAGACCGCAACGCGGGTCGACCTGACCGTCGCCCTGTCGGCCGCGTCCGCCCAGCCGGTGACGGTGGTCTACCGGGTGACCAGCGGGAACCCCGCCAGCGGGACGGACTACACCCTGGCCTACGGCACCCTGACGTTCGCCCCGGGCGAGACGGCCAAGACGATCCCGGTCAGCATCGTCAACGACGCCCTGGACGAGGACGGCGAGACGATCCAGGTAGCCCTGTTGGACCCGTCGGGCGCGACGCTCGGCCCCACCGCGGTCCACACCTTCACCATCCAGGACGACGACCCGCCGCCGGCCGTGTCCTTCGCCGTCCGCGACTCCGCCGCGCCCGAGGCGGCCGGCCCCGCCGTCCTGACGGTGTCCCTGTCGGCGCCGTCCGGCCGGGCGGTGACGGTCGGCTACCGGGTGACCGGCGGCAGCGCCGCCCGCGGGGCCGACTACGCCCTGGCCGACGGCACCCTGACGTTCGCCCCGGGCGAGACGACCAAGACCATCTCCGTCGGCGTCGTCAACGACATCCTGCCGGAGCAGGACGAGACGATCCAGGTGGCCCTGTCGGCCCCGGTCAACGCGGTCCTCGGGGCGAACCCGGCCCACACCTACACCATCCGGGACGACGACCGGCCGACCGGCGGGGCCGCAGCCGCCCGGCACCAGCTCTCGGCCGCAGCCTACCAGGCGATGGTGAATGCGTTCGCGGACTTCGGGTACCGGCCGGTCTGGGTCGACGGGTACGACGTGGCCGGCCAGACGTTCTTCAACGCCGTCTTCCGGCCCGCGGCCGGCCCGTGGGCGGCCCGCCACGGCCTGACCGCCGCCCAGTTCCAGGCCGAGTTTAACGCCCTGGTGAGGGACGGGTTCCGGCTGCGGCACGTCGACAGCTACCTGGACGGCGGGGCCGTCCGGTACGCCGCCGTCTGGGACAAGGCGCCCGGCCCGCCGTGGGTCGCCTACCACGGCCTGGACCCCGCCCAGCACCAGCAGCGGATGGACGAGCTGACCCGGGCCGGGTGGCGGCCGCAGGTCGTCTCCGTCGTGTCCGTCGGCGGGCAGCGGTACCACACCGCCCTGTTCACCCGGGAGGACGTGGGCACCTACTCCGCGGCCGGCTTCCTGACCCCGGCCGAGTTCCAGGCGGCGTTCGACGCGAACCTCCGGGCCGGCCGGCAGCTGGTGTACGTGAACGCCTACACCCACCAGGGCCAGCCGCGGTTCACGGCCGTCTGGCACTCGCGGCCGCAGGGCCTGTTCTACGCCCGCTACGGCATGACCGCCGCACAGTACCAGTCCGCGTCCGCCGGGTATCTGGCCCAGGGCCTCTCGCTCCGGGCCCTCTCGGGCTACGAGGTGAACGGGGTCCACTACTTCGCCGCCATCTGGAGGTGACCGGGTCGGCCGCCGTGGGGCCTGTTGTTCCCGGTTCGCAACCCGGCCGCTCGACCGACGGCCGGGGTCTGGTTGTCGTCCGGGCCGTCACACCATACCCGCCGGGCAAACCGGCGGGGTCACCGGAGGGTTCCCCCGCGGGCTCGCACGGGCTTGGCACTGCTGGCCGGTCTCCCCGCCGCGGCCGTCGCGCCCGAGGACGCGGGTCGTGGCGGAGGAGCGGTACGAGTCGAAGCGGCCGGACAAGCTGGACGGCGGGAGAAGAAGTAGCCACCCCCCCCGGTCCTGGCACCGTCCACCGGGCCGCCGGGGGTGCGGCCGCTCCCCCCGGCCGGGTCGACCCCGGCTCGCCACGACGGCGCTCACGGCCGGGCCCGCGCCGGCCCCCGGGGCGCGACCGGCCCGCGCCCGCGGTCGCTCCCGGTTCCGGCACCGACACGGGCCCGGCCGTTTCCGCGATCCCCCGCCCCCCCGCGGCGCCGCGGGACGGCCCCTCGGCCTTCCGCGGACCCGGTCCCGCGAGCCCTCACCCGCCCGTCACAAGCGGTTCGCCCTCCGGGAAGATGAGTCGATCACCTACGCTATGCTGCGGACTCGGACAACACCGGTACTCCTGATGGGCACACCCCACCGGGAGAGCCCGTGAAGAAGTACAAGGTCACCCTGACCGCCGACGTGCGGCAGCAACTCCGGGAGATGATCGCCACCGGCAAGGCGGCCGCCCAGAAGCCGGCCCGCGCCCGGATCCTGCTCGAGGCCGACGCGGCCGACGGCGGCCCGGCCCGGACCGGCGAGGCGATCGCCGACGCCGTCGAGGTTGGCACCGACACCGTCGCACGGGTCCGCCGGCGGTCCGTCGAGGACGGACTCGACGCCGCCCTCGCCCGCAAGAAGGCGGCCCGCCCGCCGGTCCCGCCGAAGCTCGACGGGCGGGCCGAGGCCCGGCCCGTCGCCCTCGCCTGCTCGTCGCCCCCGGACGGCCGGACGCGGTGGGCCATGCGATTGCCGGCCGACCGGCCGGTCGAGCTGGAGGTGGTGGGCACCGTCTCCGACGAGACGGTCCGCCGGACGCTCGAAAAAACCGGATCGAGCCGTGGCTGGGGGAGCAGTGGTGCCTCCCGCCCGAGGCCGACGCCGCGCTCGTGTGTGCGACGGAGGACGTGCTCGACGTGTACCACCGCCCGCACGATCCGAAGCGGCCGGTGGTCGCCCCGGACGAGACGAGCCAGCAGCTGGTCGGCGAGACGGTGCAGCCGCTCCCCCCGGAACCGGGGCAGCCGGAGCGGTCCGACTACGAGTACGTCCGGAACGGGACGGCGAACCTGTTCATGCTGCCGGAGCCCTCGGCCGGGTGGCGGTACGTGGCGGTGACCGACCGGCGGACGGCCAAGGACTTCGCCGGGGTGGTGCGGTGGCTGGCCGAGGATCTCTACCCGGCCGCCGAGAAGCCGGTCCTGGTGATGGACAACTTGAACACCCACAGTCTGGCGAGCCTGTACGAGGCGTCCCCGCCCGAGCAGGCGAGGCGGATCGCCGAGCGGGTCGAGGTCCACCACACCCCGAAGCACGGGTCGTGGCTGAACGTGGCCGAGATCGAGCCGGGCGTGCTGAGCCGGCAGTGCCCGGACCGGCGGATTGCGTCGATGGACGAACTGCTCAAGCAGTCGGAGCCGTGGGAGGTCGAGCGGAACGACCGGGCGGTCGGGGTGGACTGGCGGTTCACGACCGCCGACGCCCGGATCAAGCTCCGTCGCCTCTGCCCCGCAATCGGGTAGGGGTGATCGACTGGCCGGGCCCGGCGGCGTCCGAGGCCCCCCGGCCCCGCCGGGCGCACCGCCACAGGTCCGGGGTGCCGGCGGCCGGCCCGGGGACCCCGCCCGCGGGTCCGTGGTCACCCGTCGGGCGCCGGGCGGGGCGGACACGCGGCCGCCGGCGGCGGTCAGCCGGGCCCGCCGGCCTGACCCCGGGCGAGGCTCAGGACGTGCCCGAGGACGCGGCGGACCTTCCGGTCGTAGGACCCGATCCGGTCGGCGATCTCCGCGGTCGAGTACCCCTGGAGCCGCAGGGACAGGACCCGGCGGGCGAGCGGCGGGAGTCGGGACGTGAGCCGCTCCAGCTCGTCGGCCAGCGCGACCTCGGCCTCCGGCGACGGCCGGCGGGCGGCGATCCGGCCGAGCACGCCCTGCGGGTCCCCGCCCTGGGCGACCTCCATGCCCGGGTCCCGCCGGCCGGCCCGGTGGTGGGCGATCTGCCGGAGGGTCTTGTACACCGTCAGCCGGACGAGCAGCTTGAACGGGTCGTCCTCGTCCCGGAAGGAGAACTCGTGGTTGCGCACCCGGTTGAAGAACGTGAGGTACACGGACTGGGTGACGTCCTCGGGGTCGACCCGGCTGGCCAGCCGCGGGCCGATGCGGCGCCGGGCCAGCCGCATCAGCCGGTCGCAGTAGCGGTCGAACAGCTCCTGCGCGGCGGACTGGCTGCCGTGTTGGAAGTCGCGGATCAATCCCAGGCTGCTCGACTGTTGGGCGTGCATGGCTTCGGTCTTCTTCGTCGGGGGACGTGGTTCCGGCCTCACGATCCTAATCGCCGAAACCCTCGGCCTCCCCGCACCGAACCGCGTGGCGGTTCGGTGCCGGTCCTGACCACGCGGCACGACGCACGACGCAGGGCGGATGACGGCGGTCGGTCACCGGCCGGCGGGCCGCGGCGGCGGGGCGACGGGTACCGGCGGGAGTTGCTTCAGCAGCGGTCCGAACTGCTTCGGGTCCAGCCGGGCGGCCTCGGTGAGTGCGGCGCGGGCACCCGGGATATCGCCCGTTCCCTGGAGGGCGAGCCCGAGGAGGGCGTGGGCGTTCGACCACTTCGGGTCGGCTGCGATCGCGGCGCGGGCTGAGGCGACCGCCTCGGCATACTCTTTCTGCTGAAGGTAGGACACTCCCAAGTTGTAATGGGCCATGGCGAACTTCGGGTCGAGGCGGGCCGCCTCCCGCCAGGCGGCGACAGCCCCCGGCACGTCCCCCGCGGCCCCCAGGGCGTTCCCCAGGTTGCTCTGGGCTCCTGCGTCCTTCGGGTCGAGGCGGACCGCCTCCCGGGAGGCGGCGACAGCCCCCGGCACGTCCCCCGCGGCCCCCAGGACGGCCCCCAGGTTGCGGTGGGCAGCGGCGTCCGTCGGGTCGAGGCGGACCGCCTCCCGGGAGGCGGCGACGGCCCCCCGCACGTCCCCCGAGGCGAACAGGGCGGCCCCCAGGCTGTCATGGGCCATCGCCAACTTCGGGTCGAGCCGGACCGCCTCCCGGGAGGCGGCGACGGCCCCCCGCACATCCCCCGAGGCGTGCAGGACGAGCCCCAGGTTGAGGTGGACCACGGCCAGCTTCGGGTCGAGGCGGACCGCCTCCCGGAAGGCGGCGACGGCCCCCCGCACGTCACCCAAGTCCCGCAGCGCGACCCCCAGGTTGTTGTGGGCCAGGGCGTACTTCGGGTCGTGCTTGATCGCCTCCTGGCAGGCGGCGACGGCCCCCCGCACGTCCCCTGCGGCGTGCAGGGCGCCCCCCAGGTTGCTCCACGCGACCACGTTCCCCGACCGCACCGCCACGGCCGCCCGGTACCATCCGGCCCGGCGGCCGGCGGACTCCTTGTTATTCGTCGCGTCCTCCGTTCCCAGCTCCATTAGGAGTGGGAAGCTGTCCGGCCGGACCTGGTGAGCGTCCCGCAGGAGGGCGTCCCGTGAGCCGCGGTCGAGTAGCTTCTCCGCCCCGTGCGCGACGGCGAACCAGACCGGCTGGGGGCCCGGCGCCCGCCCGCGGAACGCCCACACCAGCACCGCCCGCGAGTAGTCCGTCGTCCGGGCCGCGTCCCGGAACTCGTCCGGGTCGGCCGCCGACAGGACCGCCCGCACTTCCGCGTCGCGGGTCGCCACGAACCAGACCTCGAGGGCGGTGAGCAACCGCCCGCGGACGAGTGAGCCGTTGACCCGCCCCGCCGCCTCCCCGGGGTGGGTGGTGCCGGGGGCGACCCCGTACCCGGCGAACGCCTCCCGCCACCGCGGGACGGCGAACCCGTGCGGGGGCGGTTTCCCGCCGACCACCGTCCAGCGGGAGTCGTCGATGGCGTCGAGCGTCCGGAGCAGGGCGAGCTCGCGGTCGGCACGGTCGAGGCGGGGTCGGAAGTCGTCCAGCCCACCCTCGGCGACCCGCCGCGCCGCCTCCGCCAGGGCCGCCCTTGCTTGGTCGGCCCGGTCCCGGCGGAGGGCGTCCTCGGCCTCCCCCAACAGCACCCCGAACGCCGCCCGCCCGGCCGCCACCCGCCCCGCCACCTTCTGCTGCTCCTCCCGGGCCAGCGCCTCGGCGGCAACCCGCTCGGCCTCGGTCCGAGCCTTGTCGCCCTCGACCCGGGCCTGGTCCGCGTCCCGCTTCTGGTCCCGCCACGCGAACCACCCGCCGGCGGCCAGCAGCAGCCCGACCGCGGCCGCCAGCGCGAGCTGCACCCGCCGCCGCTTCCGCTGCTCCCGGGCCTCCGCCTCGGCCGCCCGCCGCGCGTCCGCCTCGGCCGCCGCCCGACCCTCCGCCTCCCGCCGGGTGGCCGCCTCCCCCGCCGCCCGCGCCTCCGCCGCCGCCCGGTCCGCCTCCGCCCTCCGCGCCCGCTCCTCCACCCCCGCCCGGTACGCCGCCACCTCCCCGGCCACCACCCGCCCGTCCGCCGGCCGGTCGGCCGGGTCCGCGGACAGGCACCGCCGGCACAGCCCGACCAACTCGGCGTCCGCCCCGCACCGGTCGAGCCGGGCGAGCGCGTCCGCCACGTCCCCGGCCGCCCGCTTCAGCACCTTGCCGGCCAATTTCCCGGGGTACGGCGGGCCGCCGGTCAGGATCTCGCACAGGACCGCCCCGAGGGCGAACACGTCGGCCCGGGCGTCCACCGACTCGCCGCGGGCCTGCTCCGGGGCTATGTACGCCGGCGTCCCCCCCTTCAACCCCCCGCTGTGGGCGGGCGAGTCCGTCTCGCCGGCGCCGCCGTCCGCCTCGCCCGCCGCCCCGCCGCCCGCCCCGCGCACGTCCTTGGCCAGGCCCCAGTCCATGACCTGGACCTCGCCGAAGCTCCCGACCATCACGTTATGCGGCTTCAGGTCCCGGTGGACGACGCCCTGCGAGTGGGCGTACCCGACCGCCTGGCACACCCCCTCGAACGCGGCGACGAGCGCCGGCAGGCCGGCGGCCGGCCCCGGGCGGGCGGACAGCCGGGCCGCGAGGGTGTCCCCGCGGACCAGCTTCATCGCCAGGAACGGCCGGCCGTCGGCCGTGGTGCCGAGGGCGTGGACCGGGGGGATGCCGGGGTGCGGGAGGCGGGCGGCCAGCCGCGCCTCCCGCTCGAACTGCGCGGCGTACCGCGGGTCGCCGGCCAGCTCCGGCAGGACCGTCTTGACCGCCACCTCCCGGCCGAGGGACCGGTCCCACGCGGCGTACACCGCCCCCATCCCCCCCTCGGCGATCTCCCCGGTGATGTCGTACCCGGGCACGTCCGGGACCCCGTCCGGGGCCTCCCCCGGGCCGGCCCCGCCGACCGACCGGGACAGGTTTCCGGTCGCCGCCGGGTCCGGGGCCGGGGTGTGGCCGGCGGCCCGGCGGTACTCGGCCTCCACCCGGGCCAGCTCCCGGAGGAGGTCCGCGGGGGCGGTCACCGGGTCCACCCCCTCGGCCCGGAGGAACGCCCCGACCGCGGGTGCGGCCCCGGCCCGCCACAGGGCGTCGTACCGGTCGCACACCTCGTCCACCCACGCCAGCCGGGCGACGCTGCCGCCGCCCGCGGGGGCCGGCCCCCCGGGCCCGCCGCTCCGGGTGTCGTCCGGGCCGGTGCCCGAGTCAGACGTTCGCATACTCCCCCTCCCAGATCTTCCGGACGCGGGCCAGCTTCCGCTCGACCGTGGCCACCGACACGGCGAGCTCCCCGGCGATCTCCTCGTTCGACGCCCCGCCCACCCGCAGCTCCGCCACCCGCCGCAGCGCCCCCCCGCCGAGCAGCCCGAGCAGCCGCTCGACCTCCTCCCCGCCGACCACCGGCTCGTCCGGCCCCGGGCCGTCCGCCGGCAGCCCGTCCGGCAGCACCACCACCCCGCCGCCGCCCCGCTTCTCCGCCCCCTCGCGCCGCATCAGCCCGATCGCCTTCCGGGTCACGATCGTCAGGAGCAGCCGCCACAGGTCGTCCCGGTCGCCCAGCTGGGGGAACTCGCCGGCGGCCGCCCGGCGGTAGAAGCTGTCGAGGGCGGACAGGGCCGCGTCCTGCCCCTCCGCGACCCGCACCCCGGCGGCCCGGAGCTGGCCGTCGACGGCGGCCGCCAGGCGGTCGAAGTACGCCTTCCACAGGGGGCCGCAGGCGTCCCGGTTGCCGGCCACGGCCTCGCCGATCAGGAGGGTGACCGAGTGGGACGAGGCGGGGGCGTCGGGTTCGGGCACGGCCGGGCTCCGGGGCGGGAGGGAGGTGGACACCCCAGTCGGGCGGCGGACGGATGAAGCGGTTGCTGGCATGATACGAACCCCGGTCGATGGGTGGGCGACGGGCGGACGCCCGGCCCCACCGACGTATCGCGTTCCGCGGCCGTCACCCCTCACGCGACGACAGAAAAAAGGGCGGCCGGTGTTGATATAACCAACCCTGGACGGTCGGGTGAGGGGTTTCGGCCGCCGACGGCCATCTTGTAGGGGAGGCCGCCGGACCACCTTGGGGGGAGACGGGATGAGTGACGCCGCACCCGACTCCGGGACGGGCGACCCCGGCGGCCGGACGGCCGAAGTCGACCAGTTGTGCGACCGGTTCGAGGCCGCGTGGCGGGCCGGCGACCGGCCGGCGGTCGAGGCGTTCCTCCGGGCCGAGGGGGTGGACCCGGCGGCCGCCCCGGCGGCGCTGGTCCGGGAGCTGGCCAAGGTGGAGGCCGAGCTCCGGCGCGCGGCCGGGGACCCGCCGGCCACCGGGGAGTACGAGCGGCGGTTCCCCCAACTCGGGGGCGACCTGACGGCCGCCCACCCGGCCGGCGGGGACGGCCCGGATGCCGACGGGCCCCCGGCCGGGGGCGGGCTCGGCGCGGGAACGGTGGTCGGCCCGTACCGGCTGGTCCGGCCGCTCGGCGAGGGCGGGATGGGGGTGGTCTGGCTGGCCGAGCAGACCGCCCCGGTCCGCCGCCAGGTGGCCCTGAAGGTGATCCGCCCGGGGATGGACTCGCGGACCGTCCTGGCCCGGTTCGAGGCGGAGCGGCAGGCGCTGGCCCTGATGGACCACCCGAACATCGCCAAGGTGTTCGACGCCGGGGCGACCGCCGACGGCCGGCCGTTCTTCGTCATGGAGCTGGTCGACGGGGTCCCGATCACCGACTACTGCGACCGGCACCGGCTCACCCCCGAGCGGCGGCTCGGGCTGTTCGCGGCCGTCTGCCGGGCGGTGCAGCACGCGCACCAGAAGGGGGTGATCCACCGGGACATCAAGCCGACCAACGTGCTGGTGACGGTGTACGACGGCGAGCCGGTGCCGAAGGTGATCGACTTCGGGCTGGCGAAGGCGACCGGCCAGCCGCTGACCGACCGGACGCTGGCGACCGGGCTCGGGGCGGTGGCCGGAACGCCGGCGTACATGAGCCCGGAGCAGGCGACCCCGGACCAG
>PNKH01000142.1 GCA_013822345.1 Isosphaera sp.
GACGCCCGGTGGGACTCGCCCGCAGAGCCGGGCTCGGCCCACCCTACCAAGCGACTCCCGGGGAGGGGGCCGTGCGCCGGTTCTGGATCCACAACGTGCTCCCGGTGGCGTTCGCGGCGGTCCCGGTGCTGGCCGCCCTGCTGCTGTTCGCCGCCGTCCCCGGGGACGCCCGGCGGGAGTACCTGAAGCGGGTCGCGGTCTCCCCGATCGACTGGATCATCATCGGGCTCGGGCTCGCCCTGTTCGCCGCCCAGATCGTACTCGCGTGGAAGGCCCTGCGGTGGCGGGAGGCGGCGGGCGACTTCGACCACCGGGCGGACCGGTGGGTGAACCACCTGTCCCAGGCGGCCGAGTGGTTCCCGCTCCTCGGCCTGATCGGCACCGTGGTCGCCATCCTGCTCACGTTCGGGATGTTCGACCCGGACAAGGACGCCCCGGACTCGCGGGCCATCATCCGGGCCTACGCCCCGGCCATCACCGCCACCGGCGGCGGGCTGTACATGGCGTTCATCAACATCCTGCCGTACTGGGTGGTCGGGGTGGGCCGGGACCTGATCCGGGCGCTCGGCGGGTACGCCCCGCCCCCCGAGGCCGCGGCGGGGGAGAAGAAGTGATCGTCTCGCCCCGCAAGTCCGTCACCCGGTTCTTCATCCCCCTGATCGACGTCCTCATCCTCCTGTTCTGCATGTTCCTGCTGCTGCCGTTCGTGAGCGACACGAAGGCGCCCGCGCCGGTCCCGAAGGATAAGATGCCGAAGGAGGAGCCGCTGCCGGCGGACGTGAAAGTGCTGCAGGAGCTGCTGCGGGAGGAGAAGCTGCGGGTGGCCCGGTTGGAGCGCGAGCGGGCGTCGAAGCTGACCGACCGGCTCGCCGTCCGGGTGCTGGAGATCGACCCGAAGGACGGCACCCTGTTCTACTACGCCCCGAACCGGGAGGACATCCGGTCGGACGCCGACGCCGAGCGGCTGATCCTCCGGCACAAGACCGCTGCCGGGGAGAAGGACCCGTTCTTCCTGATCCTGTTCCCGCGGACCGTCAGCAACCTGTCCGAGTCGCAGATCGCGCAGATGCGGCGGTGGTTCAAGGACGTGCCGTACGGGTTCGACATCCCGTGACCCGCCCGGAGGCCGGACGATGACCCCGCCGTTCGCCTTCCTGGACGCCGCCCAGGGCGCGTTCATGGAGCTGGTCCGCAACATCCTGCTGATCGCCGGCGGGTTCCTGGTCGGGTACCTGGCCGGGTGGGTGCTCGGGTGGGCGGTCGGGCGGTGGGTGTTCCGCCGGCAGCACACCACCGGGCTGCAGGCCGTCGGCCGGCCGGTCGGCGGGGTGCTCGGGGCGCTGATCGTCGCGCTGCTGGTCCTGACCGGGCGCGGCAAGCCGGTCGGCGACGGCGGCGACGGGAAGGGGACGACGGCGACCGACCCGAACGGCAAGGCCGCCCCGGCCGAGGTGGACCCGAAGAAGTCGACCAAGGACCTGCCGAAGCCGCCGGACACGAAGCCGGCCGACGTGATCCTGACGGTCACCCTGTACGGCGGGTCGAGGGCGGTCGGCCAGCAGTACTACCAGTACGACGCCGAGGCCGGGCTGCGGACGCTGGAGGGGTTGCAGGACGCGATCCTGGCCCGGAAGGGGCGGGAGAAGGGGAAGGTGTCGATCGCGATCCGGCTGCCGCCCGACCCGAACGACCGCCCCGGCGACCCGCGGGTGCAGACCCGGCTGACCGAGTGGGCCAACGCCCAGGGCCTCGACGTGACGTTCCCGGCGAGCAAGTGACACCCGGTTAGCGACGCGTCGCAGACGCGTCTTCGACGCGTCGCTAACCAGGGGGAAGTTCGTTCTCCCCATGTCCACCCCCTCCGCCATCCCCCCGCCGCCCGGCACCCCGCAGGTGCTCCTGTTCGGGCACACCGGGTCCGGCAAGTCGGCCCTCCTCGGGGCGCTGCTCAAGGCCGCCGAGACGCAGGGGCCGACGCTCCGCGGCGAGGTGCTGGAGGCGTCCGGGCGGATGGCGTCGATCCGCGACGCGGTGTACCGCGGCGACGACCTGAAGGGGAACGACACCGAGCTGACCAGCTACACCGTCCGGCTCCGCCCGTGGCGGGACGGCGCCCGGGCGGTCACCGACCCGATCACCGTCGTCCTGCACGACTGCTCCGGGGCGGCCGCCGAGGGGCTGATCCAGCACCCGGACCGGCTCCGGAACGGCGCCCGGGACGCCCCGGTCGCCCGGGCGGTGGTCGAGTCCGACGCCATCGTCCTGCTGGTCAACGGCGGGGCGGACGACGAGGAGCTGCAGGCCGCGTTCGAGGAGTTCGACACGTTCCTCACCCGGGTCGCGGCCGGGAAGGTGGCGGCCCGGGAGGTCGGCGGGATGCCGGTCCTGCTGGCCCTGACCCAGTGCGACCGGCTGACCCGCCCCGGGGACACGTTCGCCGCGTGGGAGGGCCGGGTCGTCCAGCGGGCCGACCGGGCGTGGGCCAAGTTCGACGCCTTCCTCAAGGACGCCGAGGCGGAGGAGGGGCCGTCCCCGTTCCTCCCGTTCGGCAGCATCGACCTGACCGTCCACGCGGCCGCCGTCCGCACCCCGAAGCTCCCCGGGGCGACCGCCCCGCCGGCCACCCCCTACGGCGTCGCCGAACTGTTCCGCGACGCGTTCGCCTCGGCCAAGGCCCGCCGGGAGCGGGTGACCGCGTCCGACCGCCGGCTCAAGTGGACCGTCCGGCTGGCCGGGGCGTTCGTGGCCCTGCTGCTGCTCGGCGTGATCGCGGTGGCGCTGTTCCCGCCGTCCCCGGGGACCGCGAACCTGGCCGAGCGGGTCCGCGGGTACGAGCTGTCGGAGCCGCCGGCCGCGGTCCGGTTGGCGTACCCGTACCTGACCCGGAACCGGGTGATGCTGACCGGGTTCCGGGACGACCGCGGGTTCGCCGCCCTGCCCGACGACCTGCGCGACTTCGTCCTCGGCCGGCTGAAGGAGATCGACGAGTACGAGGCGTACCGGGCGAGGCTGGTGGACGCCACCGCCCCCGGCGACACCCGCTCCCTGGAGGACCTGGCCAAGGTGGAACAGTCCTTGAACGCGGAGCTCGCCCTGCCCCGGCCGGCGGTGTGGGGCGAGACGGCGGCGGCGCAGCTGCGGAGGAAGTGGCAGGACGACGCGGCGGCGATCCGGAAGAAGGAGGAGGAGTTCCTGGACCGGTACCGGGACCTCGCCCGCCGCGGGATGGTGCTGACCCTCCGGCCGTCGCTCGCGGAGAACTGGCGGGCGGAGGTGGCGGCACTGGCGGCCGAGGCCGGCCCCCCGCCCGGGCTGGCCGACCCGCTCCCGGGGTCGCCGGCGCTGCCGCAGCCGCGCGGCGAGGCGGTCACCGCCCGGGTGCCGTTCGAGTTCGAGCGGGTGTACAACGCCCGCCGGGAGTGGGACGCGGTCCGCGACCGACTGCTGCGGCTGCGCGACCTCGGCGACGCCCTCGGGCTGACCGCCGGCCCGGATGAGCTGCGGGTGCTGGTGCTCCCGGAGCCGGGGCCGGGGGTGAACTCCGCGGCCCTCCCCGGCGCCCGCCTCGCCGCCCTGCTCCGCAGCTTCCCGCGCGAGTCGGACGACTTCCGCGAGTGGGAGGTCCGGAACTTCCCCGACCCCGCCCGGAAGGTCGTTGCCGACCGGCTCGACCAGACGTTCCGGACCGGCGCCCGACACGTCCAGGAGTTGCTCCGCACCCGGGCCGGGCTGGACACCCCGGACGGCTGGCGGAAGACGGCCGACGTGCTCGGCGACCCGGCGACGCCGTTCCCGGAGTGGGGCCGGCTCCTGCACCTCCTCGCGCGGCTCCGCGACCCGGCGGCGCCGAACCCGGTGGGGGAGTTGGCCGCGTTCCTCCGGCGGGACGCGTTCGACCTCGACCCGACCGAGTTCACCGTCCTGATCCCGCCCGACCTCGGGCTGGACAAGGTGACCCCGGCCGGCCCGCTGACGATCACGGCCGGGGCCGCGGCCCGGACGTTCAAGCCGGTCGGGGCGGGGGTGCGGGAGGGGTCGGCGACCCGTTACCGGTTCGCGGCCGAGCCCGGCGGGAGGCTGACGTACCGGCCGGGGGACGAGCTGCGGGCGGAGCTGCCGGTGAAGGTCGGGACGGCGGAGGCGCGGCTGGTGTGGGACGCCGCCGGGTCGCGGACGTACCAGTTCGACAAGCTGTCCCGAGAGCCGCGGCTGGTGAAGGCGGGCGGGGCGTCGGAGCCGGCGGCGGGCGTCCGCCTGGCCCCGGCCGGGGACGGGTCGGTGCCGCGCCTGCCGGTGCTGTTCCCGGACGTGCGGAAGTAGCCCCGGCCGGGCGAACCGCGACCGTCAGGGAGCGGGTGTTCCTCGGCGGCACCCGCTCCCTGACGGTCGCGGTTCGCCCGGAACGGGCGTAATCCCGGCGGCCGCGCTCTATACTGTCGGGTACCCGCACCACGCCCCACGGACACCCCGGATGCACATCCAGGACATCTTCGCGCAGCACCGGACGACGTTCAGCTTCGAGTTCTTCCCGCCGAAGTCGGACGCGGCGGGCGAGGAGCTGTTCCGGAACATCGCCGCCCTCCAGTCCCTCCAGCCGTCGTTCGTGTCGGTCACCTACGGGGCCGGCGGGTCGACCCGGGAGCGGACCCACGACCTCGTGGTCCGGATCGAGCGGGAGACGAACCTGGCGGCGGTGTCGCACCTGACGTGCGTCTGCCACGACCTCGCCGAGATGACCGCCATCCTCGACCGGTACGCGGCGAGCGGGATCAAGAACGTCCTGGCCCTGAGCGGGGACCTGCCGAAGGACCGGGCGGACTACGACCGCGGCCGGGACGCGTTCCGGTACGCCGAGGAGCTGGTCCGGTTCATCCGGGGCCGGCCGAACGCCCCGGACCGCCGCGGGTTCGGGGTCGGCGTGGCCGGGTTCCCGGAGGGCCACCCCGGGTGCCCGAACCGGCTGAAGGAGATGGACCACCTGAAGCGGAAGGTGGACGCCGGGGCGGACTACATCTGCACCCAGTTGTTCTTCGAGAACCGCGACTTCTACGACTTCCGGGAGCGGTGCGACCTGGCCGGGATCAAGGTGCCGATCGTCGCCGGAGTCATGCCGATCGCGACGAAGGCCGGGATGGAGCGGATGGCGGAACTCGCCCTCGGGGCGCGGATCCCGGCGAAGCTGCTGAAGGCGGTCAGCCGGTGCGGGGACGACGACGCGGTCGCCCGGGTCGGGGTGAGCTGGGCGACCGAGCAGTGCGCCGACCTGCTGCACAACGGCGTCCGCGGGATCCACTTCTACACCCTGAACAAATCGGACGCGACCCGCCAGATCTACCAGAACCTCGGGGTCGCCGACTCGGTCGCCCTCCGGGCGGGGTGACGCCCGACCCGGCCGGGTCTGTAGGGTGGGCCGAGCCGGCGCCTCGCCGGCGAGTCCCACCGCCCCCGCATGGTGGGACTCGCCGGCGAGGCGCCGGCTCGGCCCACCCCACCTTTCGGACGAAACCACCCATGCGCCTCCTCACACTCGCACTCACACTCGCACTCCCGGCGTCCGCCGCAGCCCAGCCCAAGGCCGAGCGCGTCGAGTCCAAGGGCGGGGTGGTCGTCTGCGTCTCCCCGCCGGCGGCGGACATCGGCCTCGCCGCCCTGAAGCGCGGCGGGAACGCGGTCGACGCCGCGGTCTCCGTCGGGTTCGCGATGGCGGTGACCTGGCCGGAGGCCGGGAACGTCGGCGGCGGCGGGTTCATGATGGTCGCCCCGCCGGGCAAGGAGGTCCGGTGCATCGAGTACCGCGAGACCGCCCCGCTCGCCGCCAAGGTCGACCTGTTCGCCGACGGCACCGTCACCCCGCTCGACCACAGGGCGGCCGGCGTCCCGGGCACCGTCCGCGGCCTCGCCCACGCCCACAAGACCTACGGCACCCTGCCCTGGAAGGACGTGGTGCTCCCGGCGGTGAAGTTGGCCGAGGACGGGTTCGCGGTGAACGCCGTGCTGGCCGCCGGGCTGAACCGCGTCCTCGCCGACCCGAAGACGACGAACGCCGAGTTCAAGCGGGTGTACGGCAAGCCGGACGGGACGAGGTGGGCCGCCGGCGACGTGCTGGTGCTGAAGGACCTCGGGCGGACGCTGCGGCTGGTCGCCGAGAAGGGGCCGGACGCGTTCTACACCGGCGAGCTGGCCGACCTAGTCGAGAAGGAGATGACGGCCGGCGGCGGGCTGATCACCGCGAAGGACCTGGCGGCGTACCGGGCGAACGACCGCAAGCCGGTCCACACCACCTACCGCGGGTACGACGTGTACGGCCCGCCGCCGCCGAGTTCAGGCGGCACCGCCCTCGCCGAGATGCTGAACGTCCTGGAGAACTTCGACCTCAAGGCGGCGGGGCGGTGGTCGCCGGGGGCGAACCACCTGGTCGTCGAGGCTATGAAGCGGGCCTACGCCGACCGCGCCCGCCACCTCGGCGACCCGGCCTTCACCACCGTCCCGGACCACCTCGTCACGAAAGAGTACGCGAAGAAGCTGGCCGGCGGGATCGACCCGAAGAAGGCCACCCCCGCCGCGACGCTCGCCCCCGAGATCGCCCTCGACAAGGAGAGCGACAGCACCACGCACTTCTCGGTGGTCGACAAGGACGGGATGGCGGTGAGCAACACCTACACGCTGGAGAACAGCTACGGCAACCGGGTGGTGGTCCGCGGGGCGGGGTACATCCTGAACAACGAGATGACCGACTTCAACCCGCGGCCGGGGTTCACCAGCACGACCGGGCTGATCGGAACGAAGCCGAACCGGATCGCCCCGTTCAAGCGGCCGCTCTCCTCCATGACGCCGACGATCGTGCTGAAGGACGGGAACCCGTTCCTCGTGACCGGCAGCCCCGGCGGGCGGACGATCATCAACACCGTCCTGTGCGTGGTGGTGAACGTGGTGGACTTCAAGATGTCGGTCGAGGACGCGGTGTCCGCCCCGCGGATGCACCACCAGTGGCTACCGGACGTGATCCGATTCGAGGGCGTGAAGGAGCACCCGGAGCTGGTGAAGAGGCTGAAGGCGATCGGCCACGAGGTGACGGAGGCCCGGCAGGGCGACGCCCACACCATCTGGGTCGACCCGAAGACTGGGGTGCGGGTCGGCGCCGCCGACAAGCGGCTGGACGGCAAGGCCGTCGGGGAGTGAGCGACGGGGTGACGTCACCGAACCCGGGCCGACGTGGGACCCAGGCCGTTGGCCTGGGCTGAGGGAGGGCGCACCTTCGGTGCTCAGAGGGTCTGAGGCCCGAAGGGCCGCCCTCCCTCAGCCCAGGCCAACGGCCTGGGTTCGGTTGGCGGTCGGCTCACTGGCGCCACCCCGTCGCTCGCGCTTCCGGCTCGGACGGCAGGATCACAGGATTTCCCGCCCGAGCCCCTCCTTCCGGGCCAGCTCGACCACCCGGGCCGCCAGGGCCACGTCCTCCAGCCCGAGCCCGAGCGACTTGAAGACCGTGACGTCGTCCGCCGACTCCCGCCCGGGGTACCGCCCGACCAACAGCGGGGCGAGGTCGTGGACGTCGGACCACGTCAGCACCCCGGCGTTCAGCGCGGCGGTGAAGTCCCCGGCCTCCAGCCGGGCCTGGTCCTTGCTGTCCACCGCCACCACCGCCGCCCGCCGGAACACCTCCGCGTCCGCCTCCGCCTTCGCCAGGAAGTTCGACCCGACCAAGTTCACGTGCTGCCCGGCCGACAGCCAGTCCCCGAGCAGCACCGGCTCCCGGGCGGTGGTCGCGGTGACGACCACGTCCGCCCCGCGCACCGCCTCCTCAGCCGACCCGACCGGCACCACCCCGACCCCGGTTTCCGAGGCGAGTTGCGCGGCGAACGCCGCCCGCCGGCCCGCGTCCCGGCCGAACACCCGGACGGTCTTGATCGGCCGGACCTTGCAGACCGCCAGCACCTGCGTCCGGGCCTGCTTGCCGGTGCCGACGCACCCGAGGGTCGCGGCGTCCGGGCGGGCCAGCTTGGCCGTCGCCACCCCGCTCGCCGCCCCGGTCCGGAACTGCCCGAGGAGGTCGGCCTGGAGCACCGCCGTCATCTCGCCGGTGGTGCCGTCGAACAGGGTGACGTGGAACCGGGCCCCGTCCTTCCCGGTGGTGTACGCCTTGTACCCGAGGACCCCGAACGTCTTGGCCGCGGCCGGCAGGACGTGGAGCATGACCGCGTCCGTCCGGCACCGCTGCCGGGGGACGACCTCGGCCTCGTCCAGGGCGAGCTTGCGGAACGCGGCCGCCACCGCGTCCAGGGCCAAGTCCATGGTCAGGACCCGGGCCACGTCCGCCTCGGTCAGGTACAGCACGGCCATGCGCGCCCCTACCTCCCGGTCGCCAGCCAGTCGGCCAGCTTCGCCAGGCCGCCGCAGATCGTGTCCGGGCTGCAGGCGAACGACATCCGGACGAACCCCTCGGTCCCGAACGCCGACCCGGGGATCAGGTTGACGTGGGCCTGCTCCAGCAGCGCGGAGCAGAACCCGAGCGAGTCCCCGACCGGCTTCCCGGCGAACGCCTTGCCGAAGTACGCCGACACGTCGAAGAAGGCGTAGAACGCCCCGTCCGGGACCGGCAGCTTCAACCCGGGGATCGCCCGGAGCAGGCCGCAGGTGAGTTCCCGGCGGGCGGCGAACTCGGCCCGCATCGCCGCGACGCAGTCCTGCGGGCCGTCGAGGGCCGCGACCAGGGCCGCCTGCGACACCGACGACGGGCACGATGTCTCCTGGCTTTGGATCGCGTCCATCGCCTTGACCAGCGCCGCCGGGGCGACCGCCCACCCCATCCGCCACCCGGTCATGGCGTAGCTCTTGCTCGCCCCGCTGACCGTCACCGTCCGGTCGCGGAGGCCGGGCCGCAGGGTGGCGACGCACGTCGGCTTCGCGTCCCCGTAGGTGAGCTGCTCGTAGATCTCGTCGCTGAGCAGGGCGGCGTCGCTGTGGTCGACCAGGGTGTCGGCGAGGGCCTCGAGTTCGGCCCGGGTGTACACCGTCCCCGTCGGGTTGCACGGGGAGTTCAGCATCAGGACGCGCGTCTTCGGGGTGACGGCCGCCCGGAGCTGCGCCGGCGTCAGCTTGAACCCGCTCTCCGGGGTGGTGTGGACCAGCACCGGGGCGGCACCGGTCATGCTCACCAGGTCGGAGTAGCTGACCCAGTACGGGGTCGGGATGACCACCTCGTCCCCGGGGCCGACGGTGGCGGCGAGTACGTTGTGGAGCGAGTGCTTCGCCCCGTTCGAGACGATCACGTTCTCCGGGGCGACCTCGTACCCGTGGTAGCCCTTGTACCACCGGCAGATCGCCGCCTTCACCTCCGGGGTGCCGGTCACCGGGGTGTAGTGCGTCTGCCCGGCGGCCACCGCCCGGTCGGCGGCGGCCCGGATGTGGGCGGGGGTGTCGAAGTCCGGCTCGCCGAGGCTGAAGTCGAACACCTGGACCCCGGACGCCCGGAGTTGACGGGCCTTCGCCCCGGCGGCTAGAGTGGCCGACGGCTTGACGGACGCGGCCAGCGCGGAGATGCGGATCATGCGGCGTTCGCCCCCGGGCGAGCGGTGACAGCGGGCACCGAGGTCCATGGTACGCGATTCCCGCCAGACCGGTAACCCGCTGCACGTCGCCCAGTTCGTCCACCGGTACCCGCCGGCGGTCGGCGGGGCCGAGGCGTACACCGCCCGGCTGTGCCGGTACCTGGCGGCCCGCGGCGACGCGGTGACGGTGTGGACGACGACCGCGGTCGGGCTGGCAGAGCTGTGGCAGGCGAACCGCGACCGTCAGGGAGCGGGTGCCGCGGGCGGGGTGGAACACCCGCTCCCTGACGGTCGCGGTTCGCCGACCGTCCGCCGCTACCGGCCCCTACACTTCCCCGCCCGCCGCTACCTGCTGAAGGCCGCGTCGCTGCTGCCGGTCCGCCGGTGGCAGTGCCTGACCGCCCCGTGCAACCCGGTCTGTCCGGCGATGTGGCGCGACGCCGGCCGGGACGCCGGGCCGCTCGACGCCGTCCACGCCACCGCCTTCCCGTACTCGTTCCCGATCCTGTGCGGGCTGCGGCTCGCCCAGCGCCGCGGGGTGCCGTTCTTCGTCACCCCGTTCCTCCACCTCGGCGACCCGGCCGACCCGCGCGACCCGATCCGCCGGCAGTACACCCGGCCGCACCTCCGCTGGCTCCTCCGCCAGGCCGACGGGGTGTTCGTCCAGACCCGGGCCGAACGTGACACCGCGGTGTCACTCGGGGTGCCGGCCGGGCGGGTCCATCTGCAAGGCTTGGGGGTCGAGCTGTCGGAGTGTACCGGCGGGGACCGCGGCCGGGCGCGGGCGGCGTGGGGCGTCCGGCCGGGCGAGGTGGTGGTCGGGCACCTGGCGAACAACAGCGCGGAGAAGGGGACGTGCGACCTCCTCCGGGCGGCGGCCGGCGGGCGGTTCCGGGTCGTGCTCGCCGGGCCGGAGATGCCGAACTTCCGGACCTTCTGGGACGGGTTCGGGCCGAAGCACCGGGTCACCCGGCTGGGGGTGCTGACCGACGGTCAGAAGCGCGACTTCTTCGCCGGGATCGACGTGTTCGCCCTGCCGTCGCGGACCGACTCGTTCGGGCTGGTGCTGTTGGAGGCCTGGGCGAACCGGAAGCCGGTGGTGGTGTACCGGGCCGGCGGGCCGGCGGAGCTGGTGCGGGACGGGGTCGACGGGTTGCAGGCGCGGTGCGGCGACGTGGCGGAGTTGGCGGGTCAACTCGGCCGCCTGGCGGCGGACGCCGGGCTGCGTCGGGCGCTCGGTGACAACGGGCTGTCACGCATCCCCGGCGAGTCCCGGTGGGCGGACAAGCTGGAACTAGTGCGGGCGGTGTTGGCGAGCGGCCGGGTTTACCCCGGCCGTTTTGTGCCGGACGGACGGGGTAAACCCGGCCGCTCGCCCGGGGTCACTGCCCGCGCAGGATGACGAAGTCCACGTCGCCGCTCGCCCGCAGGACGTGGAGCACCGCCCCCTTCTCCCGGCCGGCCGCCTCGACCGCCCGGCGGAACTCGGCGGCGGTCGCCACCGGGGTGCGGTCCACCTGGAGCACGACCGCCCCGCGGGCCACCCCCGACCGCTCCGCCAGGCCGCCCGCCCGCACCCCGGTCACCACCACGCCCTTCACCGTCTTCGGCACGCCGATCTGCCCCGCCAGCGTCGGCGTCAACTCGGCCACGGCGAGCCCGGTGGCGTCGAAGTCGATCCCGGCCCCGGCCGCCGGGTTCGGGACCGGGTCGGGGTCGTCGGCCCGCTCCTCGACCACCGCCTTGGTGCGGAACAGTTGCCCGCCCCGCGTCACCAACAGTTCCACCTCCTGCCCGGCCGCCAGCCCGAGCGTCACCCGCTGCATCTCGCGGACGCCGGTGACCGGCTTGCCGGCCACCCCGGTGATCACGTCCCCGACCCCGAGGTTCGCCCGCGCCCCCGGCCCGCCGGGGACCACCCTCGTCACCACCACCCCGCCGCCCGGCTTCAGCTTGTTCCGGGCCGCGGCCGCGTCGTCCAGCTCGGCGACCGCCACCCCGAGCGACGGCCGGCGGACCGCCCCGGCCTTGACGAGGATCGCGGCCACCGACCTCGCCAGGTTCCCCGACACCGCCAGTCCGACCCCCTGGAACCCGCCGCTCCGCGTCTTGATCGCCGCCGTCACCCCGACCAGCTTCCCGTCCATGCCCACCAGCGGGCCGCCGCTGTTCCCGGGGTTCACCGCCGCGTCGAACTGGACGAACTCCTCGACCGGGTTGAGGTTCAGGTTCCGCCGCGACTTCGCGCTGACGACCCCCTGCGTCACCGACCCGGTCAGCCCGAACGGGGCGCCCAGCGCCAGCACCCGGTCGCCGACCTCCAGCGCGTCGCTGTCGCCGAACTCCAGGAACGGCAGCGGGGCGGGCGCCTCGACCTTCACCACCGCCAGGTCCGACTTCGGATCGCGGCGGATGTCCTTCGAGGTGAACACCCGGCCGTCCTGCAGGGTGACGGTGACCGCGGCGGTCTCGGCGACGACGTGGTGGGTGGTGAGGACGAACCCGGCCGGGTCGAACAGGACGCCGGACCCGAACCCGGGGTCGACGTCGTCGAGCTTCGGCCGGGCGGCCGCCTTCCCGTTCCCCTCGATGGTGACGACCGCCGGCAGCGCCCGCCGGGCGACCGGGGCGAGCGACATCCAGTCGCGGGGGAGTGCGGGCGGGGCCGCGGGGAGCGCCGGGGCGGGCGGTTGGCCGATCAGCCGGTCGCCGGCGGCGAGGCCGCCGAGCAGGCCGAGACCGAGGCAGGCGGCCGGGACGGGCCACCGGGACGACCGGGTCATGGTGACGGTCCGAGGTGCGGCGGGCGTGGTGGGATTGTACCGGCGAGCGGCCGGGTTTACCCCGGCCGTCTTCTCTTTGCCTCAGCACGGCCGGGGTAAACCCGGCCGCTCGCCTCGGACGGCGGCTCCCGGCAGACCAGGGTGTACCCGCCGCACCCGGGGCACGGCCGGGACTCGACCGCCTGCCGCTCGTACTCGGAGACGTTCCCGACCCGGTCCCACCGCCGGTCACACGCCGCGCACCCGACCGTCCACCCCGCCACGACACACCGCCTGTGTTGGTTCAATACTTGTTGCCGGCGCCCGCCCGCGGATACCCGCGGAACCCGTGCCCGACCTGGATGTTCCACCCGGCGACCGGTGCCCCCTCCCGCGGGAACACCACCCGCACCGGCGGGTCCACCCGGTCGAACGCCGCGACCGTATCCGGGCCGACATCCCCGACGAGCACGAACGCCCGCCCGCGGAACGCTTGCGCGTCGGCCACCGGGTTCGGCCGCCACACGTCGTATTGGCTGTACCGGTCGGACACGTTCGCGGTCCCGACCGAGTACACCTGCGGCCGACCGGAAAGATAGAACGCGATCACGCCCGGGTGCGTCCAGTGGGTGCCGACGATGACCGGTTCTTCCCCGGTCTCAAACCTCACCCGGGTGCGGACCTCGTCCACCGCCGCCGCCAGCTCCTTCCACCCGACGAGGCGGGCGGTGAGGTCGTACTGCCGGGCCGGGAACGGCCGGGTGGCGGTCGGCGGGCCGGCCAACTCGCCCACCGCCGGCCGGACCAGGCCGGGGAAGTACAGGGCGGCGGTGACCGCCAGGGCGGCCGCCGACGTGAGGACGACCGCCCACGCCGCGAGGCGCGGCCGCGGGCCGCGGAGTTGCTCCCCGGCCCACGCCACCGCCAGCACGAACCCGGCGACGTACGCCGGTGCCGGCCAGTTCGGCTGACCCGGCTTCACCAGGCTCGCCGCCGCGAACAAGAGCCACACCGGGGCCGACACCCACCACAGCAGCCGCACCGCCGGGTCTGGCTCGCGGGCCGGGCGGAACCGGACCCCGGCCCCGACGAACGCCACCAGCCACGCCCCGAACAGCATCCCGAGCTGCCCGCCGGCGAACGACCCGAGGCCGTCCCACCGCAGCCCGACCGGCCGCCCGCCGCCGGCCCCGACCAGCCCGAAGACGTGGCGGAACGACACCCAGTCGTTCGCCGCGTTCCACGCGATGACCGGCACCCACCCGAGCGCCGCCCCGGCCAGCAGCAAGTACACCCCGGGCCGGCGGAACTCGGACCGGCGGTGGAACAGCAGGTAGCCGACGACCGCCGCCGGGAAGAGGGCCATCGTGTACTTCGCCAGGATGCCGGTCGCGGTCAGTACGCCGGCCCCGGCCCACCAGGCACTCCGCCCGGTGTCCAGCCCGCGCCACACGCAGATCAACGCCCAACACCAGCACGCCATGAACGGCGGGTCGATGGTCATGAGGACCGCCCCGGCCCGGACCATCGGCAGCGGGGCGGCGCAGACCAGCACCGCCAGCCCGAGCCGCGGCGACCGGAACACCCCGGCGGCGAGGACGTACCACCCGGCGAGCAGCGCCGCGTGGCACACCACCGCCGGGGTGCGGACGGCCGCCCCGAGGTCGCCGGTCACGGACACGCTGAGCGGCCCGAACAGCTCGCACCCGGCCCGGACCAGCCAGGCGACGAGCGGGCCCTTGCTGTAGTAACTCCAGTCGAGGTGACGGGACCAGTCCCAGTAGTGGGCCTCGTCCGGGGACAGGTCGTGCGGGCACCACGCCCACAGGTAGCACAGGGAGACGACGACCGAGGCGGCGATCACGGCGGCCGCGGCGCCGGCGGCCGGGACCCGGGCGGCCGGGCGGGTCGGGGAGGCGACCCGGGCGAGGAACGCGGTCAACGTCATCCGGCCGGCCTCCGTGGGCGCCCGCAGACTGCCGCGAACGTCATCGCTTCCCTGGCCCGCCGCGTCAACCCGAACCCTCCGAGCCGGCAGGGCCGTTCGGGGTGTGGGGCTGGGCGGTCTGGGCGGTGTCGCCCCGCTCCCTGACGGTCGCGGTTCGCCTCGGCGCACGGCGAACCGCGACCGTCAGGGAGCGGGTGAAACCTACCCAGCCCCACACCCCGAACGGCCCTGACCGAGCCGGACGCGTGGGCGACGGTCTCGTCTTCGCCCGTCGCCCACGCGTCCGG
>PNKH01000143.1 GCA_013822345.1 Isosphaera sp.
TCGCGGCTAAACGATCTGACACCCCGACTTCACCCCTTTGTGGTGGCGAGACGACCATGTCGACCGTGCCCCGCCCCGCCCGCCCCGCCGCCCCCCGGGACGAGAAGGTGTACCACCCGCTGGACCGGGTCCGCGGGACCATCCGCCGGTACGTCCTGATCGAGGGGGTACTGTCCGTCCTGCTGTTCCTGGTCGCGTGGTTCGCCCTCGCCCTGGTTCTCGACTTCGGGGTGTTTAAGGCGTTCGGGTGGGACTGGGTGCGGGACGGGGCGTTCGGGCTGCGGGTCGCCGCCCTGGCCGCCGCCGTCGCCCTGCTCGGCGGCATCCTGGTGTTCCGGATCGTCCGCCGGCTCACCAAGGAGTTCTCCTACCCGGCCCTGGCCCTGGTCCTGGAGCGGCGGTTCCCGCGCCTCCTCGGGGACCGGCTGATCACCGCCGTCGAGCTGGCCGACGTGGAGGGGGCGGCGAAGTTCGGGTACTCGGCGGACATGATCCGGCGGACGATCGACGAGGCCCGGGAGCGGGTCGGGCGGGCGGACGTGAGCGAGGCGTTCAACTGGAAGCGGCTGACCGTCATGGGCCTGGTCCTGGCCGGGTCGGTCCTCGGGCTCCTCGTCGGCGCGGTCGCGGCCCACGCCGTCGCCGGCCGCGGCCTCGACCCGAAGCGGGCCTTCTACGACATCGTCCACAACTCGGCGATCCTGGCCGAGCGGAACCTGCTCCTGATGAACACCCCGTGGCGGAAGCGGGCCCTGCTGGAGCTGCGGGACGCCCGCACCACCCCGGACGGGAAGGACCTCGGGCCGCTCGGGGAGAACAACATCCGCATCGCCCGGGACGGCCCGGCCCCGCGGGTCAAGGTCCGGGCGTACCGGTGGGTGGTCGCCGACCGGTCCGTCCCGGACGGGTGGCGGCCGCTCCGGTGGAAGGACGTCACCCCCGCCCTGGTCGGGGTGCCGGTCCCGGACGGCGGGCTCGACCCGGACCGGACGGCCGACTCGGTCCTGGAGGACGCCGCCGCCCGCACCCTGCTGCAGGAGAACCTCGGGCAGTCCCGGTACGACGAGTTCCGCCGGGTGTTCGACCGGCTGGAGGAGGTGGCCGCCGACCCGGCCAACGGCCGCCGGCTGCGGAAGCTCGACGCCCCCAAGGCGGTGACGTTCAAGTACGTCGGGCTGCAGTCGGCCGGGGACGGGGAGCTGAAGCCGGAGGGGAACAGCGACTTCGCCGGGGACGTGACCGGGCTGAAGGAGGACGTGCTGTTCACCGTCCGGGCGGAGGACTACCGGACCCCGCAGCGGGGGATCCACCGGATCCCGCCGCCGACCCTGACCGGGCTGACCAAGGTCGAGTACCAGCCGGCGTACCTGCACTACGCCTCCCCGCTGGTCCCGGCCGACCCGAACGACCCGAACAGCCCGCTGGTGGTCGGCGGGTACCCGCTGCTCCGCGACCTCCGCCAGCGGATGAAGGACGAGGCCCTGCCCACCACCGGCGGGCGGACGGTGTTCTCCGTCCGGGCCGGGACCGAGGTGGTCCTGACCGGGGTGACCGAGCAGCCGCTGGCGGCCGCGTACGCCGTCCCGAAGGTCGGGCGGGTGCCGGGGGCCAAGCCCGGGTCGGCCGAGAGGGTCCCGGTCAAGGTCGGGGAGCTGAAGGAGCGGGACGGGGACCGGGAGGTGACCCGGGGGACGTTCGAGGTGGCGTTCCGCGGGCCGGACCGGGTGACCGCCGCGGTCGAGTTCGACCTGGTGATGCGGAACGCGGACACGGTCGAGGCGGCGTGGGGGTTCGCGGTCGGGGTGAGCGAGGACGCCCCGCCGGTGGTCGAGCTGGCGTCCGACGTGATCCGCAAGGTGGGGAAGGACTACTGGGTGACCCCGAAGGCGAAGATCCCGTTCCTCCGCGAGAGCAACGTCCGGGACGACGCCGGGCTGAGCCGGGTGGCGTTCGTGGTCACGTCCGAGCCGGCCGAGGCGATCACCGTCCGGAACCAGCGGGCGGCCCTGGCCGCCGGGCTCGGGGCGGTCCTCGGCGGCCCGGCCCACCGGTCCCCGCCGGACCTGGGCGGGACGAAGCAGGAGGCGACCTTCCCGCTCGGCCAGTTCCACCTCCCCAGGGACCAGGGCGGGCTGGACGCCAACCTCCCGCGGGAGACGTTGGCCCGGGTCAGGTCGCTGCTCGGCCGGCCGCTGGACGCCGCCCGCCCGCCGCTGGTGACCAAGGTCGAGCTCGCCACCACCCTGACGTTCACCTCCGACTACAAGTGGGAGGTCGGGGGCGACTACTTCGACGTCGGGAAGCTGCTCCGCGCCCCGGCCGACGGCGGGAGGCCGCAGCCCTTGGCGGTCGCCGCCGGGGACATCCAGCCGCGGTACGAGCTGTCGCTGGTGCTGGAGGCGACGGACACCAACTACGACACCGGCCCGCGGACCGGCCGGCACCCGGCCGTCCCGGTCCTGGTCGTCTCCCCCGGCGACCTGCTGGTCGAGATCGGGCGGGACGAGGAGAAGCTCGGGGCGAAGCTGGACGACGCCCTGAAGCGGCTGGCCGCCGCCCGGGCGAAGTACGCGTTCGTCCGGTCGAAGGCCGACCTCCAGCTGCCGGACGAGGTGGACGCGGTCAAGGTCCGGTCCCGGGACGCCCTGCAGGACGTGGCCAAGGCCCGGGACATCGTCCAGTCGGTCGGCCGGGAGTACCGCCGGATCGAGCGGGAGTGCGTGTTCAACCAGCTGGACGAGAAGACGATCGTCCAGCACGGGAAGCTGGCGAACCGGCTCGACCGGGTGCAGGGCGACCCGGTCCGGCCGGTCAGCCGGGACGAGGCCGACCAGGTGCGTCAGGAGGAGGAGCTGCTCCGGGAGCAGAAGCGGGAGCGGCCGTCGTTCCCGGAGGCCGAGAAGCGGATGGCCGGCGCCCAGGCCGAGCTGGACGACGGCCGGTGGCCGCCGCCGGGGGTGGTCGCCGCCGCCGCCAACGAGCTGGACCGGCTGGAGCAGGAGTTGGTCGAGATCCGCCGGACGCTGGGCGAGGCCCAGTCGAAGGAGAAGCTCCGGAACATGGCCCGGGAGCTGTTGAGCAAGCAGGAGCAGATCAAGCTGGCGATTGAGGAGGCGGCGCGGGTCATGCGCCTCGAGTTCGGCAAGGACACCCCGAAGCTGTTCGCCGTCGGGCCTCAGTTCCTGGCGAAGGGTGAGACCCGGAAGGTCAAGCACGGGATCAACTGGCGGCAGTACAAGGAGGACACGCTGGTCGTCAGCCTGGTCGCGTCCGACCCGAAGGCGGTGGTGGTGCCGGAGAAGATCACCCTGGACTTCGAGAAGAACAACCTGGACTTCGAGTACGAGGTCCGGGCCGGGACCGCCCCGGGTGACTACAAGGTGACCCTGAAGCCGGCCGCCGGCGACCCGATCGAGGTGCTGATCACCGTGAAGTGACGGTGTCGGACCCGCGTAGCCGCCGCGGAGTCCTCGGAGCGGAGTGCGGCGCACACCTCGCGCTCCGCTCCGAGGACTCCGCGTCGCGGCTACGCGGGGCTGTCCCGAACGTAACGCCTGTGTAACAATCCTTGTTCCGCCGGGGTTTTCCCCGGATGGTGGTTGGAACGGCCCCCGCGGGTCGTCCCCACTGCAGCCGAGACCGCCGTTCCCCGACCCGGGAGGTCCCCATGATCCGCCGGTTGCCGACCCTGCCGCTCGCGTTCGCGGCCGCGCTCGGCCTGTTCCTCAGCTTGGGTCAGGCCCAGCCGCCGGCCGCCGCCCCGGCGACCCCCGAGGTCAAGCCGGACGACATCAAGCGGAACCAGGAGGAGAACGCGAAGCTGTTCAAGCGGTTCTCCGAAGAACTGCTGCGGCTCGCCCAGCGGTGGGAGAAGAGCGACAACCTCGACGAGCGGGAGCGGGCCAAGTCGCTCCGCGGGGCCCTCCAGCTGGTCGAGAAGCACGGGGTCGAGACGCTCTTCAAGGAGCTGGTCGGCGGCCTCGCCGGCGCCCCGAACGGGGGCGTCTTCGGGGACCTGATCAAGAAGGACGAGCGGCTCCGGGCCGCCCTCGTCGAGCTGCTCGCCGCCCTGGAGACCGACGAGGCCGACAACATCAAGGCCGAGATCGCCCGGATCAAGGACCTGATCAAAGAGATCGAGCGGATCAAGCGGGAGCAGGAGAACCTCCGGGCCCGGACCGAGAACCCGAAGGGGAACCCGGACAAGATCGCCCGCGACCAGAAGGACCTGGCCAACCAGACCAAGCAGGCGGCCGACAAGTTCGACCCGAAGGGGAAGGACGGGAAGGCCGGCGGGGCCGGCGCGAAGGAAGACCCGAAGGCCGAGGCCAAGCCGGAAGGCAAGCCGGGCGACGCCGCCCCCGAGGCCAAGCCGGACACCCAGGAGAACAAGAGCGACTCCAAGGCCGACGGCATGGGCGGCATGGGCCAGCCGAAGGACGGCGCCGGCGGCGAGCCGAAGCCGAGCCCGGCCGGCGGGATGCCGAACGACGGCGACAAGCCGGCCCCGAAGGACGGGGCGGGCGCGGGCGACCCGAAGGCCGGCGGCGAGCCGAAGCCGATGGGCGGCGACCCGACGAAGCCGCCGATGGCGGGCGACCAGCCGAAGCCGAGCCCGGCCGACAGCAAGGCCCAGGGCGACGGGAAGGGCGACGGCAAGCCGTCCGACGGGATGCCCGGCGGCGAGGGCAAGCCGATGAGCGGGATGGGCGGCGGGATGCCGATGGCCGGCGGCCCGCCGAGCCAGTCGAAGCCGGGCGGCGGCCAGCCCGGGCAGGGCGGCGCCCCGCCCCCTGGCGGCCCCCAGCAGCCGAAGGACAACGCCCAGGAGCAGGTCGAGAAGGCGGTCCCGGACCAGCAGGAAGCCGAGGACCAGATCAAGAAGAACAACGCGGAGCAGGCTTCCGCCAAGCAGGGCGACGCGATCAAGAAGCTGGAAGAGGCGCTGAAGGAGCTGGAGAAGCGGCTGAAGCAACTCCGGGAGAAGGAGCTGAAGCAGCTGCTGGCGAACCTGGAGGAGCGGGTCGGGCGGATGCTCCGGATGCAGATCGAGGTGTACGAGGCGACGAAGCGGATCGACGAGGTCGTGAAGAAGAACGGCGGGAAGAAGTCGGACGCCGACCTCCAGAAGGCCGGGGCCGAGGCGGAGAAGGAGCAGGCCATCGTCGCCGAGGCCGACAAGGCCCTGAAGCTGATGGAGGGCGAGGGCTCGGCGGTGGTGTTCGCCGGCGTCCTCAGCCAGGTGAAGGGGGACATGGAGGCGGTCCAGCGGCGGCTGAACGAGGGCCGGGTCGAGAAGCAGACGCAGCTGATCGAGGAGGACATCATCGAGCAGCTGAAAATGATGAAGGAGGCGCTGAAGAAGGCGAAGCAGGACCTGGACAACCCGAAGGACCCGCCGCCCCCCGGCCAGGGGGAGGGGAAGCCGCAGGACAAGAAGCTGATCGACCTGATCAACGAGCTGAAGCTGATCAAGTCGCTCCAGGAGCAGGTGAACAAGCGGACGATCGGGTACAACGAGCAGGACCCCGGGGAGCAGGCCAAGGACGCCCTCGTCCAGGCCGAGCTGAAGCAGCTGTCGGAGCGGCAGCGGGTGCTCCAGGAGATGCTCCACAAGATCGCCACCCAGGCGAACCAGTAATCCCCGCCGTCCGAGCCGGACGCGTGAGCGACGGGTCTTGCTCGACCGTCGCTCACGCTCCCGGCTCGGACGGTCCCGGCCCGGAAACAAGTGCTTGTGTCCGGGCCGGTTCGGGCGTAAACTACCGCCGGGCGGTTATTCGCTCCCCCGCCCGGTCGTCTTACCCCTGAACGGTGCCCCGCGCGGCGGGGCCCACCCCGAACCACCGACCCGCCGATTCCTCCGACCGAGGACCGTCCCGTGACCATCCGCACGCTCATCGCGGCCGCCGTCGCGGCCGGCCTGGCCGCCCCGGCCGGGGCCGCCGACCCGGTGAAGAAGCCGACCTTCGGGTTCAGCACCCTGAAGGCCGCCACCCCCGAGGCCGCGAAGGCCAAGGCCGAGGCGTGGCTGAAGGCGGCCGGGAAGTTCGACCAGGCGGCGTTCGACAAGGTGTGGGCGGACGAGTCCCGGACCGTCCTGGACCGGACGGCCGACGCCCTGGCCCTGGGGAACGCCGAGGCGGCGGCGCTGCTGGCCCTGGCCCGCAAGGCCGACGCCCCGGCCCCGGCCGAGACCCCGGCGATCCTGAAGGACGCCAAGCAGGACAGCTTCTTCCGGACCAACGTCGCCCTGGCGTTCGCCAAGGCGGCCGCCAACCGGAAGGTGTACGAGGAGGCCCTGGAGGCGCTGAACGCGGTCACCACCCCCGAGGCCGCCGTCGACCCGGCCGCCTACTACTTCTTCAAGGCGGTGGCCGAGCACGCCACCATGCGGAAGGAGCCGGCCACCGGGTCGATCCTGCGGCTGCTGGACGACGTGGCCGACGCCCCGGACCGGTACAAGATGGTCGCCACCCTGATGTTCTTCGAGATGCAGCAGTGGGCGGCCGACCCGAAGGACCTGTCGAACATCGAGCGGCTGATGGACAACAGCGGCCGCCGGCTGGAGCTGGCCCGCGGCGGGGAGAAGACCCAGGACATCCAGAAGAAGATCGTGTTCCGGCTGGAGGAGCTGATCAAGGAGCTGGAGCAGAAGAACAAGGGCGGCGGCGGCGGCCAGGCGAACGGCGGGAACTGCCCGAACGGCGGCCAGCCGGGCAACCAGCCGGGCGGCAACACCGTCAACCCGCAGCAGGCGGCCCCGGACAGCCAGATCATGGGCGGGAGCGGCCCGGGCAAGGTGGACGAGAAGCAGCTCAAGCAGTTCGCCGAGCAGTGGGGCGGGCTGCCGCCGGAGAAGCGGGCCAAGATCGTCGAGGACATCACCCGCGACGTGCCGGCCAAGTACAAGCCGATGATCGAGGAGTACTTCAAGTCGCTCAACCGGATCCACGGGTTCAAGAACTGACCCGGGCGGTGACCGACGATCCCCGGTTCGTCCGAGCCGGAAGCGTGAGCGACGGGGTTCGCGTCCCCCGTCCCTCACGCTTCCGGCTCGGACGAACCCGTTCCCCGAATCACGAGACCGCGGTCATGCCGCTCCTCCGCCGGACCCTCCTCGCCACCGCCCTCGCCGGCCTGGCCCTCTCCGCCTCCCGGGCCGACGACCTGACCACCGCCGGCGGGAAGAAGATCGTCGGCAAGCTCCAGGCGGTCGACGGGCTGGGCGTCACCTTCGCCGCCGGCGGCACGACCGTGACCGTCCCGGCCAAGGACATCGTCGTCGTCGACCTCGGGAACAAGGTCGCGCCCCTGCCCCCGGCGGGGGCGGTGGACAAGGACGGCAAGCCGGTCCGGACGATCGAGGTGGAGCTGACCGACGGGTCGACCTTCCGGGTCAAGCAGGTGGCGGTGAAGGCCCGGAAGCTGGAGGCCGACCTCTCGACCGTCCCGGAGGGGGTCACCGCCCCGGCGCTGGACCTGCCGCTGTCGGCGGTGTTCTCGGTGATGCGCGGGGCCGAGGACCCGAAGAACCGGGACGGGTGGAAGAAGGTGCTGGCGTCGCGCGGGAAGCGGGACCTGTACGTCACCCGCACCCCGACCGGGTACGACTACACCCAGGGGACGGTGCTCGGCGGGGCGGCGGACGGGGTGAACCTGGACTTCGAGAAGGAGGACGGGACGAAGACGCAGCTCCTGCTGTCCCGGGCGACCGGCGGGCTGGTGTTCGCCCACCAGGCCCCGGCCCAGGTGCCGCAGACCCTGTGCAAGGTGGCCGACGTGTTCGGGAACGTGCTGGTCGCCCAGGCGGTGGTGCTGACCGCCGAGGGGGTGACGGTCACCACCGTGTCCGGGGTGGTGGTCAAGTACCCGTCGGCGGCCGCGGTCGCCCGGCTCGACTACGGGCAGGCGAACGTCGCCTACCTGTCCGACCTGGACCCGGCGGTCGACGCCCCGCCGGTCCCGGCCGACGAGCGGGGCCTGCGGGTGAACGTCTTGGCGCCGTTCACCCGCGACCGGGGGGTGGCCGGGGAGCCGCTGAAGTTCGGGGCGGAGACGTTCCCGAAGGGGATCGTGGTCGCCCCGGACACCGCCCTGACGTTCGCCCTCGGCGGCGACTACCGGGAGTTCAAGGCGGTGGTCGGGGTGCCGGAGAACTCCCCGGACGCCGACCTCGGCGCCCGGCTGACGATCGAGGCCGACGGGAACCGGGTGTACTCCGAGGCGCTCAAGCGGAAGGACGGCCCGAAGCCGGTGACGCTCGACGTGAAGGGGGCGAAGCAGCTGCGGGTGATCGTCGAGGCCGACCTGCCGGTGAACGGGAACCGGGTGGTGCTGGCCGACGCCCGCGTCCAGAAGTGAGGAACCGCCCGCCGGGGCGTCTTTAGCTCGTGCGGGCGGTATCGCCGCCGGTTTTCACGGGTGCGTGGCGCCCCTCACCCGGCCCGGCCCGGCGCCTCGCCGGGCCGGGTGAGGGGCGCCACCGGCCCTCTGGCAGCTTTGCGAATCGGGTGCGTTCCGAGAGGCCGCACCACCCCCACCTCTCCCCGCCGGGGAGAGGTCGCCGGCGCTTCGCCGGCGGGTGAGGGGCACCACCTGCCGCGAACCCCGGCCGCGTCGCCCCCGGCCGGCAACGTCCCGAGAGTTCCACTCATGACCCGACCCGTGCCCCGGCTCTCCCACTTGGCCGCCCTGGTCCCGGCCCTGCTCGCGGCCGCGGCCGTCGCCGCCCCGGTCGAGGTCGAGCAGCCGGTCCTCGACGCCCAGCGGCAGCGGATCGCCGCGATCAAGAAGGTCCACCCGGCGGTGGTCGCGGTCTGCCAGCCCGGCGGGCAGGGGAGCGGGTCCGGGGTGTTGATCAGCCCGGACGGGTACGCCCTGACCAACTTCCACGTCGTCCAGGCGACCGGCCCGCTCCCGTCCTGCGGCCTGGCCGACGGCGTCCTGTACGACGCCGTCCTCGTCGGGCTGGACAAGGTCGGGGACGTGGCCCTCATCAAGCTGCTGCCGAAGGAGGCCGGCAAGCCGTTCCCGTTCGTCGCCCTCGGGGACAGCGACAAGGTCCGGATCGGCGACTGGTCGCTGGCGATGGGGAACCCGTTCTCCCTGGCGATGGACTTCACCCCGACCGTCACCTACGGGGTGGTGAGCGGGACGAACCGGTACCAGCCGCCGGAGGGGAAGGGGCTGCTGGAGTACACCGACTGCATCCAGATCGAGACGTCGATCAACCCGGGGAACTCCGGCGGCCCGCTGTTCAACATGGCCGGGGAGTTGATCGGGATCAACGGCCGGGGGTCGTTCGAGAAGCGCGGGCGGGTGAACAGCGGGGTCGGGTACGCCATCTCGATCAACCAGATCAAGAACTTCCTCGGGCACCTGCGGGCCGGGATCGACTCCGACCACGCCACCCTCGGGGCGGCGGTCGGCACCCTGTCGGACGACGCCCCGGTCGCCCAGATGGTGGTCCGGACGGTGCTCGACGGGTCCGACGCCGAGCGGCGCGGGCTGCAGGAGGGCGACCAGCTGCTGCGGTTCGCCGGCCGGGTGGTGACCAGCACCAACCAGTACAAGAACGTGCTCGGCATCTACCCGAAGGACTGGCGGGTGCCGGTCGCCGTCCGGCGGAAGAACGAGCAGGTCGAGCTGCTGGTCCGGCTGATGGGGAACATGGCGACCGAGAAGGAGCCGCAGCCGGGGGCCGGGCCGCCGCCGAAGAAGGACCCGGTCCCGCCGCCGAAGAAGGAGGTCGTCCCGGTCCCGAAGAAGGGCGGGAGCCCCGAGGCGGCGAAGATGTACGTGACGAGGAAGGGCTACGCGAACTGGTACTTCAACGAGCTGGAGCGGGACGCCCTGCTGGCGAACCTGAAGAAGCACGGCGACTTCGCCCCGGTCGCCGGCACCTGGTCGGCCGAGGGCGAGGCCGAGGTGGGCCTGCGGAAGACCGCGTTCCGGTTCGAGGTGAGCGGGGGGAAGGACGACGCCGACCCGGTGGTGAAGCTGAAGCTGAACGTCGACCAGTCGCTCCGGCCGCTCGTGGACACCGACGCCCGGCTGCAGGCCGAGCCGGTGAACAGCGGCGGGCTGATGCTCGCCCTGTACCAGTACCACCGGCTCCTGACCGTCGGCCCGAAGGGGTTCGAGGGGCTCTGCGCCCACGGCGGGCACGAGCCGTTCTACCCGCACCCGGCCGACGGGTCGGCCCCGAAGTCGCTCGCCTCGCTCCGCACCGACTGCGCGGTGCTGAAGACGAAGCACGGGTCGGCCGAGTGCAAGTGGTACGTGTCGCTGAAGGACCACACCCTGCTCGGGTTCGAGACGTTCGTCTCGAAGGACGAGGACCCGTGCGAGGTGTACCTGGCGGACTACCGGGACGCCGGCGACGGGCGGAAGCTGCCGCACCGGATCGAGGTCCGGCACAAGGACAAGCGGTACGGCGTCCTGACCGTGAGCAAGTACACCCTCGGGAAGAAGTGAACCCGGCCCCGTAGGTTCCGTCGTCGCCCGCCAGGGGTTCCGGCCACGCCCGAAGCGGGCGGGGCCTCCACCCCCGGCTACACTCGGTCGTCCATCCGGGACTGAAACCCGGTGGAGCCCCGGTAGGGGCGGCCGAGTGTAGCCGGGGGTGGAGCGCAGCGCAACCCCCGGCGGCGTACCCGGACCCCCGGCGGCGTCAACGAGTCTCCACACCACAGCGAAGCCATGACCACCCGCACCGCTACGCTGATCGCCGCCGCCCTGCTCGGGTCCGCCGCCCCGGCGGGGGCCGCCGACCCGTTCCACGAGGTCGCCGAGAAGGCCAACCAGAAGTTGGTCAAGCTGTTCGGGGCCGGCGGGTTCTCCCGGCTGAACAACTTCGGCACCGGCATCCTCATCAGCCGCGAGGGCCACGTCCTGACGGTCGCGAGCCAACTGCTCGACACGTCGGAGCTGGTCGCCCACCTGTACGACGGGCAGCGGCTCAAGGGCCAGGTGGTCGCGACCGAGCCGGAGCTCGACGCCGCTGTGGTGAAGCTCAAGAAGGCGGACGGGGGCGCCCTGGACCTGGGGGACGACGGCTTCTTCAACTTCGCGGAGGCGGCGAAGCGGCCGCCGGCCCAGACCGGGGACTGGGTCCTGGCCCTGACCAACACGTTCGAGATCGCCCTGCGGGACGAGCCGCTGAGCCTGCAGCGCGGGGTGGTGATGGCGTACACCAAGCTGGCCGGGCGGCGCGGGGTGTTCGACTTCCCGTACACCGGGGACGTGTACGTGGTGGACGCGATCACCAACAACCCCGGGGCGGCCGGCGGGGCGCTGTTGAACCGCAAGGGGGAGCTGCTCGGGGTGGTCGGGCGGGAGATCAAGAACACCCTGTCCGACACCTGGATGAACTACGCCATCCCGGTCACCGCCAAGGTGGACGTGAAGTTCCGGGAGGCGGTGAAGGACAAGGACGGGAAGGAGCAGCAGGTGGAGAAGACGGTGACCGTCAGCATGCCGGAGTTCGTCACCCTCGGGATGCAGGGGAAGTACAAGCCGGTCATCCGGGGAGACAAGATCCTGAGCGGGGAGGGCGGGTACCACGGCCTCGTCTTCGTCCCGAACATCCTGGAGCGGACCCCGGCCTACGTCGAGGACGTGCCGCCCGGGTCGCCGGCGGCGAAGGCCGGGTTCCGCCAGGACGACCTGGTCAGCTTCGTCGACGGGGAGCCGGTGGCGAGCATCAACGCGTTCCACGCCTGGCTGAAGAAGAACACCCGCCCGGGCCAGACGGTGCGGGTCGAGGTGCGGCGCGGGGAGGCCCTGCAGACGCTCGAACTGACCCTCGGCACCCACCCGCCGAAGCCGGCCCCGCCGCAGCCCGACCCCAAGCCGAAGTCGCCGTGAGCCCCGCCCGTAGCACGAGCGTCCTCGCTTGTGCCCCGTTCACCGCGGCACGAGCGAGGACGCTCGTGCTACGAAGGTAAACACCGAAGCGCAGGACCCCATCCGATGACCCCGACCCGCACCCGGCTCCTGGTCGCCGCCGCGCTGCTCGCCCCGGCGCCGGCCGGCGCGTCCGACCTGAACGAGGCGACCGAGAGGGCGATGAAGGCGGCGTCCGCCCGGGTCGCCCCGGCGGTGGTGAAGATCGAGACGGCCGGCGGGGCGGAGGTGATCGGCGCCCCGCCGAAGAAGGGCGGCCCGCCCGGCGCCCCGGGCGGGGGCGGGGTCCGCAAGGGCGTCGGCCCGACCACCGGGCTGGTGGTCGGGGCCGACGGGTACGTCATCACCAGCGCGTTCAACTTCGCCAACAAGCCGACCGACATCTTCGTCACCGTCCCCGGCCGGCCGCAGCGGCTCGTCGCCAAGGTGGTGGCGAACGACCAGACCCGGATGCTGACGCTCCTGAAGGTGGACGCGAAGGACCTGCCGGTCCCGGACGCCTTCCCGAAGAAGGACATCGACATCGGCCTGTGGGCGCTGGCCCTGGGCCGGACCTCGGACCCGGACACCGACCACCCGCCGTCGATGACCGTCGGGATCGTCAGCGCGACGAACCGGATCTGGGGGAAGGCCGTCCAGACGGACGCCAAGACCTCGCCGGTGAACTACGGCGGGCCGCTGGTCGGGATCGACGGGCGGGTGTTCGGGGTGGTCGTCCCGGCCTCGAACCGGGCCGAGGGCGAGACCGCCGGGTCGGACGTGTACGACGGCGGGATCGGGTTCGCCGTCCCGCTGGAGGACGTGTTCGCGGTCCTCCCGCGGCTGAAGAAGGGGGCGGACCTGAAGCGCGGGCTGCTCGGGATCAACCCCCAGGGCCCGACCTACAACGCCGCCCCGGTGGTCGGGGCGGTCCAGCCGGACTCGGCCGCCGCCCGGGCCGGGATCCAGGCCGGGGACACGATCCGGGAGATCGACGGCAAGCCGGTCCCGGACTTCAACACCGTCCAGCACGTCCTCGGGCCGAGGTACGACGGCGACGTGATCACCGTGAAGGTGTCGCGCGGCGGGAAGGACATCGAGTTCAAGGGGGTGACGCTGCTCGGCACGTCGACCGCGTACGTGAACGCCTTCCTCGGCCTCTTGCCGATGCGGGACGACCCGGGGCCGGGGGTGGAGGTGCGGTACGTCTACCCGAAGAGCCCGGCGGACCTGGCCGGGATCAAGGCCGGGGACCGGGTGATGAAGATCGGCCCGGCCGCCCCGCCGGGGGCGCTGGCCCCGGTGCCGAACCGGGCGGCGCTGATCGCGGCGCTGCAGCGGCTCGCCCCGAACACCGAGGTGAAGGTCGAGGTGAAGCGGAAGGAGGGGGACAAGACGGAGACGGTGACGGCGAAGCTGATCCCCGCCCCGGCGGACCTGCCGGAGAAGCTGCCGCTGCCGTCGTCGGCCGGGAAGGCGCAGGAGGGGGCGCCGAAGCCGAAGAAGGACCCGAAGGACCCGTTCCCGGAGGAGGCGGGCGAGGAGGAGCGGGACGCGTGCGGGCAGGACGAGAAGAAGGCGGAGCCGAAGAAGGACGAGAAGCCGAAGGTCGAGACGGGGATGCTGAAGCGGAGCAACGAGGCGCTGGGGCGGGAGTACTGGGTGTACGTGCCGGACAACTACGACGCGAACAAGTCGTACGGGGTGATCGTGTGGTTCCACGACGCGGGGCAGGGGGGGAAGGACGGGGACAAGATGGCGCGGACGTTCCGCGACGTGTGCGAGGACCACAACTTCATCGTGGTGGGCCCGAAGTCGGGGAACGCGGACGGGTGGGTGGCGAGCGAGACGGAGCTGGTGGTGCAGGACGTGAAGACGGTCTTGGGGCAGTACACGGTGGACCGGACGCGGGTGGTGGCGCACGGGAAGGGGAACGGCGGGCAGATGGCGTTCTACGTCGGGTTCAACGCCCGGGACGTGTTCCGCGGGGTGGGGGTGGTGGGGGCGACGCTGGGGACGCAGCCGAAGGAGAACGTGGCGAACCAGCCGCTGTCGTTCTTCGTGAGCGGCGGGGACAAGGACCCGCTGGTGAAGGAGATCAAGGAGAGCTACGACCTGTTGGTGGAGCGGCGGTTCCCGGCGGTGTACCGGGAGATGAAGGAGAGCGGGAAGGAGTACTTCGACCAGCCGACGTTCGCCGACTTCGTGGCCTGGCTCGACTCCCTCGACCGGATCTGACATCACGAAGGTTGGGGAAGAATCATTCCATGTGTGGGCCGCGTGTCGCGTGTTCTATGCTGCGCC
>PNKH01000144.1 GCA_013822345.1 Isosphaera sp.
GACATCATCAGCACCGTCGCCTCGACCTGCGCCTCGATCGACAGGGGCAGGTGGACGGCCATCTGGTCGCCGTCGAAGTCGGCGTTGAACCCCTTGCAGACGAGCGGGTGGATGCGGATCGCGTTCCCCTCGATCAGCACCGGCTCGAACGCCTGGATCCCCATCCGGTGCAGGGTCGGGGCCCGGTTCAAGAGCACCGGGTGCGTCTTGGTCACCTCCTCCAGGATGTCCCACACCACGTCGTCCTTCCGCTCCAGCATCTTCTTCGCCGACTTGATCGTGTCGGCGTGCTGCAGCTCCTTCAGCCGGCGGATGATGAACGGCTGGAAGAGTTCCAGCGCGATCTTCTTCGGCAGCCCGGCCTGGTGCAGCTTCAGTTCCGGCCCGACGACGATCACGGACCGGGCGGAGTAGTCGACCCGCTTGCCGAGCAGGTTCTCGCGGAACCGGCCCTGCTTCCCCTTGATCATGTCGGTCAGCGACTTCAGCGGGCGGTTGCTGCTGCCGAGGACCGGCCGCTTGCACCGGTTGTTGTCGAACAGCGCGTCGACGCTCTGCTGGAGCATCCGCTTCTCGTTGCGGATGATGACCTCCGGGGCGTTCAGGTCGACGAGCTTCTTCAGCCGGTTGTTCCGGTTGATGATCCGCCGGTACAGGTCGTTCAGGTCGCTGGTGGCGAAGTTGCCCGAGTCCAGCAGGACGAGCGGGCGGAGGTCCGGCGGGATGACCGGGATGCACTCCAGCACCATGTACTCGCAGCGGTTGCTGCTGTCGCGCAGGGCCTCGACGGTCTTCAGCCGCTTCACCAACTCCTTGAGCCGCTGCTTACTCGCCTTGTCGCCGCGGGCGGTCTCCTTCTCGAGCCGGTCGCGGAGGTCGCGGGACAGGTCGGTGAGGTTGAGCCGCTCCAGGAGCTTCTTGACCGCCTCGGCCCCCATGTCGACCTCGAACCCGTCGCCGTACTCGGCCCGGGCGGTCTTGAAGTCCTCCTCGGTCAGGATCTGCCGCTCCTTCAGCGGGGTCTGGCCGGGGTCGATGACGACGTAGTCCTGGAAGTAGATGATCTTCTCCAGGCTGGTCGTCTTCATGTCCAGCAGGGTGCCGAGCCGGCTCGGCATCGCCTTGAAGAACCAGATGTGGACGACCGGGGCGGCCAGCTCGATGTGGCCCATCCGCTTGCGGCGGACCCGGCTGTGCGTCACCTTGACGCCGCACCGGTCGCACACCATCCCCTTGTACTTCATCCCGCGGTACTTGCCGCAGGTGCACTCCCAGTCCTTCTCCGGCCCGAAGATCCGCTCGCAGAACAGCCCGTCCTTCTCGGGGCGGTACGTGCGGTAGTTGATCGTCTCCGGCTTCTTGACCTCGCCGTGCGACCAGGAGCGGATGTCCTGCGGGCTGGCCAGGCTGATCCGGACCGCCCCGAAGTCGTTGATCCGCTCGTAGCTGTTCAGCTCCCCGTCGGCGTTCGCGGCGAGGGACGAGTTCTTGGAGGAGGCGGCGCTGCTCATAATCGGACTCCCCAGGATGACAGGGATGATGGTCGCGGTCGCGGCCGGCGGCCGTGGTCTTCACCCCGGAGGGGTGGGACAACGTAGCCCGGGGCAACGCCCCGGGTCCGCCGTGCCGACCCGCCGCACCCTGAAGGGGTGCGACACCGCACCGGGTGTCGCACCCCTTCGGGGTGCGGGGTTATCTTCCTCGCCACCCGGGGCGGTGCCCCGGGCTACGTTGTCCCACCCCTCCGGGGTGAAGACCCTCAGGCCCGCTTCTTCTCCAGGCACATGTTCAGGCCGAGGCCGCGGATCTCGTGGGTGAGCACGTCGAAGCTCGCCGGGGTCCCGGCCTCCAGCGTGTTCTCCCCCTTCACCATGCTCTCGTAGATCTTCGTCCGGCCCTCCACGTCGTCCGACTTCACCGTCAGTAGCTCCTGCAGGATGTACGCGGCGCCGTAGGCTTCGAGCGCCCACACCTCCATCTCGCCGAACCGCTGCCCGCCGAACCGGGCCTTCCCGCCAAGCGGCTGCTGGGTGATGAGGCTGTACGGCCCGGTCGCCCGGGCGTGCACCTTGTCGTCGACCAGGTGGTGCAGCTTGAGCATGTAGATGTACCCGACCGTCACCGGCTGGTCGAACGCCTCGCCGGTCCGGCCGTCGTACAGCACGCTCTTGCCCGTCTCGCTGTACCCGGCCTCCTTCAGCGCCGCCCGGATCTCCTCCTCGGTCGCCCCGTCGAACACCGGGGTGACGGCCTTGAACCCGAGCTTCGCCGCCGCGTACCCCAGGTGCGTCTCCAGGATCTGGCCGACGTTCATCCGACTCGGCACGCCGAGCGGGTTCAGGAGGATGTCGACCGCCGTCCCGTCCTTCAGGAACGGCATGTCCTCCTCGGGCAGCACCTTCGAGATGACCCCCTTGTTCCCGTGCCGGCCGGCCATCTTGTCGCCGACCGAGATCACCCGCTTGGTGGCGACGTACACCTTCACCATCTGCTGCACCCCGCTCTGCAGCTCGTCGCCGCGCTTCAGCGAGTTCAGCTTCCGCTCCTGCTCGTCGATGAAGAACTGGATCCGCTCCCAGTGCCGGTTGTAAATCTTCTGGGCCTTCTTCTGGTGCTCCGGGCTGCGGACGTCCAGGTTCTCGAGCTTGAACGTCTTCGCCTGGCCGGCGACCGCCGCGTCGTCCTTCTCGCTCCCGAGCGGCTTGCCGGTGTTCGGGTCCTTCAGCTCCTTCTTGTCCAGCACCTCGCCGAGGGCCTCGACGAACTCGCGGAACTGGGCGGCGATCTTCTCCCCGTAGGACTCGTTGATGTCCTTCTCCTGCCGGGCCAGCTCCTTCTTCTCGTCCTCGCTCATGCTCGCCCGCCGGCTGAACCGGTGGGCCGCGATCACGATCCCCTCCACCCCCGACGGCACCTCCAGGCTGTCGTTCTTCACGTCCTCCCCGGCCCGGCCGAAGATCGCGTGCAGCAGCTTCTCTTCCGGGGTCAGCTCCGACCGCGACTTCGGCGACACCTTGCCGACCAGGATGTCGCCGGGCCGGACGTACGTCCCCAACTGGACGACGCCGTGCTCGTCCAGGTTCGACAGGGCCTTCGGGCTGACGTTCGGGATGTCCCGGGTGAACTCCTCCTTGCCGAGCTTCGTCTCCCGGATCTCGATGTCGAACTCCTCGATGTGGATCGAGGTGTAGGTGTCGTTCTTCACCAGCCGCTCGCTGATGATGATCGCGTCCTCGAAGTTGTACCCCTCCCACGACATGAACGCGACCAGCACGTTCCGGCCCAGCGCCAGCTCGCCGTTGCGGGTCGCCGCCCCGTCGGCCATCACCTGGCCCTTCTTCACCTTCTGCCCCATCGCCACGATCGGCTTCTGGTTCAGGCAGGTCCGCTCGTTCAGCCCGTGGTACTTCCGCAGCACGTACTCCCGGACGATCTTGTCCTTCTCCTCCAGCTTGATCCGCTCCGCGTCGACGTAGACGACCGTGCCGTCCTCCTGGGCCCGGACCAGCATCCCGCTGTGCCGGGCGACCTCGACCTCCAGCCCGGTCGACACCAGGGCCGGCTCCGGGATCAACAGCGGCACCGCCTGCCGCTGCATGTTCGACCCCATCAGCGCCCGGTTCGCGTCGTCGTGCTCCAGGAACGGGATCAGCCCGGCACTCACCCCGACCATCTGCTTCGGGGACACGTCGATGTACTGCACCTTGTCCGACGGGATCAGCTGCAGGTCGCCGTTGAACCGGCCGTTCACCTGGGCGGCGGTGATCTTGTCCCCCTCGGTCGGGATGTCGGCCGGGGCGAGCACCGCCTGCGACTCCTCGTCCGCCCGCAGCCGCACCACCTCGTCGGTCAGCTTCTTGTGCCCGACCTTCTTGTACGGGGTGGTGAGGAACCCGTAGTCGTCGATCTCGGCGTAGATCGAGAGGGACGAGATCAGGCCGATGTTCGTGCCTTCCGGCGTCTCGATCGGGCAGATCCGGCCGTAGTGCGAGATGTGGACATCGCGCACCTCGAACCCGGCCCGCTTCCGGTTCAGCCCGCCCGGCCCGAGGGCCGACAGCCGCCGCTCGTGGGTGAGCTGCGCCAGCGGGTTGGTCTGGTCGACGACCTGGCTCAGCTCGCTCCGGCCGAAGAAGTACTCGATCGCGGCGCTGACGCTCTTCGGGTTGATGAGGGTGCGCGGGCTCATGTCCTGCTGGTCGCGGATCGCCATCCGCTCCTGGACCGTCCGCCGGAGCTTGAGGAAGCCCTTGCGGAGTTCGTCGGCGGCCAGCTCGTCGATGGTGCGGAGGCGGCGGTTGCCGAGGTGGTCGATGTCGTCCACCCCGCCCTTGTGGGCGCGGAGGTCGAGCAGGTACTTCATCGAGTTGACGAAGTCGACCGCCCGCAGGGTCATCTCCGTCTCGGGGACGTTCTGGTCGAACTTCCGGTTGATCCGGAACCGGCCGACCCGGCCGAGGCGGTACCGGTTGGCGTCCTGGAACTTCTCCTTGAACAGCTCCCGGGCCTTCTCGAGCTGGGCCGGGTTGCCGGGCCGGAGCCGCTGGTAGATCTTCAGCAGCGCCGCCTCGTGGCTGTCGGTCCCGTCCTCGTTCAGCGAGTTCAGGACGATCGGGTCCTTCGGGTAGGCGATGACCTGCAGTTCGTGGATGTTCGCCAGGATCGCCTTGTCGGCCTTGTCGGCGGTGAACGGCTTGCCGGCGTCGAGGTACACCTCGCCGGTCTCCGGGTCGATCACGTCCTCGGCCGCGATCATCGGCATGACCCCGGCCTCGGGGTCGCCGACGAGCTTCGCCCGGGCGGCGGTCGGGTCCTTGCCGAACTTCAGCCTCTCGACCGGGAGGAACTCCTGGAGGATGCTGGCGGTGGTGCCGTAGGCCGGGTCCATCGCCCGGAGCAGGGTCAGGGCGGAGAACTTGCCGCTCTGGTCGATCCGGACCCCGAGGGTGTCCTTCTTGGTGCAGTTGATCTCGATCCAGCTGCCGCGCTCGGGGATGATGCGGCAGGAGTGGAGGTCCTTGTCGGCCTCCCGGGAGACGACGAAGTCGACGCCGGGGCTGCGGTGCAGCTGGGAGACGACGACCCGCTCGGCCCCGTTGATGATGAACTCGCCGCCGCCGATCATGATCGGCATGTCCCCGAGGTACACCTCCTCCTCGACGGCGGTCCCGTCGGACTTGCGGAGGCGGAGCCAGACGCGGAACGGGCGGCCGTAGGTGAGGCGGAGCTGGCGGCACTCGTCCGGGTCGTACCGCGGCTTGCCGAGGTCGTACTTGATGTACTCCAGGGCGATCTTCTTGTCGTAGCTCTCGATCGGGAAGATCTCCTTCAGCACCCCCTCGAGGCCGGACACGGTCCGCCGGTCGTACGCCACGTCGAGCTGGAGGAACCGGTCGTACGACCGGGTCTGGACCTCGGTCAGGTCCGGGACGTCGACGGCGTCGCCGAACCGGCCGAAGTTCCGCTCGGCGGTCGGGACGATGATGCGCTGGGCCGGGATGGGCATCGGGGTTGCTCCTTCCCTGCCGAGTGGTTAGCGGTCCGTGGTCAGTGGTCGGTAAAGACCCCGGCATCTTGGTCTTTACCGACCACTGACCACGGACCGCTGACCACCGGCGGAACGCGGGTGCGCCGACGCGGCGGCGTTGCCCCGGTGGCAACGGGCTTGCGTCGGACGGCGGGGGGGGTTATTGGACGCGGGCACTACGGGCGGCCGCCGGCGGGGCGAGGTCGCCGGGGCGGGACGGTATTCCCGGGTGGAACGGCACGGTGAGTGGTCGGAGGAGAACGCCGCATCGGAGCGAGTGGGTCGCGCGCATTGTCACCACTGGCTTCGCGGGTCGACCCGGCCGCCCCTCCCGCGGTGGTGGGGACGAGGGCACGGGGCCGTAAAAACGGTCGACTTTACCGCCAAGAGACATCATACCCGGGGGTGCGGAGAAATTCCACACCCGCGGGGCATTTTTTTTGCTAGCCCGACAATCCGGTCGGAATTAACGGAACTCACTCGACCGGCTTGATGGTCACCTTCCCGCCGGCGTCCTCGATCTTCTTCTTCACGTCCTCGGCGGTCTTCTTGTCGACCCCCTCCTTGATGTTCTTCGGGGCGCCCTCGACGGTCGCCTTCGCCTCGGCCAGGCCCTGACCCGTGATCTCGCGGACCACCTTGATGATCCCGACCTTCTTGGCCGCCTCGAACCCGCCCTCCAGGACGACGTTGAACTCGGTCGCCTCGGGCTTCGGTGCCTCCGGGGCGGCCGCCGCACCGCCGCCCGCGCCGGGCATCGGGCCGGCCATCATGACCCCGCCGCCGGCGGGCTCGATGCCGTACTTCTCCTTGATCTTGTTCTTCAACTCGACCGCCTGGGCGATCGTCAGGTTCGCGATCGTGTCGACCAGTTCGTCAACGCTCGGCATGGCTCGGTCCCTTTCGATGACGTGCCGGGTGAAGCGGCCCGGCGGGAGGCGTAATAGCTTGGCTTGATTGACGGACGGCCCGGCCGCCCGGTCGGTTCGCGTCAGCCGGCGGCGGGGGCCGGGGCGTCGCCGCCGGCCGGGGCCTTGTCCTCGATCGCCTTCAGGATGCCGGCCAGGTTGTTCGCCGGGCCGGTCAGGCAGCCGACGACCGCGGACGCCGGGCCGAGGATCGCGGCCAGGAGCCCGCCGATCGCCTCCTTCCGGGTCGGCAGCGTCGCCGCCACGTCGAGGGTGACCGGCTGGCCCTCGGAGACGGCCGTCTTGACCTTGAACTTCTCGGGCGCCTTCGGGTCCTTCTTCAGCTCCTTGAGCAGGGCCGTGACCGTCGTCGCCAACTCCTTGACGCTGTCCGCCCCCCAGATCAGGAGGGTCGGGCCGCTCCCCGGGTCGACCGCCACCCCGTTCTCGGTGAACACCTTCTTGGTCAGGCTGTTCTTCACCATCTTGACGCGGATCTTCTTCTCGCGCAGCTTCTTCCGCATCTCGAAGTCGGTGGCCGCGTCGACCTTCAGCGGCTGGAGCAGGACCATGTCCCGCACGCCCTTGAACGCCGCCCGCAGCGTGTCCAGCTCCAGTTCCTTGATCTTCTTGCTCATCCCTTTAGTCCTTAGTCATTGGTCATTAGTCCTTGGTCCTCGGTCACCGCCCCGCCCCGGGCACCGCACGCGGTACCGGGGTTGATGACGAAGGACCAAGGACTGATGACTAAGGACTAAAACGTCACCGGGATGCCCGGGGACATGGTGGCGGACAGCACGACACCGTTGATGAAGTTCCCCCGCACCCCGGACGGCTTGGCGGCCCGGACCTGGTCGACGAAGACGGTGATGTTCTCGACCAGCTTCTGGTCGTCGAAGCTCATCTTCCCGACCCCGGCGTGGACCTGCCCGGTCTTGTCGGACCGGTACTCGACCTTGCCGGCCTTGAACTCGCGGACGGCGGCGGCCAGGTCCCCGGTCAGCGGGACCACCGTCCCGGCCTTCGGGGTCGGCATCAGCCCGCGCGGGCCGAGCACCTTCCCGAGCCGGGACACCATCGCCATCATGTCCTGGGTGGCGATGACCACGTCGAAGTCGAGGAAGTTCTCCTTCTGGATCCGCTCGACGAGGTCGGCCGCCCCGACCACGTCCGCCCCGCCGGCCTTCGCCTTGGCGACGTTGTCGCCCTGGGCGAACACCGCCACCCGGACGGCCTTGCCGATCCCGTGCGGCAGCGGGATCGCCCCGCGGACCATCTGGTCCGACTGGGTCACGTCGATCCCGAGGTTGATGTGCACCTCGACCGTCTCGTCGAACTTCGCCCGCTTCAGCTTCTTCAGCTCGGCGACCGCCTGCCGGACCGGCATCGCCCCGACCTCGCGGAGCTTCTTGGTGACGTTCCGCAGGTGGTTCCGCAGCTTCTTCCCGCGCCGCGGCGGGACGCCGGGCTTCTTCTTCGTCTTGGCGGTCGGCAGCGCGGCCTCGTCGCCCGGCTTCTCGGCGGGTGCGGCGGCGGGCTTGTCGGCGGCCGCGACCTCGGCGGGGGGGGTGACGGCGGCGGGCGGGCCGGCGGGGGCGGCGGCGGGTGCCGGGGCCGCCGTGTCCGGGGCCTGGTCCTTTTCCTTACCCATGACTCGTTCGGACTCCCTTGGCGGGGGCGCTCCCGGCGGGGAACACAGCCCCTCCCACCCGGGCACAGGGCCGGGTGGTGCGGTAGAAGTTCTGTGCTACGGACGCGCGACCGGGCCGGCCACCGGAAAAGCCGGGAATTCACTTGACGCCGGCGGCGGACCGGGGGTTCACGCCTGGATGGTGATCCCCATGCTCCGGGCGGTCCCCTCGATGATCCGCGCGGCGTGCTCCACGTCCCGGGCGTTCAGGTCGGCGAGCTTCGCCTGGGCGATCTCGGCGACCTGCTTCTTGGTCAGCGAGAACCCCTTGTACTTGCCGCCCTTCTTGGCGTCCGCCGGGATCACTTCCTTCCCCTGCTTCTTCCCGGCCGGGATCTTCGCCGCCAGCTTGATCAGCACCGCCGCCGGCGGGCTCTTGATCTTGAACTCGAAGCTCCGGTCCGAGTACACGGTGATGATCACCGGGAGCATCAGCCCCTTCTTGTCCGGCGTGTTCGTCTTGTCGTTGAACTGCTTGACGAACATCCCGATGTTCACGCCGTGGGCACCCAGGGCGGGGCCGACCGGCGGGGCCGGCGTCGCCGACCCGCCCGGGCACTGCAACTTCACGTACGCCGTCACCTGCTTCGCCATGATGCCCCCCTGACGCCCTGCCGCGCGCGCCGGACCAGGGTCGTCGGTTTCTGTCCCGCCGCTCGCGGCGTTGCGGGCACCGCCGCAACGCCGCGAGCGGCGACCCTACCAACCCGCCACCTACACCTTGTCCACTTCCCAGTAGTCCACCTCGACCGGGACCGGGCGGCCCCAGAAGGTGACCTCGACCGTCACCTTCGGCGTCTCGGTCGGGTCCTTCGGCTCGGTGATCACCTTCACCTCGCCCTCCGACCCGGTGAACGCCCCGCTCTTGATCCGCACCTTGTCGCCCTTCTCGAAGTCGAGCTTGACGACCACCTTCCCGCCGGGCTTGCCGCCCTTGCGGCGGTTCGGGTCGGGCACCCCGGTCAGCATCGACTGCACTTCCGACTCGGTCATCGGGGCCGGGGCCCGCTTCAGGCTCGCCCCGACGAAGTCCCCGACCCCCGAGGTCTCCCGGAACACGTACAGGATCTGGTCGTTGAACTCGACCTCGGTGAACAGGTACCCGTGGAACTTCTTCTGGTACTTGGTGACGTTCTTCTCCTGCGTCGTCGTCTCCCCGGTCTTCTTGTTCTTGACCCGCACCTTCTTCTTGACGATCACCTCCTCGACCGGGATGACGATCTGGCCGAAGTACTCCTCCAGCCCCTCGATCTTCACCTTCCGCTCGATCGCCGCCTTGATCGACTCCTCCCGCCCGCTCTGCACCTTGACCGCGTACCACCGCTTGTTGCTCGGCGGCGCCGGCTCGGCCGGCTCGGCCGGCTCGCCCTCGGCCGGGGCCGCGTCCGGCTCGGCGAGCGCGACCGCGGCGGGGGCGGCCGCCAGCGCCGCGACCTCGGCCGCGGGTTCCGCCTCGGCGACGGGCGCGGCCGCCTTCGGCTTCCGCGCCCGCTTCGGTGCGGGCCGGGCGGGCGCCGGCTCGGCTTCCGCCGGGGGCAGCGGAACCTCGGCCTCGGCCGCCGGCGGTTCCGGTTCGGGCGGCGCCACCGGCTCGGCCTCCGCGACCGGCGGCGGAGGCGGCGGCGACTCGGGGGCCGCGGCCACGACCTCGTCAGTCGGCCCGACGGGCGCCTCGTCGGCGACGGCGGTCACCGGCTCGGGTTCCGGTTCAGGCTCCGGCGGGGGCGCGGCCTCCGGCTCGGCGACCGCCTCCGGTTCGGCCGGCGCGTCGGGGGCGACCGGGCTCGGCTGTTCGAGCGCCACGGCCTCGGACCCGGCGGCCACCACCTCGACCGCGGGCTCCGGCTCCCGCACCGGGTCGGCGGCGGGCGGCTCGGCGTCCGTCGGTTCCGGGGTGGTCGCCTCGGCCCGGGGTTCGGTGACCGGCTCGGGGGTCGGGGTCGCCTGGTCGGCCGGGGGGAGCGTGCGGGGTTCGGGGTCGTCGGCGGTCATGGCAGGTCCGGCACCGGGGTGCCGCCTCGCGGGCGAGTCCGGCCGGGGGTCACCACTCCTGCTTGGCCTGCACGGTCTTGCCCTTGTCGTCCTTCGGGGCGGGGAGCACCCCGACCCACCGGTGGCTCAGCAGCGCCCCCCAGAACAGGTCGACCACGAGCAGGAACAGGACCATGATCAGGGTCGTGGTGAGGACCACCACCGTGTCCTGGGCGAGCCGCCGCTTCGGGGTCCACGACACCTTGTTCATCTCCGCCTCGGTGGCGATGAGGAACTCGGCGAACGACGGGATGTTCACCGCCCGGAACGCCACCCACAGGGTCAGGGCCAGGAGCAGCCCGGGGACCATCGACTGGGCGTCCGGCAGGACGGTGACCGAGCCCGGGTTCTCGAACGGCAGGGCCAGGGCCCAGTTCTCCGGGAGCGTCCGGGCGACCCACAGGGAGTAGATCCCGGTCCCGCCGAGCAGCAGGATGCCGAGGATGGTCAGCCGCCGGGCCTTCTGCCCCAGGGACGACTTGTACCCGGCGGTGCTGAACCACCCCTGCTCCTCCAGCGCCACCATCCACCCGGTCCCGGTCGGCCCGGACAGGAACCGGAAGGCGAAGAACACGAGGACGGCGGCGAACACCCCGGCGACGATCTGGCCGACGCCCTCGCCGACGTTCAGGGCCAGCGCCCGCCACAGGAAGAAGACCGTGACCGCCGCCGAGATGACCAGGAAGACGCCGCCGTGGACCCCCTTCGGGGCGTTGTCGAGCAGCAGCCGGCGGCCGACCCAGACCAGCCCGAGGAAGACGACGATCTGGGAGACCGGCAGGACCGGGCGGCCGTAGTACCCGGCGCGGGGCGCGGCGTACTCCGCCCAGAACGTCGGGAGGAACCGGAAGGCGACCGCGAGGGCGGCGGCCACGTAGACCGCCCCGATGGCGCTGGCGAGCAGCAGGCTCGCCGGCGGGGCCGGGGTGCGGGGCTGGGAACCGGGTTCAACGGCGGTGGCCATGCCTACGTCCTTTCCGCTGTCCGTCGGCGTCCGTCCGGGCCGGCCGGGGCCGGCCCCCAACGACCCGACCGGCCCGCGCCCCGGGCTACTCCGGGACCGGGCCGGCCTTGATTCGGTTCGAGTCCCGCGCCGGACGTTTCGCGTTGAAGACCGACCGGGGGGGTTGAGTACCAGGTCCGGAACGAGAACCGTTCAACGGGAAACGTGAAACTCCGTGAGGCAGGAGCGGAGGGATTCGAACCCCCAACCGCCGGTTTTGGAAACCGATGCTCTACCGTTGAGCTACGCTCCTAGCGGTCCCTGGTCCTTGGTCATTAGTCCTTGGTCGTTCGCGTTCGGCTTGCCTATCCGGGGACCGGACGCGGGTTGCCGAACATCTCGCCAAGGACTAAGGACCAAGGACCAAGGACCAAGGACTAAGCCAGGATCTTCGTCACCACCCCGGACCCGACGGTCCGGCCGCCCTCGCGGATGGCGAACCGCAGGCCCTCGTCCATGGCGACCGGCATCCCCTCCATCAGCTCGACGGACACCTTGACGTTGTCCCCGGGCATGCACATCTCGACCCCCTGCGGCAGGGTGATCGACCCGGTCACGTCCGTGGTCCGGAAGTAGAACTGCGGCTTGTACCCCGAGAAGAACGGGGTGTGCCGCCCGCCCTCGTCCTTGGACAGGACGTAGATGTTGGCCTCGAACTTCGTGTGCGGGGTGATCGACCCCGGCTTGGCGATGACCTGGCCGCGCTCGATCCCGTCCCGGTCGATGCCCCGGAGCAGCGCCCCGACGTTGTCCCCGGCGATCGCCTTGTCCAGGGTCTTCTGGAACATCTCGAGGCCGGTGATGACCGTCTTGACGTTGTCCTTCCGCAGCCCGATGATCTCGACGTCGTCCCCGACCCGGGCGGTCCCGCGCTCGACCCGACCGGTCGCCACGGTGCCGCGGCCCTTGATCGAGAACACGTCCTCGACCGACATCAAGAGCGGCTTGTCCTCCTCCCGCTGCGGGAGCGGGACGAAGGTGTCCAGGGCGAACATCAGGGCGTCGACCGACAGCGACCCCGGGTTGTCGGTGGTCGCGTTCTCCAGGGCCTCCTTCGACCGGCCGTACACGATCGGGATGGTGTCGCCGGGGAACTCGTACTTGTTCAGGAGCTCGCGGAGTTCCATCACGACGAGCGGGAGGAGCTCCGGGTCGGCCTTGTCGCACTTGTTCATGTAGACCACGATCCGCGGCACCCCGACCTGCTTGGCGAGCAGGATGTGCTCGCGGGTCTGGGGCATCGGGCCGTCGTCGGCGGCGACCACCAGGATGGCGGCGTCCATCTGGGCGGCGCCGGTGATCATGTTCTTGATGTAGTCGGCGTGCCCGGGGCAGTCGATGTGGGCGTAGTGCCGCCCCTTGATCGGCTGGGAGTAGTCGATCTTCTCCATCTCCGGGTAGTCGAGCAGGTCCTTGTACGCCGGGGCCGCGCCGAGGGTCCGGTCGTTCGACTCGTACTCGACGTGGGAGACGGCGATGGTGACCGTCTTGTTCGCGTCCCGGACGATCCCGCCCTTGGCGATCTCGGCGTAGGTCTTGAAGTCCTTGAGCTTGTTCAGGTGGGCGTTCCGGGCCATGATCGCCGCGGTCAGGGTGGTCTTGCCGTGGTCGATGTGGCCGATGGTGCCGACGTTGACGTGCGGCTTGGTCCGCTCGAAAGTCCCCTTAGCCATCGCTGCTCGCTCCTCGCGGGTTGGCCCCGGTGGTGTGGCGGGGCCGGGCGGCGGCTGGCGCCCCCGGCCCCGGCGTGTCGGACTACTCTCCCGTGTCGGCCGATGGGGTCCGGTCAGGTCCGAGAGCTGCTGATGGGACTCGAACCCATGACCTCCTCCTTACCAAGGAGGTGCTCTACCAGCTGAGCTACAGCAGCGGGATGGGCGTCGCCGCCCGGACGGCCCCCGGCGCAACCGACCCTGGCAAACCTACGCCTGGCGGCCGGCCCCGGCCAGAGCGGGCGATGGGATTTGAACCCACGACATCTTGCTTGGAAGGCAAGAGCTCTACCGCTGAGCTACACCCGCGTACCGAGTGGGTAGGGAGGGATTCGAACCCCCGAACTCCGAGGAGGCCAGATTTACAGTCTGGTGCAATTGACCGCTCTGCCACCTACCCGTGAATC
>PNKH01000145.1 GCA_013822345.1 Isosphaera sp.
AAGCTATACACATTCCGGGCCGGGGTGGAGTGCTCGTCCCTGGCGACGGGTCAGCCGAAGTGGTCCCACCCGTCCCCGGGGGGCACCCTCGACCGTCCGGCCGTGCATCCGGACGGCGTCGTCCTGTCGGGGGCGCACCTCGCGTCCGTCACCGCCCCGGGCCGGTCCGAGGTGTTCCCGAGCGTCAAGCTCACTGCCCCGGCGGGGGTCCGCGGCCACACCGCGTACGCCGGGCTGAGGGGGTCGAACGGTGCGAACATGCTCGTCGGCCGGCAACTCGGCCTCGGCCAGCAACTGTGGGTGCGGGACCTGCCCGCCGAGGTGGCCGCGACGCCGGTCGCGACCGCCCGGGCCGTGTACGTGGTCGCCAGCCGGGTGCTCTACCGGCTGGACCCGAAGACCGCGGCGACGTGCTGGAAGAAGACCCTGCCGTTGGGCGAGGGCGAGGTCGTCGACGAACTGACCCAGTCCGGCGACGAGCTGTGGGTCTCCGGCGCCGGGTTCGTCGCCCGGGTCCGGAACGAAACCCCGCTGGCGAAGGACGACCTGGGGGCCCCGCCGGCCGAGCTAACCCCCCCGCCGCCCGCTCCGAGTTCCTTCCCGCCGGCGGGCGTGTTCGGTGGCCGCTGACTCCTTCCGGGGCGCGGCGGGCGGTCACGCCGCCCGCCGCTCCTCCCGCTTCAGCCACTTCTGCATCCCGGTCAGCTCCGACTCCCACTCCTTCCCGAACCGCTTCTGCCCGAACGCGTCGTACAACAGGTCCAGCGTCTCGACCAGGCCGCGCAGCTGCGCCGCCCGGTCGTCCAGCTTCGCCCGGGCGTCCGTCACACTCTCGTCCGGCGGCGGCAGCTTACCCCCCGCCACCGCCAGCGTCTCCGCGTGCAGCGCGCACTCGTACTGGTCCCCGTGCCGGACCAGCGTCAGCCCCGCCTTCCGCGGCAGCTTCCCGCTCTGCACCGCCCGCCGCGCCTCCGGCAGCCGGGTCGGCCCCTCGCTCGTGATCGTCTCGTGACCGGTCTGGCCGCGCGGGCACTCCAGCGTCAGCGTCCGGGCCAGCATCACCGTCACCTCCGACCCGTCCGCCAGCGGCACCGTGTCGGACTGCACGTCGGTGTGGTACCACAGCCACAGCAGGAACTCGTTCCCGACGAAGTCCCGGCTGCTGTCGTCTGCGATCCACGCCAGGTCCGGCGGGGTGAACCCGGGGACGAACAGGCTCGGGGACGAGTCGTCGACCATCCGCGTCCGGGCGTTCAGCTCGGCCAGGTGGTACGCCCGCCGGCCGGCCGTCACGCACTCGATCCCGACCCCGAACGTCTGCTCGAACAGGCTGCACAGCCGGTCGACGTGCGTCGCGGACGTGGCCCCGAACAACACCTCGTTCGACAGCCGGTCCCACAGCACCGGAATGCACTTCCGCTTCCGGTACCGCCCGTCCTTCGCCTCCAGCTCCAGCCGCTCCCGGGCCGCCTCCTTCGCCTCCCGCTTCTGCCGGGCGCTCGGGAACCCGCTCGGGTTGTTCTTCGTCAGCGCCTTCAGCTCGACCGCGGCGTACGCCCGCAGCAGGTCGCCGGGGAGCTTGTCCGTGTCGACCCGGAGGTCGAACGCGAGGGTGTCGTTGATGACGTTCTTGGCGAGGTGGAAGTCGGTGTCGAGGACGTGGTCGCCGGCCGTCCACCCGGTCTCGACCCCGTCGGCCGGGGCGACCCGCTGCCGCCCGGCCTGGCGGTCCGAGAGGCGGTCGAGGTGCTCCTCGTCGAACAGCCGCGGGGCCGGGCCGTTCACCTGGAACCGCAGGAACGCCACCCGGCCGGCGAAGAACCCCATGACGGCCTCCTACCTGGGCCGGGCGAACCGCGACCGTCCCGCCGCGACCCCTCAGGTGCGGCCCGGCGAGGGGTGTCTGCGGTCTGACACCTGAGGGGTCGCGGCGGGACGGTCGCGGTTCGCCCGGAAAAAACAGAGGGCGTGCCCCTCTCGAACGGAAGGACACGCCGGCGGCGGTCGCGGCGGGGGGTCAGCTGACCAGCACGGCCTCGCTCACCTCCCCGTCCTTGCGGCGCATCTCCTCCAGGATGATCGGGTGCCAGCCGGCGTCGCGCTCACCGGCGGCCACGTAATTCTCCCGCGCCCACCGGCGGAGCTTCAACTCCTCGATGAAGTCCACCACGTCCGAGAGTACGCCACGACTGCCCATGACAAACCCTTCCGAGGGCCCGCCGCTCGTCGCGGTCGGGGAGAGGTTCTGCCGACCATCCGGCAGCGCTCGAAGTATAGCGACCCCCGGGGGATCGGCAAGCGGCCCGTCGGAATTCAGACGATTCCCCTTGTCACGCTCCGCCGACCGTCAGAGTCACCTCCTGCTCCCCGTCCTTCCGCACGACCTTCACCTTCGCCGTCTCGCCCGGCTTCAGCCCGCGGACGGCCCGCTGGAAGTCCTCGACGGTATCAACCACTTGGTCGTTGACCCCGACGATCAGGTCGCCCGGCTCGAACTTCCCGGCCCGCGGGTCGACCCGCACCCCGCGCAGCCCGGCCTTCGCCGCCGGCCCGTTCGGGACGACCGACTCGACCATCACCCCGTGGTCGTACCGCGCCCGGCGGAGCCGCTGCTGGTCGAACAGCTTCACCCCCAGGTCCGGGCGCAACACCCGCCCGGACTGGATGATCTGCGTCACCACCTGGTTGACCGTGTCGACCGGGATGGCGAACCCGATCCCGACGTTCCCGCCGTTCGGGACTGCGCTGGCGATCGCCGTGTTCACCCCGATCAGCCGGCCGGCCTTGTCCAGCAGCGGGCCGCCGGAGTTCCCCGGGTTGATCGGGGCGTCGGTCTGGATGACCTCGTGGATCTCGCCCCCGCCGGCCGACTTGATCGACCGGTTCAGGGCGGAGATGATCCCCTTGGTCATGGTCAGGCTGAGCCCGTACGGGTTGCCGATCGCGTACGCCTTCTGCCCGACCTCCAGGTCGGCCGACGTGCCGACCGCGATCTTCCGGACCTTGTCCTTCGGCGGGCGGTTGTGCGGGGCGAACTGGAGGACCGCCAGGTCGTTCCCCGGGTCGGCCCCGACCAGCACCGCCTCGTACGCCGTCCGGTCCGCCAGCACCACCCGGACGGTCAGGTCCGGGCGGCGGGTGGCGGCCTCGATCACGTGGTAGTTGGTGACGATCCGGCCGGCGTCGTCCCAGACGAACCCGGACCCGGTGCCGGCCGGCTGCTCGGCCGGGCGGTCGTCCCACGCGGCCCGGCGGACCTGCTGGACGAGGTCGACGTTCACCACGCTCCCCTTGACCTTCTTAAACAGGTCGACGGCCTCGGCCTCGTCCCGGTCGAGAGGGACGGCGGGGGCGGCCTCGCGGGGCCTGGCGTCCGGGTCGTTGAGCGGCTCGGCCTGGCGGGCCCGGTAGGCGTCGAGGCCCCACAGGGCGCCGCCGGCGAGGAGCATTCCGAGGACGACGAGCAGGAGCGACCGGGTCGCCCCGGAGGTCTCGGGGGCGGGGCGCGGGCGGCGGGGTTCGAAGTCGTAATTCATGATGGGTTCGCACCTCCCTCCCAGGTACGATACGCCGCGGCGAGGTCCGGATTCACCGGACCGCGGAATTCGGTCGTGCCCTGGTCCGGTGGGGCAGGCATTCCTGCCTGCCTTCGGTCACCAGGCAGGCAGGAATGCCTGCCCCACCGGACCGAGGCGGTATGCGGAAATCGGTTCGGGGCTGACCCCCGGCCGCGGGTCCGGATAGACTGGCCCCCGGACCGGCCGACAACCACACGCTTCACGGAGGGCACGGACATGCGGGCACGGGTTCTGGCCGCGCTGGCGCTGGCGGCGGCACTCGGGGCGGTCGGGCGGGCGGACGACCGCCCCCTGGACCGGGCCGAACTCGACCGGCGGGCGGTCAAGGCGGCGTACGACGCCGCCCTGCTCGGGACCGAGATCTTCAACAAGGGGAAGCACGAGGAGTGCTTCCGCCTGTACCAGGGGGCGCTGATGGCCCTCCAGCCGCTCCTGGACCACCGCCCGAAGCTGGCCGCCACCGTCAAGGACAAGCTGGACAAGGCCCGCGGGCTGCGGGCGGCCGACGGGGCGTTCGTCCTCCGCGAGGCCCTGGACGAGATCCAGAACGAGATCGCCCCGAACCCGGGGGCGGCCGGGAAGAAGTCGCTGTGGGACCGGCTCGGCGGGGAGAAGGCGGTCCGGGCGGTGGTCCACGACTTCGTCCTGGCGGCGGCCGAGGAGCCGAAGGTGAACTTCTTCCGGGACGGGAAGTACAAGCCGGACGCGAAGGCGGTGGCCCAGCTCGAGCAGTACCTGGTCGAGCTGGTCAGCGCGGTGTCGGGCGGGCCGCTGAAGTACACCGGCCGGGACATGAAGACCAGCCACGCCGGGATGAAGATCACCGACGCCGAGTTCGACGCCATCGCCGGGGTGCTGGTCGCCACCCTGAAGAAGTTCAACGTCCCGCAGGCCGAGGCGGACGAGTTGCTCAAGGCCGTCGCCTCCACCCGGAAGGACATCGTCGAGGGGGCCGCGCCGACCCCGGTCGGGAAGAAGAGCCTGTGGGACCGGCTCGGGGGCGAGAAGGCGGTCCGGGCGGTCGTCCACGACTTCGTCGGGGCGGCCGCGACCGACCCGAAGGTCGACTTCCTCCGGGGCGGGAAGTACAAGCTCGACGCCAAGGGGGTCGAGCAACTCGAGCAGCACCTGGTGGAGCTAGTCAGCGCGGTCGGCGGCGGGCCGCTGAAGTACACCGGCCGGGACATGAAGACGGCCCACGCCGGGATGAAGATCACCGACGCCGAGTTCGGGGCGCTGGCCGGCCACCTGGTCGCCACCCTGAAGAAGTTCAACGTCCCGCAGGCCGAGATCGACGAGCTGGTGAAGATCGTCGCCGGCACCAAGCCGGACATCGTCGAGGGGAAGGGGGCGGACCCGAAGGAGCCGGCGGCGAAGAAGGCGCTGTGGGACCGGCTCGGCGGTGAGAAGGCGGTCCGGGCGGTCGTGAAGGACTTCGTGGCCGCCGCCGCGACCGACCCGAAGGTGGACTTCCTGCGGGGGGGGAAGTACAAGCTGGACGCGAAGGGGGTGGAGACGCTGGAGCAGCAGCTGGTCGAGCTGGTCAGCGCGGTGTCCGGGGGGCCGCTGAAGTACACCGGGCGGGACATGAAGACGGCCCACGCCGGGATGAAGATCACCGACGCCGAGTTCGGGGCGCTGGCCGGGCACCTCGTCGCCACCCTGAAGAAGTACAACGTCCCCCAGGCCGAGATCGACGAGTTGGTCAAGATCGTCGCCAGCACCAAGGGCGACATCGTCGAGGAGAAGTGACGCCCGATCCTCGGCCGGATAGTCGGGCCGGGCCGCCCAAGTGGCGGCCCGGTTCATTTCGCCCCACCCCACAGAAAATCGGATCTCATCAAATTCCTCTTCCCTGATCCAAGGGGGTGTGGTTACAGTTGGTATTCGGTATACCGAGCGCCCGACCCCCCGAGCCGGCCTGCTCCGACAGCCCACCCCAACCGCCACTCCTTACCCTTTCTTCCCGAGGGTGATATGCGTCCCCGTCCCGTACCCGTTCGTCGCGCCTTCACGCTGATCGAGTTGCTGGTCGTGATCGCGATCATCGCGATCCTGGTCGGGTTACTACTCCCGGCCGTGCAGAAGGTCCGGGAGGCGGCGGCCCGCACCCGGTGCGTCAACAACATGAAGCAGATCGGGCTCGCCGTCCACCGGCACCACGACGTGGCCGGCGCCCTCCCGCAGTTCAGCCACGCCAAGGGGGTAACCGCCTGGTGCCACCTCCTGCCCGGGGTCGAGCAGGAGAACATGTACAACGACGCGATCAACCACCCGGGTGGGGTGAACGCGGGGTGGGACTCGGTCCGGATGAACCTGGTCCCGATCTACACCTGCCCGAGCCGCCGCATCCGGGACAACCGCGGGGCGGTCGACTACGTCGGGTTCCGCTCCCTGAGCGCCCTGTTCGGGATCGTCCCCACGTACTCGTTCAGCTCGACCGGCAAGACGATCAAGCTCAACCAGGTCACGTCCGCGGACGGGACGAGCAACACCATCCTGCTCGCCCACAAGGGGCTGGACCCGCAGGACTACGGCAAGGTGGCCCAGAACGGCGGGCACAACAGCTTCTGGGCCGGGACCTCGTCCGTCGGGCACCCGGAGACCCTGCTCGGGTTCACCCGGCTGACCTCGTCCCCGCAGCAGGACTTCGTCGACCCGACCCCCGACCCGCCGGCCGGCACCGGGTGCGCCACCTCCGGGTCCGGGACCGTGTCGCAGGGGAACTGCCACGCGGCCAACCTGGTCACCGGCTCGTCCCACCCGGGCGGGATGCCGGTCCTGTGGGCCGACGGGGGGGTCCGGGTGCTGCGGTACGGCGTCCCGCAGGCCACCTACGAGGCGATGATCTTCTGGAAGGACGGCAACGTCCCCGACACGTCCTGGATCAACTGAACCCCGCCCGGACCGGGAGGCCGTCGTGAAGGACCGGGCGCGGTACGGGGTGCTGGCCGGGTTCCTCGTCCTGGCGGCCGGGGCGGGGGTCGCGGTGTACCTGTTGGCCTCGCCGAGCCGGCACCCGGACGCGGTCACCCCGGAGGGGACCGTCACCCAGACCCGGCTGACCAGCCTCGCCGAGGTCTACGCCCTGCACGGGACCCTGCGGAAGCGGCCCCCAGCGAGCTTCGAGGAGCTGCGGGCGTTCGCGGCCGCCCTCTCCCCGCAGCACGGCGGGCCGATCACCCTCTCCGAGGACCGGCTCACGTCCCTCCGGGACGGCCAGCCGCTCGTGGTCCGGTACGGCCTGCCGCTCGCCGAGGCCGCGCCGGGGCCGGTGGTCGCGCACGAGCAGGACGGGGCGGGCGGCCGCCGGTTCGTGGTGTTCGTCGGCACCCGGCGGGTCGAGGAGGTGGACGAGGCGCGGTTCCGGGAGTTGGTCCGGTAGGGGCACGGCGACCGGTCGGGTCGGACCCGCCTCCCGACCCGGCCGGCCCGGGTCTCATCATTTTGTTGTCCGCGGCCCGGCGCGGCGGGGTTAAGGTCGGCAACCCGTCGCCCAACTGTCACTCCTCGTCCCCCTCTCCCCGAGGCTGACATGCGACCCCGTCTCGCCCGCGCGTTCACCCTGATCGAGCTGTTGGTGGTGATCGCGATCATCGCCGTCCTCGTCGGGCTCCTGCTGCCCGCCGTCCAGAAGGTCCGGGAGGCGGCCGCCCGGACCAAGTGCCAGAACAACCTGAAGCAGATCGGGACCGGGGTCCACAACTTCCACAGCGTCCAGAACCGGCTCCCGTCGTTCCGGTCGTACCGGACCACGAACAACGACCAGGAGCAGACCCTGTGGTGCACCCTGCTCCCGTACGTCGAGCAGGAGTCCATGTTCAACGTGGTCGCGTCCGCCCCGCTGCTCACCCCGAACAACGTCCCGAACTGGTCGCTGATCCAGAACGAGATCGTCCCGACCTACGTCTGCCCGAGCCGGCGGTCCGGGGACGCCGCCCGCGGCGCGATCGACTTCGTCGGGTTTCTCGACCCGAACCTGGGCGGGGTGTTCTCCATCACCCACCACAACAACGGCAGCTCCCGGAACAACCGCCGGATCCCGCTCAACTTCGTCACCGCCCAGGACGGGGCGAGCAACACCCTGCTGATCGCCCACAAGGGGATGGACCCGCGGAACTACGGGGACGCGACCCAGAACCTCGGGCACAACACCCGGTTCGTCGGGGCGACCAGCCACGGGCACGACGCCAGCGAGGGCGGCATCTCCCGGCGGATCACGTCCCCGCAGCGGGACGTGATCGACCCGACCCCGGACGACGACTACAACGCGACCGGGTGCCCGCGGATGTCCAACGGGGTCCACCACCAGAACCTCAAGAACTGCCGGATCAGCAACCAGATCACCGGGTCGCCGCACCCGGGCGGGATGCCGACCCTGTGGTGCGACGGGTCGATCCGGACCGTCCGGTACGGGGTCCCGCAGCCGATCTTCGAGGCGATGGTGCTGTGGAAGGACGGCAGCAACCCCGACCCGGCCTGGATCAACTGACCTGCCCCACCGGAGGACCGACCATGACGCGGGCGTGGGCCGGGGCGGTGCTGGCGGGGCTGGCCGGGGCCGGGTGCTCGGCCCCGAACCCGGACGTGGTGACCGTAGGCGGGACGGCCACGCAGCTGCGGTTGGCCACCCTGTCGGAGCTGTACACGGCGTTCACGGATGTCCGCGGCCGGCCGCCGGCCGACTTCGCGGAGATGCGGGCGTTCGGGGCGTCCCTCCCGCAGTCGCAGGGCGGGCCGATCGAGGTGTCCGAGGCGTTCCTGGTGTCCCCGCGGGACGGCGCCCCGATCGTGGTGCGGTACAAGGCCCTGCTGCGGCCCGACCCGGCCCGGCGGTCGGGGTCGGCGCCGCCCGGGACGGTGGTCGAGAACGGCCCGGTGGTGGCGCACGAGCAGGGCGGGGTGAACGGCCGGCGGTTCGTGGTGTTCGGCGGGTCGAACCGGGTCGAGGAGGTGGACGAGGCCCGGTTCAACGAGTTGGTGCGGTAGGCCGCCCGGTCACGTCTCCATCAGGAGCCGGAGCGGGTCGCTGAATAGTTGCGCCAGCCGGACGGTGAACCGGCACCCGTCCGCCCCGTCGATCACCCGGTGGTCGTACGTCAGGCTCAGCGGCATCATCAGCCGCGGGACGACCGCCCCGTCCCGCACCACCGGCTGCAGGGCCGACCGCGACAGCCCGAGGATCGCCACCTCCGGGTAGTTCACGATCGGGGTGAACGCCGTCCCGCCGATCCCGCCCAGGTTCGTGATGGTGAACGTCCCGCCGCGCATCTCGTCGATGCCGAGCTTCCCGGCCCGCGCCTTCTCCGCCAGCCCCGCCACCTCCGCCGCCAGGTCGCGGATCGACTTCTTGTCGGCGTCCCGGACCACCGGCACCACCAGCCCGCGCTCGGTGTCGACGGCGATGCCGATCCCGTAGTACCGCTTCAGGACCAGCTTCCCGGCGTTCATGTCGTAGCTGCTGTTGAACTGCGGGAACTCCCGCAGGGCGGCGACGCACGCCTTCACCGCCAGGATCGTCATGGTGATCTTCGGGGACCCCTTCGGTTGGGCGTCGGCGATCCGCTTCCGCCCGGCCTCCAGGTCGGTGATGTCGGCCAGGTCGTGCTGGGTGACCATCGGCATGGTCCGCCAGCCGGCGGTCAGGTTCTTGGCGATCGTCTGGCGGATCGTTGCGACGTCCTTCACCTCGACCGGGCCGAACTTCGAGAAGTCCGGCAGCGGCGGGAGGGCGAATGCGGTGACGATGACGCCGCCGGCCGGGGCCGCCCCGCCGCCGGTCTTCAGCCGGTCGCGCTCGGCCTTCACGAACCCCTTCACGTCGTCGAGCGTGACCCGCCCGCCGCGGCCGCTGCCGGCCACCTCGGCGAGCGCGACGCCGAGCTGGCGGGCGAGCTTCCGCGTCGCCGGGCCGGCCGGGATGTCGACCTTCCGCGTGGTGGTGCTGCCGCTGTCGGCGGGGGTGGTGAAGGTGGCCTGGCGGCCGTTGGCCGCGGGCTGTGGCGAGCCGGGAGCGTGAGCGACCGGAGCATGCGCCTCCGGTCGCTCACGCTCCGGGCCCGCCGCGCCGCCCGCCGTCTTCAGGGTCAGCAACTTCCCGCCGACCGGCACCTTGTCGCCGGGCTTGACGTGGACCGCCTCGACCACCCCGTCCGCCTCGGCCGGGACCTCCACCGCCGCCTTGTCCGTCTCGACCGCGACGAGGTTCTGCCCGGCGGTCACCGCCTCGCCGGCCTTCACCAGCACGGCGGTGACGGTGGCCACCTCGATCCCCTCGCCGAGCGCGGGGAGTTTGAAGTCGGCGCTCCCGCCGGCCGCGGCGGGCTCGGCAGCCTTTGGCGAGCCGGGAGCGTGAGCGACCGGGGCAACCTCCTGCGGCCGCTCACGCTCCCGGCTCGCCGGGGGTGCCTGCTTCTGGCCGCCGGCGAACTTCAGCAGCGGGGCGCCGACGGGCACCTTGTCGCCCGGCTTGACCAGCACCTGCTCGACAGTGCCCGCCAGCTCGGCCGGGACCTCGACGGCCGCCTTGTCGGTCTCGACCGCGACGACGTTCTGGCCGGCGGAGACCGCGTCCCCCGGCTTCACCAGCACCGCCGTGACGGTCGCGGACTCGATCCCCTCGCCGAGGTTCGGCAGCCGGAACTCCATGCGGTCGCTCGTTGTCTCGTAGGGTGGGCCGAGCCCGGCGCCTCGCCGGGCGAGTCCCACCGGGCTGAGGGGTGGTGGGACTCGCCCGGCGAGGCGCCGGGCTCGGCCCACCCTACACGGTTACACCGTCCACGGGTGCGGGGCGTCGGGGTCGATCCCCAGCTCCTTCACCGCCTTGGTCACCACCGCCCGGTCGAGCTCGCCGCGGTCGGCCAGGGCGGACAGGGCCGCCAGCGCGGTGTGCTCGGCGTCGACCTCGAAGAACCGCCGCAGCGCCTGCCGCGTCTCCGACCGGCCGAACCCGTCGGTCCCGAGGGCGTACAGCCGGCCGTCCAGCTCCGGGGCGATCTGCTCGGCGAGCGCCCGCATGTAGTCGCTGGTGGCGACCACCGGGCCGGCCGTCTTGCCGAGCACCTTGGCGACGTAGGACACCTTGGCCGGGGCCTCCGGGTGGAGCCGGTTGTACCGCTCGCACTCGATCGCGTCCCTCCGCAGCATCTGGTAGCTGGTCGCGCTGTACACCGTGCTGGCGACCCCGTACTTCTCCGCGAGGATCTTCTGGGCCCGCAGCGCCTCGTTCAGGATCACCCCGCTGCCGAGCAGCTGCACCTCCCGCTTCGCCCCGTCCGGCCTGACCGCCTTCACCGGGTAGAGGCCCTTGATGATCCCCTCGCGGACCTCCTCCCCGGGCATCGCCGGCATGTCGTAGCTCTCGTTGTACACGGTGAGGTAGTAGAAGCACTCCTCGCCGCGGACGAACATCGCGTTGATCCCCTCCTCGATGATGACGGCCAGCTCGTACGCGTAGGCCGGGTCGTACGCGCGGCACGTCGGGACGGTGAGGGCCAGCAGGTGGCTGTGCCCGTCCTCGTGCTGCAGCCCCTCGCCGTTCAGGGTGGTCCGGCCGGCCGTCCCGCCCATCAGGAACCCGCGGGCCCGGGCGTCGGCGGCGGCGTAGGCCAGGTCCCCGGTCCGCTGGAACCCGAACATCGAGTAGTAGACGTAGAACGGGATCGTGTTCACCCCGTGGGTGCTGTACGCCGTCCCGGCGGCCACGAAGCTCCCCATGCTCCCGGCCTCGTTGATCCCCTCCTGCAGGATCTGCCCGTCGGTGCTCTCCTTGTACTCCGTTAGTGTCCCCTTGTCCACCGGGTTGTAGATCTGGCCCTGGGTGTTGTAGATCTTGAACCGGGTGTACATCGGCGGCATGCCGAACGTCTGCCCCTCGTCCGGGACGATCGGGACGACGAACCGGCCGACGCCGGGGTCCTGCATCAGCCCGGTCATCAGGTTGACCCAGGCCAGGGTGGTCGACTGCCCCTTCCCGGCGACGGTCCCCTTGTACAGGGCCTCGAACGCCTTCCGCTTGGGGGCCGGGCTGGGGGTGAAGGTGTTGTTCCGGAACGGCTGGTGCCCGCCGAGCGCCTTCCGGCGGGCCCGCAGGTACTTCATCTCCGGGGCGTCGTCGGCCGGCTTGTAGAACGGGATGTGGTCGATCTGCTCGTCGGTGATCGGCAGCTCGAACCGGTCGCGGAACTTGCTCAGGGCCTTCCGCCGCTCGCGCTTCTCCTTCTCCTTCCCGTCCCCGTCCGGCGGCAGCCCGTCGGCCGGGTCGAGCTTCAGGACCAGCTTCTTCTCCTGGTGGGTGATGTTCTTCCCCTCGCTCGGGGTGCCGTACCCCTTGATCGTCTTCACCAGGATGACGGTCGGCTGGCCCTTGTGGTCGGCCGCCGCCTTGTACGCGGCGTACACCTTCTCCGGGTCGTGCCCGCCCCGCTTCAGGGCGAGCAGGTCGTCGTCCGCCAGGTGCTCGACGAGGGCCTTCAGCTCCGGGGTGTTGAAGAACTTCTCGCGGACGAACGCCCCGCCCTTGACCACGTACTCCTGGTACTCCCCGTCGACGACCTCCATCATCCGCCGGGCCAGCGCCCCGGTGTGGTCGTTCCGCAGGAGCGGGTCCCAGTCGCTCCCCCAGATCACCTTGATCACGTTCCACCCGGCCCCGCGGAAGATCCCCTCGAGTTCCTGGATGATCTTCCCGTTCCCGCGGACCGGGCCGTCGAGCCGCTGGAGGTTGCAGTTGATGACCCAGGTCAGGTTGTCGAGCCGCTCCCGCCCGGCCAGGCCGATCGCCCCGAGGCTCTCCGGCTCGTCGCACTCCCCGTCCCCGAGGTACGCCCAGACCCGCACCTCGTCGGTCGCCGTCAGCCCCCGGTCCCGGAGGTAGCGGTTGAACCGGGCGTGGTAGATCGACATGATCGGGCCGAGGCCCATGCTGACCGTCGGGTACTGCCAGAAGTTCGGCATCAGCCACGGGTGCGGGTAGCTACTCAGCCCGCCGCCGTCGGCGAGTTCGCGGCGGAAGTTCAGCAGCTGCGCCTCACTCAGCCGCCCTTCGAGGAACGCCCGGGCGTACATCCCGGGGCTGGCGTGGCCCTGGAAGAAGATCACGTCCCCGGGGTGGGTGTCGGTCCGGCCGCGGAAGAAGTGGTTGAACCCGATCTCGTACAGGGTGGCGGCGCTGGCGAAGGTGGCGATGTGCCCGCCGACGTTGGTGGTCCGGTTCGCCCGGTCGACCATCGCCATCGCGTTCCACCGCACGAGGCTCTTGATCCGCCGCTCCAGCCCGCGGTCGCCGGGGAACCGGGCCTGGTCCTCCGGCGGGATGGTGTTGACGTACGGGGTGGTGATGCCGGTCGGGATGCGGGAGGTGCCGGCCTTGGCGACCTTGGCGACGAGGGCCTCGAGCAGGAACTGCGCCCGGTCCGGCCCGCCGAACCTCAGCACCGCCTCCATCGCGTCGAGCCACTCGGCGGTTTCCTGCGGGTCGGTGTCGTCGGGCAGGCGGGCGTTCCGGCGGGCCAACACGTCGGGGCTGGCGTGCATCAACATCTCCGTGGCGGGAGCGCGACGGCGGCGGGGCGGGGGCGGGTTGTGGTTCAACCCGGGTCGCACCGTTAGGATAGGTTCGGCCTTCCGGCTCGTCCATAAGGGTGGGGAACACCCGTC
>PNKH01000146.1 GCA_013822345.1 Isosphaera sp.
GGGTCGAGCTTGGCGAACACCCGCTCGAACGTGTCGTGGCTGGGGACCCCGTGGGGCAGTCCGAGGAAGCGGCGGAAGAACGCCTCCTTGCTCCGGCCGTACTCGGCGACCTCCTCCCACCCGTCGGCCCCGGCGATCACCGCGCAGGTGGCGACCACCAGGATGTCGGCCAGGGCGTGGCGCTTGTTGGCGGTTTCCATCCGCGGGTCGGGCAGGTCAGCGAACACGGCCAGCAGGGGCAGGGGCATCGGGCATCCTCCGAATGCCCTCGGTGTAGACACAAACCCCTACCCCGTCAGCCGTTCATAGTGCGCACGCCCTGCAGGGCATAGAGAGAAACCAAACACCGAGGGGAGGACAGTTGAAATGAATTGTGTCTTCCCTCGGTGTTTCCCCCTCTGTGTTCTCTGTGACTCTGTGGTTCATTCTCCGCTCGGGGCTACGCCAGCTTGAACGCCTGGCGGAGGCATCCCAGCGCCTCCTCGCCGCGGGCCCGCTCGACCACCACCCCGACGCACACCTCGCTCGTGTTGATCATCGCGATGTTGATGCCGCGGGCGGCCAGCGCCCCGAACATCGTCCGGGCCACCCCGGTGTGCGTCCGCATCCCCACCCCCAGCACGTACAGCACCGCCACGTCCGCGTCCCCGGCCACCCGGCACCCGGCGTCGATCCCGCACACCACGTCCTTCGTCTGCTGGAGGGCGCGCGGCAGGTCGGCGCGCGGGACCGTGAACGACAACTCCGCCCGCCCCGGGCCGGTCAGGTTCTGCACGATCATGTCCACCAGGATGCCGCCGGTGGCGACCGCGGTGAACACCCGCGAGCAGTTCCCCGGCGTGTCCGGCAGGTCGTGGACGGTCACCCGCGACTGGGCCGCGTCGAGGTGGACGCCGCTGACCAGCACGTCCTCCATCCCGCCGAGCCGGGCGATCGCCGCCTCCCGGTCGGCGGCGCCAGGCACCACCGCCGGCGTCGGCCGCGGGGTGAACCCGTTCCCGGTCCCGTCGGCGGGGACGCCGGCCCCCTTCCGCGGGTTCGCCAGGCCGAACGCCGCGTGGACCGCCCGCAGCGCCTTCCGCCCGCGGACCGCCCGCCGGGCTTCGAGGTGCGCCTTCTTGACCGGCTCCCCAGGCACGTCCTCGGACGACGGCGGCTCGGCGTCCTCCTCGACCAGCACGCTGATCTTGATGTCCCCGGTGGTGATCATCTTGACGTTCACGCCCTCCGCCGCGAGCGCCCGGAACATCTTCTCGGCGACGCCGGACAGCGTCCGCATCCCGGCCCCAACCACCGACACCTTGCTCACCTTCCCGGTCTCACTGAGCGTCGCCCCGAGGTCGGCGACGATCGGGGCCAGCGTCTTCTTCGTCTTCTCCAGGTCGGCGTTCAGCACCGTGAACCCGATCGCCGCCTTCCCGCCGGTCCCGACGCTCTGGGCGATCATGTCGACGGCCACGCTCGCCCCGGCCAGCGCCGCGAACACCCGGTGGCTCACCCCCGGCCGGTCCGGCACCCCGTCGAGCACCAGGCGGGCCTCGTCGTGGGCCAGGGCGCAGCCGCACACCGGGAATTCGGTCATCCAGGGGGCCTCGGGGACGATCCACGTCCCGACCGCGTCGGACCGCGAGTTCCGGACCATCAGCGGCACGTCGTATTTCTTGGCGAACTCGATCGACCGGGAGTGCATCACCCCGGCCCCCATGCTCGCCATCTCGAGCATCTCGTCGTAGCTGATGGCGTCCATCTTCCGGGCGTCGGGGACCACCCGCGGGTCGGTCGTGTAGACGCCGTCCACGTCGGTGAAGATCTCGCACGCCACCTCGTACCCGGCCAGCTTCAGGGCGGCGGCGACCGCGACGGCGGTGGTGTCCGACCCGCCGCGGCCGAGGGTGGAGATGTCGCCGAGCTCGTCCACCCCCTGGAACCCGGCGAGGACGGCGATGCTCCCGGCCTCGACCGCCTCGACCAGGCGGCGGGTGTCGATCGACTTGATCCGGGCCTTCCGGTGGGTGGTGTCGGTGACGATCCCGACCTGCGGGCCGGTGAAGCTGACGGCCCGCTCGCCCAGCTCCTGGATCGCCATCGCGGTGAGGGCGATCGAGACCTGCTCGCCGGTGGCGAGGAGCATGTCCATCTCGCGGGCGGACGGGGCGGCGGTGATCTCGGCCGCCTTGGCGATCAGGTCGTCGGTGGTGCTCCCCTGGGCCGACACGACGACGACGACGCGGCTGCCGGCGTGCTTCGCCCGGACGGCCTTGCGGGCCGCCTCCATGACCCGCTCGGCGTCCTTCAGGCTCGACCCGCCGAACTTCTGCACGACGACCCGCACGGCAGCCCCTCTCGACGTCGAGACATCCACGGTAAGTGGCTGTTGTAACCGCGCCCCGGGATCACTTCCAGTTCCCGCCCCGGGTTTGGTACGCTACCCCGGTCGCCCCACCCGCTCCCGGAGGCCCGCCGTGAACCGGACCGTCCTCGCGCTCGCCGCCTGTCTCGCCCCCGCCCCCGCCCGGGCCGAGATCCTGCCGACGTTCTCGTCCGGGCGGTCCGAGACGGAGGCGTCGCACGTCGTGGTGGCGGACGACACCGGGAAGGTGCTGGAGTCCTGGCGCGGCGACCTGAAGCCCGGCGACGTCCTGCCGCTGCCCGGGTTCCGGCTCCGGTTGGAGCAGCCCGTCGGGGGGTTGGCGCGGCAGCTCGGCGGGAAGCCGGACGGCGGCCCGGACAAGGTGACGGGGAAGCGGCTGGTGCTGTTCCTCCGGAAGGGCGGGCCGAAGTACGACCGCGGGCAGGTGGTCGGGAGCTGGTCCGCGGCGCACTTCACCGGTCAGTTCGACGTGTCCACGCTCTGGGTCGAGGACGGGCAGGCGTTCGGGCTGGAGCAGTGGATCAACCCCGGCCCGCAGGAGATGACCCGCCTCGGGACCGAGGCGGAGTTCAAGGCGGGCGTCGCCCGGCTCAACGAGACGGTCCGCGGGCTGATCGCGAAGGCCCGGGCGGCGGAGAAGCCGGCGGACCGGGCGAAGATCCTGGCCGGGGTCGTGACGGGCTCCCCCGGGTTCGCGGCGGAGGCGTTCGCCGGGCTGGAGTGGTGCGGGCCGGCCGCGGTGCCGGCCCTTCGGACGATCCTCGCCAAGGACCTGGTCGGGGAACCGGAGGTGGTCGGGGCGTTGTCCGTGATGGCGAAGCTCGGGCCGGCGGCGCGAGACGACCTGGTGAAGCACCTGGCGGCGCAGCTGGCGGCGTGGAAGGATCTGCCCGACTGGGCCACGCGGCCGGCCGGGCTGGAGCCGCACGAGGCCGGCGCCCACCGCCAACTGCTCGCGGCGACCGGGAACCCGGACGCCTTTCGCGGGACGACGGCGGACCAGCGGAAGGTGCTCCGGGACCTGCGCGACGTGTGGGCCCGGCACCCGGTGCTGTCGAAGGTGGGGGAGGCGGGCGACCGGGTCCATGACCGCCTCGACCACGCCCTCGACCGGTCGAAGTGAAACCCCGGAAGCGGCTCGAGGACGCCCGCACCGGCTGCGGGTCGGAGTTCGGCTGGTAGCGGCCGCGGAGTTGCCCCGGGCGGGCGGCGCGGGTACTCTCACCTGGACCTGCCTCCCGACAACTCCCGCCCCCGGAGACCCACCCCGTGAGCCGCACGCTGCCGATCGTCCTCGTCCTCGCACTGGCCGCACCCGCCCCCGCCGACAACTGGCCGCAGTGGCGCGGCCCGAAGAACGACGGCCACTCGGCCGAGAAGAACGTCCCGACCGAGTGGGGGCTGGACAAGAACGTCGTCTGGAAGCTGAAACTGCCGGGTCGAGGCGAGTCCACCCCGTGCGTCTGGGGCGACCGCATGTTCTTCACCTCCGACGACGGCGAAAGCGTGGTCCTCCTGTGCGTCGGCACCGACGGCAAGGAGAAGTGGCGGTCCCCCATGTCGAACACCGGGCAGAAGGAGAACGGCCCGGACAAGGCCAGCGACGCCTCGGCGTCGTCCAGCACCGACGGCACGCACGTCTGGTCCTTCGTCGGCGGGAAGGCCGCCGGCCGGCTCACCTGCCACGACTTCGACGGCAAGCTGGTGTGGGAGAAGAACCTCCAGGACTACGGCAAGTTCAACATCCAGTTCGGCACCCACTGGACGCCGGCCCTGTACAAGGGGAGGCTCTACCTCCAGGTGATGCATAAGAACGCCCAGCTCCTCGTCTGCCTGGAGGCCGCGACCGGCAAGGAGCTTTGGAAGGTGAACCGGCCCGGGTACGGCAAGGGCGAGAGCCCGGACGTGTACTCCTCGCCGTTCATCTGGGAAGGCGAGGGCGGCCCGCTGCTCGTCTCGCACGGGAACGACTACTGCACCGGGCACAAGCTGGAGAACGGCGAGGAGGTGTGGCGGGTGCAGGGGCTGAACCCCGGCAACAACGGGGCGTGGCGGTTCATCTCCAACCCGATGCTGTCGCCCGACCTGGTCGTGGTGCCGTCGTGCAAGAACGGGCCGACGGTCGGGTTCAACCCGGTCGGGGCGAAGGGCGACATCACCCCGGAGAACAAGGCCGAGCTGTGGCGGCTCCCGTCGTCGACCACCTTCCGCACCCCGGACGTGGTCACCCCCGTCCGCGTCGGCGACGTCGTCTACGTCTCCGGTGACGGCCCGTTCTGGGCGCTGGACGCCAAGACCGGGAAGGAACTGTACCGCGAGACCCTGAGCAAGGGCCTGCACCGGGCCAACATCGTCGCGGCCGACGGGAAGCTGTACGTCACCTCCACGACCGGGGCGACGGACGTGGTGCAGGCCGGGCGGGAGTTCAAGAAGGTGGCGACGAACACCCTGCCGGACAAGATCTACGCCACCCCGGCGATCTCCGGCGGGCGGATCTACATCCGCGGGTACCAGTTCCTGTGGGCGATCGGGGCGAAGTGACGGCGTCGTCCGAGCCCGAGCGCCGGCGAGGGTGGGGCTGAACCCTCGCCGGCGCTCGGGCTCGGACGACGTTCACGGCGCCCGCAGGTCGTAGCAGCGGATCCCCTGGACGGTGCGGGCGAACAGGAACCCGCCGGCGAACGCGTCGTACAGCGGCATCTCGTACCCGCCGGTCGCGACGTGCGCCGGCTGCGGCCCGTTCACCTGCCACCCGCCGCCGAGCTTGGTCAGCTTCGCCGGGTCGGCGTCGTACAGCTGCCACACCTCCGGGTTCGCCGCCCGCGGCCGGTGCTGCGTGTCCGACACCGCGACGACGCGGTCGCCCCAGACGTGGAACTGGTTCGCCGGGAACGGCTCCGACTTCACCACCTTCCCGGTTGCCAGGTCGATGACGTGGAGGGTGCGCTCCTTCCTCACCTTCTCGCCGGCGGCGTCGAGCGCCTTCTCCGGGTTGGTCAGGTGGTAGACGAGGCCGTCCCGGGCGGCGACCCGCCGCGACGGCCCGGCGTCCACCGACAGGACGTGGGCCGACTGCCACGGCTGCGCCCACAGCTTCTTCGGCCCGGCGTCGGTGGCGCGGTACGCCGCCAGCACCCCGACCGGGTTCAGGTCCGGGTTGTTCTTGTCCACCTTCCCGATGTCCGCCCCGGTCAGCTTCGGGTTCGACTCGAACACCACGAGCACGTCGCCGACCCCGACCGGGTGCGTCAGGTGCTGGGCCTTGAGGTCGTGCGTCCACAGCACCTTGCCGGTCGCCGGATCGATCAGCCGGAGGTGGCCGAGGCGGTTCACGGTCGCGACCCGGGCGCGGCCGTCCACCGCCACCACCGCCGGCATGTTGAACGCGCTCGTCCACTCCTCCTTCTCCGCGGACGCCCACAGCCGCTTCCCGGTCGCCGGGTCGAGGGCGACGAGGCCGCGGTTCAGGTCGGAGGTGACCACCACCCCGCCGGCGACCACCGGCATGCCGTACACCGCCTGGAAGTTCCCGGCGGCCGCCGGGAGCACCGTCTTCTTCTCCAGCGCGACCTTCTTCTGGGCTTCGAGTTGGGTGTGCCGCGGGCCGACGTCCGACTCCCACAGGAGCTTACCGGACGCGAGGTCGAGGGCGTACACCCGGCCGGTGGTGCCGACCGCGAACACCTTCCCGCCGGCGGCGCACGGGGTCACCCCGTACCCGCCGCGCTTCCCCATCGGCAGCGACGCCCCCTTACCCGCGGCGACGAACTTCCACCGCGTCTTCCCGGTCGCCGCGTCCATCGCCAGCACCACGTCGTCCGCCGACACCTTGTACCGCACGTCCGACTTGTCCCGCCCGCCGTCGCGCTCCTTGAAGGCCGCGTCGATGACGTCCCCGGACGGGGTGAAGTAGGAGAGGATGACGAGGCCGCCGGCGACGACCGGGCTGGCGATCCCGCCCGGCGGCAGGTCGCCGAAGTCCTTCGGCACCCCGGTGGTGGCGGTCTTCCCGTACCCGACGCGCTGCTCCTCCGAGTCCCAGACGGGGCGGAGCCGGGTCATGTCGTCGATCAGGCGGACGTCGGCCGGGGCGGCGAACGCCCCGTTCGCCCCGGCGTACGTCGGCCACTCGCCGCGGACCGGCGGCGGGTCGGCGGCGCGGGCCGGGGCGGCGAGGGCGAGAACCGTGAGGAGGGAGAAGCGGGACATGGTGGTCTCCGGGTGCCGGGCGAACCGCGACCGTCAGGGAGCGGGTGTCACCCCCGGCACCCGCTCCCCGACGGTCGCGGTTCGCCCGGCGGTTGGGGGTCACGGGGCCGGGGTCGCCGCGTACAGGGCCTGGTCGGTGGTCACGTACAGGGTGCGGCCGTCGGCCCCGCCGAACGTCAGGTTCGTCCCGCTCCCCTTCGGCACCTTCACCTCGCCGACCTTCTTGCCGTCCGCGTTCACGACCGCCACCACCCCGCCGGCGGTCACGTACAGGTGCCCGTCCGGGCCGAACGCCAGCCCGTCGGGGGCGGGGATGTCGGCCCACTTCTTCGCCCTGCCGGCGGCCACGTCGAGCGACCCGTCGGCGGCCAGCGGGAACCGGTACACGCCCGACTTCTTCCGGTCCTTGTAGTTCGAGACACCGACGAACAGCGCCTTGCCGTCCGGGGCGACGGCCACCCCGTTCGGGTTCGCCAGGTCCGTCTCCTTCTCCCCGTCGAACGCCACCGCGACCGTCTTCTTCGCCACGTCCACCACCGACACCCGGCCCTTCTCCGGGTCCTTCAGGGTGGTGAAGTAGGCCAGGCCGGCCGGTGACACCGCGATGTCATTCAGCGACAACTCCTTGCCGCCGGCGGCCGCGTCGAGGATCACCTTCGGCTCCCCGCCCGGTCGCCACGACGCCAGCTTGCCGCCGAACACGCCGTACAAGCGGCCGTCCGGCCCGGCCTTGCCGCGGCGGCCCTCCCGCAGCTCCGTCACCTCGCCGGCCGCCGTCACCTTGAACAGCTTTCCCGGCTCGATGTCGGACACGACCAGGCAGTTGTCGGCCGGCAGCCAGGCCGGGGTGTCCAGCTTGGTGAACCCGCCCTTCACGAGCGTCAGCGGGCCGTACTTCGTCGGGGCCGGCGGAGCCGAGATCGGCTCGGTCGCGGTGTACTTCCCCTCGGTGCGGACGGGGTCGAGGCTCGGGACGTACCCCTCCCGCGCCGCCGGGTCCCCGCCCGGGAGCTTGTCCGGGCCGACGAACGGCCGGACCGGCTGCTTGTACTTGTCGTCGGTCTTCCAGTCGACCGGGAGGATCGTACCGGTCGTCAACTCGACCCGGACCGGCCGGCCGGTCTTGTCCTTCGACCCGCGCACCGGGACGACGCGGAACTCGAGCACCGTGTAGTCCGGGCTGACCCGGTAGCAGGCGTACCCGGGCCGCGGCGTCGCCTTGAAATGCAGCGGGGCGTAGTCGACGAGCCAGTGCGCCCGGTTGAACGGGGCCAGGACCGCGTCCCACTCCGCCGGGGTGAGGAAGTCGCTCACCCCGAGTTCCTTCAGGATCGTGCCGTCCTTGCGGTAGACGATCACGCGCCGCGACAGCCCCTCGTGGGTCCGCTTGTCCTCGGCGACCGACCCCGGCCGCTCGCCGTTGACGACGCCCGCCCCGTGCCCGTGCGACTTCTCCGGGTGCCAGATGGTGATGTGGTTGAACAGGGCGAAGGTCTCGCCGCCCGGCGGGACGAACAGGTGGGCGTAGACCTGGCCGCCCTGCACGCCCTTGGCGTCGAACGTCTTCGCCTCGCCGGTCTTGGTGTCCTTCCAGGTGAATGTCCACCGGAACGGGCCGTGCGCCGGGTGCGGCTTGGGCGGCCCGCCCTTGGTGCCGGCCTTCGGGTCGACCACCTGCGCGGCGGTGACCACGAACCGCCCGTCCGGGGACTGCCCGCCGTCGATGTACGACGGCTGCTCGTACCCGCCGCGGGCGGCGGCCGGGACGAGGACCAGGGCGGCGAACAGGGAGCGGCGCATCGGGTCGGGCCTCGGTGGTAGGTCGTGGCGGGCGGCCGTCACTCGGCGAACAGGAACGCCGGGTGGCTGGCCACCCGCTTCCCGTCGGCGGCGACGCCGACGGCGATCAGGGCGTGGATCCCCTTGTCGAACTTCACCCCGTCCAGCTCGTACGGGGCGGCGGTCGCGGTCCCGAGCACCTTGTCCCCGTCCCGGAACTCGACCTTCGCGTACGTCCCCTTCACCTCGGCGACGACCTTCACCGGGGTGCCGGCGGGGGTCGGCTTGGTGTACCCGATCCCGCAGTCCGAGCGGTCGCCGCCGTGGTACTCGGTGACCGGCGACTTGATCCTCAGGTCCGGCTTCGCCGAGTGGAACGCCCGGTACACCCAGGCCGCGTACTCGTCCGGCAGCCAGACCGGGTTGACCATCCCCTTAGCGTCCTTCGCCGGGGCGATCGGCACCCACTCACTCACCGGGTTGAAGTCCGACACCCACCCGTCCTCGAGCTTCAGCGGCTTCAGCGGGACGGGTCTGCCCGGGGCGGGTGCCTCGGCCGGGAGCCGGGCCTTGATGCAGCGGTCGAGGTAGGCGACGAAGAACCCGTACTTCGAGTAGATGCCGTGCTTGAACCCGTAGGTGGTCGCCCGGCAGGTCATCGTCGCCGGGAGGGTCGGCATGTCCTTGACGGCGTCGCCGGCCTTCGCCCGGTCGGCCTCGCGCTCCTTCACGTCGCCGCCCAGCTCCCAGGCGTAGGCGTACGGCACCTTGGCGGTGATCGCGGCGATCGCCGCCATCCGGTTCGGGAACCCGTCGGACCAGGCGAGGACGCGGTCCGGGGCACGCTCGAACAGGTCCTTCACCAGCGGCGGCCCGTTCTGCCCGAGCCACCCGACGATCGGGGCGGTCGCCAGTTCCGGGTGCCCCGTCTCCTTCCCCGCGACCTCCAGGTACTTAAGCAGGTAGCCCATGTTCCCGGACGGGTGGCCGAGCTTGTACCGGCCGTTCCGCTTGTCGTTCACCCCGACATCGTACTCGATCGGCCACGGGTAGGTGACGAGGGCGAAGTCCCACGCCCGGGCCGCGTGCCGCGGGTCGGACGAGTGGAACTGGAAGCAGAAGAACACCCCGCGCACCGTCTTGACGCCCGGCGGCAGGTAGAACCGGACCTTCGACTCCTTCTCGTCCGCGTCGCGGACGCTCTGCCAGGTCTCGGTGTCGGGCATCCGGGTGATCGGGAACCACCCCGGCGGGTAGTCCTTCTCGGCTGCCGGCACCTCCTTGGTGGTCGGCGTCGGCTGGCGGGCCGGGGCGGTCGCGGCGATCAGTAGGACCCCGGCGAACAGGGCGGCGAACGCGGTCTTCACGGGGACGTCTCCAGGGTCGATTCGGTAGGGTGCTGTCGAGCCGGGCGCTTCGCCCGGCGACGACGCACCACGCGCCGCCGGTGCGTCGTCGGGTCGCGAGGCGCGACCCTCGACGGCACCCTACTGGGCTCGACCTACGGCTTGGGTGGGCCGAAGCGGCCGGCGACCCGGACCGGGTCGAGGCTCGGGACGTAGTCCTTCTGGTTCCCGCGGCCGCCGGCGATCACGTCGCCGGCGAACGGCCGGCCGGGCACCTTCTGCGGGTCGGCGACCTTCGCGGCCGGGTCGAGCAGCTTGCCGGTCACCAGGTCGACACGGACCGCCCGCGGCGCCGGGGGGGTGACGCCGTTCTCCTTCGCCTTCCGGGCCGCCTCGTCGGTCGCCCCGACCAACGTCTCCAGGACGGTGTAGTCCGGGCTGACCTGGTACAGGGCGTACCCGACTCGCGGGGCGTTGTCGCGCGTCAGCCCGGGGTAGCTCGCCTGCCAGTACGCCTGCCGGCCGTAGCAGAACAGCCACTTCCAGTCGTCGTCGGTGAGGAAGTCCTTGAGCTCGAGCCGGGACACCACCTCGCCGGTCTTCTTGTACACGGTCAGCCGGTGCGAGAAGCCCTCCCAGGTGCGGGCCTCGGGGGTGGTGAGGTCCGGCCACTTGGCGCCGGTCGGGTTGGTCGGGGCCAGCACGTTCGGGTTCCAGACGGCGAACGTCTCCCCGCCGGGGGCGACGAAGACGTGCCCGTGGACCGGGTCGAACACGCCGTTGGTGCCGCTCCGGAGACCTTCGAGCTTGCCGGCGTGCGTCGCGCCGCTCTTGGTGTCCTTCCAGGTGTACTTCCAGTGGTACGCCGCGGGCTTCTTGCCGGCGGCCGGCTCCTCGACCAGCTCCGGGGTGACGGCGAACCGGCCGTCGGCGGACTGGCCGGCGTCGAGGTACGGGTGGCGGGAGTGGCCGGCGCGGCCGACCGCGGGGGCGAGGATCAGGACGGCGGCGGTGAGGGTGCGGGTCATCGGCTCCTCGCGGGTCACGGCTTCTTGGCGGGCGGCGGGATCACCTGGTCGGACGCCGGCTTCTCGGGCGTGTCCGACAGCTTCTCGCAGACGAACAGGTTCATGTGCCCGTCCGACTTGAACTCGGTCGGCCGCAGGTGCTTGCTCTGGGCCGGGGTCTCGTTCCAGGCGATCCGGAGCTTCTTCCCGTCCAGCTCGTAGATCCCCGGGAGGACGACATCCTTCGCCGCCGGGTCCTTCTTGTGCGGGGTGATGTCGATCGCCTTCGGCTTCGCGGTCTCGTCCAGCTTGACCGCCTTCCAGTTGACGTTCGTCAGCCCGGCGGTCAGCTCCCGCACCCCGCCGTCCTTCCCGGGCCGGAGGACGTAGCACGCGTCGGCGGTGAAGACGAGCCGCGGGTACTTCTCCGGGCCGTCCTTCGGGGTGAGCGGGCGGGGGACGAGTCGGCCCATCCGCTCGGCCCCGTCGTCGTGGTACTCGACGATCTTCCACGTCCCGACGAGGGCCTCCCGGTCGGACTTCGGCTTGTCGTCGGCCGCCGCGGCGAGCGCGGCGGCGAGGAGGACGGGGGTCACGGCGGGCACCTCCGGGAATTCTTCTCCTAGGGTGCGTCGAGGCCCGCTTCGGGCCGACGACGCACCACCCGCGGCGGTGCGTCGAGGCCCGAAGCGGGCCTCGACGCACCCTACGGGGGCGCGCGGCCGGGTTAGCCGATCAGCCCCGGCACCACCTGGCCGTGGATGTCGGTCAGGGTGTGGTCCCGGCCGGCGTACCGGTACGTCAGCTTCTTGTGGTCGAGGCCCATCAGCTGCATGACGGTCGCGTGCAGGTCGTGGATGTGGACCGGGTCCTTGGTGATCGTCATCCCGGCCTCGTCCGTCTCGCCGTAGTAGACGCCCCGCTTCGCCCCGCCGCCGGCCAGCCAGTACGTGTACCCCTTGGCGAAGTGGTCCCGCCCGTCCTTGCCTTGCGCGTACGGGGTGCGGCCGAACTCCCCGCCCCACATCACCACCGTGCTGTCGAGCAGCCCGGTCCGCTTCAGGTCGGTGAGCAGGGCGGCCATCCCCTGGTCGATCACCTTCGCGTTGTGCTCGACCGACGCCTTCAGGACGCTGTGCTGGTCCCACCCACGGCGGCCGCCGACGCAGATCGTCACCACCCGCACCCCGCGCTCGACCAGCCGGCGGGCGGTCAGGCACATCGTCGAGAACTCCTCCGTGGTGTAGCTCAGCGACCGGCTCGCCGGCTTCCCGGCCGGCTTCCCGCCGCCGATCCCGTACAGGTCGAGCGTCGCCCTCGACTCCTTCGACAGGTCCACCGCCTCCGGGCAGGCCATCTGCATCCGGAACGCCAGCTCGGCCGCCTCGACCCGGGCGTTCAGGGCCGACTCCCCGGGGTGGCGCTCGGCGAACCCGCGGTTCAGCGACGCCAGCTCGTCCAGCAGCACCCGCTGCTTCGCGTCCGTCTCGACGGCCGGCCGGCGGAGGTTCGGCACCTTGTTCCCGACCGGCATCCCCTGGCACTCGGCCGGGAGGAACCCGCTGTGGTGGTTGTGCCCCTCGGCCAGGTACACGTACCCCGGCAGGTTCTTGTTCGCGCTCCCGAGCCCGTACAGGAACCACGCCCCGATGCTCGGCATCCCCTGCCGGGTGTACCCGGTCAGGGCCTGGGTCTGGCCGCCCGGGTGGGCCGGGCTGTCCGACCTCATCGACCGGATCACGCACAGCTCGTCCAGCACCTTCGCCATGTGCGGGAAGATCTCGGTGGTCGCCACCGCCGACATCTTGCTCCGGACGTACTTGAAGAGCGGGGCGGTGATCGTCGAGCCGGGGTTGAACCGGACCGTCCCCTCCTGCCGGCCGGTGATGTCGGGCGGGGCCTTCCCGTCCCACTTCGCCATCTCGGGCTTGTAGTCGAACGTCTCGAACTGGGTCGGCCCGCCCTGCATGTTCAGGAAGATCAGGCTCTTCGCCTTCGCCGGGTGGTGCGGGCCGGGGGCGCCCGGGGCGTCGGCCCGGGCCTCGTCGGCGAGGAGGGCGGCCAGGCCGAGCCCGCCGACCCCACAGGCCATCTGCTGGATCAGTTCGCGGCGGGACGGTTGGAACGGGGTCATCGGCGGCCTCGGGTCGGGAGGTCGGAGTAGGGTGCCGTCGAGGCCCGCTTCGGGCCGACGACGCACCTGGGGGCGCCGGTGCGTCGTCGGCCCGAAGCG
>PNKH01000147.1 GCA_013822345.1 Isosphaera sp.
CCGGCTCGGACCGGAGTCACACCTCGACCTTCACGACCGAGCAGCTCTTGGCGTGGCCGAGGCCGCGCTTCAGGACCGGGAACGTCTGGCACAGGGCGATCGCCAGGGCCATCTCGACCACCGCCTCCTCGCCGAACACCTTCCGCAGCCGCTCCCGGTACGGCGGCTCCCCGCCGGTGTTCGCGGCCACCGCCTCGGCGAAGTGGTACACGTCCCGCAGCGACTCCGGCAGCTCGTCCGGCTTGCCGGCGAGCGCCGCCCGCAGCACCGCCGGCTCGACCCCGTCCTCCTTCGCCAGGTTGACGACCACCTGCACGCACGGGCCGCAGTCCTGGTGCCGGGTGGCGACCAGCCGGGCGAGGTGGTACGGGGCGGCCGGCAGCTTGCTCCGGTACCCGGCCGCCTTCACCACCTTCTGGAACTGCCAGAACGCGTCCGGGGCGGCGGCGTACATCTCCCGCAGGTAGTCCATCGGCGCCCCGAGCCGCTTCTCGGCCGAGCGGAGCTTGCTGCGAACGATCACGCCGAGCATGGGCGCCTCCGCGGGGGTCAGTCGAGCCACGACAGCGGGTAGTTCGGGTCGTCCAGCCCGGCCGCCTGCTTCGTCAGGAACAGCGGGCGGAACGTGTCCACCATGACCGCCAGTTCGTCCGTCCGGGTGACATCTTTACTGGCGACGATGGTGCCGGGGTGCGGGCCGTGCGGGATGCCGTGCGGGTGGAGGGTGAACGACGACTCCTCCACCCCGCGGCGGCTGCCGAACCGGCCGCGGACGTAGTACAGCACCTCGTCGCTCTCGACGTTGCTGTGGGCGTACGGGACCTTGATCGCGTCCGGGTGGGTGTCGAGCAGCCGCGGGGCGAACGTGCAGACGACGAACCCCGGGGACTCGAACGTCTGGTGGATCGGCGGCGGCTGGTGGATCGTCCCGGTGATCGGCTCGAAGTCGTCGGCGTTGAACGTGAACGGGTAGACGAACCCGTCCCACCCGACCACGTCGAACGGGTGGTTCGCCAGCGTGTACCGGGTCAGCCGCTCGCCGTCCTTGATCAGCACGGTCGTGTCCTTCTCGTCGTCGACGACGTGCGGCCGGGTCGGGCCGTGGAGGTCGCGCTCGCAGAAGGGGGCGCCGAGCCGGAACTGGCCGTCCGGGTTGACGTACCGGCCGGGGAAGCCGACGAGGCCGGGCGACTCGACCACCAGGAGGTCCGCCTCGTCGGCGAACTCGAACCGGTAGGTGGTGCAGCGCGGGATGACGACGTAGTCGAACGGCTTGACCGGGAGCACGCCGAAGTGGGTGAGCAGCTCGCCGCGGCCCTTGTGGATGAACACGATTTCGTCGGCGAGGCCGTTGCGGAAGAGTTCGCCCTGCGGCTGGGCCGGGCGGCACCTCCACAGGGTCACGTCGGCGTTCGTGAACATCGGGACGCGGCCGGTGACCGGGTCGCCGGCCCGCGGGAGGCCGGCGGTCTTCAGGTGGTGGTGGCGGAGGGAGGGCTGCTCGGCCCGCTCGACCGGCCAGGTGCCGGCCGGCTCGACCTTCTTCACCCGGGTCGGCGGGCGGAGGTGGTAGGCGATCGAGTACGCCCGGCTGAACCCGTGCGTGCTGACCACCTCCTCGTAGAAGATCCCTTCGCCCTTGTGGCCCGGGGAGGTGCGGTGGGCGGTGTGGCGCTTCGGCGGGACGCTGCCGAGGGAGAGGTAGCGCGGCACGGTCAGGCCTCCAGTGTGGGCGGGAACGCGGCGCCTGGCGGGTGGTGCAGCGCCGGGTCGCCATCCTCCAGCAGCATCGCGACCACCTCGCGCAGGTTGTCGCGGAGTTCGTCGATGGTCTCGCCCTGGCTGTGGGCCCCGGGGAACCCGGGAACGTACCCGACGTAGAGCCGGGTCTCCGGGCAGCGCTCGATGACCGCCGTGAACGTCCTCATCCCCCGCCTCCGACCGGTGTCAGGCGTTCCGCGTGGCCGAGCACCCGGGGGCCGCCCTTCAGGAGCGAGCACGTCGGCTCCCACCCGAGGGCGACGCGGCGGGCGAGCAGCTCGTCGGCGGTCGGCCGGTGGTCCCAGGCGGCGACCGCCGCCAGCTCGCCGAATCAGGAGACGCCGAACGTCAGCCACCGCGCCCCGAGCGGCAGCAAGAGGTCGTAGCTGTACTCGTCCTGCTGGACCAGGTCGATCCGGGCGAAGTCGACGCCGGCCCCCGGCGCCCACTTCAGAATGGCTTCCAAGTTCCGCAGCCCCGCCACGTCCGCCCCGAGGACGGGGTCGCCGGCCGACAGGGCCGCGAGCTGGTCGGCGTAGGTCATCGCGGCCGCTCCACGACAGGGTTCCGCAGCGCCCCGAGCCGCTCGACGGTGAGTTCCACCACGTCGCCGGGCTTCAGCCACCCGCCGACCGCCTCGGGCGTCAGTTCCAGGATGCACCCGGTGCCGACCGTCCCGGACCCGAGCACGTCGCCGGGCCGCAGCTCGGTGTCCCGGCTGGCGTGGGCCAGCAACTGCGGCCACGTCCAGTACATGGTACCGGCGTTCCCCCCGGAGTATTTCTTGCCGTTGACCGTCGCGGTCATCTCCAGGTGGAGCCGGCCGTCGCGGTAGGCGTCGCGCAGCTCCGCCACCGGCACGACCCGCGGCCCGAGGCTCGTGGCGAAGTCCTTGCTCTTGCTCGGCCCCAGCCCGACGGCCATCTCGGCCCGCTGGAGGTCGCGGGCGCTCCAGTCGTTCATCACGGTGAACCCGGCCAGGCAGTCGAGGGCCGAGTCGTCGGCCGGGAGGTCGCGGGCGGGGGTGCCGACGACGGCGGCCAGTTCGAGTTCGTAGTCGAGGGCGGAGCTCCCGGCCGGCGCCCAGACCGGGTCGCCGTCGCCGAGGACCGCGACCGGGTTGGAGAAGTAGAAGACGGGGACTTGGTACCACTGCGGGACCATGTCCAGCCCGCGGTGCCCGCGGCACGTCTTGACGTGCTGCTCGAACGCGTAGAAGTCGCGGAGGGAATGAATTTCAGATTTCAGATTTGTGATTGACGATTTGGGAGACACGGATCACCCCTTTGGCTTCGTGCGGGGAGTTGCGGCACGGCCGTCTTGCGGGCGGTCGTGAAGATCGCCACGAGTTCGTTCGCCTCCTTCAACAGCGGCCCGATCTGCCGCGAGTCGAGGACGTTTCCCTCGCAGATGATCTCGAGCCAATAGGCACTTTCGTCGGCCTCCTCGATGACCACCCCGAGCTTGCTGATGAAGTCCTTGCGGGACCGCGAACGGCACACGGCGCGGTAGTTTGCACCGACCGAACTCCCCGCCTTCATCAACTGGTACGAGATCACGCGTCCTTGGGCGTTGTCCGGGAGCGCGGCCACGACCTTGAGGACACGCAACGTGAACTGCTTCGTCCGGGCCCGGAGTTCATCGGCGGTCATGTGCGACCCCCCGAGCCGGTGTCTTTCAATCGTCAATCGCAAATCTGAAATCTGAAATCAAAGGGTCCCGCGCAACTCCTGCTCCCGCTCGATCGCCTCGAACAGGGCCTTGAAGTTCCCCTTCCCGAAGCTCTTGCTCCCGCGCCGCTGGATCACCTCGAAGAACAGCGTCGGCCGGTCCGCCACCGGCTTGGTGAAGATCTGCAGCATGTACCCCTCGTCGTCCCGGTCCACCAGGATGCCGAGGTCGGCCAGCTCCGCCAGGTCCTCCTTGATCGACCCGACCCGGTCCGTCAGGGCGTCGTAGTACGTCTTCGGGACCCGCAGGAACGACACGTCGTTCGCCCGCATCGCCCGCACCGTCTTGACGATGTCCCCGGTGATCAGCGCGACGTGCTGCACCCCCGGCCCGCGGTAGTACTGCAGGTACTCGTCGATCTGGCTCCGCCGCTTCGCCCTCGCCGGCTCGTTGATCGGGAACTTGATCCGCCCGGTCCCGTTCTGCACCACCTTCGACATCAGCGCCGAGTACTCGGTCGAGATGTCCTTGTCGTCGAACGACACCAGCTGTTCGAACCCCAGGATCCGCCGGTAGAACTCCACCCACTCGTTCATCTTCCCTTCTTCCACGTTCCCGACGATGTGGTCGATCGCCGCCAGGCCGACCGGCCGGGCGGTGGACGGGTGGTACCGCTCCGGGTCGATCGGCCGGTATCCCGGGGCGAACACCCCGCGGTACCGGTCGCGGTTCACGAACGTGTGCGCCGTGTCCCCGTAGGTCCGGATGCTCGCCGTCTCGAACACCCCGTGCTCGTCCTCCCGGGCCTCCGGCGGGGAGAGCGGGGCGGCCCCGCGCCGCACCGCCTCCTCGAACGCCGCCCGCACGTCCGGCACGTCGAGGGCGATGTCCATCACCCCGTCCCCGTGGGTGACGAGGCGCTGGCTCTCCGGGTGCTCCGGCGACAGCGGGGAGGTGAGCACGAAGGTGATGTCGCCCTGCCGGAGGACGTACCCGGCCTCGTGCCGCACCTTCGTCTCCAGCCCGGCGTACGCGACCACGTCGAACCCGAACGCGTTCCGGTAGAAGAACGCGCTCTGCCGGGCGTTCCCGACGAAGAACCGGACGTGGTCGATCTTGCGGAGCGGGATGTCGTGCATCGTTGCCACACGCGGGGGATGGGTGCCCGTTCAGCCGCGACCCGAAGGGGAGCGCGACGCACGCGCTCCCCTTCGGGTCGCGGCTGAACGGGGGGGCGGTTCACAACACCGGGATACCGAACCGCCGCACGAGGCCTTCCAGCTCGCGCCGCAGGAACGGCAGCGACGGGGCGACGAAGAAGTCCTTCTGCATCTGCGACGGGTCGTAGTCGGTCGTGATCACCGTGTCCGTCACGAACGGCCGGCGGGTCGCGTCCTTCGAGAACAGCGAGTGCGGGATCTCCCCGGTGCTCGACAGGATGCCGGCCCCGAACACCTTCGTCTCGCCGTGCTCCTCGATCAGCCCGAACTCGATCGAGAACCAACTGAACCGCTTCAGGGCCAGCACCTGGTCGCCCTTGTCGGTCGTCGCCGCCGCCTTCGCGATCAGCACCAGCAGCTCGGCGTAGTCCCGGTCAATCAGCGGCGGGACGTGCCCGAGGCAGTCGTGAATCATGTCCGGCTCGGGCGTGAACTCCGGGTGCGACCCGTGCCGGAGGAACTGCGTCACCGGGAACCCGCGGTCCGCGATGTACTCGTAGAAGGTTCGGTACGGCAGTGCCCCCTCCGCCGGGACGAGGTGCATCTGCGTCACCGGCCCGAGCCGCTCGCTGATCGTCCGCAGCTGCGGGATCTCGACCTGGTTGATCGCCAGGTCGTCCTTCGCCCGGAGGTACAGGGCGCAGGCGTGCTTCCGGTGCAGCTCGTCGAGCTTCGGGCTGACCTCCCGCCAGATGCGGGTTTCCTCCGCCGTGTACTTCACGAACGGCGGGCCGAGCCGCTCCAGCCGGTGCTTCCGGCACAGCCGGAACAGCTCGTGCCGGCGGGCGACGTACCCCTCGTCCCCGAGGCCGGGGTGGCCCGGCTCGAGTTCCAATTCGGTCACGTCCGGCGGGGTGACCATCGTCCGGGGGTCGATCGCCGTCCCGTATTCGACCAGCGTGTCCGCGTCTTTCATCGCCGAGGCTCCCCGGGAGAGAGTGGGAGGAGTACACCCATTGTATGGGGCCGCCGCCGGTCGCCGCGACCGCCCCGGGGGGGAGCCATGCGCGCCGCGTACTTCGAGACGACCGGGACCCCGGACGTGATCTCGGTCGGGGACCTGCCGACCCCGGACCCGAAGCCGGGCGAGGTCCGCGTCCGGATCACCGCCGCGTCGATCAACCCGATCGACACCTACATCCGAAGCGGGGCGGCCCCGATGCCGCTGCCGAAGCCGGCGGTCACCGGCACCGACTTCGCCGGGTTCGTCGACGCGGTCGGGGCGGGCGTCACCCGGTTCAAGCCCGGGGACCGCGTCTGGGGCTCGAACCAGGGACTGCTCGGCCGGCAGGGGACGTGTGCGGAATACGTCTGCACGGACGAGGGGTGGGTCTACCCGACCCCGCCCGGGGTGAAGGACGAGCAGGCGGCGTGCGCCGCGCTGGTCGGCATCACCGCCCACCTCGGGCTGTTCGGGTGTGCCCGGCTGAAGGCCGGCGAGACGGTGTTCGTCAACGGCGGGACCGGCGGGGTCGGGTCGATGGTGGTGCAGATGGCGAAGGCGGCCGGCGCGAAGGTGGTGACCACCGTCGGGAGCGACGACAAGGAGCGGATGGCCCGCGACCTCGGGGCGGACCACGTCGTCAGCTACAAGGCCGCCGACTTCGCCGACCGGGTGAAAGCGGCGGCCGGCTCGTCCGGTATTCACGTCTGGTACGAGACGCAGCCGCCGACCGACCTGGACCGGACGGTCGAGTTGATGGCCCCGCGCGGCCGGGTCGTGGTCATGGCCGGCCGCCAGGCCCGCCCGGCGTTCCCGAACGGCCCGTTCTACGTCAAGGGGCTGTCGCTGTTCGGGTTCGCCATGTTCAACGTCCCGGCGGCCGAGCAGCGGGCCTGCGCCGACGACATCAGCCGCTGGCTCGCGGCCGGGCAGGTGAAGGTGCTGGTCGGGGCGTGGTTCCCGGTCGACAAGACGGCCGACGCCCACCGGCTGCAGGAGGACAACACCCTCCGCAAGGCCGGGACGTTACACGGCAAAATCCTCATTCTGCCGGCGACGTGACCGCCGCCGGTACAATTCCACGGACGGCCGACCACCCGGGAGCCCGCATGTCCACCCGACCGGCGAGTCTGTCCCTGGCGGTCGCCCTCGTGCTGGCGGCCGCCGCCCCCCGTCCGGTCGCCGGCCAGGCTGGGGCCCGCGTCGTCGTCGCCACGTCGGACTCGCCGGCCGCCGCGTTCAGCGGCCGGCCGGCGAACGGGACGGTCTACACCACCCTCGGGGACAAGGCCGAGGTGTTCTCCGGCGACCTGATGGTTGCCCTCCCCGCCGCGAAGCTGACGTGCAAGAGTGGGGCGGTCGCGGTCACCGCCCTGGCCGACTTCGACGGCCGGTCCACCAGCCCGGTGTTCGAGACCGCGTTCAGCATCGCCGAGGCGAAGAACGGGGACGCCGACCTCGACCTGGCCCTGGACCGCGGCCGGGTGGACCTGGCGAACGTCAAGGCGGCCGGCGCGGCGACCGCACGCCTCCGGTTCTGGGACCAGAATTGGAAGGTCACCCTGGACGGCCCCGGCACCCGGGTTGCGGTGGAACTGTACGGGCGGTGGCCGACCGGCACCCGGTTCAAGCCGGCCGAGCCGGGGGCCGACCCGGCGAAGGGTCCGGCCCCGGTCGCGTCGCTGGTGCTGGTGGTCCTGTCCGGGTCGGCGTCGGCGGACGTGGGCGGGACGACGGTGGCGATGAAGGCCCCGCCCGGCCCGGCCGAGCTGCGGTGGAACAGCCTGTCCGGGGTGCGGCCGCAGCCGCAGAAGCTGACCGACCCGCCGGGGTGGGCGGACCCCGCCCCGCAGACCGAGGACGGGAAGAAGGCGGCGGCGGCGTGCGAGAAGTTCCGGGTGGCCCGGGCTGCTGACCCGGCCAAGGCGTTCGACACCTTCCTGGCGTCGGCGGACGTGGCGGAGCAGCGGGTCGCGCTGGTCACCCTCGGCGGGCTGGACGACTTCCAGCGGCTCGGGCAGACGCTGGCCGCGGCCAAGACGCTCGACCAGTGGGACTTCGGGGTGACGGTGATGCGGCACTGGCTCGGCCGCGGCCGCGGGTACGACCAGCGGCTGTACGAGGTGCTGGTCGCCGGCCGCGGGTACACCCCGGCCCAGGCCCAGACGGTGGTGCAGCTCTTGTTCGGGTTCACCGCGGGGGAGGTCGGCGAGCCGGAGACGTACGAGGTGCTGATCGACTACCTGGCCCACGAGAAGCCGGCCATCCGGAACCTCGCGGCGTGGCACCTGGTGCGGCTCGCCCCGGCCGGCAAGGCGATCCCGTTCAACCCGTCCGGGACGGCGGCCGACGCGGAGGCGTGCCGGGCGGCGTGGAAGAAGCTGATCCCGGCCGGCACCCTGCCGGGGAAGAAGGGGTAGAGCGGTGTCGGGTCCGCCGCTTGCGGCGCTGCGGGCGCGGGCGCAACGCCGCAAGCGGCATCGACCCGAACGGGCAGCCACTGGACCGCGTCCCGCGAACCGGTTACAGTCGTGTGGTGGTTCCGACCTCGTCCCGTCGCGCGGACCCTCCTGGAGACCTCGTCATGACCCGGTCGTTCGCGCTGGTGCTCGCCGCGGCCGCGCTGGCCCCGTCGGCGGCCCCGGCCCAGTTCATCCCGGCCCCCGGCCAGGGGGCCCGGGCGAACCCGGCGTCCCCGATCGCCCCGTACCGGTTCCAGCCCTACGTCGGGGTGCGGGTGAACTCGGTGTACGGGTCGTTCGTCGCCGGCCAGCAGATCCCGTACTACAGCCCGCTGAACAACGTCACCAACATCCCGTTCACGTACTGGAACGTCCGCCCGCAGTTCGCCTACGGCAGCGGCGGCGGGGCCGGGTACGGGTTCGGGGCCCCGGTCACCTCCGGGTACATGTCCGGCGGGACGGTCCGGAACACCGTCGTCGAGGCGTCCCAGCGGGACATGGTGCGGCTCCAGCGGGACGCCACCGCCGCCCGCGGGCTGGCGACCCAGGACACGGCCAAGAACCTGATCTACGACCAGTGGGCGTACGAGCGGCTCGGGCAACTCGGCGGGCTGGACGGGCTCAAGCCCGGGGACCAGCCGGAGGAGCTGGAGAAGGCGCTGGCCGCGGACGACGCGGAGCTGGCGTCCGGGGACGCCCTGAACCACATCCTGGTGGCGGTGGTGGCGGCCGAGGCGAAGGGGGCGAAGGCGGTGTCCGCGTTCCTCCCGCCGCAGGTGCTCGACCAGGTCCGGTTCTCCTCCCGGCCGGCCGACCCGCCCGCCGCCGACGCCCTGAACCTGATCCGCCAGGCCGGCCGGCTGCCGTTCCCGGCGGCGTTCGCCGACCCGAAGCTGGCCGCCGTCAAGGACGCCCTGGAGAAGGACTTCGAGGCGGCCGCCGCCCCGCTGGCCGCGGGGAAGGCGGCGAAGCCGGCCGACCTCGCCAAGGTCGGGGTGACGCTCGGGAAGGCCCAGGAGGCGGCCACCCCGGTGATCCGCGACCTGCCGTTCGCCGACGCGGCCGCCGCCCGCCGGTTCCTGAACCGGTTCGAGAAGGCGCTGGAGGTGATGAAGGCCCCGTCCGCCCCGACCCTGGTCGCCCCGGGGTGGGCGACCGAGGGGGCGAGCGTCGCCGACCTCGTCCGCCACATGACCCGACACAAGCTGCTGTTCGGACCGGCCCCGGCGGACGGGGAGACGGCGTACGCGGCCGTCCACAAGGGGCTGTCCGCCTACCTGTTCGCCCTGACCGCGAAGAAGTGACCATCCGGCCCGCCTCCGTATAACGACCCGGACCGGCCCGGCGAACGACTCGCCGGGCCGCCCGGGTCCCCCTACGGGATGGCGGCATGAAGCGCGCGTTGATCACCGGCGTGACCGGCCAGGACGGCAGCTACCTGTGCGAGCTGCTGCTGGACAAGGGGTACGAGGTCCACGGGGTGGTCCGCCGGGCCAGCACCGAGACGTTCGAGCGGATCGGCCACCTGGCCGGCAAGATCCACCTCCACCAGGCCGACCTCCTCGACCAACTCTCGATCATCGACGTGGTGAAGGAGGCGCAGCCGGACGAGGTGTACAACCTCGCCGCCATGAGCTTCGTCCCGACCAGCTGGAAGCAGCCGGCCTTGACCGCCGAGTACACGGCGATCGGGGTGACCAAGGTGCTGGAGGCGGTGAAGCTGCTCGGCCGGGACAAGATCAAGTTCTACCAGGCGTCGTCGAGCGAGATGTTCGGCAAGGTCCAGGCCGTCCCCCAGACCGAGTCCACCCCGTTCTACCCCCGCAGCCCGTACGGGGTGGCCAAGCTGTACGGCCACTGGATCACCGTCAACTACCGGGAGAGCTACGGCATGTACTGCTGTAGCGGAATCCTGTTCAACCACGAGAGCGAGCGGCGCGGGCGGGAGTTCGTCACCCGGAAGGTGACCGACGGGGTGGCCCGGATCAAGCTCGGGCTGGCCAAGGCGCTGAAGCTCGGGAACCTGGACGCGAAGCGGGACTGGGGGTTCGCCGGCGATTACGTCCGGGCGATGTACCTGATGCTCCAGCAGCCGACCCCGGACGACTACGTCGTCGCCACCGGGCAGACGCACACCGTCAAGCGGCTGGTCGAGTTGGCGTTCGCGGCCGCCGGGCTGGACTGGCAGAAGTACGTCGAGATCGACCCGTCCCTGGTCCGCCCGGCCGAGGTCGACCTGCTGATCGGGGACCCGGCGAAGGCGAAGGCGAAGCTCGGGTGGGTCCCGGAGGTGACGTTCGAGCAGCTGGTCGAGCGGATGGTCCGGGCCGACCTCGCCCGGCTCCAGGGCCAGCCGCTGCCGGACTTCAAGGCCCGGGGCATCTAGTGGTGCGAGTGCGAGTGCGAGGGTGAGGGTGAGGGAGGACGGAAAAAGTCACCCGCCCGTGTTCTAGACTCACACTCACACTCGCACCCACACGTTGCCGCCATGAGAGTTCTGATCACCGGGGTCAACGGGTTCGTCGGCGGGCACCTGGCGGAGCACCTGCTGGGGGCGGGCGGGCACACCCTGTTCGGGCTGTCCCGCCAGGCCGGGTGGCCGGCCCCGCTCGCCCACCTCGCCGGCCGGGTCGAGCTGGTGCCCGGGGACATGGCCGACGGGCCGCGGGTCGCCGAGGTCCTCCGGCACGCCCGCCCGGACTGGGTCGTCCACTTGGCCGGGTACGCGAAGACCGGCGGGCCGACGTTCGACCCGGACCAGTGCTGGCACGACAACCTCACCGCCACCCGGTCCTTCTACGCCTCCGTCGCCCGGTCCGGGCTCCGGCCCCGCATCCTGTTCGCGTCGACCGGGCTGGTGTACGGCGAGCCGGACGACCCGGACGGGGCGTGCGACGAGCGGACCACCCTCAAACCCGCCACCCCGTACGCCGCCAGCAAGGCGGCCGCCGACCTGCTCAGCCACCAGTACAGCCGCAACCCCGGGCTGGACATCGTCCGGGTCCGGCTGTTCAACCAGATCGGCCCGCGGCAGAGCACCGACTACGCCCTCCCGAACTTCGCCCGCCAGGTGGCCGCCGCCGAGGCCGGGCGGCAGCTGCCGGTGATCGAGACCGGCGACCTGAGCGCCCGCCGGGACGTGACCGACGTGCGGGACGTGGTCGCCGCGTTCCCGCTGCTGCTGGAGAAGGGGCGGGCCGGGGAGGCGTACAACGCCGGCCGCGGGGAGGCGCACCGGATGCAGGACCTGCTGGACCGGCTGGTCGCCCTGGCGAAGGTCCGGGTCGAGGTGCGGCAGAAGACCGACCCGGCCCGGACGGCGGACACGGCGGTCACCCGGGCCGACGCCCGGAAGCTGCGGGAGGCGACCGGGTGGGCCCCGCGCATCCCGCTCGACCAGACCCTGGCCGACATTCTCGCCGAGTGGCGCGGGACGACCCGCCCGGCGTGAGCTAAAGAAATGCCATGTCGGGCCGCCGCAAGCGGCGACTGTTCAGCCCCATCCCCCGAGGGTTTCGCACCGTGAAAGTCGCCGTGGTCGGCACCGGGTACGTCGGGCTCGTCACCGGGACGTGCCTGGCGGAGAGCGGGAACGACGTGGTCTGCGTGGACAACAACCCGAAGAAGATCACCACCCTCAACGAGAACCGCATCCCGATCTACGAGCCGGGGCTGCACGAACTGGTCCTGCGGAACAAGAAGGACGGCCGGCTGACGTTCACCACCGACCTGGCCCCGGCGGTCCGGGCCGCCCGCCTCACCTTCATCGCCGTCGGCACCCCGCAGTCGGAGGCCGGGGACGCCGACCTGTCGGCCGTGTACGCCGTCGCCGACGCGATCGGCGACGCCCTGAAGGACGCCCCCCCGGGCAAGCCCGGCGACCGGGTGGTCATCACCAAGAGCACCGTCCCGGTCGGGACGAACGCGGCGGTCGCCGGCCGGCTCGCGGCCAAGGGGTGCCCGCACGTCGACGTGGCGAGCAACCCCGAGTTCCTGAAGGAAGGGGCGGCGATCGACGACTTCATGAAGCCGGACCGGGTGGTGGTCGGGGTGCGGAAGCCCGAGGTCGGGGAGGTGCTGCGGGAGCTGTACGCCCCGTTCCTCCGGACCGAGCGGCCGTTCCTGGTGATGACCCCGGAGTCGGCGGAGATGACGAAGTACGCGGCGAACGCGATGCTGGCGACGAAGATCAGCTTCATCAACGAGATGGCGAACCTGTGCGACCGGCTGTCGGCCGACATCAACGACGTCCGGAAGGGGATCGGGCACGACCAGCGGATCGGGTTCCAGTTCCTGTTCCCCGGCCCCGGGTACGGCGGGTCGTGCTTCCCGAAGGACGTGGAGGCGATCGTCGCGATGGGCCGGCGGACCGGGCTGCCGCTGACCCTGATGCAGGCGGTGGACGCGGTCAACGACGCCCAGAAGCAGGTGCTGTTCGGGAAGGTGCGGGAGCACTACGGGGACCGGCTGGCCGGGAAGACGGTCGCCCTCTGGGGGCTGGCGTTCAAGCCGCGGACCGACGACATCCGGGAGGCCCCGGCCCTCTCCCTGATCGACGCCCTGCTGGCCGCCGGGGCGCACGTCCGGGTCCACGACCCGGAGGCGATGCCGAACGTCCGCGAGCTGTACGGGAACAAGCTGCACTACGCGGACCGGCCGTACGGGGCCCTGGAGGGGGCGGACGGGCTGGTCCTGGTGACCGAGTGGCAGGAGTTCCGGAACCCGGACTTCGAGGTGATGAAGCGGCTGCTGAAGGAGCGGGTCATCTTCGACGGGCGGAACGTGTTCGACCACCGGCAGATGGCCGCCCTGGGGTTCACCTACTACGGGATCGGCCGCGGCCACCGGG
>PNKH01000148.1 GCA_013822345.1 Isosphaera sp.
AACCCGGTCGGCTGACGGATTCCCCGAAACCGCGGCCGCGCCGCCGGGGTAGAATGCGTCACGGCCGGTCCGGCACGGAGGTGCCGGCGGCCACCCACCCTCACACAGGATCGCGTCCATGACCCGCCCGCCCCGCGTCTCCCGTCTCGTCCTGGCCGCCGCCGCGGCCGCCGGGCTGTCCGCCCCCGCCCGGGGCGCCGAGCCGGACAAGCTGATCCCGGCGTCGGCCGACACCGTCGCCGTCGTCAACCTCCGCCAGATCATCGACTCCGAGATCGTCAAGAAGTTCGCCCTCGACCAGATCAAGCAGTTCCTCGACGGGCAGGACGCCAAGCAGCTCCTGACCGACCTCGGGCTCGACCCGCTCAAGGACGTGGACAAGCTGGTCATCGCCACCTCCGACACCAGCAAGACCGACACCAAGTTCCTGATGGTGGCCCGCGGCCGGTTCGACCCGGACAAGCTGGCGAAGACGGCCGAGGCCCAGGCCAGGAAGGACGGGGAGCGGTTCGCGGTGGTCAAGGACGGGGACTTCGTCATGTACAAGTTCCAGCCGCCGGACGGCCAGCCGCCGGTGTACTTCGCCCCGGCCGACGACAAGGCGGTGGTGGCGGCGAGCGAGCAGAAGATGGTGGCGGCGGCGGTCCGGGCGAGCGCGGCGGGGGCGAAGCCGGCGGTGCTGAAGAAGGAGCTGGCCGACCTGGTGAGGAAGGCGGACGAGAAGGCGTCGGTGTACGCGGTGTCGGTGCTGAAGGGGAAGCTGGACGACGTGAAGGTGCCGGGCGGCGGGATGCTGCCGGTCAAGCTGGACGACTTCGAGAAGGTGCTGCCGAAGGTCGAGACGATGAGCGTGGCGGTGAAGATCGGGGCGGACGTGGTGGTGGACGTGACCCTCGGGATGGCCGACGACGACGCCGCCGGGGACATGCGGAACGCCCTGGACGACCTGTTCAAGCAGCTGAAGCCGCTGGTCCAGCTGCTCGGGGCGGCCGACGCGCGGGGGAAGCCGCTGGCCGACATCCTGGCCGGGATCAAGACCGGGTCGAAGAACAAGGACGTGACGATCTCCGGGAAGATCACCGGGGCCGACATCGGTAAGATGCTCAACCCCGGCGACTGACCGGGAGCCGGGCGACAGACCGGAAGGCAGGGGGCCGGCCCCTGCCTTTCTGCTTTCCCCGGCCCCGCCCGGCCGTGGTATCCTGGTGCCCATGAGCACCACCCTCCGCGCGCTGGCCCTCGCCGCCCTCGCCGCCCTCGCCGCCGCCCGCGCGCCGGCGGCCGACCCCGCACCGACCAGGCCCGTGGACACCACCTTCCTCCGGCAGTACGCCGAGACCCGCGGGTTCCTCCTCGGCCGCCCGCAGAAGCCGAAGGTCAGCCCCGACGGCAAAACCGTCCTGTTCCTCCGGGCCGACCCGAAGGCCCCCAAGCTGAAGCTGTTCGAGTTCGACGTGGCGACCGGGAAGGCGACCGAGTTGCTGTCGCCGGAGGCGCTGCTGAAGGGGGCGGAGGAGAACCTGTCGCCGGAGGAGAAGGCCCGCCGCGAGCGGATGCGGGTGAGCGTCGGCGGGTTCACCGACTACCACCTCGACCGCGACGGCAAGAACGTCCTCGTGGCGCTCGGCGGCAAGCTGTACGTGTTCGACCGCGCCGCCGGCAAGGCGACCGAGCTGAAGACCGGCACCGGCGGGGCGGTCGTCGACCCGAAGTGGAGCCCGGACGGGAAGCGGGTCGCCTACGTCCGCGGGTACGACGTGTACGTCTACGACCTGGCCGCCGGGACGGAGTCGGCGGTGACGACCGGCGGGACGGCGGTGAAGACGCACGGGCTGGCGGAGTTCGTGGCGCAGGAGGAGATGGGCCGGCACAGCGGGTACTGGTGGTCGCCGGACGGGAAGCACATCGCGTACGCGGAGGCGGACCACGCCGGGGTCGAGACGTGGTACGTGGCAGACCCGCTGAAGCCGGACGTGAAGCCGGCGGAGCAGTTCTACCCGCGGCCGGGGAAGAAGAACGTGAGCGTCCGGCTCGGCGTCATCCCGGTCGAGGGCGGGAAGACGGTGTGGGTCGAGTGGGACCGGAAGAAGTGGGAATACCTCGCCGAAGTGACGTGGCAGAAGGACGGACCGCTCACCATCCTGCTCCAGAACCGAGCGCAACAGGGAATGGGTTACTTCGTGGTCGAGCAGGCCACGGGGAAAGTCGCTCTGGTCGCCGCGACGGGGGATGAGGCCTTCCTCAACCTGCACCCGAACAGTTTCTGGTGGCTGAAGGATAACAAGCAATTCCCCTGGGAGCGGTTCGTCTGGGTGGAGCAGAACGTCCAACTCAAGTTCGGGGTTCGGGGTGCCGACCACGGCATCAGAATGGAACGGTTCGACAAGCCCACCTTCGGCAGGGACGATGTCGTGCAGGCGGCGTTGATGGTGTCGAGTGGTGCCGATCCGTTCCGCGAGATGGTCGCCTTCGACCCGGCAACCGGCTGGATGATTTGTTCCGGTTGGGGTGCTTTGAAGGCGGGAGGGGTTGAGGCCGAAGACGACCCGACGCAGACGGCACTGGTCCGATTCCGACACGCCGCAACCGACGACGAGGTGAAGAAGGCCCAGGCGGAGTCCGGCCTCCTGCCTGTGTGCAAGGAAGCCGGCGTCTACTCGGGCGTGTTCAGTCCCAACCTGGAACAGTCGGTCATCACGAAGACGACACTCCGCGAGATGCCGCAGTCGGTCGTCCACCGCAAGGACTGGTCTTCCGCCGGCACGCTTCCCTCCGTCGCGGCCGAGCCGCCGTTCGTGCCGAGCGTCAAGGTCGAGAAGGTCGGGGACTTCTGGACCGCGGTCGTCCGCCCGCGGGACTTCGACCCGAAGAAGAAGTACCCGGTGGTGCTCGACGTGTACGGCGGGCCGAGGCACCTGCACGTCGTCCAGGCGATGCGGAACTGGCTCGTCTCGCAGTGGCTCGCGGACCAGGGGTTCGTCGTCGTCGCGGTGGACAACCGCGGCACTCCCGGCCGCGGCCGGGATTGGGAGCGGGCGATCTACCAGAAGTTCGGGACGGTCCCGCTCGAAGACCAGGTGAAGGGGCTGCACGCCCTGTGCGACAAGTTCCCGGAGCTGGACCGCGACCGCGTCGGGATCGTCGGCTGGTCGTTCGGCGGGTACATGGCGGCGAACGGCGTGCTGCGTCGGCCGGACGTGTTCAAGGCGGCGGTGGCCGGCGCCCCGGTGACCGACTGGGAGGACTACGACACGCACTACACCGAGCGGTACATGGGCCTCCTGCCGGAGGCGAAGGCGGCCTACGACGAGGCGTCGCTGATCCCGCTGGCGAAGGACCTGAAGCGGCCGCTCCTGCTGGTGCACGGGACGGCGGACGACAACGTGTACTACCGGCACACGCTGAAGCTGTCGGACGCGCTGTTCCGGGCGGGGCGGGAGTTCGAGGCGCTGGCGCTGCCGGGGGTGACGCACATGTACAGCGCCGACCCGGCGGTGATGGAGCGGCTGTGGGCGAAGACGGCCGGGTTCCTGAAGCGGCACCTCGGGGAGCCGAAGTGAACGGCGCCGCCGACCCAGGACTCCCGCCGAAGCGGTATGTCGATGGTGACGACGGCCACCCGCAACTCGTCTGCGACGAACGGGAATGGCTCGCCCGGCCGGCCCCGTGGGGCATCGGCGTCCTGCCGCCCGGCGTGCGGGGCCGGAAGCAGCGGCTGTTCGACCACCACCACTACCCGCGGTTGCTCCGGCACATAGCCTGCGAGGTGTGCCGGCCGCTCGTGTGCGGCCTGTTCGCGGAGGACGGGGTCCTCGTTCCGGAAGTCATTCCGGGCGACGACGCGCGGTTCAACCGGTGGTACACCGACCATCACGGCAAGCAGTTCTGCGACGGGAAGCCGTTCCTCAAGCAGGTCCGGCTGTGGCGAACGGAGGTCATCACCGACTCCGAACTCCTGAACCGGCTGATCGACACCACCTTCAACCTGGTCGAGAAGCACGGGCTGCCACGGCAGGCCCGCACCGACGCGGAGCGCTCGCTGGCGGTCGAACTTGCCGGCCCGAACCCGTTCCGCCCGGTCGCGTTCGACCCATCCTGGCAGACTGACACCACGCTGTCACTCGCCCACGGGATGTACGACTCCCGCGACTTCTCCCCGATGCCGATCCTCGCCGACGCCCTCCAGGACGCCGGGTGCGATCACCCCGACGTTCTCGCCCACTGCCGCGACCCGCAGGTGACCCACGTCCGTGGGTGCTGGGTGGTCGACCTCGTCCTCGGGAAGACCTGACGGTACGCTGCCGCCGGAGGTGACCCATGTCCGCCGTCGCGACCCCGCCCGCCCCCGCCGCCCCGCCGACCGACGCCGGGCCGCGCCCGTGGAAGTGGACCCGGGAGGACTACTACAAGCTCGGCGAGCTCGGGTTCTTCGACGGGAAGCGGGTCGAGCTCATCCGCGGGGAGATCGTCGAGATGAGCCCGATCAACGAGCCGCACGCCGCCGGGGTCGGGTTGGTGGACGACGCCCTCCGCCCGGTGTTCGCCGTCGGGTATCACACCCGCGTCCAGCAGCCGTTCTGGGTCCCCGGGGGGCAGTTCGGGACGGACCCCCAGCCGGACGTGGCGGTCGTTCCCGGGGGGCGGCGGGGCCGCACCGCCCCCCCGACGGCCGCGACCGTCATCGTCGAGGTGGCGGACGCCACCCTCTTCTACGACACCACGACCAAGGCCCAACTCTACGCCGAGGCGGGGGTCACCGACTACTGGGTGCTCGACCTGGCGAACCGGCAGCTCTTGGTGTTCCGCGACCCGGCCCCGGTCCCCGGCGGGGCGTCGTACCGCACCGGCACCGCCCACGGCCCGGCCGACGCCGTCGCCCCGCTCGCCGCCCCGAACGCTACGGCCCGGGTCGCCGACCTGCTACCCTGACGGGATGTCGCCCGACCAGTGGTTCGCCGCGATCACCCCCGACCCGCTGCTGGCGGTGATCGACCCGCGCCGCCCCGGGCCGGGGTCATCCCCGCCGCTCCCGTGGGCCGACACCCGCCGGCTCATCCTGTTCGGCTGCGCCTGCGGGCGGACGGTGTGGGACCTGATGCCGACCGACGCCCGCAGCGCGGTGCGGGTGCGGGAGCGGTACGCCGACGGGTTGGCGACCGACATCGACTGGCGGGCCGCGGACGTGTGGCCGAGGCCGGCCGCCGTCACCCCCGGGCAGCACGCGGCGAACGCCGCCGGGGCCGACCCGCACGACGCCGCCCGCAGCGCCGCCAAGGCCCTCGCCACCCGGGCGGCCGGCCCCGCCCCGCCCGGCCGGCCGACCACCGCCGCGTGGGAGGCGGCCTGGAACGCCGCGTTCGCCGCCGCCCGCCTCGCCCAGGCCGGGATCGCCCGCGACATCTTCCCGCCGCCCGGGTACGCCCCCGCCCTCGACCCCGCCTGGCTCACCCCGACCGTCCTCGCCGTGGCCCGCCAGATGGACGCGACCGGTGACTTCACCGCCGCCCCGATCCTGGCCGACGCCCTGCAGGACGCCGGGTGCGACGACGAAACGGTGTTACAATGCTGTCGGGCGCCCGGGGATGTCCACGTCCGCGGGAACTGGGTGGCGGACGCCGTCCTGGGGCGGGCGTAGCCGGTAGGGTGGGCCGAGCCGGCGCCCCGCCGGCGAGTCCCACCACCCCGCCGAAGGAGGTGGGACTCGGCCGCGAATCCGGCCTCGGCCCACCCTACTCCGGGGGCCGCGACGGTGGATGCGGTCCCGGGGCGGGCGTAGGTTAGGCTGTCACCGCGGGTCCGGGGCGAGGGGCTTCCCGATGAACGAGGCGAAGTGGCTGACCGGGGCGGACGGGGAGGCGATGCTCGACCACGTCGCCGACCGCCTCTCCCCGCGCCAGTGGGCGCTCCTGGCCGCCGCCCACACCCGCAAGCTCTGGGACCTGTTCCCCGCCGGCGTCCTGCGGGACGCGGTCGAGTTCGCCGAGCGGGCCGACCACCCCGTCCCCGAGGCCGACCGGTCCGACTGGGTCCGGCGGGTCGACGCCGCCCTCCCCGCGGCGGTCGGGGCGGCCGGGCTGGCCCAGCGGGAGATCGTCCGGTCGTGCGACCCGGACGCGGCCGACCTCGACGCCCCGGTCCTGTCCCGGCCGAACCAGGTGGCCCCGGCGTTCCCGCTGTTCCAGGCCGCCAGCCGGAGTTCCCGGAACTCGATCGAGTGGACGGAGGCGGCGCTGACCGAGGCGGTCCGGGCGGTGCGGGCGCTGTTCGCGGGGCCGGGCGAGGAGATGCTGGAGTCGGTCCGGGCGGCGGTGGACGAGGCGTCCGGGACGCGGACGAACGCGAACCGGGCGGCGAACAACGCCCTGCGGCTGAAGGCGAAGGGGGACGAGGTGGCGGACCAGGCGGCCGGGGCGAAGAACAAGCGGCTGTACGAGTCGATCGCGGTGGAGGAGGTGCGGAAGATCGAGGAGGGGAACCGGGAGCGGGGCGGCGACCCGGACGCGGACGACCGGCGGGACCGGGCGGCCCGGAAGCTGCTGGCCGGGCACCTGCGGGAGATCGTCGGGAACCCGTTCGCGGCGCCGCGGTTCGAGCCGGGGTGGCGGACGGACACGGTGGTGCAGCTGGCCCGCGGGATCTACGCCGACCGGGCGTGGGACCGGATGCCGATCCTGGCCGACGCCCTGCTGGACGCGGACTGCGACGAGGAGGCGGTGCTGCGTCACCTGCGGGGGACGGAGAAGCACGCGGCGGAGCCGGTGGCCCACGTCCGCGGGTGCTGGGTGATCGAGCTGATCCTGGGGCGGTACGAGCCGCCCGGCCCGCCGAAGCCGGGGGAGAAGAAGCGGCCGCGCCGCCGGTCCCGGTTCGACGACCTCGACCTCGGCTTCCCGCTGGACCTCGGCGACGACCGCCTGGCGTAGCCGCCCGGTTCCGGACTGGTGGGCGAGGCACTCCTGCCTCGCCGAGTCCGAGGCGAGGCAGGAGTGCCTCGCCCACGAGACACTGGCTTCCCGCCCTCGGAGTCCCCATGTCGATCCCGACCCGCCCACTCGGCAACACCGGCGCCCACGTCTCCGTCCTCTGCCTCGGCGGGTGGCACATCGGGCAGCCCGCGGTCGGCGAGGCCGAATCCATCCGCATCATGCACGCCGCGATCGACCACGGCGTCACCTTCTTCGACAACGCCTGGGACTACCACGACGGCGGCAGCGAGGAACTCATGGGCAAGGCCCTCGCCGGCGGCAAGCGGCACCAGGTCTTCCTCATGACCAAGAACTGCGGCCGCGACGCCGACACCACCCGACAGCACCTCGACGACAGCCTCCGCCGCCTCCGGACCGACGTCATCGACCTGTGGCAGTTCCACGAGATCAACTACGACAACGACCCCGAGTGGCTCGTCGAGCGCGGCGCCCTCGCCGCCGCCCTCGACGCCCAGAAGGCCGGCAAGGTGCGGTTCCTCGGGTTCACCGGCCACAAGCACCCGGACATCTTCCTCCGCATGCTCCCGCTCCACCCGTGGGACACCTGCCAGCTCCCGGTCAACGTCTGCGACCCGTTCTACCGCAGCAGCATCCGCCACGTGCTGCCGGAACTGCGGAAGCGGAACGTCGCCGCGATCGGCATGAAGAGCCTCGGCGGCGGGAACCTGGAGGTCGGCGGGCGGATCGTCGCCGGCGGGGTCGCCACGGCCGACGAGTGTATCCGGTACGCCCTGTCGCAGGATGTCGCGTCGCTGGTCGTCGGGGTCGACTCGATGAAGGTGTTGGAGCAGGATGTGGCGATCGCCCGCGACTTCAAGCCGATGGAGAAGGCCGAGGCCGACGCCCTGCTCGCCCGGGTCCGGCCGGTCGCCGGCGACGGCCGGTTCGAGTGGTCGAAGTCGACCCAGAACTTCGACGGCCCGTACCACCGCCGCCAGCACGGGTTCGACGCCTGACCCCGCCGACCACCGGTGCCGAATGCCCGTCCGCCTGTCGTGCCCGTCGTGCAACACCGCGTTCACCCTCCCCGCGGCGCCGGCCGGCGGGCGGGCCGCGTGCCCCCGGTGCGGCGACGCGTTCCCGGTCCGCACCGTCACCGAGGTCGCCGACGCCGACCCGACCCCGCCGCCCGCCTCACCCTCCCGGCTGCCGCGGTGGTCGGTCGGCCGGACGGTCGCGGTCGCGGCGGCGATGGGGCTGCTCGGCCTCGCGGCCGGGCTGTGGGCGTACCACGGCCGCGGGGCGAAGCCGGCCGACGAGAAGGACCCGCGGCCGGAGGACGGGGCGGTCGCCGCGGCGCGGCTCGCCGGGCTGCGGCACCTGCCGGCGGACACCAACGTCGCGTTCGCCGTCCGGCCCGGCCCGATTCTTGACCACGCCGCCCGGACGAAGCAGGACCCCCGCGAGCTGCTGACCAAGGTCGGCGTCCCGGGGCAGCTGCTCGACGCCGTCGCCGGCCTCGGGCTGAACCTCGCGGACGTCGACCACCTGGCCGGCGGCACCCACCTCGGGGACGGGCCGCTCGAGTTCCGGCTGACGCTCGCCGCCGTCCTGCGCCGCCCGCCGGACGACGAGGACGCGTTCCTGAAGAAGGTGAGGGGGACGAAGGACAGCGTGCTGCCGCTGGCGGTGCGGCGGGTGTCGCCGACGGTGTGGGTGTTCGGGCTGGACGAGAAGAAGGACCTGGCGGCGGGTGAGGGGGCGTTGCCGGCCGGGCTGGCGGGGATGGTCGGGCGGGTGCCGCCGGGCGCGGCCGCGTGGGTGGCGACGGACGACGGCCGGTGGGCGGACCGGAACGGGGTGAAGTTCGTGGCCGGGCAGGTGCTGAAGCGGCCGGGGTGGCTGCCGGTGATCGCCCGGGGGCGGGCGGGGATGGCGGCGGTGACGCTGGGCGACGACCCGCGGCTGTGGGTGTTCGTGGCGGCGGCCGACGCGGAGACGGGGCGGCGGGCGCGGGACTACTTCACCGGGGTCGCGGCGGGCGACGGGAAGGCGCGGGTCGGCGGGGCGGGGGAGCTGGCGTCCTACGACGCCCCGGTCGACCCGGCCGACGCCTTCCCCGCCCTCCAGCGGCTGATCGGAGACGCCGGCAAGAAGTAGGGTGGGCCGAGTCTTCGAGTCCCACCACTCCACTCGCCTACAAGCGGTGGGACTCGAAGACTCGGCCCACCCTACAAGAGCCTGGGGACGGAGTCGGCCGCCGCTACTTCTTGGCACCCAGGTGCCAGACCAGCACCCGCTTGTCCCGGCCGGCGGTCGCCAGCACCGCCCCGTCCTTCGACACGGCCAGGTCCAGGACCTGATCGGTGTGCCCGGCGAACTTCCCGTCCGCCTTGCCGGTCGCCGGGTCCCACACCTTCACCTCCGGCTCGCTCCCGCCGGTGTACAGCCGCTTCCCGTCGGCCGAGAAGGCGAGGCAGAAGACGACGTGCTCGTCGGCCCGGAATCGGACGAGCAACTTCTTCGCGGCCCAGTCGTACACCTCGACCGCCCCGTCGTTCTCGCCGCCGGCGGCCAAGAGCTTGCCGTCCGGCGAGAACGCGACGGCGTTGGCGTGCCCGCCCTCCCACGCCGCGAACACCTCCTTGCCGGTCGCCAGCTCCCACACCCGGACGAGCAGCCCCTGCTCGTCCTCGCCGCCGTAGCGGTGCAGGGCCGCCGCCACGTGCTTGCCGTCCGGGGCGAACGCGACCCGCCACGCCCGCCCGACCTGCCGCCGGTCGAACGTGAACTCGTGCAACTTGGCGCCCGTGGCCGCGTCGTACACCCGGACCCAGTTGTTGTTGGCCGCCGCCAGCCGCCTGCCGTCCGGCGAGAAGGCGGCGCCGTACGCCCCGTCCTTCGGGGGCTCGCGGCCGGCGGCCGGCTTCCCCGTCTCCGGGTCGAAGAGCCGGAGCCCGCCGCGGCCGGGGGTGTTCGCCGCGACGACCTTGCCGTCCGGCGAGAAGGCCAGCGCCCCGACCCACCCGACCTTGGGCGTGAGCGGGTCGGCCGCCGCGACGGTCCGGAGCGGCTTGCCGTCGGCCGCGTTCCACAGCCGGAGCGTCTCGTCGTCGGAGCCGGAGGCGACCAGCTTGCCGTCCGGCGACACCGCGACCGAGACGACGGGCGCCTCGTGACCTTCGCACTTGACCGGCTTGGGGTCGCGGTCGCCGGCGGCCGGGACCGCGACGAGGACGAGCGGGAGGGCGGACAGGATCAGGAGGCAGTGGGTGGCGGTCATGGGGACCTCGTTCGGGACGGCGGGCCTCTCCGCGCAGTATCGACGAGGTGAGGGCGGGAACGGTTTGGCCGCCCGACCGGTGTCGGGGGCGGTGCGGCGTCCGCCACACCCTCATGAGATGCGCCCTAATTCCACCGGGCCACCTCGCCCAGCGCCCGGTTCAGCACCCGCCGCACGTCCTTGGCGTCGTCGGCGTCGGGGTCGGCGGCGAGGTAGTGCTCCAGGTGGTCGACGGCCGTGCCGTGCCGCCCGGCCTGCGCCAGCAAGAGCCCGAGGTCGCGCCGCTGGCCGGGCTCGTTCGGCAGGAGTTGCACCAGGCGGCGGGCCACCCGCGCCGCCCGCAGGTGCGACCGCTCCGCCACGTAGGCGGTCTTCAGGTTGTTCAGCATCCGCAGGACGAACGCCCCGGGCGGGGTCGGGGCCAGCGCCTCGGGGGTGGCGTCGAACGGCCGGCCGGTCACCGCCCCGACCAGCGCCTCGCACCCGTCCGGGTCGAGGAACTGGCCGCCGTGGAACGGGTCGAACACCACCTCGTCGCCGTCCGATCCGACGGCCTTGGCGACGAAGTGGCCGGGCAGGGCGACCCCGACGACCGGCAGCCCGGCCCGGGTGCCGACGGCGATGGCCAGCAGCGACAGGGTGATCGGCAGCCCGACCTGGCGGTCGATGACCTTGTTCAGGTAGCTGTTCCGCGGGTCGTAGTAGTGGTCGGAGTTGCCGGCGAACCCGCACTCCTCGAACAGGAACTCGGAGAGCGCGGCGGTGCGGGCGGGGAGGGAGCCGGACAGGCGCGGGCGGACGCGGGCGGCGAGCCGGTCGAGGCGGCGGAGGTACGCCCCGGGGCTCATCTGGGAGTAGGCGTCGCGGGCGATCAGGAGGGCGACCCGGGCGAGGTCGACCGGGTGGTGCGGGTCGTCGGCCAGGGCGGTGAGGGTGTCGGAGAGCTTCATGCCCCCATTCTACCACGCCGCCGCTGCGGCGGGGCCGGTCACGGCGGCGGGGCGAGGAAGCGGTAGCCTTGTGCCTCGTCCACGCCGTCCTTGCGGATCGAATCGACATCGATCCGCATGCCGAAGACCAACTGCCGGTGTAAAAGTGGGTAGCCGATGCTCGGTGCCTTGTTCTCCTTCACCGTCTGCGACAGGGTGAACGTCTTGGTATCGCCGTTCTTGGTCTGGATCACGACCTTGTCCTGACCGGCGAACACGACCGTGCCCTCATACGAACCGCCGATCGCGACGGCAGAGGTGGCGAACACGACACACACAGCCATTACTCGCATCGTAGCCTCCAACCGGAGGGGCCGCACCGCCCCCGCGGACGGAGGCGCCCCGCACCCTAGTTGAACACTTAGCTGGACCTGATATTTAGCGCGAGCCTGGGGGCGTCGAACTCGTGGAAGTAGTTGGGGCCGAGGAAGTACGACCCGAACGTTCCGGTGATCGCCGCGTTCGCGGCGACGAACACGCTCCAACTCCGGCCCGCCGGGATCGGGGACGGTTCGCTGTGGATGCCCATCGCGAGGATGCCGCCGTCGATAGTGATCCGCCTCGCCTCCCAGCGGTCGATGCTGTCGTTGGGCCAGTTGAGCGTCACCCCGACGGTGGTATTTTTCAGCGTCAGGTTATCCCGGTGATCGACCACGAGGTTGCCGGCCACCGTGCCCGTCTCGCCGAACTGGACCACCGAGTTCATCAGTGCCAGATCCCCGAAGATCCGGATGACGTTGCCGTTCTGGGTCGCGGTCGGGTTTCGGTAGAGGTCCCAGCGGTCGTTCAGTGACAACACCGCCCCGGTCGCCGAGAGGGCGGTCCCGCCGCCGCGGAGCACCCACGTCCCGCCTTCGGAACGCACGGAGGCCAACACCCCGGGGCCGGGCGGGGCCGGGAGCCAGGTCTGCGCGCTGAATGCGAGGTGGCCCGGCGTGGCGCCGCCGAGCACCTCCATCCGCCCGCGGTTCACGACGAACAGGGAGAAGCCGGCGATCCCCTTCTCCACCTTCACGGTGCCGCACGTGCCGTTCGTGAACGTGGAGTTCGCGCTGGTCGCCCAGACCGTCGCGGAGTCCTGGAAGACGAGGCGGCCGTTATTCTGGAACGGCGCCGAACCGTCGAGCTTGACTTGGCTGTTCAACTGCAGGGTGAGGGTCGCCGAGTTGACGAGGGGCGCGTTCGACTCGAAGGGCCGGCCGGCCTCGACGGTCTTGTTCTGCGAAATGACTTCCGGGTCGCCCGCCAGGGTGAGGTATGACACCTCGGTCGGGTGCGGGCTGGTGAACAGCACGTTCCCGAACACCATGGCACCGCCGAGTTCCACGTTCCCCCACATCTCGATGACGGCGTCCCGGACCGCGCCGCCGTTGTAGACGGTCAGCCCGTCGGTCAACCACGTCTTGTTCCAGCCGGCCTCGATCGTCCACGACCCGATCAGGTCGAGCGAGGTCGCGTCGATCCCGCCGGTCCCGGCCGGGATGTGGATGTCGTCACCGGAACCCGGAAGGGTGTACCCGACCCAGTTCGCCGAGTTCGAGGCGTCGCCGAGACCGACACCCTGGTAGTTCCAGGCGAACGTCGCCGGGACGACGCGATCGCCCAGGTTTTCGAGGCCCAACCTGGCGCGCTGCGCAACGACCATGAGTGCCCCCGGGAGCTG
>PNKH01000149.1 GCA_013822345.1 Isosphaera sp.
CCCTTTCGTGGCTTGACGGGCGGTGTGTACAAGGCTCAGGAACACATTCACCGCGGTGTTGCTGACCCGCGATTACTAGCGATTCCGGCTTCACGAAGGCGAGTTGCAGCCTTCGATCTGAACTGGGGCGTGTTTTTTGCGGTTGGCTTCCACTCGCGTGGTCGCTTCGCTCTGTTCACGCCATTGTAGCACGTGTGCAGCCCTGGACATAAAGGCCATGAGGACTTGACGTCATCCCCACCTTCCTCCGGTTTGACACCGGCAGTCCCCCTAGAGTGCCCTTGCGGTTGCAACTAAGGGTAAGGGTTTCGCTCGTTATGGGACTTAACCCGACATCTCACGACACGAGCTGACGACAGCCATGCAGCACCTGTACTCGGTTCCGGATTGGATACCGTTCGTTCCCGTTTCCGGGTCCTACCTCCGAGCGCTTTCGCACATGTCAAGTCCAGGATAAGGTTCTTCGCGTAGCCTCGAATTAAGCCACATGCTCCACCGCTTGTGTGAGCCCCCGTCAATTCCTTTGAGTTTCAGCCTTGCGACCATACTCCCCAGGCGGGGTACTTAGCACTTTTGCTTCGACAGTGAACCCATGTCTAGTCCACTATCTAGTACCCAACGTTTAGGGCTAGGACTACCGGGGTATCTAATCCCGTTTGCTCCCCTAGCTTTCGCGCCTCAGCGTCAGAAGAGGTCCAGCGAGCCGCCTTCGCCACCGGAGTTCCTAATGATATCAACGCATTTCACCGCTCCACCATTAGTTCCGCTCGCCCCTACCCCCCTCGAGGCCGTCAGTATCTGAGGCGGTTCCGCGGTTGAGCCGCGGGATTTCACCCCAGACTTGACAGCCCGCCTACGCGCCCTTTAAGCCCAGTTATTCCGAACAACGTTCGCTCGGTTCGTCTTACCGCGGCTGCTGGCACGAACTTAGCCCGAGCTTACTGGGGATAGATCAACCCTTTCGGGTTTTCTCCCCCCTTTCGCGCTTTACAACCCGAAGGCCTTCGTCGCGCACGCGGCATCGCTCGGTCAGGCTTTCGCCCATTGCCGAAGATCCTCGACTGCAGCCACCCGTAGGTGTCTCGCCAGTGTCTCAGTGCGAGTGGCGCGGGTCGTGCTCTCACACCCGCTAGACATCTTCGCCTTGGTGGGCCGTTACCCCACCAACTAGCTAATATCACGTGGGCCCCTCCCGGGGCGATAAATCTTTGCTCTCACGAGGTCATCCGGTATTACCCACCATCTCTGGTGGCTATCCCGAACCCCGGGGTAGATACCCACGCCTTACTGCCCCTTACGCCGGTTCCCCCATTGCTGGGATTCCCCCGACTTGCATGCCTAATCCATGCCGCCAACGTTCGTTCTGAGCCAGGATCAAACCCTTCAAAAGTGTTTGTTTACCGCCCTCGCGAGCGGCACTTGTTCAGGTTCAATCTTGCCGTGTTGTTCGGTAGTGACTCAAAAGACTTGGCCGGTCCGGCCTCGACTCCCCGCGGCTCGCGCCGCGGTTCGCCTTCGGCCGACTTGGGCCAGGGTTTGGGTCACGCCGAATCACGGCGTTTACCCACACCCGTTAAGGCTATCTGCTACCAACTTGTCAAAGACCGACCTTGCTCGGGTGGTCGCCACGAACCCCGAAGGGTACTTGGTTTCCGACCGTCACGATTACCACCGCGTCGCAGTGGTAGGGGAATAGTAAAGACGGCCCCCGCCCGTGTCAACCCGCCGGGCGGAAAAAAGGGGAAAGGAGCCCCAACCCCCCGTTTGGTGGCACTCCCGAGACTCGACGGCCACCGGCCGATCCGTCAGGCCCACTGGTGGGGGGGGCACGCGGATGTTACAACGAGTTTGTGTCCTGCCCTCGTGCGGGTCAAGCACAAACCGCCCGCCTTCGCCGAAATTTCGCATGGCCACCCCACACGCCCTGATCCTCCGCGCCCCCGGCACCAACTGTGACCACGAGGTCCAGACCGCCTTCGAACTCGCCGGCGGCCGGGCCACGCGGCTCCACCTCAACGCCCTCCGCGACAACCCCCGCCTCCTCCGCGACTACCAAGTCCTCGTCCTCCCCGGCGGCTTCTCCTACGGCGACGACATCGGCGCCGGCAAGGTCCAGGCCCTCTACCTCCGGCACTTCCTCGCCGACGCCATCCGCCGGTTCCGCGACGACACCGCCGAGCGGCTGATCCTCGGCGTCTGCAACGGCTTCCAGGCGATGCTGAAGGCCGGGCTCCTCGTCCCGCCGGACGAGGACGGCCCGCTCGCCACCCTCGCCGCGAACGACTCGGGCCGGTACGAGGACCGCTGGGTCACGCTGCAGGCGACCCCGAATAAGTGCCCGTTCCTGCGGGGGGTCGACCGGCTGGACGTGCCGGTCGGGCACGGCGAGGGGAAGGTCGTCTGCCGGAAGGAGTGGATCGCCCGCGGCCTCGACCAGGCGGGGCAGGTGGTACTCCGGTACGTCGACGCGGACGGCAACCGCGGGGCCGGCTTCCCGGCGAACCCGAACGGCTCCCAGGACGACATCGCCGGCCTGTGCGACGTGACCGGCCGGGCGCTCGGGCTGATGCCGCACCCGGACCGCCACCTGTTCCCGACGCAGCACCCGCAGTGGACGCGCCGCGGGCTGCGGCCGGAGGGCGACGGGCTGAAGCTGTTCCGCAACGCCGTCGAGTTCTTCAGCAAGACCTGACTCGCGTCAACGGCCGGGTGCCGGGCGAACCGCGCGTCGGTCACAGCCGGTCGCTGTACCGCCGCCGCGACTTCCCGAACACCGGCTTCCGCACCGGCGCCGGCGCGGCGTCGCCCGGGAACGCGTCGTCGGCCGGCGGGGCCTCGCCCTCGGCCACGCCCAGCTTCTCGATCGGCCCGAAGTCGTCCTCCACCCCCCAACCGTGCTCGTCCCGCTTCACCTGCGGCGGCGGGGGCGGCGGGACCGACGGCACCACCGACACCTTCCGCGGCGTGTACCAGTCGCCCGGGATCTCGTCCCGCTCGATCAGCCGGTTGATCATCACCTCGATATCGGTCAGCAGCCCGCCCTGCTCCGGCGTCGCCAGCGAGATCGCGATCCCGTCCCGCCCGATCCGGCCCGTCCGCCCGATCCGGTGGACGTAGTTCTCGATGTCGATCGGCAGGTCGTAGTTCACGACGTGCGACAGCCCCTCCACGTCGATCCCGCGGCTCATCACGTCGGTCGCGATCAGGTACCGGATCTCCCCGGTCCGGAACGCCGCCATGATCTTCTCCCGCTGCGACTGCGGCAGGTCCCCGTGGATCACCGCCGCGTTCGCCACCACCCGCTTCAGGTCCCGGTACAGGTTGTCCGCCCACCGCTTCCGCTCGACGAAGATCAGGCACTGCCGCGGCTTCTCCCGCTCCATCACCTTGCACAGCAGCCGGAACTTCTTGTCCGCCTCGACGGTGAAGTACGACTGCCGGATCTTGTCGACCGTCGGCTTCTCCGGCGTCATCTGGAGGTGGATCGGGTTCGTCATGTACCGGTTGACGAGCCGCTTGATCGCGTCCGGCACCGTCGCCGACATGAGGAGCGTCTGGCGCTGGAGCGGGCACCGCTTCAGGATCCGCTCGATGTCCGGGCGGAACCCGATGTCGAGCATCCGGTCGGCCTCGTCCAGCACGACGTACCGGACGTGGTCGAGCTTCATCGTCCCGCGCTGGAGGTGGTCGAGCATCCGCCCGGGGGTGCCGACGACGAGGTCGCACCCGCGGGCCAGGCCGGTCAGCTGCCGCTGCATCCCGGTCCCGCCGTACACCGGTACGGTGTGGAACCGGCTGCTCGGGGCGAACTTGTCGCACTCCTTCGACACCTGCAGCGCCAGCTCCCGGGTCGGGGTCATCACCAGGCCGATCGGCCCCTTCAGCTTGTGCGGCCGCCACCGGCTGAGGAACGGCAGGATGTACGCGGCGGTCTTGCCGGTGCCGGTCTGGGCCTGGCCGATCACGTCCAGGCCGCGCAGGGCGGGCGGGATGACGGCTTCCTGGATCGGCGTCGGGTGGGTGTACCGGGCGTGGGCGAGGGCGTCGAGGACGGCCCGGTTCAGCTTCAGGTCGGCGAACGTGACCGCCGGGTCGGTCTCCGGCGGCGGGGCGGACTCGTGGTCCGGGTCGGCAGACGGGTCCGACTCCCTGTCCTCGTCCGCGGACTCGTCCACCGGTCCGTCGGGCGGGTCGAGGTCGGTGGGTTCTTCGACCGTCTCGTCGAGTTCGTCGTTCGGGTCCGGGGCGGTGGTCTCGGGGTCCAGGTCGGGGGCGCCGTTCGCGCCCCCGTCGGTTTGGAGGGTCAACACAGGCTCCGTCGGTCAGAAGTGCGTCCGCCCGGATGGTACGAGTCTGCGGTTCGAGCGGACGGTGTGGTGTGTCCGCAGCTCGGTCGGCCGGGAGCCGCGCGGACGCGGCTGGGGCCGACAGGGAGGGCGTGCAGCGACACGCCGGACTCCTCTTTCTTACCCATTGTTAACCGTCGGCGGCCGAAAAGTCTACCCGGCTTGCCGCGGCGACCCGGGCGAGCCGGGAGCGTGAGGGACCGGAGAACGTTCTCCGGTCCCTCACGCTCCCGGCTCGGACGGCCGGCCGGCGTCACTTCGGCTCGGGCTTCGCCGTCGGCACCCGCCGGATCTGCCACAGGTCGTGCCCGCCCCGCCCGCCGGGGATGTCCGTCGAACTCACCACGACCACCCGCCCGTCGGCCGCGAACGCCTGGCTGTACCACGCCCGGTCGCGGATCACCCGCACGTCCCACCCGCCGCCGGACTTCGGGGTCGCGAGCAGCCACCGCCACACCCCGTCCTTCAGCCGGGAGAACGTGAACCCGCCGCCGTCCGCCAGCGGCCACGGGCGGCGCTCGTCGCCGTCGGTGTTCACGTCCGGCCCGAGCCACTCCGGCTCGCCCCACGGGGCGTCGGCCCCGGCCCGCCGGCTCACCCACAGGTCGCGGCCGTTCCCCTCCCGCGTCCGGGCGAAGAACAGTGACAGCCCGTCGGCCGAGAGCGCCGGGTCGTCCGCCCCGGCCTTCGTGTTCACCGCGTCCCCGAGTCTCTCCGGCTTGCCCCACGGGGAGGACCGGTCCGCCCGCTTCGACATCCAGATGGCCCGCGGCTCACCCGTCGGCTGGACCACGAGCAGGAGGCTCAGCCCGTCGGCCGACAGGGACGGCAGGCCGACGGGGTCCGGGACGACCAACTCGTCCAGCCGGCGGGGCGCGGCGAACGGCTCGTCGACCGACCTCCGGGCGGCCTCGTACAGGTGCTGCGCCCGGCTGAAGACGAGCCGCAGCCCGTCGCCGCTCACGGTCGGCTCCTTCTCCTCGCCCGGGCCGTTGACCGCGTCCCCGAGGTTCTCGATCTTCGCCCACTCCCAGTCCGGGGACGCCAACACATCCGCCGCGAACCACTCCGGCGGCAGGGCGGTGATGTCGCGGATCTCGGCCCGCCGCACCTCGACCGTCTTCCGGGAGACCGTGAGCGTCAGCGTCCCGGAGTCGCGCCGCCCGGCCGGGTCGGGCTTCTCCCCCACACGGCAGTTGGCGAACGCCCCGAGCGTCACCCCGTCCAGCCGGTGGACGGCCGTGTCCCCGAGGCAGACCAACTCCAACGTGTGCCAGGCGTCGTCCGGCTTCGGGTTTCCTGCCCGGAGCCCCCGACCCGTCCGGCTGATTGGGACCGCCGGGGCGTTCGCGACCGGCTCGACCTGCCCGTTCCAGACCCGGGCGGGGTCGGCCCAGTAGTCCGGGTTGTTGACCGCGTACAGCCGCGCCCGGCCGTTGCCGGCGACCTCGTAGGCGAAGGCTTGCGGACCGGAGCGGAAGTACCCGACCGCCAGTCCGGAGTCGTCCGCCGCCGGCCACCGGTACTGGAGCCGGAGGTGGAAATCCTTGACCGCCCGGCCGGCGAGGGGGGCCGTCCCGCCGCCGGTCGCTACCAGGACCGGCTCGCCGTCGCGCTTCTCCCAGACGAACCGGGCGGTTCCATCGGGGTCGAAGGTCGGCTTCAGTTCGCCGTCGGTGGTGGCGAACACCGGCCGCCACGGGCCGGCCGCCCCGACCGGCTTGCTCAGGTCGGAGAGCCAGACATCGCGGATGCGGAGTTCCGTCATCTTCGGGACGATCCGCCACCCGACCGCCCCGTCCGTCCACGCCGGCACGTCCTTCTCGACCGCCACCACCCCGTTGACCGTCACCGTCACCCGCGGGCCGACGCACCGGACCCGGACGTCGCTGTACTCGTCCGCCTTCTTCGCCTCGACCGTCTTCCCCGCCTCCACCGACGCCGGCGACAGCTCCAGGTCGCTCATCCACAGGACCCCGGTCTTGTTCTTCCCGAGGTCGCACCGCCCGACCCCGCGGATCATGACCGACACCACCTCGTCCGCCGGCGCCACCCGGTACCGGAACGACAGGTCGAAGTCGCGGTAGTTCCGGTCCGTTTGGAGGTAGCTGAACTTCGCGTCCGGCCCGGCCGGGACCGCCCCGACGAACTCGCCGTTCTCGACCTTCCACACCTTCGGGTCGTACTTCCACCCGGCCGGGCCCTTGGTGTCGAGGGGCGGCGGCTCGGCCGGCCGGCCCAGGTCGGCGAACCGGACGTTGCGGAGTTCCACGTCCCCGTTCGAGACGTTGTTGCGGAGGACGAACACGCCCTCGGCCGGGAGGTCCGCGTCCTCGGAGCCGATCGTCACCCCGTTGGCGACGACGGTGACCCGCCGCCCCTCGCACCGGATGGACACGTCGTTGAACTCGTTCCCCCGGACCGGGGCCCAGACGGGGCTCCCCGATGTCCCGATCCGGGTGTTGGTCAGGTGCAGTTCCCCGCCCGCCTTCTTCCCGTCCTCGGCCGAGCGGAACCAGACGACGAGGTCCCCGAGCCCGGACCCGGCCGGCCGGCGGACCTGGAACGACAGGGCGAAGTCGCGGTACGCCCGCTCCGTCCGGATCACCGACGGCGGGCCGGCCCCCTTCCGGCCGACGAGCACCCCGTTCGCCGCCGACCACTGCTTCAGGTCCCCGGCCCACCCGGCCAGGTCCTTGCCGTTGAAGAACGGCGGGTCGGGAACCGGGTCGGGAGGCGGGGGCGGGTCCGCCTTGCCGTCCTTCTTCCCGACCGTCTTCTTCTTGCCGTCGTCCCTCACCACCTCCGGCGGGACGGGGTTCGACCGGGGGATCTTCCGCCACACGACCGCCCCCACCACCCCGACCAGCAGGACCGACGCGGCCGCGGCCGCCCACACGCCCCACCCGCCGCCGTCGCGCCGCGGGGGCGCCGGCTTCGGCGTCCGCTCCAGCCCCTCCACCACCGACGACGGGTCGTCCAGCCCGGCGAACGCGCTCGGCTCGTACCCGGTCACCTGGATCGGGACGTAGACCACCTGCGGCTCGTCGGCCACCGCCGTCGCCATCGGCACCGCGTCGTCCCCGTCCGCCTCGCCGGCCGCCACCCGCCGCTCGACCCGGGCCAACTCCTTCGCCACCTCCGCCGCCGACGCCGGGCGGTGGGCCGCGTCCTTCGCCAGCAGCCGGTGGACCAGGTCGGCCAGGGCCGGCGGCACGTCCGGGTTCAGGGCCCGGACCGCCGGCGGCGTCTCGGTGGCGAGCGCCGTCAGGATCGCCATCGCCGTCGGCCCCTGGAACGGGAGCCGGCCGGTGCACAGCCGGTACAGGACCGCCCCGAGGCTGAACAGGTCGGTCCGGTGGTCGACCTTCTCCCCGCGGGCCTGCTCGGGGGACATGTACGCCGGGGTCCCGAGGACCGCCCCGGTCCGGGTGAGCTGAGCCTCCTCCCCGTCGCTGTCGTCGGGCGAGACGGGCTTGGCGAGGCCGAAGTCGAGGAGCTTGACCCGCCCGGCCGGGGCTTCGAGCCACAGGTTGCCGGGCTTGATGTCCCGGTGGACCAGGCCGAGGGCGTGGGCCGCCGCCAGCCCCTCGGCCGCCTCCCGCCCGACCCGCATCACCTGCGCCACCGACAGCCGCCGGTCGTGCCGCTTCAGGTACTCGTCGAGCGGGTAGCCCTGGAGGTACTCCATCGCGATGAACGGGACGCCGTCCTCGCCCACGTCGTAGATGGTGACGACGTGCTCGCTCCGGACGCGGGCGCAGGTCCGGGCCTCGCGGAGGAACCGCTCCCGGGCGGACGGGTCGGCGGCGAACTTCGGGAGCATCACCTTCACGGCGGCCCGGCGGCGGAGGCCCTCGTCGAACGCCAGGTACACCCCCCCCATCCCGCCGGTCCCGAGCCGCTGCAGGACGCGATACCGGCCGAGGCGGCGCGGCCCGGCGTTCGAGAGCGGGGGCTGGTTCGGGCCGGGGAGGGTGTCGCCGGAGACCGCCGAGGCGATCTCGTCCGGGTCGCCGGACGGCGGCCGGGTCGAGGGGATGCGGTCGGGGTCGGGCATCGGGACGGACCTCGGACGGTTCGCCCTGTTATACCGCGGGGAAAGTTGCGACGCCACGCGCACGAATGTTAAAAGCCCGCCCAGGGGGGCGGGCCGGTTCGGGATCGGCGGTGGGGGGACCGAAGAGGGGCGGCCTCAGTTCCCCTTGTCGAGGTCGAGCGGGTCATCGACCGGTTGCCGCGCGCCGGGCCCGTCGACAACCTTCTTGATCTCCCCGGTCAGCCCGCCCTTGCCGTCCGCCGAGGTGCCCTTCAGGTCGAAGCCGTCGCCGCCGTGGGGCGGCGCCGGGCCGCCGGGGCGGTCGCCGGGCCGGAACCCGTTCGAGAACGCCCAGCACGTCCCGAGCACCAGGGCCACGGACACGGCCAGGGTGTACCGGGCCCGGCGGCCGGGGTCGACGTTCCGCGGGGCGGCCAGGCCCGACGGCTCGGCCCGGGCGGCCGGGGTCGGCGGGGCGGCCGGCCACGGGTCCGGCATCTGCGCCTTGAAGTACCGCGACAGCAGCCGGCCGAGGTCGTCGTCGGCCCGGTCGGCCCGGTCTTGGAGAGGGGTGGTGTTCATGTCCTGGTCGCCCGCCCGTTGTCGCCGGGGGCGAAGTCTCCGTGGGAGGAAAGTCGTTCGGCCAGCCGCTGCCGGGCCCGGCTCAGCCGCATGTGGACCGCCGTCACGGCGATGTCGAGCCGCTCGGCGATGGCGTTCGCGTCGTAGTCAAGGGCGTACCGCAGGGTCAGGATCTCACGGTCCGGGGGCGCGAGTTCGTCGAGCACCTCCCGCAGCCGGGCGAACAGCTCGTCCCGCTCCAACTTCTCGATCGGCATCGGCTGGCTCGACCGCACCCCGTTGAGCAGTTCCGGGGGCTGCGTCCCGTTCCGCCGGAACGCGCTCTTGGCGTAATCCTCGGCCAGGTTCCGTGCCACCCGCAGGAGCCATGCCCGCGGGTTCTGGATCTCTTCCGCCGCCTCCCACTGTTTCCACAGCCGGAGGAACGCCTCCTGGGTGATGTCCATCGCGAGGTCGGAATCCATCCACCGGGCGTAGGCCAACGCCCAGACCTCGCGGCTGTGCAGGGCGTAGAGCGACTCGAACTCCGCCCGGCGGGGGGAGCCTCCGGGATCGGCCAGATCGTTCCGGGAGCCGTTCGGCATCACAGCCGTCGATCAGCACGGGGACGCAGTCCGGCGTCGTGGTCAGGAGGTAGACGACGACCCGACTCCATCCTAACGGATCACCACCAGATTGTCGCGGTGGACCAGTTCGGCGTAAGGGCCGCGGACCGGGCCACTTGCGCTCCGGTCGGCCGGCTTCCCGACCACCCCGGCCGCGTCGTCGGATGAGTAGTTGGTCAGTCCCCGAGCCACCTCAGCGTCGTCGGGGTCGCGGATCGACACCACATCCCCTTTCCGGAACGGACCTTCCACCGCCGTCACCCCGACCGGGAGGAGGCTCCGACCCTGTTCCACGATCGCCCGCCGGGCCCCGTGGTCGATCCGGATGACCCCGACCGGCCGGGCGGTAAACCCGACCCACCGCTTCCACGCCGGAACGTCGGTCCCGTGGGCGAGGAACAGTGTGCCGACCGGCTCGCCGGCAAAGACGCGGTCGAGGATGCCGTCGAGTGAGCCGTTCGCCATGACGACCGACTCGCCGGCGGCGGTGGCGAGGCGGGCCGCCCGCAACTTGCTCCGCATTCCGCCGGTCCCGAGCACGCTCCGGGTGTTCGCGGCCAGGTCGGTGACGGACGCGTCGATGTTCGGGACGGTCGCCAACAATTCCGCATCCGGGTTGGCCCGCGGATCGTCGGAGTAGAGGCCGTCGACGTTCGTGAGGAGGACCAGCAGCGGGGCGCGGAGGAGGTTGGTGACCATCGCCGCGAGGTGGTCGTTGTCGCCAAACTTGATCTCGGCGGTCGAGACGGTGTCGTTCTCGTTGATGATCGGCAGGGCCCCGTACTCGAACAGCGTGTGGATCGTGTTCCGGACGTTCAGGTAGCGGACGCGGTTGTCGAAGTCGCCGGCGGTGAGGAGGATTTGGGCGGTGTGGACGTTGTGGGGGGTGAGGCAATCCTGGTACAGTTGCATGAGGGCCGATTGCCCGACAGCCGCACACGCCTGGAGTTGGGCCAGGTCCGCGGGCCGCTTGCCGAGCCCGAGCTTCCCCACCCCCGCCCCGATCGCCCCGGACGTGACGAGAACGACCCGCCGGCCGGCCGCCCGGAGGCGGTGGAGCTGGTCGGCGAGCGACCGGATGCGGTGCCGGTCGAGTGCCCCGGCGGCGTCGGCCAGGACATTCGTGCCGACCTTGACCACGACCGTGTGGGCGTGTGCCACAATCTCCTGACGGACCGGGTCGGGCGCTGTCATGGGCTCACGAACCGCGCGGGTGAGGAATTGTAGGGTGCGTCGAGATCCGCTTCGGACCGACGACGCACCGGGCGGCGCGTGGTGCGTCGTCGGTTCGCGAAGCGCGACCCTCGACGGCACCCTACACCACCTACAGCGGGTCCTTCAACCCAACGCGGAGGTGCGGGTGAGGGTTGTAGGGGAGGTAGCGGAACGGGGCGGCAGCCGCAACCCGACCCGGTCACCCGGGTGTAACGTTCGGAACAAGCATTTGACGCGGACCGGTCGGGGTGGTTACACTTTGCCCTACGGTGGTCGTCCGCCTCCCTCCCCCGGACCCCTCCCCCGACAGCCCGCCGTTGACATCATGACTCGAGGCGCCCGCCAATGACCGCGCCGGCGACCGTACTCCGAGGGGTCGGACTCCTCCTGCTCGCCTGGCTCGCGCCGCCCGCGGCAGCCCAGGAGCCCGCGGCCCCGGCCCGGCCCACCGCGGTCCAGCTGCGGGCCGCGGCCGAAGCGGCGGAGAAGGCGGGCGACTGGGAGGCGGCGTTCGCCGCGTACTGCCAGCTGTACGTCGCCGACCGCGGCGCCCCCGAGGTCCGCGAGAAGCTCCACCTCGCCCTCCGCCGCGCCCAGCAACTCCGCCGCCACCGCGACCCGCAGTTCCTCCGGTACGCCGCCACCGTCTCCCCGACCGACGCCGAGAAGCTGTTCGCCGAGGTGCTGACCAAGGTGCCGGTCCGGTACGTCGACCGGGACAAGGCCACCCCGCAGGTGCTGTGGGAGAACGGCGTCGCCGAGCTGTCCCGGGCGCTGGCCGACCCGGCCTTCCGCCAGGCGTTCCTCGACGCCGCCCCGGTCGACCGGGTCGAGGGCTTCCGGACCGCCCTGCGGGTGTCGTGGGCGAAGGGTCCGGTCTCGACCGCCGCCGACGCCCGGCTGCTGCTCAAGAAGCTGACGGCGGCGGCCCAGGACGCGTTCCCGGTCCGGGTGCCGTCGGCCCTGGTGCTGGAGGTGGTGTGCGGGGCGTGCGACGGGCTGGACGAGTACACGGTGTTCCTGACCCCCGCCCAGTTCCACCCGGACTCCACCCCGACCGCCCCCGACCTGTCCTCGCAAGGTGTTTACCTCGAACTCGTCAACGGCGAGGTGGTCGTCGCGGCGGTAGCCGTCGGGTCGTGGGCGGCCCACCACCACCCGGACCTCCGCAAGGGCGACCGGGTCGCCCGGATCAACGGCCGGCCGATGGACCCGGCCACCCTCGTCGCCGCCGCCGAGGCCCTCCGCAACCCGCTCGACGGGTGGCACGAACTCGACATCGTCCCCGGCCCGGACGCCGAGCCGATCCCGGTCCGCCTCCCGGTCGTCGTCCCGACGGTCTACCGCCTGGTCCTGACGGCCGCGAAGGAGGAGGTCGGGTACGTCCGGATCGGCAGCTTCGCGGCGAGCACCCCGCGCGAGCTGGACGACACCCTGAACGTGCTCAAGGCCGAGGGGGTGCGGGCGGTCGTCCTCGACCTCCGCGGGAACATGGGCGGGTCGTTCCTGTCCGGGGTCGACACGGCCAAGCGGTTGATCCCGTCCGGGACGATCGTCACCACCCGCGGCCAGCTCGCCCAGGTCGACAACCAGGCGTTCGAGTCGGACAGCGGGATGAGCGCCCACGACGTGCCGCTGGTGGTCCTCGTCGACGCCGACACGGCGTCCGCCGCGGAGGTGCTGGCCGCCGCCCTGAAGGACCGCGGCCGGGCCACGCTCGTCGGGATGCCGACGTTCGGGAAGGGGGCGATCCAGTACCCGTTCCGGTTCGACGCCCTGGACGAGAAGGACGACCGCGGCCGGCCGAAGACGAACCGGACCGGCGGGGTGCGGCTGACGATCGCCCGGCTCCACTCGCCGGACGGGTCGCCGATCAACGGGGTCGGGGTGACCCCGCACGTCCTGGAGGCGCACCCGACGCGGCAACTGGAGGTCGCGTTCCGGAAGGCGTTCGAGGCCCTGCCGGCGCTGACCCGCCCCGCCCCGCCGGCGATGCTGGAGCCGGCGGCGCCGTGACCTGATGGCCCCGGTTAGCGTCGCAGACGCGTCCGCGATGCGTCGC
>PNKH01000150.1 GCA_013822345.1 Isosphaera sp.
CGGCCCAGGTCGTCGGCCAGCCCCGCCGCCGTCGGGTAGCGGTGCTCCGGCTCCTTCGCCAGGCACTTCCCCACGATCGTGTCCAGGTCGCGCGGCACCGACCGCACCCGCGTCCGCACCGCCGCCGGCTCCGCCGACTGGATCTGCGACAACAGCACCCCGACCGACTCCCCCTCGAACGGCCGCTTCCCGGACAGGCACTCGTACAGGATCACCCCCAGCGCCCACACGTCGGCCTGGGGGCCGACGAACTTCGCCCGCCCGGCCGCCTGCTCCGGGGCCATGTACGCCGGCGTCCCCATCACCGCCGCCGTCTGCGTCAGGTCGTGCGCCTTCCGCTTCGCCAGCCCGAAGTCCGTCACCTTCGGCTCCCCGGCCGCGTCCAGCAGCACGTTCCCCGGCTTCAGGTCCCGGTGGACGATGTCCAGCTCGTGGGCCGCCGCCACCCCCGCCGCCACCTTCCCGACCAGCCGCGCCGCCTCCGCCGGCGGCAGCGGGGCGTCCGCCGCGATCCGGTCGCCGAGGGTGCCGCCGCCGAGGTACTCCATCGCCAGGAACGGCCGCCCGGCGTGCTCCCCCAGCTCGATCACCTGGACGACGTGCGGGTGCCGGACCGCCGCCATCACCTCCGCCTCCGCCCAGAACCGGGCCACCGCCGCCCGGGCCGCGTCCGCCCGCAGGATCTGCTTGACCGCCACCTCCCGGTTCAGCCCGAGCTGCCGCGCCCGGTAGACCACGCCCATCCCGCCCTCGCCGATCTTCGCGAGGAGTTCGTACCCGGGGATGGCGTCGGGGGTGCCGGAGACGGCCGCCGACGCGGCCGCCTCCAGCGGCGACTGCACCACAGTGCCGGGCGGGCCGGCGTCGGCCGTGACGTGGGAGAGGTCGCGGGTCGCGGCCGGGTCGGCACCGCTCGCGGTCCGCGGGTCGCCGGTCGGGTCGGGGTTCGTCACGGGCACGTCTCCGGGGTCGTGCCGATGCTACCGCGCCGCCGGGCGTGGTACAATCGGCCGAGGAGGTGTCACGCATGGTCACGGTGTACATCGACGGGAAGCCGGTCCCGTGGGCCGACGCCGAGCAGTTGATCGAGGAGGCGGCCGCGACGCGGACGGTCGAGTTCCGGAACGGGTCGGGGCGGGTGTTCGCCACCGCCGTGCCGGAACCCGACTGGGTCGCGGCGATCACCCCGGAGGAGACCGCCCGCCGCCTGGCCGAGCCGGGGTTCACCTTCGAGGAGGTCAAGAAGCGGTTGGGCTGGGAATGACCTACGCCGTCATCTGGCGGCTCGGCGCCGTCTCGCAGCTGGACGCGGTGGAGGCCGCCGCGGCAGACCCGGCCGCCGTCCGGGCGGCGGCCGCCCGCATCGACTTCGCCCTCCGCCGGACCCCGCGCGATATGGGCGAGTCCCGAGACCCCGGATACCGCCTCTGGTACGAGGACGTGCTCGGCGTCTACTACCGGGTCGACGAGGATGCGATGCGCGTCGAGGTGCTGTACGCCGGCCCGGCCCGCCGCCGCTGACCGCCGCTACAATCTCCGTCACCCCACGGAGGCGCCGCCATGCCAGAGCCGTTCGGATTCGCGATCGTCGGCTGCGGGATGATCGCCCGGTTCCACGCCCGGGCGATCGCCGAGATCCCCGGCGCCCGCGTCGCCGCCCTCGTCAGCCGCAGCCCCGACTCCGCCGCCAAACTCCTCGCCGAAACCAACACCCCACCCTGCCCCGTCTTCACCGACCTGGCCGCGGCGCTGAAGGCCCCCGGCGTCGACGCCGTCATCATCACCACCCCCAGCGGCGCCCACCTCGAACCCGCCCTCCAGGCGGCCGCCGCCGGCAAGCACGTCGTCGTCGAGAAGCCGCTCGAGATCACCGGCCCCCGCTGCCAGCAGGTCATCGACGCCTGCGCCGCCGCCCGGGTCCAGCTCTGCACCATCTTCCCCAGCCGGTTCGCCGACGCGAACGTCGCCCTCAAGGCCGCCGTCGACGCCGGGAAGTTCGGCCGCCTCACCCTCGGGGAGGCGGCGAACAAGTGGTGGCGCAGCCAGGCGTACTACGACGACGGCGGGTGGAAGGGGACCCAGGCCCTCGACGGCGGCGGCGCCCTGATGAACCAGGCGATCCACAACGTCGACCTGCTCCTCTGGATGATGGGCCCGGCCGCGTCCGTGTGCGGGCTGACCGCCACCCTCGCCCACGAGCGGATCGAGGTCGAGGACACCGCCGTCGCCGCCATCCGGTTCCGGAGCGGGGCGCTCGGCGTCCTCCAGGCGACGACGAGCGTCCACCCCGGGTACCCGAAGCAGATCGCGATCCACGGCGACAAGGGGAGCGCGGTGATCGAGCAGGAGGACGTGCTGCGGTGGGACTTCGACCCGCCGACCCCGGACGACGCGGCGGTGAAGCAGCGGTTCGCGGCGAAGGTCGGGGCCAGCGGCGGGGCGGCCGACCCGAAGGCGATCAGCCACGAGGGCCACCGCCGCCAGCTCGCCGACTTCGTCGACGCCGTCCGCACCGGCCGGCCGCCGAAGGTCGACGGCCGGGAGGGGCGGAAGGCGGTCGACCTGATCTGCGCGGTGTACGAGAGCAACCGGACCGGCCGGGTGGTCGAGCTGCCCGGGTGACCAGGTCGTGCCGGGAGGGCGAGGCCCCCGCCGAGCCGACGCCCCGGCTCGGCGGGGGCCTCGCCCTCCCGGCCGGTCACGCCGCCCGCGCGGCGGACCGGCGGAGTTCGTCCCGGACGGCCCCGCGGAGCGAGTCCTCCAGGGCGACCAGGGCCCGGGCGGCGGTCGCCCCGTCGAACACCCGGTGGTCGAACGTGAGCCGGACGTCGAGCCGGCCGGCCGGGTCGAGCAGCCCGAAGTGGAGGGTGGCGGTGAGCGGGGTGAGGACCCGGACCAGCCCGGCCCCGGCCCCGCCGACGGTGGTCACCCCGAACGTCCCGACGTGCTTGCCCCGGAGCCGCCCGGACGCGTGCAGGGCCAGCCACAGCGCGAGCCGGCGGGCCGGCCCCGGGAGCCGGGCCGCCCGCATCCACCGGCGGAACCCCGGCACCTCGCCCGGCGGGCCGTCCTTCGCCCGGGCCAGGTCGGCGTCCAGGTCGGCGACCGGGCGCAGGTGCGGGCGGCGGAGCCGGGCCGGGAACACCACCACCTCCCCCCGGTACTCCCGCTCGACGGTGACCGCCGCCGCCGGCTCCGCGTGCTCGTACAGCCGGCCCCACGGGAACGACAGGTAGCTCCGCCGCAGGGCCGGGGTGTCGGCCGCCACCAGGGCGAACCCGCGGGCGAACACCGCCGCCCACCGCGGCCCGCCGGCCGCCCGCCGGGCGGCGGCCACGTCGGCCAGGTCCATCCGCCGCTCGGCCACCACCGCCGGGACCCCGCGGCAGGCCCGCATCAGCTCGGCGATCATCCGCCGGGCCGGGGTGAGCGGGACGGAACGTCCTTCGGGGCGCGGCATCGGCACCTCCGCGGGGCGGGGGGCGGGGCGGTGTGGGGTCCGGGGTGGGCGGCGGATACCGGCCCGCGGCCGCGGCGTCAAGGGGCCACCCGGCCTTGCCCCGGCCGGCCCGGCCGGGGTAGCATCCGGCCCCGCCCGGACCGGAGCCCCGCCGATGGCCAAGCCGCGGAGCCGCGCCGCCGACCTCGCCGTGTACGCGGCCGTCCGGGCGGCGGTGTGCGTCCTCCAGGCGGTCCCCCCCGCCGTCGCGTTCTGGCTCGCCGACCGCCTCGCCGGGCTGGTGTACCGGCTGGCCGCGTCCCGCCGGCGGGTGGCGCTCGAGAACCTGGCCGCCGCGTACCCGGAGCTGGCCGCCGACCCGGCCGCCGCCGGCCGGGTGGTGCGGGCGATGTACCGGCACTTCGTCCGGGCCGCGGTCGAGGGGGTCCTGATCCCGCGGAAGCTGCACCTGACGAACTGGCGGGCGTTCGTCGACCTCAACCCGTCCCCCGGGGCGGCCGGGCTGATGCTCGACCCGCGCCCGGTCCTGCTGGTCACCGCCCACTTCGGGAACTGGGAGGTGGCCGGGTACGCCCTCGGGGTCCAGGGGTTCCGCTCCCACGCCGTCGCCCGGGTGCTGGACAACCCGCACCTGGAGCGGTTCGCCCGCCGGCTGCGGCAGGCGTCCGGGCAGACGATCATCGCCAAGAAGGACGACTTCGACCGGCTGACCGCGGTCCTGGCCGCCGGCGGGAAGGTGGCCACCCTGGCCGACCAGGACGCCGGCCCGCGCGGGGTGTTCGTCCCGTTCTTCGGCCGCCCGGCCAGCACCCACAAGGCGGTCGCCCTGCTGGCCCTGGAGTTCGGGGCGGCGGTGGTGGTGCTCGGGATGCCGCGGGTGCCGCGGGCCGGGCGGCCGGCCCTCCCCGCCCCGGCCGGGATGGAGGGGACGTTCTTCGCGGTCGAGGTGGAGGACGTGATCGACCCGCGGGAGTACGCCGGCCGGCCGGACGCGGTGGCCGCGATCACCGCCCGGTACACGGCCGCCCTGGAGCGGGTGATCCGCCGCCACCCGGAGCAGTACTTCTGGCTGCACCGGCGGTGGAAGCACCAGCCGAAGGCGAAGCCGGCCCGGGCGGCGTGACTCGGGCGGGGGTCCGCGTGCACCGCCAGGGGTCGCGGCCCGGCCCGTCCGTCTACGCCGCCCGGGGTTGCGCTCCGGGCCGTTGGCCCGTCGCGCAACCCCGGGCGGCGTACGGGGACAACCGGCGGCGTAGACGCGCCCTCCGGCCACCCTCCGCCTCACGCCGCCTTCGCCGGGGCCGCGCCCGCCCCGGGCAGCCGCACCATCTCGTGGATCGTCCCGGTCAGCGGGACGACCACGTCCGGGCCGTCCGGCGGGAGCAGCGTCACCGGCAGCGCCCCGCGGACGTTCAGCGTCAGGGTGCTGTGCCGGTCCACCCGGGTGCCGGGGGCGAACGCCAGGCGGAACCGCCGCAGCACCGCCGGGACCGCGACCCGGAACAGCCGCATCGCGAACGCCGCCCCCATGCACATCCGCGCCCCGGACCCGAACGGGACGTAGGCGTACGGCCCGGGGCCCGGGCCGACCCACCGGCCCGGGTCGAACCGCTCCGGGTCGGGGAACGACTCCGGCAGGTGGTGGGTGACGTACACGCTCAGCACCACCACCGACCCGGTCGGGACCGGGTGCCCCATCACCACCCCGGGCCGGGCGACCCGGCGGCTGACGATCGCGACCGGCGGGAGGAGCCGGAGCGACTCCTTCACCGCCCGCTCCACCCCCGGCCCGCCGGCCGGGTCCGGCCCGGCCCCGGCCAGCGCCGCCCGGGCCACCGCCGGGTGCTGGGCCAGCAGCAGCAGCGTCCAGGTCAGGGCCGCGGCGGTCGTCTGGTACGCCGCGTTCAGCAGCGTCTGCACCTCGCCGACCACCTCCCCGTCGGTCAGCCGCCCGGCCGCCTCGGCCCGGAGCAGGTGCGCCATCAGGTCGTCCTGCCCGTCGACCAGGGTCTCGCGGCGGGTCTGGATCAGGTGCCGCAGCCGGATTTCGAGTCGGTCCCCGGCGGCCAGCCAGTCCTGGTACCGCTCGACCGACAGCTCGATCGGGAGGGTCTGGGCGAGGACGACCCGGACCAGGTCGTCGAGGTAGCCCTGGATCGCCCCGGCGACCGCCGCCGCGTCGGAGAAGTCCTCCAGCCCGAACAGCAGCCGGCCGGTCACCCCGAGGGCGAGCTGCCGCATCTCGGCCGCCAGGTCGACCGTCCGCCCGATTCGCCACCCGGCCAGGGTGCGGTCGACCAGCGCCTCCATCTCCCCGGCCCGGGCCTCGACCGCCGGGCGGGACAGCGGCGGCATCAGGAGCCGGCGGTGCTCGACCTGCTTCGGGCCGTTCAGCCCGAACAGCCCGAGGGCGTACCGCCGCTGGGCCGAGTTCCGCGGCCCGGGGGCGCCGTAGATGTGGAACGTGTCCGGGTCGGCGAACAGGTCCCGGGCGGCGGCCGGGCCGGCGACGAACACCGTCTGTTGGGACCCCTTCGGGAACGCGACCGCCGGCCCGTACCGGCGGTGCAGCCGGGCGGTGCCGCCGACCGTGTCGTCGCACAGGTCGTGGAGCAGGGCCTCGTCCCCCGTCGGCATCCCCGTCCCGGTCGCCATCGCAGACCTCCGGTCCCGCGGCCACGGCCGGCGCGCCCATAGCCGGACCGGGCTGGCTCTGTCAACGGGGAGAATCTGCCGCCCGGGGGAGGGTCGGGAAGCCGGGTTGCGGCGGCGGGCGGGCGGGGTATGTAGCCGCCACCTCGCCCCCCCCGGAGACCGCCCGTGGACCGAGACCGACCCGGCACCTTCCCCGTGGCCCCGTACTTCGACGTGCTGCTGAGCCGGCTCGACGCCGGCGACCCGCGGACCCGGGCGGCGTTCGGCCGGCACGTCCACTGGGGGTGGTGGCCGGACCCGGCGGCGGCGGACGGGACGGCGGAGGACTACGGGGCGGCGGCCGAGCGGCTGTGCCGGAAGGTGTGCGCCGCGGCGGGGGTGACCGACGGGCTGCGGGTGTTGGACGTGGGGTGCGGGCTGGGCGGGACGGTGGCGAGCCTGAACGAGCGGTTCACCGGCCTGGACCTGGTCGGGCTGAACCTCGACCCGCGGCAGTTGGCCCGGGCGGCGGAGGCGGTGCGGCCGGCGAACGGGAACCGGATCCGGTGGGTGGAGGCGGACGCCTGCGCGCTGCCGTTCGCGGACGGGTCGTTCGACGTGGTGCTGGCGGTGGAGTGCGTGTTCCACTTCCCGAGCCGGGCGCGGTTCCTGGCGGAGGCGGGGCGGGTGCTGGCGGCGGGCGGCCGGCTCGGGCTGTCGGACTTCCTGCCGCCGGCCGAGTCGGGGGCGGCGGTGCGGGCGAACCCGCCGGGGCGGGACGAGGCGACGGTGCAGAGCTTCGGGAAGGTGGACCTGACGTGCCCGGCGGAGGAGTACCGGGAGCTGGCGGCGGCGGGCGGGTTGGCGGCGGCGGCGGAGGAGGACATCACGGCCGGGACGATGCCGACGTATGACTTCCTGCGGGCGGACCTGCGGCGGGTGGGGGACCGGTCGGCGCGGGTGCACGAGCGGGCGACGGCCCGGCTGGAGACGGCGTGCCGGGCGGGGCTGCTGCGGTACACGGTGCTGGGGTTCGCGCGGGCCGCGGCCGCCGCCCGGGCGGCGTGAGGTGCTTGTGGTTTCGTGGGGTGCCGTCGAGGCCCGCTTCGGGCCGACGACGCACCGGCGCCCCCAGGTGCGTCGTCGCTCGCGGACTCGCTCGACGCACCCTACAAGACCGGGCGAGCTGTAATCACTCCGGCGGGGCTTCGAGCGGGCCGCGGAGCGGCTTCGGGAAGACGTCCCAGGACGCCTGGTAGGTGGCTTCCAGCGGGCACGGGACGTACCGGTCGGGGGTGAGGAAGATCGGCATGTCGGGCATCGCGTCGCCCACCCCGACGGGTTCGATGTACCCGGTGATGGTGGTGCCGGCGGAGTACGCGGCGAGGGTGAGCGGCTTGTCCGGCGGGAGTTCGAACGGCTCGTCGCGGATGCGGCCCCAGACGAGTTGGTGGAAGCCCCGCGGGTCGCGCCGCGGCGGCGGGAACAGGTCGACGGCGAGCAGGTGAGTCCCGCGGGAGAGTGCCCCGACCGCGTGCCCGACGAGCGCGTCCCGCCGGTACGGCGTCTCCTGGTCCTGCCGCGTTACGAAGAGCACGGCCGCGACCGCCTGGTGCAGGTCGTCGCGGACGGTCACCGCCCGGCAGGCGTACTGCCGGCGGTCGTCGGTCGCCCGGAACCTGGCCCGCGGCGGGTGTTCGTCCGCGTCGGGGAGGTCGTCGGTGCGGTTCCGGTGCGACACCGGGCCGTCGGGCTCGGGCAGGTCGAGGAAGCCGGCCGCCGGTCGGAGGTCGACCGTCTCGGTGATCGCGTAGTGCGACGACGGCAGCACCCCGCCGTTGAGCGCCCGGCTCAGCTCGACGGCCCAGCCGAGTTGGAAGTGGTGGAACGCGGCGTCGGAGGCGCGGGTCCAGTCGTGGATCGGCATGCGACACCTCCTTCCGGGATTGTACCGCGCGGGCGCCCGACTCAACCCCGGGCCGGGCACGCCACCGCCGCCCGCAGCGCCGCCCGGACCGCCCGGGCGACGGCCGCCGCCAACAGCGGCGGGACCGCGTTCCCGACCTGCCGGAACGCCGGGTTCATGGTGCCGGCGAAGACGAACCCGTCCGGGAACGACTGGAGCCGGGCCGCCTCCCGCACCGAGATTGTCCGCGCCTGGTCGCCGTCGTAATGGATGTGGGTGTACGTGTCCTTCCCGAGGTGCGCCATCAGCGTCCGGGCCGGGGCGTCCGGCTCCAGCTTCCGCCACTTGTTCGGGAACTTCGACGCGTCGTACGGCGGGACGACCGCGGCCCGCAGCGCGGCGTACCCCGGCGTCCCCTCGGCCGGGGCGGTGCCCCGCCGGGCCAGGCGGCGCAGCGTCTCGCGGAACAGGTCCCGGGCGTGCCGGTGCGCCTCCGGGTACTGGTCCCCGGGGCGCATCCGCCGGAACAGCGGGTAGTCGCGCGGCAGGTGGCGGATGACGTGGTCCGCGACGCCCTCCGGGCTCTCGTACCCCGGCCACCCCCGCATCAGCCGCCCATAGGCGGACGGTTCGACCCCGGCCGGGTACGGGACGACCTGGTCGAACCGGCGGGCGCCGCGCCGCGACTTCCCGTTCAGGTGTGCGGTGAGCGGCGGCAGGTCGCCGATCGCCTCGCGGGCGGTCACCGCCGGGGGGAGACCGGGGGTGGCCTGCGGCGGGGCCAGGTAGTGGCCGGGTTGGCGGTGGAGAGTCCGCAGGGCGACCGCCCGGGTGCCGGCATACCCGGGCGGGAGGCCGACCCAGTGCGTCGGCTCGGGGAAGGCGACCGTCGGCACCCCCAACTCGGCGGCGTACCCGACCAGGAACGCCCGCTCGCGCATCTGCGGGACACCGTAGAACGCCGCGTTCAGCAGGGTGTACCGGCACACGTACCCCATCCCCTCCAGGACCTCGCACATCTCCTCGGCGACGTTGTGCCGGCCGTTGTTGAGCACGTCCGGAACGTTCTCCATGACGAGCGCGAGCGGGCGGAAGTGGCGGATGTACGCCAGGTACCGGAGGTACAGGTTGCCGCGCGGGTCGACCTTGAACGCCTCGGGGTGCTCGAGCACCTAGCGGAGCTTGGCCCGGCCGACCCGGGCGTACGACTGGCACGGCGGCCCGCCGACGACCACGTCGACGGGGCCGAGGCCGAGGTCGTCCGGGTCGGTGGCGGTGATGTCGCGGGCGGGGAAGGCGGCGGGGTCGGCGTCGCGGTGGAAGTTGAGGGCGTGGGAGCGGGCGGCGAGGGGGTCGAGCTCGACCGCCCCGGCGACGGCGAACCCTTCGCGGGCGAACCCGAGGGACATGCCGCCGCACCCGGCGAACAGGTCGAGGACGCGGGGCGGGTCACCGGCCCGGAGGCGCGCGACCTTCGCCGCCCGCCCGTCGCGCTCCGCCGCCCGCGCCCGGTTTCGCATGGGGATGTTATCGGACCCCGGCCAGGCCCGCGCAACCCGGATCCGGCAGAACCCCGGCCGCGGCCGGTGCGGGCGTCACGGCCCGTCGCCACGGTCCCGGTGGTCGGGTTCGGGCCGGTCGAGGAAGCCGGCAACCCGGCAACGGAAGCGCGGGGGCGGTGTCGTAGGGCACGCACCGCGTGCCGTGCGGCGAAGGCGGCACGCGGTGCGTGCCCTACGAGGCGACGATCTCGGCGTCGGACGGGCGGGGCGGGGGTGGCGAGACGGTGACCTGGACCACCTCCCCGTCCGTCAGGGCGAGCGGCCGCACCGGCCGCAGCACCCCGTTCTCGTGCACCGCGGTCGTGGTCACGGTCATGGCGTCCTTTGTCGGCGGACCGCCGGGATTGTACCGCGTGGGCCGAGGCGGGGTCAGCCGACGGCCATCTCGACCGTCTCGACGGCGAAGGTGCGGCCGTCGGCGGTCTCGGCCCGGAGCTCGAACGTCGCCGGGCCGGGCGGGGCGTGCGGGTCGATCGCCACCGCCAGCACCCCGGCCGCCGACCCGCCGTCCGCGACCGTCCCGAGGTCGTCCGCCGGCCCGAACACCCGGACCCCGTCCGGCACTGTGACCGGCTTGAGGGTGAGCTTCAGCCCGTCGAGGTCTTCGCCCGTCTGGTTCTCGACCGCGACGTGCACCTCGACGCTCTCGCCGCGCTTCGGCCGCCCGTCGCCGGACCCGTAGGAACTGCCGGACCCGTCGTTGACGAGCCGCCACCGGACCGGGAAGTCCGGCCGCGGCAGCGGGTGGACGGTGAACGCGATCGGTCGGGCGGCCGGGGCGTTCCCATTGCCCTCCGCGAAGGCCAGCGTGCCTATCATCCTGGTTGCTGGCATATTTGGGGGTAGGCGGACGGCGAGGCACCGCTCAGCCCTACGACCCGGCTTCACCCGGCCGATGATGGTCATCAGGCCCCCGAGGGGAGAATCGGAACTGATCCCGGCACGCAACTGGAAGAGTTCACCCTGTCCGAGCAGGTCGATCCCGAACGCCACCCAGGCGAAGTCTCCCGCATAGACCGACCCGTCCCCGGCTCGAGTCATGGTCACGAACGCGCGGGGCGGCTGCCGAGGTTCACCCGAAGACAGGTCACACCCGGGGTGGGAAACCAAGCGGGCGTACGTCGTGTTGAGTTTTAGTTGAGCCCCCGCGGGCAGAAGGTGTTCGAGGAACCCAGTCGCCGGTGCCGACTCCAGCCGTTCCCAGCCGTCTTGATTTAGCCTGACGAACGGCTCCCCCGCAGTGACGACACCGCCGTTTGGCTTCAGCCACTCCGCCAGCGTCGCCTGCCTGAGGACGCACTCCCGCGGGCCACCCCCGGGGTTGGTAAACCTCGACTCCTGGAATCCCACCTGCTGGACAACTGCAGCCCCGCTCGGCAGGGCTGGCAACTTCACGTTCTGCCGCTTCTTCACCCCCGCCGCCGGAGCCGGTGCCGCCCCGACCGCGACCCCCAGCTTGTCCACCGGCACCTTCGCCAGCAGCTCCCGCAGCGCCAGCACGTCCGCCGGCCGCGCCTCGGGACGCTTCGCCAGACCCTTCTCGAACACCTCGCGCAGCGGCTCCAACTCCCGCGGCAACGTCGCCGGGTCGAAGTCGTCGGGGTCGAGCTTCGTCACCGCGTGGTACAGCGTCGCGGTCAGCGCGTACACGTCGCTCCGGGCCGTCGCCGGGCGGTGCCGCAGCTGCTCCGGGGCCGCGAACATCGCCGTGTACCCGGTCACCCGCTGCACCGTCGTCAGCCCCCGCCCGCCGCCCAGCGCCAGCCCGAAGTCCACCAGCACCGGCGACCCGTCCGCCCGCAACAGGATGTTCGCCGGCTTGACGTCCCGGTGCACGATCCCCTTCCCGTGCACCGCCCCCAACCCGTCCTCCCCCGCCAGCTTCACGAACAGCCCCACCGCCTCCCGCGGCGGCACCGGCCCGTCCCGGTCCAGCCGCGACTGCAGCGACCGCCCCTCCACGAACTCCATCGTGAAGAACCAGCACCCGGCCGACCGGTCGAAGTTGTGCCCCCCGAACTTCACCAGGTGCGGCCGGTCCCCGTCGTCGTGCAGCTTGCTCAGCGTCAGGCACTCGGCCACGAACGCCTCCCCGAACGCCGCGTCCTCCGACAGCTCCGGCAACAGCACCTTCAGCGCACGGACGTGCCCGTCCCGCTCCGCCCGGAACACCCGCCCCCCGCCGCCCTGCCCGAGCAGGTGCGTCAGCGCCCACCCGCCGACCACCCCGCCCACCTTCACCGCCGCCCCCGACCCGCCCGCCCCCGCCGGCTTCGGCTGCCGGTCCGTGTCCCCGCCGGACCCCGCCGACAGCGACCGCGTCACCCGCCGGCTCAGGTCCCCGAGCTCGGCGTCCGCCGGCCGCTTCCGGCTCGCGTCCCGGAGCAGCCCGTCCGCCCGCGGCAGGTCGTTCGCCAGCACCGCCGACACCGCCTCCAGCTCCAGCACCGCCGCCGCCGGCTGCTCCGCCGCCAACTCCACCAGCTCGACGTCCACCTCGGCCGGCTCCGCGGCCAGCCGCCCGGCGAGGCCCTGCACCCGCTCGACCAGCGCCCGCAACTGCCTCCCGCCGACCCCGGCCGCGGTCAGGTCCTCGACGAAGTCGACCACCACCGCCTGCCGGCGGAGCAGCCCGAGGGCGGCCTCGAGCATGTCCTGGCCGTACCCGAGCTTGCCGAGGATGTCGCGGTTCTGCCGCTCCAGGGCGTCGAACCGGGACGCCAGTCCGGCGACCGCCCGGAACCCGTCCCGGACCTCCGGGTGGGTGGCGAGGTCGAGGCGGATCTGCTTCGCCGCCTCGGCCGGGTCGTCGGCCAGGTCCGCCGCCTTGGCGACGAGCGGGGCGAGCCGGCCGGTCAGTTCGTCGAGCACCCGGCCGACCCGCTCCAGTTCCTCGGCGCTGGCGACGAGGCGGGCCTGCCGGTCGGCCTCGGCCGCGTCCTTCGCCACGTCGTGGGCGGTGCCGAGGACGCGGTCCACCACGTCGGCGACGACCGACCCACCGGGGACGGCGGCGCTCAGGACGTGCTTGGCAGCGGTGCGGGCGTTCTCGCCGTGGCGGGCGACGAAGTTGCGGGCCGACTGGAACCAACCCATGACGCTACTCCGGCCGGGATGCGGGCGCAGCAGATGCCTTACCGGTGGAATTCGTCCCCGACGGCCGAAGATTTGGCAGAATCCGCCGAACGGCCGCTCGC
>PNKH01000151.1 GCA_013822345.1 Isosphaera sp.
GGGGCCGGCGGTGACGGGCCGGAAAAGAGAGCGGGCCGCCGAGCGTCATCGGCGGCCCGCACACAACCATAACCATCTACAGGAGACCGTTGCAGTGAGCATCAATCACGTACCGAACGTATGTACGCCACCACCGGCGGAAACGCCCGGGTCCCGACCCGCCCCCGTGGCCGTGTCGGCGGCCCCGGCCGCCCCGGCCGGGGCGGCCCCGGACCCGTTCGACCCCGGCCGGTTCCGGGTGTCCCAGGACCTGATGACCGCCGCCGGCGTCAAGAAGTTGCTGGTGACGCTGCCGGTGCAGAAGCCGAGCAAGGAGTGGTTCGTCCGCTGCTGCCCGGACCCGGCCTACCACATCACCACCTGCGTGGTCGAGTTGAAGGAGGACGCCGAGACGTACCTCGTGGACCCGGACCTGTGGCCGGTGCTCGTCGGCGAGAGCACGTTCAGCACCCGGATGCTGATTCCGACGCAGGACCGGCAGGGGACGCTGTTCCTGTGGCCGCTCCGGCTGCCCGGGGGCGACGGGCGGCAGGACGAGTGGGGCCGGTCGGCGCTGGAGGCGGCCGCCCACGCCCAGCGGAACTGGGTGCGGGTCTCGGCCAACATGAGCCTCGGGGCCTACGAGGTGTTCGCCGCCTCGGCCCACCTCCCGGACGCCGAGTGGGACCTGCCGCCGCTCGGCCAGTTGCTGCGGGTCGCCTTTAAGGACCGGTTCTACATCGACGGCCCGGACCACCCGGTCCTCCGGCGGCTCCGGGGGGAGGCGTGACCGTGGACTGGCTCGGCCACTTCGACGCCGTCTGGTGCGTCGACTTCGAGTTCACCGCCCCGCCCGGCGAGCGCCCGTCGCCGGTCTGCCTGGTGGGCCACGAGGTGCTCACCGGGCGGCGGGTCCGGGTGTGGCAGGACGAACTCCGGGCCCTGCGGGAGCCGCCGTTCCCGGTCGGCCCCCGCACCCTGGTCGTCGCCTACTACGCCAGCGCCGAACTCGGGTGTTTCCTGGCGCTGGGCTGGCCGATGCCGGCCCGCGTCCTCGACCTGTTCCCCGAGTTCAAGTGCCGGACCTCAGGGCTGGCGACGCCCGGGGGGGCCGGGCTGCTGGGGGCGCTCATGTACTTCGGCCTCGAGGCGCTGGACGCCGCCGAGAAGGACGGCATGCGGCAACTGGTGATGCGGGGCGGGCAGTGGACCCCCGACGAGCGGCGGGCCGTGCTCGACTACTGCGAGTCGGACGTGGCCGCCCTGACCCGGCTGCTGCCGGCGATGGGGCCGGGCCTCGACCTGCCGCGGGCCCTGATCCGAGGCCGGTACATGGCCGCCGCCGCCCGCATGGAGTGGGCCGGGGTGCCGATCGACACCGACGCCCTGGCCGCCTTCAAGCACCACTGGCTGTCGATCAAGGAGGAGTTGATCGCCCGGATCGACCGGGAGTTCGGCGTCTACGACGGTACGACGTTCAAGGCCGACCGGTGGGCCGCCTACCTCGCGGCCCACAACATCCCGTGGCCGACGCTCCCGTCCGGCAAACTGGCCCTGGACGACGACACCTTCCGGGAGATGTCCCGGAACCACCCGCGGGTGGCCCCGATCCGCGAGTTGCGGACCTCGATCTCGCAACTCCGGCTGAACGAGTTGGCGGTCGGGTCGGACGGGCGGAACCGCTGCCTACTGTCCGCGTTCGGGTCGAAGACCGGGCGGAACCAGCCGTCGAACAGCAAGTTCGTCTTCGGCCCGTCGGCCTGGCTGCGGTCGTTGATCCGGCCCGGGCCCGGCAAAGCCGTCGCCTACATCGACTACAGTCAACAGGAGTTGGCCATCGCCGCGGCCCTCTCCGGGGACCGGCGGATGCAGGCGGCCTACGAATCCGGCGACTTCTACCTCACCTTCGCGAAGATGGCCGGCGGGGTGCCGGCGGGCGCGACCAAGGAGTCGCACGCCGCGGAGCGCGAGCAGTTCAAGACGGTCGCGCTCGGGGTGCTGTACGGCCTGTCCGCCGACGGGCTGGCGCGCAAGCTGAACGCCCCGCCGTGCCGGGGCCGCGACCTCTTGCGGATGCACAAGGAGACGTTCCGCCAGTTCTGGCGGTGGTCGGACGCCGTCCAGGACCAGGCCGTCCTCGTCGGCAAGCTCGAGACCGTGTTCGGGTGGGCCGTCCGCGCCGGCGCGGACGCGAACGCCCGCAGCCTGCGCAACTTTCCGATGCAGGCCAACGGCAGCGAGATGCTCAGGCTGGCGTGCTGCGACGCCACCGAGGCCGGCGTCACCGTCTGCTGCCCGGTCCACGACGCGGTGCTGATCGAGGCGGCCGAGGCCGAGATCGACGCCGCGGTGGAGGCGACGCAGGGGCACATGCGGCGGGCGAGCGAGATCGTCCTGGCCGGGTTCCCGCTCCGGACGGACGTGAAGGTGGTCCGGCACCCGGACCGGTACTCGGACAAGCGGGGGGCGGCCATGTGGCGGGCCGTCTGCGAGTTGTGCGGGAGGGCGCCGTGACCCCCGACATCTTCGCCACCATCGACGGCCTCCGGGCCCCGCCCGGCTTCGCCCCCGCCGCCCCGGCACCGCCCGCCGCGAAGCCGGCGAAACCCGGCCGGGTCAGAGGCGAGTTCCTGAAGGGGCCGATCCCGCTGTCGTGGCTCTCGGCCGCCTCGAAGCTGTCGGGCAAGGCGCCGCTCGCGGTCGGCCTCGCCCTCTGGTTCGAGGCGGGGCGGCGGAGGTCGGGCGAGGTGAAGCTGACGACCGCCATCCTGCAGCGGTTCAACGTGCACCGGAAGGCGAAATACACCGCCCTGAAGGCGCTGGAGGGGGCGGGTCTGGTTCGTGTCCGCCGGGAGCCCCGGCGGAACCCGGTGGTCACGATCCTGGACGTCCTGGGCGATCCCGAGGCCGGGCGGGCGGGTCGGGGCGTTGACCCCCCGCGGCCGACCCCGGGGCAGCAACCAAGTGTCGGGGACGAGCAAAACGGAGGAACATGAGGGATGTCCGCAGCGTGAAAGATATGGAGCGCAAGCACGGGGTCCGGTGGGCGGACCTCGCCCGGCTGGAGCCCGAACTCGGGCGGTTGCTGCACGTCGCCCGCCTGGTCGGCGACGGCTGCCGGACCTGGCGGGACGTGGAGCGGGGGTGGACGCAGTTCAAAGACGACGTGGCCCGGCTGACGTGGCGGTTCAACGCCCGGGGGCACCCGTGCCCGGGCGGGGTCGCCGTGTACGACGTGATCTATTGGAAGCTGCACAACGCCGTCGCCCGGGACCGCCGGGGCGGCGACTGACATCGCGCTGTCACTGACCGAGGAGTACGATCCCCACGGCCGCAACCCATTCCCCGCCGGAGACCGCCGTGACGACCGTGGCCTACCTGACCCGCTGGTCCGACCTGTACCACGTGCTGCTCGCCGTGGCGGACGGCGACGCCCACCGCCGCCTGGACAGCCGGTTCTGCACGTCGCCCGGCGAGGCCCGCCGTGTGCTGGGCCGGTGGCGGGACGAGTACGACATCCCGGCCGGGCACGTCCACGACAACGGCGACCTCGACCTGGACGTGCTGACCGCCCTGATGGACGTGGACCTCGACGGGGTGACCGGGGGCGCCGGAGTCGGGTCCGTCTCCTGACCCGCCCCTTTTTACCTCGTGTTCCGGCGTCGCCGGGCGTAACTACCGCATGCAACACCTCACGTTCGAGCAATACGTCCGGGTGCGAGAGGGCCTCCTGGCGCCCGACCGCCCGCCGGCCCCGGGGCTGAGCCGCACCAACCCGTTCCCCACGACCAACGCCCACCGCCGCCGCCTGCGGGCGAGAGTGGTCAGCCCCCCGGACCCGTTCGGGCCGACCGTCCGCCCGGTCCCGGAAGTCGTCCCGCAGAAGATCATCCCGAGGCCGAACCCGCCAGGACCTCGGGGAGTTTGAGCCCGGCCGGAGAGGGCCGTCGTGTTGGAAAGCAAACGAACCTGGGCCCGCCCACCGAAGGGCCTTTTTTCTCTGCTCGAACCCCCGGTCCGCGTGCCGACCCCACCCAAGGTGGGTATCATCACCCCCCCTCATCTTCACCGAAGGCCACGCACGCCCTGCCGCCACACGCCCGGGCGACTCCAGATCGGGGGAGACGGTCACCTGCCGCCCGGCTCAACTTTTACTGGACGAGGTCGTGAACGGGTGCCCGTCCTCGCACAGGAACGAGGTGAAGTTGACCCCGCCGTCCGTGACCACCGAGGGGCGTTTCCCGCAGGTCGGACAGCGGGCGTCCCGGTGCCACCGCGAGCGGACGCACCGGGCGTTGCCGCACTCCCACACCGGCGGCCGGGCGGGGTCATCACCGACGTTCGCAGTCGGCCGGCCGCACTCGGGGCACTTCCCCCTGAGCTTCCTCGCCCACTCCCGCCCCTCAGCCGACAGGTGGAAGACCTGTCCGTCCCCGGCGTGGTCGACGAGGAGCTTGTGCTCTCGCAGCCGCCCGACGGCCTCGACGTAGCGGAGGCCCGCCTCGGCGTCGCGCGGGCCGGCGAGTTCTTTCGCGTCGATCAGGACGGCGAAGCCGGCCACCGAGTCGAGGCGGACGAGGAGGAGCGTCTTGTCCCGCGAGTCCGCGAGGCGGGTGAGGATCTCGGCCTCGTCCGGCCGCGGCTCGAACGCCGGCGGGGGCACGGCGGCGTGGGTGATGTTGTTGACGATATCGGCCACGGTCACGTGTTGAGCGTCCCGTCCCGCCGTCACGGTCACACTCCTGGCGACGCTCGTGGAGACGTTGCCGGAGCCGAGTTGGGTGCCGCCCTTGCCCCCGAACAACCCCTTGAAGAACTCGACCAGCTTGCCCAGCATCGCCGCCCCCCGCCCCCCACGGAAGACCCCACGCCCGATGCTAGCAGCCGGCGGACCCGACACCAACCTCGGCCGGGAAGGTGGTGCCCTCCCGCTGTCCTCGGGATCGCGGGCAAGGGCACCCGGAGGCCAGCCGCCCGCGGCTCACCGCCCCGCACGCCACCGCTTCACTTCTCGACCTCGCTGGGCCGCAGTTCGATCTTCTTGACCTTCTTGTACGCCTCTGGCTCGCACAGGACGATGGCCCTGAAGGCGTCCCCGGCCACCCCCGTGATCTCCCCCTCGGGACGCTCCAGGAGCAGCTTCTGGACGACGACGTTGTCCTCGTCGAACAGGTAGAACAGGACGTGCGGGTCGCGGCCCTTGCCGACCGCCCGGCCGAGGACCGACCCGGGGGTGAACGCCTTCTCCACCGCCTTCCGGTCCCCGTCCTTGGCGAACTCGATGGTGAACCGGAGTTCGAGGAATGCCCGGGGCTGGGAGAACTGGGCCCCGCCGGCCTGGTTCGCGGTCACCTCCCGCACGGTCAGCGACTTGAACGCCAGCCCCCACGCCTTCTCGAGGCGGTCCACACTGCACTTCACGGCTTCTTCCTTCCGCGGCTCCGACTCCTTCTTCGGGTCCTGGGCAGGGGCGGCTGTGACGACGAGCGTGGCGGCGAGAGCGAGCGTTCTCACGGGCGAGCCCGAGCCCTCGGGGCGGGGGCCGAGAACCCGATTATGGGCGAGCGGGTGGTCGGGGCAAGCGGTACCCGGCGGGCGGTCGATTGGGCGGGCTGTATCGGTTTTCCTGATCCTCCCGTCACCTCCGTGCCGATGAATTGTCACACGGCGACGAGGGAATTTGCCGGTCGAGCCAGGTGTCGGTTCCATGCGCAACGTGGCGGTGATCGTCGCGGCGGTCCTGACGGTGTTCACCGGCGGGCCGCTCCGTTGCCCATGCCAGGTTGCGGCACTCCTCCGGGACCACACCCCGGCACCCCCCACACGTCCGCCGACGCCCCCCGCGGACGAGGCCAGCCGCTGCGGGTGCTGCTCGTGCAAGGCACACCGAGACGCGGCCGACCCGAAGCAGTCGGCCGAGCGGGAGCCCGCCCCGGGAAACCCCTGTCCGCACTGCCCGAACATCTATCTTGTCCTGCCGGTTACGAATGCGGAGCGGCTCCCCGGCGACCACGACCACGGCGACTGGACGGCCGGGCCTTTCGACGCGACCCCGGCGGTCCCGCTGACCCGTCACCCTCACGCCGTTTTCCTCCCCGTCTCCGACTCCCACCGGCCGGCACCCGACCGGCTCCGGTACTGCCACTCGTTCCGCTGCTAGGCCAGGCTCCTCCGCCTCCCGCCCGGCCGCACAGTTGGCGACGGGCGTCCCGAACAAGCCCCCGGCCCGTCCGGGGCCGGAGGAGGGTCATGCCAGATCCGTCACGAGGGGGCGGCCGCCCGCCCGGGTGGCTGGCGGGCAGTATGCTGGCGGTGGGGGCGGTCGGTTGCGCCTCCGGGCCGCAACCCGCCCCCGACCCGCCGCCGGCCGCGTTGACCAGCCCGTACCGAACCACCGAAGCCCCGGTCGCCCGGGCGGCGCACCAGGAGCCGGCCGGGAAGCGCCCGCCCCCGCCGCCGGACGGTCCGGCCCCGGCCTCCGGCCCGGTCGCGGTGGACGAGTTCGTCCGGATCGCGGTCGCCCACAACCCGCGGCTCGGGCGGGCCACGTTCGCCGTGGACCAGGCCCAGGGCCGGTACGTCCAGGCCGGGCTGTACCCGAACCCGACGCTCGGGGCCAGTTTCGACGAACTCGGGGACCGCACCGGGCCGGGCGGGGTCAACACCGTCCCGCAACTCACCCAGGAGGTCGTCACCGGGCGGAAGCTGTCGCTGTCCCAGGCGGTGGCCGCACGGGAGGTGGACCAGGCGGCCCTCGCCCTGTTGCGGGAGCGGTACGCCCTCATCGGCAACGTGCGGGCGGCGTTCTACGACGTGTACGCCCTGGAGCGGCGGGTCACCGTCCTCGACGAACTCGTCGGGCTCGCCGGGGAGGCGGTAAAGAACGGGCAGATCCTGCTCGAGAACAAGCAGATCGCCCGGCTCGACCTGGTGCAACTCGAGGTCGAACTCGCCCGGTTCCGGGCCCAGGCCGACGCCGCCCGGCGGGAACTCCCCGGCGCCCGCACCCGGCTCGCGGCCGTCGTCGGTGACCCGCGGCTGCCGGTCGGGGCCGCCGCCGGCCCGTTCGAGGACGTGCCCCTCTACGACCCGGACCGCACCCTCGACACGGTCCTCGCCACCCACCCCGAGGCGCGGTCGGCCCGGGTCGGGGTCGACCGGGCGCAGGCCGCCGTCCGCCGGGCCGAGGCCGACCCGATCCCGAACGTCACCCTCACCTCGGGGTACGTCCGGCAGAACCAGAACCGGTCGGACGACTGGCTGATCGGGGTGAGCCTCCCGGTCCCGGTGTGGAACCGCAACCAGGGGAACATCCGGGCGGCGAAGGCCGAGGTGGGGATGGCGGTGCAGGAGGTCGGGCGGGTCGAGAACGACCTGGCCGAGCGGGTGGCGGCCGCCCTGCGGGCGTACTCGGCGGCGCTCAAGCTGGCCGAGCAGTACCGGACCGAACTCCTCCCGCGGGCGGAGGAGACCTACAAGTTGTCGCTCGAAGCGTTCAAGGGCGGGCAGTTCGAGTACCTGCGGGTGATCCAGGCCCAGCGGGCGTTCGCCGAGGCCCGGCTGGAGTACAACCGGGCGCTCGGGGAGGCGTGGCGGGCGGCGGCCGAACTCTCGGCCCTGCTGCTGGAGGAGTGGTGGCCGGGGCCGCCGCCCAAGCCGCCCGGCATCGGGGCCGGGCCGGCGATGGGTCCGGCGATGCTGCCCCCGCCCGGCAAACTCCCTTGACCCGGCTGAAGGAGTACATACCCCCCACGAGAAGTGTTGGCCGAACGGTAGGGTCGGGTCAGCGGCCGGCGGGGCACACGGGCCATCGAACCCCGGAAAGCCGCCGCGGCCCGCAGCGGCGCCGGGCCCGGCGGCTTGGCGCTCCCTCTCGGGCAACAGGCTACAGGTGCTGCATGCCCGTCTCCACGTCGATGTGGCTCTGCGGACACAACCGCATTTGGGGCCGGGGCCGCCCCGCGACGGCCTGCTTCCGCCGCCCGACGGTCAGGTGGAAGTTCACCGGGTAGGCCCCGTCGCCCCGCCTCAGGGTGACCAGCCCGAAGTGCTCCCGCATCTCGCACAGCCGGGGGCTGTGGCAGTCGACCCAGACGTGCAGCCCGTTCTCGTCCCGCGGGACGGGGTAGTAGCGGATCGTGACCGGCTCCCCGACGAACGACACCCCCCAATCGGCCTTGTTCCGGCACGGGGCTTCGTCCTTCATGACCGAGACGTGTGGCCGGGCGGCCGGCTTGAACGCCACCCCGAGCGGCTCGAGCAGGCGGAGGAGCGTGGCGTGCGCTTCGGCCGGGACGGTCAGGAGGTACCAGTCCGGCTCGTACATGACCTGGCCCTCCAGTTCGGGGGCACCCTCGTACTCTTCCAGGCGAGTGGACATCTCGCGGCCCCCCGACGCCGAGCCCTGGATCGGTTTGACCGAGCTATTATCCCCGACGCTGCAGGGTTTGCAACCGATCACGGCGGGCTTTGCGGTGCCGCCGGCGGAGGCCACGCCGGGTGCGGTTGACGCTGTCGTGGGCCGGTCGGTATGATTCACCGGTGGTGAGGATCGTGTCCGGCGGGTGAGTGATGCCCCGGCTGTTGGCCCTACTCCTGATGCTACCGCCGACGCTCATGCCCCCGGGCATGTGTGTCTGCCGGCTCATCCCGGGCGTGCCGTCCCCCACCGCCCCCCGGCCCGCGCCGACCGCTCATCAACTCCCGGCACCGCACGCCGAGAACCCCCGCCCGGACTGCTCGTGTGAGTCGTGCCGCTCGCGGCCGACCCCGGCCGCCCCGGAGTCGGACGACACGCCGTCGCCACACGACCGGCCGACCGATCCCGGCCCGGGCAAGCATTGGCCCGGTTGCCCGGCGGTCGACGCCGCCCCGCTCAGCATGGTCGTGCCTGCCGTCACGGTGCCGGCCGACCTCGTCGCCCCCGCCACCTTCTCCACCCTGCTCGCCGGAGCGGCCGCGTCGCCCGCCCGCGTCGAGCCGCTACGTCCGCCGGCTACCGCCCGACCGCTGTTCATCTCGCACTGCGCCCTCCTGATCTGATCGCGTCCCCTCCTCGCCGCACCGTGTGGTCGACGCGACCGCAGGCCGGCGTTCCGCACCGACTCTGTTTCAACCTCACCCCCGCACCCGGCTCGACACCGGCTCGTCCGACACGAGGGCGTTTTCGTGGGCACCCCCGCACCGAGCGCGAACGGACCCCCATCCGTGCCCGGCCCCGTCCGCGCCGGCGTGCTGCGGCGGCTGGCGGGGGTGGTCCCGACCGCGGGGGTGCTCGCCGGGCTGGCCGGGGCCGCGTACTGGGGGCACGCGACCGGGTGGGACTTCTCGCCGGGGCGAGCCGGCGGGCCGCAGGTCAACGCCCCGGCCGAGCGGCCACGCCCGGTCGTCCGGGTCACACCCGCTGGTCCCGGGGCCGAAGCTCCCCTGCCGGGCCGGCACGTGCGGGTCGAGTTCGGTTCTGCGGAGGAGGTCGAGGCGGCCGGGATCGGCATCACGCCGGCCTGGGCGTCGACCCTGACCGAGCAGGTCACGGCGGCGGGCGAGGTGGCGTTCGACCCCGCCCGGGTGGCCCGGCCGTCGGCCCGGGCCGGGGGCGTGACCCGGCGGGTGTTGAAGGCGGCCGGCGACCCGGTCCGGGTGGGGGAGGTGCTGGCCCTCGTCGACGCGGCCGAGGTCGGCAGGGCGAAGGCCGAGTTCCAGCAGGCACTGGTCCAGGTCCGGCTGCGGGAGGGGGCGCGGAACGACGTGGTCGGCGCCCGGGCGGCCACGTCCCCGGCCGCCGTCCGGGAGGCGGAGGCCGCCCTGAAGGAGGCCGGGGTCCGGGTGCTGGCGGCCGCCCAGGCGCTCACCAACCTGGGGCTGCCGGTGGGCCTCGACGACTACCGGGCGGCCACGCCCGCCGAGGCCGGCCGGCGGCTGCGGCTGCTGGGGGTGGAGGACGCGGCGGCCGGGGCCGACCCGGCCGGGCTGACGGCCAACCTGCTCCCGGTCCGGTCCCCGCTCGCCGGGGTGGTGCTCACCGCCGACGTAGTCGCCGGTGAGGGGGTGGAGGCCGGCCGGGCGCTCTTCACCGTCGTCGACCCGAACCGGGTGTGGGTCACCCTGCACGTCGGGCCGGAGGACGCCCGGCGGGTGGCGGTGGGCCAAAAGGTCTTCTTCCGCCCGGACGGCGGGGCCGGCGAGCACCCGGCGGCCGTGGTCTGGGTCGGCACCGCGGCCGACGAGGCGACCCGGACCGTCCCGGTGCGGGCCGAGGCCGACAACGCCGCCGGGGCGCTGCGGGCATCGACCCTCGGCCGCGGGCGGGTCGTCGTTCGGGAGGTTCCGAAAGCCGTCGTCGTGCCTCACGAGGCGGTCCGGTCGTTCCGGGGGAAGTCGGTGGTGTTCGTCCAGGACCCGGGCACCCTCGGGCCGAACGGGCCGAAAACGTTTCACGCCCGGGCGGTCCGGACCGGGGGGCGCGACGACCTGAACACCGAAGTCCTCGCCGGCCTGTCGGCCGGCGAGATCGTGGCGGCCAAGGGGAGCGGCGTGCTCCTCGGTGAACTGACCCAGGCGGCCGTGGACCGCTGATCCGATCGGGGGGAAGATCATGTCCATCGCGGAACACCGGGCGGCCGTGACCGAGCCGCCCGCCGAGCGACCCGACCCGCCGGCCCCCGCCCGGCCCCGGCTCCGCCGCGTCCTCGGGCACCTCTTCCCCGCGGCCATGACACTCGGGTGCGTGGCCGGCCTCCTCGCCCTCGGCCGGGCCACGGACTGGAAGCTGCCCAGAGCGTCCGCCCTGCGGGGCGAAGACAAGGCCGAGACGGACGACTGGTGCAAGGAGCATGGCGTCCCTGAGACCGAGTGCGTCGAGTGTCGCCCGGACCTCCTCCCCCGAGCCAAAGCCCACGGGTGGTGTAAGACCCACGAGGTCAACGAGTGCCCGCACTGCCACCCGGAGGTGGCCCAGTTGCCCGCGGGGGCATTGGTGACCGACGCCGACCGCGACCGGGTCGCCCGGGCGCTTTCGTTCGCCCCCCGGGCCGAGAACGACCCCAAGTGCAAGAAGCACCTCCGCCGGCTCCAACTCCCCTCGGACGAGATGGCGGCCCGGCTCGGGCTCGCCTTCGCCCCGGCCGCCCGCGGCCCGGTCGAGGAGGTCGTCCACGCCCCCGGGGAGATCGGGTACGACCCGACCCGGGTCGCCCGGGTGGGGCCGCGGGCGGCGGGCACCGTCTGGCGGGTGGAGAGGCGGGTCGGGGAGAAGGTCCGGCGGGGCGACGTGCTGGCCCTCGTCGAGGCCGCCGAGGTGGGCAGGGCGAAGGCCGAGTTCCAGCAGGCCCTCGTCCAACTCGACCTCCGCCGGGAGACGCTGGCCAAGCTCCGGCCGGCGGCCGGGGCCACGGTCGCCGGGAAGGAAGTGCAGGCGGCCGAGGCCGCCGTCCTCGAGGCCGAGGTGCGGGTGGTCGCCGCCGAGGAGCTTCTCGCCACCCTCGGGCTGCCGGTCCGGGCCGCCGACGTGGGCGGGTTGACGCCGGCCGACCTCGCCCGCCGGGTGCAGTTCCTCGGGCTGCCCGAGGCACTCGCCAAGGACCTCGCCGGGCGGACCGGGTCGAGCAACCTCCTCCCGGTCACCGCCCCGCTCGACGGCGAGGTCGTCGCCGGCACGGCCGTGAAGGACGAGGCGACCGACCCGGCCCGGCCGCTGTTCGTCGTGGCCGACACCTCCCGGATGTGGCTCACCCTCCGGGTCCGCCCGGAGGACGCCGGCCGGGTGAAGGCGGGCCGGCCGGTCCGGTTCCGGCACCCGGGGCACGCCGGCCCTTCCGGCTGGGACAGCGGCACCGTCGTCTGGGTCAGCCCGGCCGCCGACGAGAGGACCCGGACGGTCCCCGTCCGGGTGGACCTGCCGAACCCGTCCGACCGGCACCACGCCAACACCTTCGGGACGGCCGAGGTCGTCCTGCGGGCGGAGCCGGAGGCCGTGGTCGTCCCGAGCGGGGCGGTCCACTACGAGGGCTGCTGCCACGTCGTCTTCGTCCGGGACAGGGACTACGAGAAGCCCGACGCCCCGAAGGTGGTCCACGTCCGCAAGGTCCGCCCCGGGGCGACGGACGTGCCGACCCCGGCCGGGCCGGTGACGGAGGTGGCCGCCGGGCTGCTGCCGGGGGAGTGGGTGGCGACCGCAAACAGTGGGGTGCTCCGGTCGGAGTTGCTGAAGAACGACCTCGGGGCGGGGTGAACGGACTGCAAGAACTAACGGCCCGGTCGGGCCGTCCGCCGCAGACCTTGACCAGCGCAGCCTCCCGACAGCGGGGACCCCGTGCTCAACTGGATCATCGACGCCTCGCTGAAAGGTCGCTTCCTCGTCCTCCTCGGGGCGGTGGGGTTCGCCGCCGCCGGGGCGTTCGCCGTCACCCGCCTGGACGTCGATGCGTTCCCCGACACCACCCCGGTCCAGGTCCAGATCAACACCACCGCCCCGTCCCTCGGCCCGGAGGAGGTGGAGACCCAGATCACCTTCCCGGTCGAGCAGGCGCTCGGCGGGCTGCCCCGGGTGAAGGGCCTCCGGTCCGTGTCCAAGTTCGGGCTGTCCCAGGTCGTCGTCACCTTCGAGGACGGGACCGACATCTACCTCGCCCGCCA
>PNKH01000152.1 GCA_013822345.1 Isosphaera sp.
CGACGCGCGAGGCAGCGGCCGGGACGGCCGCGGTCCAGGACGCTACGGGGCCAGCCGGTCCCGGACCCACCCGTCGCCGGCCCGGGCGAACCGGATGCGGTCGTGCAGCCGGCTCGGCCGGCCCTGCCAGAACTCGAACACCGCCGGCAGCACCCGGTACCCGCCCCAGTTCGGCGGCCGCGGCACCGCCCCGTCCGGGTGCTTCGCGGTCAGCGCGGCGTGGGCCCGCTCCAGGAACGCCCGGTCCGGGATGACCGCGCTCTGCGGCGACGCCCACGCCCCGAGCCGCGACCCGAGCGGGCGGTTCCGGAAGTAGTCGTCCGACTCGGCCGCCGTCACCACCTCGACCGTCCCCTCGACCCGCACCTGGCGCTCCAGCGGGTGCCACGGGAACAGCAGGGCGGCCCGCGGGTCGGCGGCCAGCTCGCGGCCCTTCCGGCTGTCGTAGTTGGTGAAGAACGTGAACCCGCGGGCGTCGAGCGCCTTCAGCAGCACCATCCGGCTCGACGGGCCGCCGTCCGCGGCGACGGTGCTGAGCACGAACGCGTTCGGCTCGTGCACCCCGGCGGCGGTCACCTGGTCGAACCACCGGCGGAACAGGGCGAACGGGTCGTCCCCGGCGTCCGCCTCGGACAGCCCGGCCAAGCCGTACTCCCTTCGCATGTCGGCGATCGTCGGCGTCACTTCTTCCCCTTCGGCAACTCGAACGCGGCGTCCGGCAACTCGACCGGCAGGCCCTTCTCCGGGACCGGCAGCTTGGCCGCCCACAGCACCCCCTGGGCGACGAGCCGGCGGTACTCCGGCCGCTTCCAGTTCTCGTGGAAGTGGAGCCCGCTGAACCCGAACGACCGCCCGCCGTCGGCCCGGTCCCACGCCCACGCGACCGTCTCCTTCGCGCCGTCGATCTCGGCCCGGAGCAGCGGCGTCACCGCCGGCCCGGCCTTCGGGAACTTGAGTCGGTAGTAGAACTCCTCGCGGACCTTGAGGTCGGCGATCCCGGTGGTGACGGGGTGCTTCGGGTCGGCGACCGCCAGGGTCGTCTCGACCACCTGGAACTTGCGGTCCGGCCCGCCGTGGCACCCGCCGAACAGGTTCACGAACGGCGCGATCGGCTCCGCGTCCTTGGTCCCCATCCCCCAGTGGATGACGGCCAGCCCGCCGCCGCGCTTCGCCAGCTCCCGGAACGCCGCCAGCCGCTTCTCGTCGGCCGACAGCCACTTCGCCCCCTCGGTCAGGAACAGGACGACCACGTCCGCCCGGCCGACGAGGTCCGGGCCGTCCTTCCACGCCCCCTCCGCGTTGACCGCCGTCACCTCGACTCCCGTCACCGGTTTCAGGCACCTGGCGAGGATGTCGAGGCCGGCGACGTACTCGTGGGTGGTCGGGGCGTGCCCGTCCGGCGGCGACGCGACGAGTAGCACCTTCTTCGGCCTGTCCGGGGCGAGGTTACTCCGCTTCGACTCCATCCCGGCGTGGTTGACCGCCGACACCTCGTACTTGTCACCCTGCTTGCCGGCCGGGTCGGTGTAGACGAACAGCGGGGTCCGCGGCTCCGGCTCGTCGCCGTAGTTCCAGACCTGGACGAACCCCTTCGGGTTCCCCTTCGTCACCTCCCCGCCGACCTCGGTCAGCTTCTGGCCGTTCTTGTAGACGACGAACTGCTTCAGCCCGCTCTCCGGGTCGGCCGCGGCGGTCCAGCTGAGGATCGAGTTGTCCCGGCCGTACCCGCTGGCGACGAGCCGCGGGGCGTCCGGCGGGGTCGTGTCCGTCACCTCGCCGGTCTTGCAGTACTCTTGCCACTTCTTGGCGAAGTCACCGTCGATCAGCCAGACGGTGTAGTCCTTCGGGTCGCCGTCCGACGAAAACAGGGACTGGATGTCGAACGTCTCCGGGTGGGCGCGCCACGCGGGGTCCCGGACGGGCTTCAGTTTCACCCCGTCCTTCGGGAGTCGGGCGGCGAGCATGGCGTCGAAGAACGGGATCGCGAGCTGGCGGCTGTTCCGGCAGTCGTGCGAACTCTTCGGGTCGACGGCCAGCGCCCACACCGCCCCCTTCGGCCGGTAGGTGGCGAACGCCGCCTGCGAGTTCTTGTGGACGCTCTCGAACCGCCCGGTCTTCTCGCCCTCGCCGTAGTTGAACACGATCGGCACCGCCAGCGCCGCGGGGACGTACTCGGTCAGGGCCTGGCTCCGGGCCCAGACCGCGACCACCCGGGCCGGGTGGCGGTTGGTCATGTGGCACGCCCACATCGACCCGCCGGAGTGGCCCCAGATCGCCCACGGGGCGTCCGCCAGCTCCGGGTGCTTGCTCTTTTCCGCGAACGTCTTGAGGGCTTCGAGGAACGCCCGCTCCGACCCGTTCGCCGGGTCGAACCAGTCCTTGCACTCCTTCCCCGGCACCAGCCACGACCCGAGCAGGGCGGCGTCGTATTTCGCCGCGAGGGCCTGCCACTGGAGGTCGTCGGCGTGGTCGATCCCGTTCCGCCCGCACCCGTGCTGCCGGACGATCACCGCCCGGACCGTCTTCACCCCGTCCGGCAGCCACAGGCGGAAGTCGGCCGACTTGTACTTCTCCCCGTCCTTCGGCGGGACCGACACCTCGAACGTCGCGGCCGGGGCGCGGGCGGCGAGGAGGAGCAGGGCGGCGACGGCAAGCCTGGTCATCGGCGGCCTCCGGGGGGGTCGGGTCATTATCGCCGGTTGGGGTTCGTGCGGCACCGCCCCACTGGTATCGTTTAGCCGCGACGCGGAGTCCTCGGAGCGGAGCGCGGGGGGCCCCCCGCGCTCCGCTCCGAGGACTCCGCGTCGCGGCTAAACGGAGTTCGCATGCCCGCGGAACAAGCGCTCGCCCTGGTCGTCCGCGGGACGGACTGGAGCGAGACGAGCCGGATCACCACCCTGTTCACCCGCGAGTTCGGCAAGGTCCGGGCGCTCGCCAAGGGCGGGCGGCGGCTGAAGTCGAACTTCGACTGCGCGTTCGACCTCCTGTCCGTCTGCCGGGTCGTATTCCTCCGGAAGGCGTCCGGCGGCCTCGACCTCCTGACCGAGGCCCGGCTCGAAGAACAGTTCCCGGTCCTGCGGAACGACCTGCCGGCCCTGTACGCCGGGTACTACGTCGCCGAGTTGCTGGCCGACGGGACGCAGGACTACGACCCGCACCCGGCCCTGTTCGCCGCGGCCCTGGACACCTTGCGGGGGCTGGGAGAGGGGGCGAACCCGCAGGACGCGGCCACGGGATTCGAGCTTGTCTGGCTCCGGGAGCTGGGTTATAGCCCGCGGCTCGATGCGTGTGCGACGTGCGGCGGCGGGGTCGAATCCCGGGCGGCGTTCAGCCCGGCGGCGGGCGGGGTGCTGTGCCCGGACTGTGCCGCGGCGGCCGCCGACCGGCGGTGGCTCACCCCGGCCGGGCTGGCCGCCTTCCGCCGCCTCGCCGGCGGTGACACCCCGGTGTCACTCGGGCCGGCGGCCGGGGAGCTGCGGCCGGCGCTCGGGCAGGCGGTGAGCTACGTCCTCGGCCGCCGCCCGCGGCTCCTGGGGTACGTCGACGGCCGGTAGGGACGTAGCAGGCACACTCCGTGTGCCACCCGCTACGGCACACGGAGTGTGCCTGCTACCTTCAGGACGGCCGGTAGGGCAGGGGGGTCCGCGATGCCGACGGGTGCCGAACCGACGTTCCGACGCCTCGCCGCCGCGGCCGCGGGGCTCGCCCTGCTCGGGGCCGGGTGCAAGTCCGGGGAGAGCTTCCGGCAGCGGGTGAACGTCGTCCGGGCGGCCCTGACCGACAGCGGGTACGACGACCCGACCGCGGCCGACCGGCTGGCCGAGGCCGAGCGGCTGTTCGCCGACGGGCAGTACCCGAAGGCCCAGGAGGCGTTCCGCACCCTGGCGGACAACAAGTCGAACCCGGCCGACCTGGCCGAGCGGGCCCGGTTCATGCAGGCCGAGTGCCGGTTCAAGCGGGACCAGTACCCGGAGGCGGTCGACACCTACCACCGGCTGCTGATGGACTTCCCGACCGGGGCGCACCGGCGGGACGCGTGCGGGCGGATCTTCGAGGTGTGCGACTACTGGCTGAACGACTTCCGGGACGAGACCGCGCGGCGGGCCGAGAAGGGCGGGATCCAGGGGTGGCGGCCGGCCCTGAAGAACCCGCTCGACCCGACCCGCCCGTTCGTCGGGCAGGAGGGGCGGACGCTCGACGCCCTGGAGCACGTGTGGACCCACGACCTGACCGGGCCGGTCGCCGACAAGGCCCTGTTCTGGTGCGGGTACGTGAACTTCGTCCGCGGGGATTTCGAGGACGCGGACCACTTCTTCAGCACCCTGTGCGAGGTGCACAAGGACAGCCCGCTCCGCCCGCAGGCGATGGTGTACGCGGTCCAGGCGAAGAACAACGCCACCGGCGGGCCGGACTACGACGCCCGGAAGTGCGCCGAGGCCCTCCAGTTGGTCCACCTGGCCGAGGCCGGGGTGCCGGAGTTGACACAGAACCCGGAGATGGCCGAGAAGCTCACCCGGGCCCGGTTCGCGATCCGCCTGCAGCAGGCCGAGAAGGACTTCCGGACGGCCGACTACTACGAGCGGACCGGGCACCCGGGGTCGGCCGTGTTCTACTACGAGCTGGTCCGCCGGCGGTACGCCGGGACGCGGTACTCGGACCTGGCGGAGCAGAAGAAGGAGCGGCTCCTGGCCCTGATGCGGGAGGGGAAGCCGGCCCCCGGGACCGACCCGTTCGCGGTCGTCGGGGCGAAGTGGCGGGAGGTGTTCGGCAAGCCCCGCCCGGCGCCGGACGACCAGGCCCCGGCCAGCCCGGAGGTGGTGCCCGCCGGCGGCCCGCCGCGGCCGTGAGGCCGCCCGACAGGGAAGCTGGCCGGACTTCGCCGCAGGTGACGCCCCTCACCCGCCGGCGAAGCGCCGGCGACCTCTCCCCAGCGGGGAGAGGTGGGACTCATGCCACCCCTCCCCAGCGACCCGACTCGCATCGCTGACGAGAAGACCTGCCACCCCCACCTCTCCCCGCTGGGGAGAGGTCGGCCCGGCGCTTCGACGGGCCGGGTGAGGGGAAACCACCTGCCGAGTCGCCCGACCACCGCCGCCCGACCAGGTGACCCATGCCCCACCCCGCGCTCACCCGCCGCCGGTTCCTCGGGCTGGCCGCCGTCGCCCCGCTGGCCGGGTGCCAGGGCGGCTTCCCGACCGTGTTCGGGTACCGGCTCGGGGCCGACCCCCTGTACGACCCGAACATCAAGACGGTGTACGTCCCGGTGTTCCGGAACCGGGCGTTCCAGACCACACCGTACCGCGGGTTCGAGGTCGACATCACCGCGGCGGTGGTCGCCGAGATCGGGCGGACGACGCCGTTCCGGGTGACCTCCGACCCGGACAAGTCGGACACGGAGCTGCTCGGCGTCCTGGCGCAGGTCAGCAAGACCGTGATGAACGTCAACCAGCAGAACCTGGTGCGGGAGGGCGAGGTGGTGGCGGCGGTCGACGTGGTGTGGCGCGACCTGCGGGACGGGACCATCCTGTCCGCCCCGGTCCGCGGCCGCCCGGGCGGCGGGCCGGACCCGGTCGACCTGCCGTTCGACCTGACCGTCCCCGGCCCGCCCCCGCCGGGGATCGACCTGACGGTCGTCCCGACCCGGGTGCTGGCCGGCGGCCGGTATCTGCCGGAGTTGGGGGAGACGAACGCGTCGGCGCTGAACATGGTCCAGCGGAAGCTGGCGGTGCAAATCGTGTCGCTGATGGAGCGGAGCTGGGGGTGACGCACCCGGTGGGCGAGGCACTCCTGCCTCGCACCCGGAGCGAGGCAGGAGTGCCTCGCCCACCGAGACCGGGCTTACCGCTTCCAGGCCGGCCACCGGTTCCACTGGTCCGTCCGGGCCTGCGGGTTCCGGGCGTCCCACACCCGGGCCCCGGGGTCGAGGTGCCCGCGGACGTCGTACAGCGAGTCCGGCAGCTTCGCCGTCTCCTGCAGGGTGTAGGTGAACGTCCCGACCGCCTCCCCGAACACCACCCGCTTCTGCACCGCCTTCCGGATCACCTTCGTCCGCGGGTCGATCTCCAGCCACACCCGCGGGGTGGCGTACTCCCGCCCGGGCTCCCGCAACACGCCGGCGATCCGGACCACCGACTCGCCCCCGTCCGGGCCGTCCTCGCGCGACAGCTCGTACCCGTCGAGCATCTCGGCCGCCAGGGTCGGGACCCGGAGGCTCATCTGGTCGCACAGTCGGGCGATCGGGTCGCCGGCCTCCTCCCGGGCGAACTGCACCCCGAGCCGCGGGCCGAGGGCCACCCACACCCGCCCGTCCCGGTCCCGCCCCCACGCCCGGGTCTTGGCGTCCGGCCCCGGGTCGACCCAGAACTGCTCCCCACGGACCCACAGGGTGCTGTCCCGGACCAACTCGTGGTACTGCGGCGGCGGCAGGTGCGGGAACCGCCGGGCCAGCGCCGCCAGGTCGCCCCGCTCGACCTTCACCTCGTACCGCCGGTCGGTGTCGTCCGAGTGGACGGTGACCGCGGCCCGGACCAGCTCGGCCGGTGCGGGCGACTGCGGCACCACGACCACCGGGTTCGGGGCCGGCGGGTCCGGGGTGAGCAGCACGAGCGCCGCGGCGGCGGCCGCCCCGACCCCGAGGCCGAGGGCGAACGGCCCGACCCACCGCGGGAGCCGGCGGCGCGGCGCCGCCGGGGCGGCCCGGACCCGGGCCAGGACGCGCGCGGCGTCCACCCCGGCCGCCTCGCGGTCGAGGTGTTCCCGGACGAGGTCGTCGATCGGGTGGCGGTCGTCGGTCGGTTCGGGTGGGGTCATGACACGGCTTCCCCGCCGAGGAACGGGGCCAGGTAGGCGGCCAGCGTCTGTCGGGCCCGGTACACCAGGACCCCGGCGTTTCCGGGGGTGACGCCCAGGGCGGCGGCTATCTCCTGCTGGGTGTGCCCGAGGCTCTTCAGCTGCAGGGCGGCCCGCTGCTGCGGCGGCAGGGTGGCCAGCCCGGCGGCGACGGCGTCCCGGAGCTCGCGGCCGATCACGTTCAGCTCCGGCGGGACGGCGGACGGGTCCGGCGGGTCGTCCCCGGGCTCGCCGTCGCCGTCGTCCGGGCGGACCAGCCGGAGGACCGGCCGGCGGCGGGTGCGGGCGTTGATGCAGGCGTTGGTGACCGCCCGCAACAGGAGCCGCAGCCCGTCCCGCGGCAGGTCGTACACGTCCGCCCGGGCGATCAGACGGCAGTAGCAGTCCTGGACCACGTCCTCGGCCGCGTGGGGGTCGCGGAGGAGGCTGCGGGCGTAGGCGACCGCCCGGGGTGCGGTGGCCAGCACCCAGGCGTCGAGGTCCGCGGTCGGGCCGCCGCCGGGCACGGGTCACCCCCGACAGGAGAACACCGGCCGGGGAAGGGAATTACAGGCTGATCCGCCGGTGCAGGTCGTCGACCACCCAGTGGAAGGCGGCGAGGTGGATCGTCTCGACGATCCCCATGTCGTCGAGCGGGACGTGGAGGTTGTGGTGGGCGAGGCCGCGAAGCTTCCCGCCGGAGAACCCGGTGCAGCCGAAGGTGGCGAGGCCGTGGGCGTTGGCCCACTCCACCGCGCGGAGGATGTTGGGGCTGTTGCCGCTCCCGCTGATCGCGACGAGCAGGTCGCCGGGCGACGCCAGGTTCTTGAGCTGCTCGACGAAGACGCGGTCGAACCCCTCGTCGTTCCCCCAGGCGAGGATGTACGGGGTGTTGTCGGTCAGGCTGAGGACCTTGAGCCGCTTCTTCGTGTCGTCGTCGAAGAACTTCCGGGCGAGGGTCCCCTTGCCCATGTCCTCGCAGAAGTGGGACGCGTTCGACCCGCTCCCGCCGTTGCCGATGACGAACACGAACCGCCCGGCCAGATACCGCTCGTGGGCGAGGTCGGCCAACTTCTGGACCTCGGACGGCTCGATGCGGGAGAGTTCGCTGGAGACCCGGTCGAGGAACTGGCGGGGGTTCAGGGTGGTGCCGAGCACGGCGGGCCTCCCGGTGGTCAGTAGGGGCGGGCGGCGGTCAACCCGGGGACGGCGGCGAACCGGGCCGGGTCGAGGGTGTAGAGCGGTAGCTTATGCTCGAGCGCGGTCGCGGCGACGAGGGCGTCGTCGGCCGTGAGCGGGGCCGGCGGCGGGAGCCGTTCGAGGATGCGGAACGCCCGATGCGAGATGCGGGCGGTGACGCGGTGGATGTTGCACCTCGAGAGGAACATCCCGAGGCCGGTCCGCTCGGCCGCGTCCGGGGCGTCGGCCAGCAGCGCCATCGCCGACAGCTCGCTAACGTGGTAGCGGTTGAACGGGTCGGGGTTGGCGAAGTACGCGAGCGCGCCCGGGTCGCCGCGCCGAAGGGCGCGCAGCACGTCCGTGTCGATCAGCCCGAGCCGGGGTCGGGGGTCACTCACGCGGCTTCCCCAACTTCGACATCCAGTCCGGGTCGTCGGCCAACTCGGGCCGGCCGATCGACGCGAATACGGCCCGGCGGGCATCCTCCGGGTCGTACGGCCCGGCCGGCACGATCGTCCGCGGGTCGTCGTCCGGGTCGTAGTCCATGACCGTCACCACCGTGCCGTCCGGCAGGGCGAGCGGGGTCTCCAGCACCACCTGGCCGCCCCGCACCACGCCCTGGATCCAGAACCGTTCCATGACTCGCCTCCGGGACCGCCGTAGGGTACCCGCCGGCCGGCCCGCGGGCCAACCCCAACCGCCGGGCCGGTACAATACCCCGAGCAACGGGGGCGACGTATGCCACGCGACCTGATCCTCGGCACCGCCGGGCACATCGACCACGGCAAGACCTCGCTCGTCAAGGCCCTGACCGGGACCGACTGCGACCGCCTGCCGGAGGAGAAGCAGCGCGGCATCACCATCGACATCGGGTTCGCCCGCCTCGACCTCGGCGGACACCGCCTCGGCGTCGTCGACGTGCCCGGGCACGAGCGGTTCGTCAAGAACATGCTCGCCGGCGCCACCGGCGTCGACCTCGCCCTCCTGGTCGTCGCCGCCGACGACTCGGTCATGCCGCAGACCCGCGAGCACCTCGACATCCTCAAGCTCCTCGGCGTCCGCCGCGGGGTCGTCGCCCTCACCAAGGCCGACCTCGTCGACGAGACCACCCGCGAGGTGGTGTCGCTGGAGATCCGCGAGCTGGTCCGCGACTCGTTCCTCGCCGACGCCCCGATCGTCCCGGTGTCGGCCGTCACGGGCGAGGGGGTCGAGCGGCTGAAGGCGGAACTCCTCGCCGCGGCCGGCGCCGCCGAGCCCGAGCGGGACGCCGGCCACTTCCGCCTGGCGATCGACCGGGCGTTCGTCGTCCAGGGGCACGGCACCGTCGTGACCGGGTCGGTGGCGTCCGGGACGGCGAGGGCGGGCGACGCCCTGGACTGGCACAAGGGGGACGGGACGGTCGAGACGGTGCGGGTGCGGGCGGTGTCGAACCACGGGGCGGCCGCGGACGAGGTCCGCCGCGGGCAGCGGGCCGGTGTGAACCTCGCCGGGGTGCCGCACGACGCCGTCCGCCGAGGGCAAGAGCTGTGCTCACCCGGGTACCTCGCCCCGAGCCGCGTCGTCACCGTCCGGCTGACCGCCAGCCGCGAGGCCGGGCGGCCGGTCAAGCACCGGCTGCCGGTCCGGTTCCACGCCGGCACCGCCGAGGTGCTCGGCACGGTCTCGCTCCTCGACTGCGACCGGGTCGAGCCCGGCGGGTGGGGCCTCGCCCAGCTCTTCCTCGACGACCCGGTCACCACCGTCTGGGGCCAGGCGTTCGTCCTCCGCGACTCGTCGGCCGAGCACACCCTCGGCGGCGGGCAGGTGCTCCAGCCGGTCGCCGCCAAGGTCCGCCGGCGGCACCTGGAGGTGACCGAGCGGGTCGAGCAGCTGTGGGCCGCCGACCCGGCCCCGCGGCTGCTCGCGGCGGCGTGGCTGGCCGGGTTCGGGGGCGTCGTCCCGGCCGAACTGCCCCGGGCGGTCGGGGTCGGCCCGGACGCCGTCGCCGGGCTCCTCGCGGCCGGGGAGGTGGTCGAGATGTCCGCCGGCGCGAAGAAGTTGCTGCACCGGGACCGGGTCGCGGAACTGGAGGACCGCGTCCTCGGCGTCCTCGCGGCGATGCACGCCGAGAACCCGCTCGCCACCACCCACGACCGGCCGAAGGCCCTCGCCCGGCTGGAGTACGTCGGCGACGAGCCGCTGGTGCAGGCGGTGGCCGACCGGCTGATCAAGGGGAAGAAGCTGGTCGGCGACGCCCGCCGCCTGGCCCGGGCCGACTTCAAGCCGAAGCTGTCCGCGAACCAGCGGAAGCTGAAGGACCGGATCGTCGAGGCGCACGCCGCCGCCGGGTTCGCCCCGCCGGAGCCGAAGGAGTTCGCCAACCTCGCCGGCGGGAACGCCGGGGCGCTGAAGGAGATCTTCGAGGTGGCCGTCGCGGAGGGGCTGCTCGTCCGGGTGACGGACGAGTTGTACCTGTCGGCGGAGACGGAGGCGGAGATGCGGCGGCGGGTGACGGACCGGCTGTCCGCCGGCCCCGGGGCGACGGTCGCCGAGGTCCGCGACCTGCTCGGCACCACCCGCAAGTACGCCGTCCCGTTGTGCGAGTACCTGGACCGGGTCGGGCTGACCAAGCGGGACGGGGACCTGCGGGTGCTGGCCGCCGGGTGACGGGAGAGGTGGTAGGGTGGGCCGGAGCGGGCGGTTCGCCCGCGAGTCCCACCACCACGTAGCCCCGGTGGGACTCGCGGGCGAACCGCCCGCTCCGGCCCACCCTACGACGGAGGCCCCGCGCCGGGCTTCACCTCGCCCTCCGGCTCCCGGTACGGGCAGTGCCGGCACCCGCTCCCGCAGCAGTACCCGCGCGCCCGCAGGAACGCGGCGGTGAACACCCACCGCCCGTCCTCCACGTAGTAGTCGACCCCCTCCCGCAGGGGGCGCGGCGGGTCCCGCGGCTCTGGCATTTCTCCCCCCGGCCGATACTCCCATTGCTAGCACCCCGCGACGCCACCCCGCCACCAGGGCCGCCGATGACCGCCCCGCTCCCGCGCTCCGCCGGGGTCCTCCTGCACCCGACCAGCCTCCCCGGCCCGTTCGGGATCGGCGACCTCGGCCCGGTCGCGTACCGGTGGGTCGAGACCCTCGCCGCGATGCGGCAGACGTGGTGGCAGATCCTCCCCCTCGGCCCGACCGGGGCCGGCGACTCCCCGTACCAGGCGTTCTCCGCGTTCGCCGGCGGGATCAAGCTCCTCAGCCCCGAGTTGCTCGAGCGTGACGGCCTCGTCTCCCCGACGTTCTGGGCCGGCCAGCACTTCCCCGAGCACGAGGTCGACTACGGCCGGGTGAACCCGTTCAAGACCGCCCTCTTGCACGAGGTGTGGGCCAACTTCCGCGGCGGCCGCGGCGCACACCTCAAGGAGGACTTCGCCGCGTACTGCGACCGGGAAGCCGCCTGGCTCGACGACTTCGCCCTGTACACTGCCGTCCGCGACAGCCTCGACGGAGCCCCGCTCCCGACCTGGCCGAAGGAACTCCTCCGCCGCGACCCGCCGGCGATGGCGGCCGCCCGCAAGACGCTCGCCGACGGCGTCCGGATGCACCAGTTCGGCCAGTTCCTGTTCGACCGCCAGTGGGCCGACCTCCGCGCGTTCGCCGCCGGGAAGGGCGTCAAGGTCATGGGCGACGCCCCGATCTTCATCGCCCCCGACTCGGCCGACGTGTGGGCCAACCCGGACCAGTACCTGCTCGACCCGGACCGCAACCCGACCGTGGTGGCGGGCGTCCCGCCGGACTACTTCAGCGCCGACGGGCAGCACTGGGGGAACCCGCTGTACGACTGGGACCGGATGGCTGAGACCGGGTACGCCTGGTGGGTCGCCCGGGTGGCCCGCCAGCTCCACCAGGTGGACGTGATCCGGCTCGACCACTTCCGCGGGTTCGTCCAGGCGTGGCACATCCCGGCGGCCGAGAAGACGGCCCGGGTCGGGAAGTGGGTCGACGGCCCCGGGCTGAAGCTGTTCGAGCGGCTCCGGACCGCCCTCGGCGGGCTACCGGTCGTCGCCGAGGACCTGGGCGTCATCACCCCGGACGTGGAGGCCGTCCGCGACCACCTCGGGCTCCCCGGGATGCGGGTCCTGCAGTTCGCCCTGAACGGGCCGCTCGACATCCACTGGCCGCACAACTTCGTCCCGAACTGCGTGGCGTACACCGGGACGCACGACAACGAGACGGTGAACGGGTGGTACGGCGGGCTGCGGGAGGACCAGCGGCGCTACCTCGGGCTGACCCTGGGGCGGTACGTCGAGGACCCGGCCTGGGACCTGATCCGGATGGCCTGGTCGTCGGTCGCGGCGGTCGCGATCGCCCCGCTCCAGGACGTGCTCAGCCTCGGGAACGAGGCCCGGATGAACAAGCCCGGGGTGGCCGACGGGAACTGGAAGTGGCGCGTCCGGTACGACCAGTTCCGGCCGGAGGTGGTCGAGAAGATGCGCGACCTGACGACCCTGTACAACCGCGTCCCGGCGGAGCAGGAGGCGGAGGCGCGGCGTCGGGCGGCGGCCACGACGTAGGGTGGGCCGAGCCCGGCTTTGCGGGCGAGTCCCACC
>PNKH01000153.1 GCA_013822345.1 Isosphaera sp.
GGGGTGACGACCCGGCGGTTGCAATCCGCCGGTGTTTGTGGTTCACTCAGAGGTCAACCCGCCTCCGAGGACCCCGCCGTGACCCGCCTGTCCCTCGTCGCCCTGGCCGCCGCCCTCGCCCTCCCGACACCCGCCCCCGCCCAGAACCCGCGCGAGAAGAAGGTCCGCGACGACAAGGTGAAGGTCGAGGCGGACGGGTTCTGGATCTACAACAACCTGCCCAAGGCGCTCGAGCAGGCGAAGGCCGACGGCAAGCCGGTCGTCGCCGCCCTCCGCTGCATCCCGTGCGAGGAGTGCGTCAAACTCGACGACGACCTGGTCGACAAGGACCCGGCCCTCCGCCCGCTCCTGGAGAAGTTCGTCCGGGTCCGCGTCGTCTCCACCAACGGCCTCGACTTGCGCCTCTTCCAGTACGACTACGACCAGAGCTTCGCGGTGTTCTTCCTGAACGCCGACGGCACCGTGTACGGCCGGTTCGGCACCCGGTCGCACCGGACGAACTGGGTCGGGGACGTGTCCCAGGACGGCCTGGCGAAGGCCCTCCGCGGGGCGCTCGACCTCCACGCCGAGTACCCGAAAAACAAGGCCGCCCTGGCCGCCAAGACCGGCCCGGCCCCGCTGTTCCCGGTGCCGGAGAAGTTCCCGTCGCTCGGCAAGTACGGCCCGCAGCTCGACTACACGGGGAACGTCGTCCAGAGCTGCATCCACTGCCACCAGATCAACGACGCGATCAAGGACCACTACCGGAAGAAGCGCGAGCCGCTGCCGGAGCAACTCCTCTACCCGTACCCGCACCCGAAATCGCAGGGGCTGGTCCTCGACCCGAAGGAGGCGGTCACGGTCCTGAAGGTGGAGGCGGGGTCGCCGGCCGAGAAGTCCGGGTTCAAGCCGGGGGACCGGATCCGGACGCTGGCCGGCCAGCCGCTCCTGTCGATCGCGGACGTACAGTGGGTGCTCCACCACACCCCGGCCGGCGGGGCGGAGGTGAAGGCCGAGGTGGTGCGCGACGGCAAGCCGGCCGACCTGGTCCTGACCCTCCCGAAGGGGTGGCGGCGGGCGGACGACATCTCGTGGCGGGTCGGGTCGTGGACGCTGCGGCGGATGACGACCGGCGGGATGGTGCTGGAGAAGGTCGACGGGGAGCCGCCGGCCGGGGTGGGGAAGGGCGGGATGGCTTTGCGGGCGAAGCACGTCGGCCAGTACGGGCCGCACGCGGCGGCGAAGAACGCCGGGTTCCTGGCCGGGGACGTGGTGGTGTCGTTCGACGGGCGGACCGACCTGGCGTCCGAGGCGGACGTGTTCGAGCACGGGTTCAACGCCCGGAAGCCCGGGGACAAGGTGACGGTGGTGGTGGTCCGCGGCGGGAAGCGGGTCGAGCTGACGCTGCCGATGCAGGAATGACGGCCGGCCCGGGGGCGGCCGTCCGGCCCGGCCGCCCCACCGCGGCCCGGGCGGTCACTTCTTCAGGGCGGCGTCGAGGAACTCGAACAGCGCCTTGGTGGCCGGGTCGTCGGCCCGGCCGAGGTCGGCGTTGATCTTGGTGTGGGTCGTTTCCCTGGCGCCGAAGACGGTGACCGGGACGCCGGCGTCCTTGAGCACGTTGCCGAGCCGGACCGCCTGGGCGGTCACGTCGGGGTGCCCGGCGACGTGGAGGACCAGGAACGGCGGGATCCCCTTGCCCTTGGCGACGTGGGTGACGGCGGAGAAGTCGGTGTGCCTAGCCGGGTCGTTGCCGAACTTCTCCCGGTGGCCGAACTTCGCCGGCGGCAGGCCGTGGGCCTTCCACCGGGCCTCGGCGGTGGCGATGATCGCCGGCACGTCGAACGTGTCCCCGTCGACCGGGACGCACCCCTTGACGACGGCGAGGGACAGCCCTTCGGCCTTGAGGTAGCGGTCGTCGGTGCAGAGGAGGGCGGCGAGCTGGGCCCCGGCGGAGTGGCCCATGACGACGATCCGCTTCGGGTCGCCGCCGTGCTCGGCGGCGTGGTCGTGGACCCACCGGGCGGCCTTCGCCACGTCGCGGACGATGGTCCCCATGTCGACGGCCGGGAGGAGGCGGTAGTTGGTGGCGACGAAGACGAAGCCGCGGTCGGTGAACGCCTGGGGCTTGAGCTGGACGTCCTTCTTGTCGCCGGTCTGCCAGCCGCCGCCGTGGATCCAGAAGACGACCGGGAGGTTCTTGGCCCCCTTCGGGGAGTACACGTCGAGGACCTGCCGCTCGTGGGCCTTGTCGGCGTACGGGATGTCGCGCTTGACATCCTGAGCCGGTGCCGCGGGCGTGGCCGCGAGGAGGGCGAGGAGGGCGGGGGTGTGTCGCATGGCGTTCGTCCTGACCCGAGGGGAGGGGCGGTCGGGGCGCCGCGTCAGGCCCGCGGGTCGCGGGGCCTGGCGGGGGCAGGGTCGGGACCGGTGCGGAAGACGGGCGTGACGGCCGGGGTGGAGGCGCGGCTGGGAAGCGGAGAGGGAGGGATTCGAAGCTACCCTTTTGGGGTTGGCTTTGCATCGCCTTCGCGCCGATTTTTCGCTGGAACGCCTGGAATCACAGTGCTGTTCGCCGGAACCGCACTTCACTTGCATTGTACTCGCCGTTGGTCTGAATCGGCGATGTTGTCCCCATTTTGTCCCCAACCCGGCGGAGGGCGGGAGCGCTTCCCTCACCTACTTCCGCTCTTGCCACGGCCCCGGCGCGACCCAGCGAGCATCAAATGTCGCCCCGCTCAGAACCGCGCTCGCCACCGGGGTCAGGAACGGCACCAGCGCATCGACGACCTCTTGGAGAGTGGTCGGCACGGCGCTCAGTTTCGTCCGCTTGAGGAAGCCCTGCCACTGCGACTGTTTTGCCGCGTCGCTCCCGAACGCCGTGGTCAGCGCGGTTGGGCTTGCCACGACGGCGGTCTTCCGGTTCTCGAACGTCCGCCGGATGGCGGTCGAGAGCGTCGGCCCGTCGAAGTCGAACTGCCGGGCGAGCAGCCAGAGGTCGTAGAAGTCCTTCATCCGGCTGTTCAGCAACCCGAGTTTGGTCATGGCCTCGAACTTCTCGGCCACGACCGTCTCGCGGGGGTAGCCGAGGAGTTGGGGGGCGGCGAAGTCCAGGAGCGCGGGGTAGTCGATCTTCGTCGCGGCGGGCGTCACCACGTCGCCGAAGCCGATGTCGATCTGCATCGACACCCGCGCGTTCTGGAGCTTCACCAGGAAGGTGACGCGCACCCCCGAGTAGTCCGCGCCCTCCGTGATGGCTTGCCCGGCAACGCTCCCGACGTCGAACACCAGCCCGTCGGGGTCCACCGCTTGCCCGCAGACCTCGCGCATCAGCGCTGTGACCGCATCGACCGCGTTGTTCGTCCGGCCGAGCAGGTCGATGTCCTTCGTCGGGCGGGACGCCGGCCCGCCCCACGCGGTGAACATCAGCGCCCCTTTGAGCACGAAGCGGTCGGCGTGCCGCGACTGCGCGAGCCGGTAGAGGAAGCGCTCCATCGCGAAGTACTGGAGCACCTCTTGGAACGGGCGGGCGGTCTCCTTCGCCTTGTTGGTCAGCCGCTGGCGGACGGACGCGGGCAGGTTTTTGGTCACAGGAGGGACTCGAGGTAGGGTCGCGCGACCCGGGCCACCCGGCAGACCGAGGCGTAGCGCAGGACGGCGTCCGCATCGACCCGGCCCTGGTCCTTGTACATGCGGACCGCTTCGAGCACGGTGTCGAGGCCGACCTCGTTCCGGTGCTTGAAGCAGTCGGCGATGGTCTTCTCGCGGCTGTAAACCTTCACGCGGACCCCGTCGAGTTCGTGCGTCTCGATGCCGGCCGCGTACGGGCCGGGGCTGAGCCGCACCGCCCGGATCGGGGGGTAGTCGAGCCGCGGCGGTTCGCTGTTCCGCGGGACGCCGAGCCAGACCTCGTGCGGCACCTGGGTGGTCATCTCGTGGAACGCCAGGGCGGAGATGAGGTAGACGACCCCGTGCGGGACTTTCGCCGCCACGGTGAGCAGGTCGGGGCTGGAAGGCGGGTCCGCGTCGGTCAGGCGGTAGAGGCCGCGGGCGAGGGTTTCTATTTGGCCCTCGTCGCGCATGGCGTAGAGTCTGCGTCGGTGGATGCCCTCCCGGAGCGCGTCGGCCATCCGCAGCACTCCGCCGTGCTTTCGGAACACGGCTTGGGCCTTGCTTTCTGGGTCGCTTCTGGGGCTGGCGGTCTCGGCGGCCATGTCCAAAACACCTCCATAAAATCATAGTTGGAGGTATTTTGGACCAGAAGCGGAGGCTTTGTCAACCGGGATCATAATCGTGGGTCCGGCAGCAGCCCCTCGTTACGAACTCGGCTCAACTCGCCGTGGCTGATCATCCACTCGCTCGCCGGCCCCCGCCCGCACTTCTTCTTCTCGGCCCGGACGCGGCCGAGCCGGCACCACTCCCGCACGGTGAACTCGGCCCGGCCGAGGATGCCAGCGACCTCGGCGGTCGAGTACCACTCCTTGACCGCCTTCTGCTCGACGAGCGAGGCGAGGAGCGATTCGATGCGCTGGAGCCGCAAATGGAGGTCGTCGTTCGTCGGCGTCATGGGTGTCCCCCACTCTCGCGGCTCTCGGCCGACCGCTCGGGGTCGGAGTGACGGGCGGGTTTGTCCAACTCGGGGATGTCGAGGTCGAAGAGGCCGCGGTCGATGGCGTCCCCGAACACCACCCAGCCGTCCACCGGCTTTCGGCCGAAGAGTTCCAGGTACGGGCCGGGGCTGACCCGCTCGATGACTGCCCGGAGCCGCTCCGGCTTCCCGCTGTGCCGGCCGCGGGGAAGTTCCCGCCAGCTCCGCTGGGTCTTGTCCCGGAACGGGGTCCGGCCGCGGACGCCGAGGAGCAGGAACTCGTGGGCGAGCCGCCAATAGTTGCCGCACCCGAGGAGCGGCTTCGCCCAGACGAAGCAGCTCTTGTAGGTGAACCCCCATGCCCGGACGACCCGGAAGGCGTCCTCCAGGAACGCGGTCGTCGCCCACAGGTGCAGGTGCGCCTTCGGGGCGAGGAGCGGCCCGACCGGGAGGCGGCAGATGTCGTCGAGCGTCATCGTCCGGTAGTGGTCCTCGGCCGCGCCGCGGGCGGCGGTGTTCTGGTAGGCCCACGGCGGGTCGGCGTAGACGGTGCCGAACCGCGGGCCCCGGCGAGCGAGCGCCGCGAGGTCGCGGGTCACGCACCCGGCGAACGGGTCAGGCGTCGGCTCCCCCGGCCCGGCCGGCTCAGAGCCGGGCCAGAGGGAGGAGGTCGGCGAGGGTCGTCGTGTCGCGCCAGAGGATCGCATACCCTTGCCCGCACCCGGTCCAGTGCCAGTTCGTCTCGTAACGGTCGATGGTCTCGGCGAAAGCCAGAAGGCCCAGCGCTTCCAGCCGCCGCTTGAAGCGGTCTTCTGTTGCGTTCGTCCGGACCCGCGTCCGGAACCGGACCGCCGGCCCCCCGCCGTCGTGTTGCTCGGGGGCCGGCTCTTGCCAGGTCGTGACCTCGCTCGCGAGGGGCATCGCTCACCCCCCGGCGGACTGTATGGTGGGAAGTGCCGCGGGCTGCCCGCGGAGGGCGTCCCGGAGTCGGTCGGCGATGGCCCGGTCCACAGCCTTCGGCGGCGGCGGGACCGGGAGCGGGTTGTTCGGGAGCGACGGGTCGGCGTCCCCCTCGTCGTCGCCCGGCCCGCCCGCGACCGTCACGCACGACGGGTGCGCGGTCGGCCACGGGGTTTCCGACCGGAGCTTGTATTCCTCGGCCGTCGTCGGGAACTCGCACTCGACGGTGGCCCACTGGCCGGCGTACTGGGTCATCCCGCTGTCCGACCGGGAGCGGACGAACCCGCGGAGCGGGTGGGCGCTCACGGCCAGGATCTCGTTCCGGCTGCGGGTCGGGCGGACCACCTCGCCGATGGTCGCCGTCGGCGGCTCGAAGTCGTGCCGCGGGTAGGCCCGGCCGAGGGCGAAGGCGTGGTCGTCGTTCGGGTCGAGCATCGGGTGGACGGGCTGCGCCCAGGAGAGGGTGTGCTCCCGGGTCTCGCCGCTGTACTCCTCCATCTGCTTCAAGGCGGCGAGGGAACTCGCCTCCAGCGTCATCTTGAAGGTGGTGCAGCTCTCGACCGTGCTGGTGATGTCGTAATCGACGGTCTTGAGCTGGGAGATGTCCTGGTGGCTGAGGACCAGGTAGACGCCCATCGACCGGGCCATCTCCAGGAGGATTTTGACGTTCTCGGCGCACACCTGCTGGAACTCGTCCACGAACACGTAGACCGGGACGCACGGGCGGGTGCGGGAGACGACCTTCGCCGCGTGGACGAGGGCGTAGAGGGCGAGCTTGCCGACCGACTTCGCGGTCAGCTCCTCCTCCAAGGACGGCAGGCTGAAGTAGACGACCTGCTTGCGGGTGAGCACGTCGGCCATGTCGATCGCGTCCCGGACGACCTCCGGCCGGAGGGCCGGGCGGGCGTCGGCGGTCAGGTTCAGCGGGGCGACCGAGGCGAGCTGGCGGAGGAGCATCCGCAGGTGCTGGGAGTTCTCCTGGTCGGTGCCCGTCGCAGCGTAGCTCCCCGGCTGCTCGGCGTAGCGGGCGAGATCCGCGAACGACCGGACGTCCCGGAACTTGCCGAGGAAGGCGGTCAGGGTGTCCAGGGTGACGGACTGGAAGAACGACTTCCCGTAGGCGTCCCCGTAGTAGAGGCCGAGGGCGGTGAGCAGGCTCTGGGCGCGGGCGGTCACCCCCCGGGCCTGGTTCGCCGCCTGGGTGAACGGGTTGAAGGCGAAGCTCGCCGCCCCGGGCTGGAGGGTGAACCAGCGGAACGGCAGGCCGGCCCGCTCGGCCTCGATGAACGCCCCCCAGAAGAGGGCGTTGTCCCCCTTCATGTCGATGTAGACGACCGACGAGTCGGCGTGGGCGGTGAGCTGGAATGCCAGCGGGGCGAGGCACAGGCTCGTCTTCCCGCTCCCGGTCCCGCCCATGACGTGGGCGTGGGTGCGGAGGAGCGCCCGGTCGAGGAGCCACGGGGAGCCGTCGAGGAGCGACCGCCCGATATACAGGTGGGGCTGACGGAGGCCGTTTAAGAGCCGCTCGACCTTGGCGTCCCAGGCGGTCGGCGGGCGGTCGGGGGCGAGCCGGTCGAGCGTCGCCCGGACGTGCGGCGGATGGGTCAGGCGGGTCGTCGGGGGGAGCGTCATGGCAAGGTCTCCTGCGTCGTGGACGGACGGTGCCGCGGTCGGAAAACCCGCGGGCCGGGCGGCACAAGAGGCCGGCCCACGGGGGGTGGTTCAGCGGGGCTTCGCCGGCGTCTCGGGCTGCTCGAAGTGGCCGTAGTAGGCCGGGAGCGCCGACAGGCCGACGAGCCAGACCATGAAGAACAGGAACAGCGGCCCGGCGACGGCGGTCGCAGTCGCGGCCAGGATGAAGCGCGTGACGCCGTCTTCGAGGGGCCGGGACTCGGGGGCGTCCGCCGGCACCTGTGACGGCACCGGGGGCGGCAGCAATACCGGCGGCGGGGTGAACGGCGTGTGGTCCAAGCCGTCCAGGCTTCGTCCCTCGATACGGGCCGCGTCCCGGTCACCCTGCGGGACGTACCGCGGGGCGGCCGGCGGCTGGGGGGCCGGCGGGTTGACGGAAGCCGACTTCGACTCAGGGCCGGCCGGTTTCGGCTTGTCCGGGTTCGTGACGAAGCCGGTCGCGGCGGTCAGGAGCACCACGCACGTCCCGGCGAGCCGCACCGACTGCGGCCGGAGCCAGCGGGTGTGGAGCCGATGGGCGAGCGGGTGGGCCGGCTCCGGGTAGGTCAGGAACACCGCCACCGCGTCCCAGGCGAGGCGGACGGCGAGGACGGGGTTCGGGAACCGCAGGCCGTTCACGGCCGAACTCGCCCGGTACCAGCCGAAGGGCATCCCGACGAGGGCGTAGAGCGCGATCACGGCGAGGAACTCGGACCCGGTCCCCGGCTTGTCGTTCGGCGAGGCGGGGAAGAGGCCGCGCAGCTCCGAGGACGGGCCGATGCCGTACTGAACCACCGAGGAGAACACCCCGTAGGAGAGGCCGAAGACGGCCGCCCCGACGACGGCCGCCCGGCCGTTGAACTGGCGGGCGGGCTTGCGCTTCGCCCCGGGTGCCGGGTTCACGGCCGCCGGCGGCCCGTCGAACGCCCGCGCCCGCTCCAGGCTCCGCCCCGGGTTCGCCCGCGCCCAGGCGGCGTACTCGACGACGACCAGGCCGGCGAGCGTTCCGCCGAGGGCGCAGGTGAGGATCGGCAGGGCCGGCCGGGGGAGGGTCTGGCCGAGGGCGGCGAGGCCGAGGGAGACGAGCATGGCGGCCGCGGCCACGCACAGGTCGCGGAACGGGATTTTCAGCGTCACCGTCTGGTAGGCGGCCGAGAGCGGCCGGTAGAGGCTGCCGAGGATCGAGACGACCGTGACGAGGATGAGCACCCCGCCGAGCAGCTCCATGCCCCCTCCCCCCCACCCCTTCGTGGGGAGGGAGGTGACGAACACCAGCCCGACCCCGACGAGGCCGAGCAGGAGCAGGAGCGGCAGCCGCTGGAGCAGGTCTTCGAGGGCGAGCCAGCGGGCGAGGGCGACCGCGAGGAGCGCGGCCACGGTGACGAGGACGGCGGCCGCGGTGAGCCCGAGCGAGTGCCCGGCGAGCCAGCAGATGCCGCAGTGGACCGGCACGCCCAGGAGGGTGAAGCCGGTGAGAAAGCGGAGGGCCTCCTTGCCGGCGGCGGCCGGCTCGGGGCCGGCCCGGAACAGCGGGAAGGCGGGGGCGAACGCCGCCGCGTCCACGGCGGGCTCGTTCAGAGGGGTCGTCTTCCGGGCGGTCCATCGGCGGGACATCACTCACCTCCGCTTGACGAGGAACAGGGGTTCGAGTTCCGGGTGGGCTTCGACCGACACGGGGACGCCGAGCGGCTGCTGCTTCGCCGCGAAGGCGGCGGCGAGGTTCGCCCGCTTCCCCTCGGTGGCGGTGACGACGTGGACGGCAATGTCGCCGTCGAGGACGAGCCGCCGGAGGGCCGGCCGGTCGGTGGCGAGCAGTCCCCCGACCCGGCGGCGGACCTTCCCGACCAGCCGGGAGGTGAGCTTGTCGTGGTCCACCACGAGGAGCCCGAGCCGGGGCGGGTCGGCGGCCGCGTCGGGGAAGAAGTTCTTGGCCGAGAAGCCGGGCTGAGACAGGTCCGGGAAGCGGCCCCGGAACTCGTCCTCGGTGAACACGTCGCACCCCCGGGCCGCGGCCGCGAGGAGGATCCCGTAGTGCTCGACGACGGCCTGGTGGCCGAGCGGGTGCGGCGACCGCCGGACGCCGAGGGCGGCGGCCCCCCGGCCGCCGAGGACGAAGTACGACTCCTGGCCGGGGAGTGGGTGGCGGGCGAGCCACCCGTCGTCCGCCGCCCGGGCGAGGGCCTTCCGGGCGGCGTCCGGGGCGAGGTCCGGCCAGCGGAGCCGGCGGACCGCGTCGGCGGTCAGCAGGGCGTAGCGGTAGGCGTCGTCGATGAGCTGCCGCCCGCGCTCGGGCAGGGCGGCGTAGTCGTCCGCGGCGGTCACGTCCCACCTCCCCCGGATACGGTCCACATCTCGTACGGCAGGCGGCGGAGGGCGCAGTCCCGGTGGACCTCCCGCAGCCGCTCGCCGTTCCCCGCCGCGTAGGAGCTGCCGGCGTACTCGACGGCGAGGGCCGGGGTCGCGGTCGAGTCCACGATGCAGGCGTCCACCACCTTCTCCCCGTACCCGCGGGCGGCGGCGACGACCTCCTCGGCCACCCACGCTGCGGCGAGGGCCGGGTGGTGCAAGTCGAAGTGGTCGTAGACCTGGCCCAAACCGAGGTTGTGGGCGATAGCCGAGGCCGACCGAAGCGGGTTGCGGACCGTCTGGCCGTACCGCCGGGCGGCGGTCGCAGTCGCGGTGTAGAAGACCACCCGCCGCGCCTCGACCGCCGCCCACCGCCGTGCCAGCTCCCACGCGAGCGGGCCGAAGTCCGGGTCCGGGTCGCCCGGCGACCAGCGGTAGAAGAGCGCCACGTCGGCCGCGGCCTGGACCGGGAGCGTGTAGCGGGCGAGGAGCCCGGCGTCGCACAGTTGCCACAGCCGGCGGGCCATGTTCTCCCGCCCGGCGTCCGTGTCCGGCCAGCGGCGGGCGAGGACGGACTCGGCGAGGAGCGGCACCCGGAAGAGGAGCGCCAGGACGATCCACCGGTCGCGGTCGGTGAGCGTGATCATCCCGGCGGCTCCTGGAACTTGCGGGGGCGGCCCGGTCCACGCTTCGGCGGCTCGGCGAGGGCCGCCTGGCCGTTCGCCCCGGGGGCGGCGAGTTGCGGCACCGGCGGGGCGGCCTCGACGGTCGGCGGGGCCTCCCCACCCGCGGCGATGAGCCCGAGGACGGCCCGGGCCGCCTGCTCGTCGGAGACGCCGGTGCCGTCCCCGGCCGTGAGCGCGTCATTGATGCCGGCGAGGAGGGCGTCCCTCGTCTTCCGGCGGAAGTAAGCCCAGAGCCAGTTCATGGAGGACCTCGGGTCGGGTCAGCGGGCGGAAATCATCGGGGCGAGGAGTTCGCGGACGCGCGGGGAGACCTCGTAGGGCGTGCCCCGGTCGCGGGCGTCCTTCGCCCGGAGAACCTCGCACTCCGCCTCGGCGAGAAGCCGTCGGTATTCCGCGGAGAGGTGGAGGAGGTTGCTGCGGCGCGCGTACTTCGCTTGGGCGAGTTGGGACTGGGTGTGAGCGGCCGCCCGACGCCACTCCAGCCACTCGGCGTCCGTGGAGTCCTTGCGCTCCTCCAAGTGCTTCAGGATCTCCTCCGCCCGCGTGCTGTGCTGTCGCGCTTCCTGGATCCGGCTGTAGGCTTCCTCGTCGAGGGCGTTCACCCGCGCCCGGGCTTTGGCGAGGTCGGCCTCGGCCCGGTCGATGTCGGTCGGGCTGAGGTGGTAGATCAGAAGGCCGGCGACCGCGAGCGCGAGCGCGAGGGCGGGAGCCACGCTCGCGCGATGCTTGAACGCGAGGCCGAGAACCGTGCGGAGCCAGTCCGGGATGTCGGACGCAGGTTCATTTGCCGAACACATCGAAGGCACTCCTCAGGTTGTGAGCGACCGGTTCGGGGCCGATCCCGTCGCTGCCCGGAAGGTGGGCGTGGGTTCCCCCTTCCGCTCCGGGCGCGGCGGGGCGGCGGCGAGCACACGCTCGTCGGGTCGGGATTCAAGAACTCTTGGTGGCAGCCCGGGAACTGGTCCGCTAGACTTGAGGTGTCACGCTCGTCCGTCTAGCAGCTTGCTGCTCGCGGGCCTGACGCCCCGGCCACCCGCCAAGGTGGTCGGGGTCGTTTTTTCCGGGCGCGGTCTCCCCTCCTTTTCACGAACAGTCTGGTCCGGTCCGGTCCGCCGAACTACATCCACCAGCACTTCATGAACATGCCGTCCATCCCGTGGTGGATCGCGATCTGCTCGATGATCTCGCGAGCCGGGAGCGGGCGCAAAAAGAACAGGTTGGTGAGGCCGAATGTCGGTCCGTCGAATCTCGCCTGGGGGCCTGCGCGTCCGGGACTCCAGCGCGCCGAAAATTCGCACTTGGCTTGCGGCAGAGGCTCCGGAAAGGCTTCGGCGAGGCGGAGTTGGTTGATGTTGTAGTGTGCCGCCAAAAGAGTGCAGGCGATCTCGCGCGGCGAAGACCCTTTTCGCGTCGCGACCTCCTGGTGCCAGTCGAGGAGTGTTCGGACCGCGCCTTCTCGCGCGCGCCAATCCTCGTCACACTTCCAGTACCAGACCCTGAACCCAGCCGCCCGCAGCACCGGACCCAGCCCGTCCTTTGCGAAGTACAGCGTCCTTTCCGCGTGGCGGTTGAGGGGCTCCAACCGGCCGTCGGCGGCGGCAACGAGGCGCGCGACTACACGATCGTCCGGAGGCCCCTCGTCGTCGAACTGTCGGCGGACGAGGATGGGGCTCGCACCGATAGTCGCCTTCGGCAGGAACGCGGGCGCACTGCCGAGAAGGCCCGCGTCCACAAGGGAGTTCAGAACGAACCGGGTGTGAGCGCCGCGGACCAGTTCCGCGGGCGTGTCCGATGGGGCCGTGCGTCGGCGGAGGTGCTCGGCTTGGCCCGCGGAGAGAAAGAGGTGTTCCGCGAAAAGCGCGAAGAGGACACGCTGCCAAGCCGGATCGGCGAGGAAGTTTGCGGCTTCGGTGTGCTCGACCCCGGAAACGAAATCGCCCATGACTGACTCCAGCGCGAAAAAGTCCGGCACCGGTCGCGAACGACAGGCCGGCCAGTCGCGGGATCAATCATGGGCCGCACTAGGTCGCCTTGACGACCAAACCTAGTGAGAGTCCAGAGTTGTTCCGCAAGAAGGTGACACTGGTTAAACGCGACCGGAGGTCCAACGTTCAGAGCCAGGGTCCCCGCCTACAGGGGTAGGTGTAGTAATCCTACGCTGCGACGAGGCGAGCGTACAAGGGGATTTCCCCCGTTGCCCCGTTTTTTTCGGTCCGACGTGTGCGCCACACTCGACGACCTCCCGCCGTCGCCGCTTAGGGGCTGATAGTTGGGGCAGTGCCGTGACTCTTTAGGAGGG
>PNKH01000154.1 GCA_013822345.1 Isosphaera sp.
CCCGGCTCGCCGGTTCCGAAACCACTTCTTACCGCGGCGGCGGATACCGGTACGGGGTCTGGAGGGTCAGGACGTGCAGGGCGGTGCACCCGACCGGGCCGAGGTCGCGGTCGTACACCCCGCCGCCGACCGCCCACCCCCCGTCCGCCTTCTGGAGCGGCAGCAGCCGGCCGACCAGAGCCGCCTGCCAGGCCTTCCAGTCGTCCCCGCCGCGGCAGTACGCCGCCCGGGTGGCGTAGTACAGGAAGTACGCCCCGGCCGGCCAGTCCTTGTCCCGGTCGGTGCCGGGGGCCCGCTTCAGGACCGACCCGACCGCGACCGCCAGCCCGTCCGAGTCCGGCCCCCACGCCCCGAGGGCGAGCTTGCTGCACGCCGCGGACGCGGTGCACGAGTTCGTGAGCGGGGAGACCGCCTTCGCCTCCCGGTTGTACGCGAACGCCCCCTTCTTCTCGCCCCGGGCGCACCCGTCGAGGAACTGGTTCGCCTTGTCCAGCGTCTCGGCCGGCACGTCCAGGCCGGCGAGCCGGGCGGCGGCCATGGCCTGGATCACCCACCCACTGACCGACACGTCGCCGGGGGAGCCCGGGTGCGGGTCGTACCGCCACCCGCCTTCGGGGTGCTGGGCCTTCACGATCAGGTCGATCGCCTTCTGGCAGCGCCCCTTGAGCCCCGCGTCCCCGGACATGCCGAAGGCCTCGACCAGGGCCAGGGTACTGATGGCGTGCCCGTACATGGTGACCCCGCCGCAGCGGACCAGGCCCGTCTTGGCGTCCTGACTCTTGAGCAGGGCGGCGACCCCGGCGGACAGGGCCTTGCCGTACGGCCCGCCGTCGCCCGGGGCGTGCCCGCCTCCCAGGAAGGCGAGCAGGGCGAACCCGGTGCCGGCCGAGTTGTACGCCTCGACCCCGCCGGCGAGCGACCAGGTCCCGTCTTCCTTCTGCTGGGCGGCGAGCCACTTCAGCCCGGCGGCGACGGCGGCCTCGGCCTTCGGGTCGGCGCCGGCCGCGGCCAGCAGTTGATTCTTCCGGTCGCCGGTCCGCCAGGCCCCGAACGTCACCGCGCGGGGCGGCGGGGCGACCTCCTGTGCGGCGGCGACGGCGGGGAGGGCGAGGAGGAGCGAGCACGCGGCGGCGCGGACCATGACGGCGGCTCCGGGGGCGGGCCGGTGTAGTTTACTGCGGCGGGGCGGCCGCGGCCGGGGTCGAAAGCCGGGGGCACTGGTGCGGTATTCCAAGGTGCGTAGAATGGGGTGCGGCCGCCCGCGGCCCGCGTCCACGCCTACCGAGGGGGTTCCGATGGCCAGCCCGAACGTGATCGAACTGACCGAGAGCAACTGGGGCGAGCACATCTCCAGCGGGACGCTGGTGGTGGCCGACTTCTGGGCCCCGTGGTGCGGGCCGTGCCGGGCCCTGTCGCCGACGATCGACCGGGTGGCCGACCAGTTCGCCGGGAAGGTGAAGGTGGGGAAGCTGAACGTCGACGAGAACCCGAACATCGCGGTCAAGTACGACGTGATGACGATCCCGCGGATCCTGTTCTTCAAGGGCGGGGACCAGCCGGTCCACCAGGAGGTGGGGGTGATCTCCCCGGAGGAGCTGGGCCGGCTGATCGCCCAGCACCAGTGACCGGGGTCACTTCAGCACCGCCCCCGGCGCCCCGACCACCTTCAGCGCCGCCTCCTCGGCCGGGGTCACGGTCAGCGGGAAGTCGAACTCCGTCGGCCTCCCCGGCCCGACCTCCACGGTCAGCGCGGACGCCGTGTTGTACCGCGGCGGCATTAGCGCCCGGGCGGCCGGCGTCCCCTCGACGACCGGGGCGTCCGGCTCCACCCGCGACGCCGTGATCTCGACCCGCAGGGTGCCCGGCGGCACCCGGGCGGTGTACGCCCCGTCCCGGATCGTGCCCGCCTCGGCCGACCGGTTCGGGTCGGCCGGGACGAACCGCACCACCCCCTTCTCGACCGGCTCCCCGTTCAGGGTCACCCGCCCGCGGACGTCGTACAGGTCCGGCCCGCCGCACCCCGCGGCCAGGCCGGCGAGCAGAACGGCCGCGCGGGTCATTCCAGCCCCCCCGGCTCGCCGCCGGCCCGGGTCCCGAGGCCGCGGTACACGACCGGGTTGACGGAGTCCGGGACGAACCGGACGGCCCCGTCCCCGAACAGCCCGTTCACCCCGCCGTGGTGGTAGCTCCGGGCGTAGTACACCCCCGGGGACCCGTTCGTCGTCGCCTTCTGGCACGTCACCCGCCCGCGGACCGTGAACTCGTCGTTGCAGAAGTTGACCGACTGGTCGGGGACGGTGGTGTTCGGCCGCTCGGCGGTGCTGAACAGGGCGTTCCCGTCGAACATGTTGAAGTACCGCCCCCGGCCGTCGTTCGCCCCGGCCCCGGTGAACACGTCCGGGGCGACGACCCCCTCGCTGCCGAACAGCGTGTTGGACGCCCCGTCGGTGACGTCGGTGACGCGGACCCGGGACTTGGCGAAGAACACCCCGCGGAGGTTTCGGCCGCAGTCCGGGCCGGGGGTGCCGGCGCACCCGTCGCGGCAGGTGGTGGTGTTCTGCCCGGAGTTCATGCACTTGTACCACCCGTTGGTGGTGCCCATGTAGGTCTGGTACTCGTACCGGCCGAACACGCCGTCCCCGTGGCAGAGGAGGTAGTTGCCGTGGAACCCCTGGCCGCTCTCGGGGGAGAAGTCGGGGCGGGGGACGGCGGTCGGCCAGGCGTACGCCCACCCGGCCCCGTGGGTCCGGTTCTTCCGGGCGTTCGGGTCGGACGGGCAGGCGTAGGTGGGGACGGCGGTGTGGTGCCCGGTCGCCCCGGTCATGATCGCGTTGACCCGGTGCTTCCAGTTGGTCGGGGCGACGTTGTACGGGGCCCCGGTGTTCATCTGGTAGGCGACGTACCCGAGCATGCTGTCGTAGATCCCCTGCTGCTCCTGGAACGGGAGGAGGTACTGGTACCACCCGGCCCGGCTCCACTCGTCCCCGGTCATGAAGTCGACGGTCCGGGAGCCGGAGCAGAACTCGTTCACCTGCCCCATCGGGAGGTGGCCGCGGGCGGTCTCGAAGTTGTGGAGGGCGATGCCGAGCTGCTTCAGGTTGTTGGCGCACTTCGCCCGGGCGGCTGCCTCCCGCACCTTCTGGACGGCCGGCAGCAGGAGGCCGACGAGCACGGCGATGATGGCGACGACGACGAGCAGCTCGATCAGCGTGAAGGCGCGGCGGGACATGACGGGCCTCGGGCGGGGGGCGGCGGGCACCGCGGCGGGGCGGTGGACAGTCCGAGAGGAAGGCGAGTGTACCCGATCGGGCGTGGCGGACAAGTGGAAAGTCGGACGGGCGCCGGAGGGGCCGTCACGGCCGGCTCATCCCCACGAAGCTGCCGTCGTGGTCCCGGGCCAGGCCCCACAGGAACGCCCCCACGTCCGGGCTCTCGAAGTAGAACCCGACCGCGTTGATCTTCACCGCCCGCCGGCCCCCCGCCGGCCGGTTCCACTCGTCCGCCAGCACCCTCCGCAGGTGCTTCCCCAGGATCTCCGACCGCTCCAGTTCCTTCAGCGGCGGGTTCGCCGCCTGCTGCGCCGCCGACAGCCCCGGCCCGCTCGTCGGCAAGCCGTCCGAGAACAGGTAGATGGTGTCCAGCCCGGCCGGCCGGAGCCGGAACGCCAGGTCCACCCCGGCGTACAGGTTCGTGTCGTCCTGCGGCCGCACCTTCAAGAGCGCCGCCGTCACCGCCTCCACCGACTTCGCCCCCGCGTACTCCTGCCACTCGCCGTCCCCGAGCAGCCACCGGGCCTGCGCCGAGAACAGCACCACCTGGTACTTCTCCAACGTCGGCACGCTCCGCATCACCCGCCCGACCGTCTCCACCACCAGCGGCCACTTCCCCGGGTCGGCGGTGGTCGTGTCCTTCTTCGCCATGCTCCCGGACACGTCCACCAGGAACACCACCCGCCGCCCCGACATCACGATCCCGGCGAACCGCGCCTCCGTGTCCGCCCTCAGCTGGTCGACCTTGTCCGCCAGCTTCGCCTTCTCCCCCTGCAGGTCGACGATCGTCGCCTTCGCCGCCGCCAGCCGGCTCGCCAGCACCTCCGCCTCCGCCTGCGCCGCCACCAGGTCCGCCCCGCCCTTCGCCTTCAGGGCCGCCAGCTCGGCCGCCGCGGCCTTCGCCGCCTTCGCCGCCGCGTCCTCCGCCTTCCGCGCCGCCGCCAGCCGGCCGTCCAGGTCGTCGAGCTGCTTCCGCAGGTCGGCCGTCTCCTTCACCAGCACCGCCTTCTCGTCGTCCCGCTTCCGCAACAGCCGGGCCAGGTCGTCGGCCGCGGCCGTCGTGTCGGTGAGCTTCTTCGCGAGGTCGGCCGCCTCCTTCTGCCGCTTCCGCACCAGCTCGTCGGCGTCGGCCGACCGGTCGCGGGCGGCGGCCAGCTCCTTGGCGGTCGCGTCGGCCTTGGCCTGGAGCTTGTCGACCTCGGCCAGGGTCGCGGCGGCGAGCGCCCGGGCCGTCTTCGCCTCGTCCCGGGCGCGGGCCAGCTTCTTCGCCAGGTCGTCCGACGCGGCCTGCGACTTGGCCAACTCGGCGGCGAGCCGCGTCACCGTGTCGGTGAGGTTGAGTTCGAGGCCCTGAAGCTCGGCCAGCGCGACCGACAGCTTCTCCCGCCCGGCGGCCTCGCTGTTCAACTTCAGCCGCGCCGACTCGAGGTCGGTGAGGGCGGCGGCGAGCCGCTTCTCGGCGGTCTCCAGGTCGGCCAGCGCGTTCTCGTTCCGCCGGGCGTCGTCGGTCGCGGTCCGGTTGTTCAGCAGGAACAGCAGGGTGACGCACCCGAGGGCGCAGCAGAACACGTCCAGCATCCACATGCTGACCAGGGTCGGCTGCTTGTGGCGGACGCGCATGGCAACCTCGGGTCGGGGGCCGGGCGAACCGCGACCGTCAGGGAGCGGGTGAGGCGCCTCACCCGCTCCCTGACGGTCGCGGTTCGCCGTGGGCTACTTCTGGCCGCGGGCGGGGCGGTCGTCCGACCCACGATACCCGGCGGCCGGGGTCTGCTCCAGCGGGATCACGGCGTCGAGGTGGGCGCGGGGCAGCTCGGCGGCGAGCCACCGCGGCACGAGCGCGGCGGCCGCCCGGGCGACCGCGTCCGTCGGCAGCACCTCGACCGCCGTCCCCAGCGGGGCGTGGGTGTGCACGGCGCGGGCCAGGCCGGGGAGGCGGCCGGCGGCGTGCGTCAGCCACACCGCCCGCGGCGGCTGCGCCGGGAGGTCGCGGACCGCCTCCGCCGCGCCGCGGGCCAAGGCGGCACAGTGGGCGTCGAAGTCGTCGGGGAGCTGGACGACATCCTGGAACCAGCGGTCGGTGCGGACCGTCAGGCTGACCCGCTGACCGGACCGGGTGCGGTCGAGGGCGTCGTCGAGTTGCTCGAACAGCGCCTGTTCGGCGTCGGCCGAGTCGCGCGGGTCGCGGCGGCACAGGCGGACGCACCGGTCGGACACGGCGTCGAGGAGGCGGTCCTTCCACGCCTTCACAGCGAACCGCGGCCACGCCCCGACCGGCCCCGCCCGCACCCGGTCCCGGTCCACCTCCACCACCGCCGCCGACAGGGCGTGCTCGTCCGCGTCGACGACGAGGACTGCACCCGGCCCGCCGCCCGCCGGCCGGAGAGGCACCACCCAATCGGGGGTCGGCACCTCCGGGGCGGCCGGGTTCCCGGTCAAGACTGCGGCGGCCCGGTCGGCGGTCAGCGCCAGCGCCCCGACCGCCGTCCCCTTCAGCGGTAGCTTCGCCCGGTTCGCCGCCGCGACCACGTTCCCGACCTGCACCGGGGTGAGGTACGCCGGCAGGGTGAGGGCGACGGCCGCGGACTCGGCGGTCACCGGCCCGCGGAGCTTCGCGAACACGAGGCCGACGGCCGCCTCGGCGTCGATCACGTGCCGGCCGTGCCGCCACTCCCGGGCGTGGGCGAGGAACGGGAGAAAGTTCGAGCAGACGGCGTGGGGGGCCTTCCGGCACAGGGCGAACCCGGCCCGGCCGACCTCCGGGGTGCGGCGGTCGAGGGCGACGACCAGCGGCAGTTCGTCGGCGCCGTCGAGCGGGATCGGGCGGGCTTCGCCGGCCGACACCGCGACCGCTCGCGCCCGGGACGAGGTGAGGTCGACGCCGGCGGCCCGGGCCTTGTCGGGGACGGCGGGTTTCCTCGACCAGAGCATGCGGGGCCTCGTCAGGTCCGTCCGAGCCCGAGCGCGAGCGAGGGGTGAGGTCGGCCCCTCGCTCGCGCTCGGGCTCGGACGGGCACCTACACCTTCGGGTCCGCCGCCGGGTCGTACAGCCGCAAGAGCAGGTGCTCCTGGCAGTACTCCTGGGCGTCGGCCACCAGCGTCTCCTCGGCCCGCTGCACCACGTTCAGCAGGTACATCAGCACCAGGCTCAGCAGCAGCGCGACGAGGGTGCAGTCGAACGCGATCTTCAGCTGGGCCTTCGCGTCCCGGGTGAACTCGCGGACATCCGGCACGTCCACCCCGAACGCCCCGCCGAGCCCCCGCACCGTCCCGATGAACCCGATCGCCGGGATCGCCCACACCAGGTACTGCACCGTCGCCATCCCGGACACCAGCCGCGACAGCTCCACGTCCGCCTGGTTCCGCACCACCTCGGCCACGTCCGGAGCGGACTTACTCACCGCGTACTTCCCCAGCCCGAGTCGGATCATGTTCGCCAGGACGAACGGCCGGCGGGCGGTCAGGCTCTCCACCTTCCGGGCCAGCGGGCGGGCGTCTTCCGGCAGGATGCGGGCGCCCTCGTCGGTCGGGAGGAGGTCCATCCGGAACGCCGCCCGCTGCCGCCGCACCTCCCGGTACCGGCTCTGGAGGATCAGCGCCGCCCACGCGAAGCACAGGTAGCACGCTAGCTGTTCCGGCCCGAGGAACAGCCGGGTGACCCGGTCGGCGTCCCACTTCTTCGCCCAGTCGGCCCGCGCCGCCGGCCCGGCCAGCACCTCCCAGAACGGGGCCGCCGCCCCGCCCACCAGGACCAGCGCGACGACCAGCAGCAGCCACTCGCGGGCCGGCCGGTGGGACGCGGGGATCGTCATGCGCGGCGGTCCTCTGCGGGGCGTGGTCTGTTTTATTCGCGGCGCGGGCCGCGGGCTGGTAAGCTGGGCGGCTCTCGGCCCGTAGGGTGGGCCGAGGCCGGCTCTGCGGCCGAGTCCCACCACCCCCGTAGCCCCGGTGGGACTCGCCGGCGAAGCGCCGGCGAGTCCCACCCTACTCCGCACACCCGGGTGACGCATGAAATCTCTCGCCGCACTCGCCGCCGCCCTGCTCGCGGCCCCACCAGTGTTCGCCGCCGGCGTCCCGACCTTCAAGGCCCAGGAGATCGATTCCGGGCTGAAGATCGGATACGCCGTCCTCACCGCAGATGTCGACGGGGACAAGAAGCCCGACATCGTGGTGGTCGACCAGCACAAGTTGGTGTGGTATCAGAACCCCGGCAAGCGGGACGGGGAGTGGAAGAAGCGGGTGATGCTCGACGGGAAGACGAAGCCGGACAACGTCTGCGCCGCGGCGATCGACATCACCGGGGACGGTTTGCCGGAGATCGTCCTGGGGTCGGCGTGGAAGCCGTTCGACACGACCAACGCGGCGCAGCTCGGGTGGGTCAAGCGCGGCAAGACGCTGGACGACGAGTGGACGTACCACCCGCTGCCGTGCGACGAGCCGACCGTCCACCGGGTCCGCGTCTTCGACATCGACGGCGACGGCAAGCCGGAGGTGGTGCACGTCCCGCTCATGGGGAGGGGGTCGAGCGCGAAGGGGAACTGGACTGACGGCCGGCCGGTGCGGGTGGTGGCGCTGAAGGTGCCGGCGAAGGACCCGGAGAAGCCGGAGAACTGGAAGGTCGAGGTGCTGTCGGAGGAGTTGCACGTGTGCCACAACTTCTGGCCAATGCCCCTTTCGACCGAAGGCCGCCCGCCGTTTCAGAATCCTGTCGGAGCTAGCAAGCCCTCCGCCCCCGTCGAGATCCTCGTGACGAGCCACGACGGCGTTCACTCGGTCGGCCACGACGGGAAGAAGTGGGTCACCACCAAGATCGGGGCCGGGAACCAGGCGAACCCGAACGCGACTCGCGGAGCGAGCGAGATCAAGTCCGCCAAGCTCCCGAACGGGAATTGGGTCATCGCGACCGTCGAGCCGTGGCACGGGAACCAGGTCGTGACCTACACCCCGGCCGGCGGGGGCAAGCTGTGGGACCGGCACGTGATCGACGAGCAACTGCGGTGGGGGCATGCGGTCTGGTTCGCCGACCTCGACGGGGACGGGGCGGACGAGCTGATCATCGGGGTGCGCGACGACCCGAACCCGAAGCTCGGCGACACGTTCAAGGAGCGCCGCGGAGTGCGCGTCTACAAGTGCACCGACGGCAAGGGGGCGAAGTGGGAGCGGACGATCGTCGAGGACGGCGGGGTGGCGGTCGAGGACCTGTGCGCGGACGACCTCGACGGGGACGGCAAGATCGACATCGTGGCGGTCGGTAGGGCGACGGGGAACTGCCGCATCTACTGGAACCAGGGGAAGTGACTTCCGTGTAGCCGCGACGCGGAGTCCTCGGAGCGGAGCGCGGCGGCATCGCCCGCGCTCCGCTCCGAGGACTCCGCGTCGCGGCTACACGTCGGTGAGGTCGCCCCAGTAGTCCGGCACCGGGGCGACGAACGTAAGTTCCTGCTTCGTGAACGGGTGGGTGAGGGTCAGGCTGCGGGCGTGCAGCCCGATCACCCGGTCGCGCGGCTGGTCCGCCGGCGGGCCGAACGCCCGGGTGCCGCCGTACGCCGCGTCCCCGAACACCGGGTGCCCGCGCCACGCCGCCTGCACCCGCAGCTGGTGCATCCGCCCGGTCAGCGGGGCGAGCTCGACCAGCGTCCCGCCGGCGACCCGCCGCAGCACCCGGTACTCGAGCATCGCCAGCTTCGCCCCCGGCTCCCCCTCCTTCGCCCGCTCCACCCGCGACTCCTCCTGAAGCTTCCGCACCCAGTCCTCCCACACCCCGGCCTCGGGCGACATCTCGCCCTCGACGAGGGCCCAGTACACCTTCCGGACCCGGTGGTCGGCGAACTGGGCGTGGACCCGCTGGGCCGCCTTGGTGTTCCGGGCGAAGCACACCACCCCGCTGACCGGCCGGTCGAGCCGGTGCGGGATGCCGAGGTACACCCCGGCCGGCTTCGCGTACTTCGCCTTCAGGTACGCCTTAGCCGCCGCCTCCAGGCTCGGCACCCCCACCGGGGCCTGGGTCAGCAGCGGGGCCGGCTTGTTCACCACCAACAGGTGGTGATCCTCGAACAGGACGTGGGCCGGGGTGAGCTGCCAAGTGCCGGCCGGCGGGGGGTCGGGGTGGTCCACGGTTCCGCCCCCTCCACGATCTCGGTCGGTGGCGCCCCTCACCCGCCGGCGAAGCGCCGGCGACCTCTCCCCAGCTGGGAGAGGTGGGGCCGCCGGCCGCCTCAGTAGGTTGGCGGGTCGGGTGGCTCCGGAGGGGCCGCTGTGCCCCCACCTCTCCCAGCTGGGGAGAGGTCGGCCCGGCGCTTCGCCGGGCCGGGTGAGGGGCAGCCACCTCCCGCGGAGTCCGGCGGCCGACCCCGCCCCGTCACGCCGGGTACAGCGCCGGCACCGCGCCGTCGACCCGGCGGCCGACCACCCCGAGCTTCTTCCGCAGGTGCTCCAGCGCCTTCTGGAGCTGCCGGTCCTCGAACGGCTTGCTCTCGTCCACCAGCGGCTTCCCGTCCTTGCCGAGGAGCGGGGGCGGGGCCGGCGGGGTCTTCCCGAACACCCCGGCCACCACGTCCGGCTTCCCCGCGACGTAGTCCAGCTTCTGCAGCTCGACCCCGCGGCGGAGCTCCTCGGCCCGGGTGTGCGACACCGCCAGGCCGTCGTCCGGGACGACGCCCCACTCGTCGCTCCCCTTCGCCTCGGCCAGCTTCCGGTCCATGTTCTTGCCGCTCGGCCGCCACCACGTCTGGGTGGTCAGCTTGACCGCCGCCTTCTGGTCCGGCGGGAGCCGGAACAGGCTCTGCACGCTCCCCTTCCCGTAGCTCCGCTCCCCGACCACCACCGCCCGCCCGTTGTCCTGCAGGGCCGCCGCGACGATCTCGCTGGCGCTCGCGCTGCCGTGTTCCCCGCCGTTCACCAGCACCGCGACCGGCTTCCCGTCGGCCGGCAGGAACAGCGTCCCGGCGGCCTTCGCGGCGGTCGCCTTCTCGCCCCCGCGGCGGTCCTTGGTGGTGACGATCTTCCCCTCCGTCAGGAACAGGTCGGACAGCTTGATCGCCTCGCTCAGCAGGCCCCCGGGGTTGTCCCGCAGGTCGAGCACCAGGCCCCGCGCCCCGGCCGCCTCCAGCTCCCGCACCGCCGCCTCCGCCTCCTTCGTCGTCAGCTCGCTGAACCCGCTCACCCGGACGTACCCGATCTTGTTCGCCTCGTCCGCGAACCAGTTCCACCGGGTCGGGTCGTCGGCCCGGCGGGAGACGCCGGTGACCGGGTGCATGGCGACCCGCGACCGGGTCAGGGTGACCGGGAACTCCTTCCCGTTGCGGCCGATGGTCAGGGTGACCTGGGTCCCGGTCTCGCCCTTGATGAGTTTGGTCGCCCGGTCGATCGGCATGTCCCGGGCGTCCTCGTCCCCGACCTTCAGGATCACGTCCCCGGCGACCAGCCCGGCGTCGTACGCGGGGGTGCCGGCGAGCAGGGAGGCGACCCGCAGCCGCGGGGCCGCGGCCCCGGGCGAGAGGACCACCCCGACCCCGCCGTAGCTCCCCTCGTTCTCCACCTCGAACGCCTTCAGGTGGGTCTCGTTCAGGTACTGGGAGTGCGGGTCGAGCTTGTGCAGCCCGCCGTTGATCATGTCCTCGACCAGCTTCTCCCGCTCCTCGTCGGACAGCTCCCGGACGAAGTTCGCGTCGACCTCGGCCAGCACCTCGACCACCCGGCGGACGAGCTTGTAGTCGTGCTCCGGGGCCGGGGCGGTGTACCCGACGGCCAGCCCGAGGCCGACCAGCCCGGGGACGACGACCAGCCAGGCGAGGTTGCGGAGCGGCATGCGGGTCCCCCGTGTCGGATGTGCCTCGGCCCGGTGGGGCAGGCATTCCTGCCTGCCCGAGGTGAATGGCAGGCAGGAATGCCTGCCCCACCGAGACACGACTCCGTGTCGGATGTGCGGATTATACCCGCCGGCGGGGTCCCGCGGGAGCCGACCCCGCCGCGGCCGGCGGAGTGTACCCTTTCCCTCAAGTCGCTTTGCCGGCCCCGCCGGCCCGGTTTATGTTCACGGCGTAGGGTTCCCAGATTACCCGACCCCCGCCGGGCCCCGCGATGTACAGCCTCGTCCTGATGACCGCGATGACCACCGCCCCGGACGGCCCGGAGTTCCACGGGGCGTTCCGCAACCTGTTCCGCGGCGGGTGCTCCGGGTCGGCGTCGCCGGGCGGGTGCTCGGCCGACTTCGCCCCGCGGTACAGCTGCTACGGCGGCGGGTGCGCCGGGTTCGCCTACACGTACGGGTGCTCGGGGTCGTCGTCCTCGGCCGGGTGCCGGGGGGACGGGTTCGGGAGCCGGGTCCGCCGGCTGTTCGACCGGGGCGGGTGCTGCGGCGGGTCGGGGAGCGGGTACGCGTGCTTCGGGAGCGGGTCGTACTCGTGCTTCGGCGGGCCGGCGGTCGGGTACACCCCGGTGCTCAACGGCGGGCTGTCGTGCTTCGGCGGGCCGGCCCTGCCGGCGCCCCCGCCGGTGTTCGACCCGCTCCCGGCGGTGCCGCGGCCGGCCCCGCCGGCGACCATCCCGCTGGCCGCCCCGGAGCCGGCCCCGGGGCCGACCGCCGGCCTCCGCCCGGCCGGGCACACCGCGACGCCGGTGGCGGGCGGGGCCGGGTCGGGCCGGGCGACGGTGGTGGTGCGGCTGCCGGCCGACGCGAAGCTGTTCGTGGACGCCCGGCCGCTGAACCTGACCGGGGCGGAGCGGAAGTTCGTGTCGCCGGAGCTGCCGGCCGGGGGGGAGTTCGCGTACCGGTTCCGGGCGGAGTACGAGCGGGACGGGGAGACGGTGAGCGTGACCCGGCGGGTGGCGGTGCGGGCGGGGGCGACGGTGGCGGTCGAGTTCACCGACCTGACGGCGAAGGCGGCCCCGGCGAAGGGGTCGGACGCCCCGGCGACCGCGGTCTCGAACCCGGCCCCGGTCGTGCCGCCGGCGCCGACCACCCCCGCCGCGCCGGAGGCGGCGACCGACCGGGCGACGATCACGGTGAAGCTGCCGGCGGGGGCGAGCCTGTACGTGGACGACAAGAAGAGCCCGTCGGCGGAGCCGGTGCGGCGGTTCAGCACGCCGCCGCTGCCGGGGGGCCGGGAGTTCGCGTACCTGATGCGGGCGGAGGTGGTGCGGGACGGGCGGACGGAG
>PNKH01000155.1 GCA_013822345.1 Isosphaera sp.
CGTCCGGCGGCGGATCCTCGCCGACGGCCGGTGACCGGCCCGGCACGCGGGTTGCCGAGACTCCGGCGGACCCGCTCGCCGGAGCACCCGCGTGGACCCCCAGACCGCCGACCCGCCGCCGGCCGAGCCGGCCGCCGACTTCACCCCGCCGGACCCGGCCGGGGCCGACCGCGACGAGTACCTGCGGGACTCGGTCGAGGCGCAGGAGCTGTACGACCGGGCGGCGCGGGAGGCGGCCGGCGGGGACGAGAACGCGGCCGTCGTTCACTTGCTCCGGGCGTCGAAGCTGGCGGAGGCGGCCCGGGAGTGGTACCTGGCGGCGGCCGCCTGCCACCGGGCCGGGGACGTGTACCGGAGCCACGGCGCCCCGTACGACCCGGCCCGGGCGGTCCGGATGTACTACCGGGCGGTGGCCGCGTACGAGCGGTGCGGGATGCTCGGGGAGGCGGGGGAGTTGGCCTACCGGGCCGGGTGCCTGAAGCTGTGGCGCGGCCGGGAACTGGGCATCGGGTGGGGGCGGCGGGCCGGGATGTTCGCGTTCTGGGCGGTCGCCGGGTTCGGCCTCCGCCCGCTCCGGGTGTTGCTCGCGGCCGTCGCCGTCGTCCTCGGGTACGCCGCCGCGTACTGGGCGGTCGGCGGGGTCACCGGCCCGGGCGGGGCCGCGGTCGCCGTCGACTTCCCGACCGCCGTCTACTTCAGCGGGGTGACGTTCACGACCGTCGGGTACGGGGACCTGGTGCCGGCCCCGCACGCCCGGCTGCTGGCGATGACCGAGGGCGGCCTCGGGTTCGTCACCGTCAGCTTCTTCGTCGTCGTCCTGACCAACCGGCTGCGGTTCTGACCCGACACCACCCGCCGAGGGCCGCCCGTGTCCACACTCCTCACCCGCCGCCGGCTCCTGCTCCTCGCGGCCGGCGCCGCCGGGTACGGCCTCGTCCGCGGGGTGCGGCAGGTCCGGGAGGCGGCCCGGCGGACGGCCGATGTCTGAAACCTGAAGCAGCTCGGGTTGGCGGTCGCCAACTACCTCGACACCAACGGCCGCTTCCCGCCGGCGTTCGTCCGCGGCCCGGACGGGCGGCCGTGGCACAGCTGGCGCGTCCTCATCCTCCCGTTCATCGAGGAACGCGACCTCCACCGCGACTACCGGTTCGACGAGCCGTGGGACGGCCCGGCCAACCGCCTCCTCGCCGGGCGGATGCCGCGGCTGCTGGCGTTCCACGGCTCCGAGCCGGGCACGACGACCAACTACCTGGCGGTCGTGGGGTCGGACACGATGTGGCCCGGGGCGGAGGGCCGCGACCGGGCCGACATCACCGACGGCTGGAGCGAGACGATCCTGATCGTCGAGAACGCCGGCCTCGGGGTCCACTGGATGGAGCCCCGCGACCTGCTGTTCGACGGGATGGACTTCGCCGTCGACCGCCCCGGCGGGGTGAGCAGTTGGTACGAGAGCCCGGCCGTCGTGACCGCCGACGCGACGGTCCGGCGGCTGTCGAGGGGGATACGCCCGGACGCCCTGCGGGCGGCGCTGACTGTGAACGGCGGGGAAGGGCTCGCGGACGACGGCAACGGGTGGACGGTCCTGCCCGACGGGCGGCAGCGGAACCCGAAGCCTTGACCTCGGCCTCACACCGCCCCGAGCCCCGAAATGTTCTTCCGGGTGGGGCAGGCATTCCTGCCTGCCGGGGTTCGAATCGGGCAGGCAGGAATGCCTACCCCACCGGGACACCTTCACCCGGAAGACCGCATCAGACCGCCCCCAGTCCGGGCCCGTTCAGGATCGCGGTGTTCACCGTCCCGTCGCGAACCGTGAACACCCCGGGGAACCGCTCGTCCCACCCGGCGTTCGCCGCCGGACAGTACTGCCGGCTGTTCGCCTCGATCGCCGCCACCCCCGGGACGTGCGCCGCGATCCCGGCCGAGTGGACCAGCGACGCCCCCGGACAGGTCAGGTCCTGGACGCACCGGAACATCCCGTACTTCTGGGCCGCCGCCGCCAGGAGCAGCGTCTGCGTCTGCCCCTTGCACGCCTTGAACGCCACCCCGGTGTACCCCATCTCCCGCGCCAGGTGGAGGCTGTCGAGGTCGAGCAGCGACTCGTCGATCACCACCGGCTTCAGCCGGGCCGCCTCGTGCATCCTGTTCTGCGGGTGCGCCCGCAGGTCCCGGGCCGTCGGCTGCTCGACGTACTGCACCCGGTCGTACCCTGCCGGGGCGCGGTCCCGGAGCCGCCCGAGAAACTCCAGCAGGTAGCCGACATCCTTACACCGCTCGTTGAAGTCCAGCGAGTACCACCACTGCGTGACACCCCGTTGTCGCTGAACCTCCGCCGCGACCGCGTCCACGGCCACCACCCGGTCCACGTCCCACCCGAGGTCGTCGCCGTTCAGCTTCACCTTCAGGTGCGTCAGCCCGTCGCGCCCGATCCACTCCCCGAGGTGCTCCGGCAGGCCGTCCCCCACCGGGTCCGTCGCCTCCGCCGGGGTGAGCGGGTCGAGCGCCCCGACCAGGTGGTACAGCGGCATCCGCGGCTTCGGCTCCGGCGAGACGTACCGGTCGAGCCACTCGCCGGCGAACTCCTCGCCGAGGAAGTGGCCGAGGTCGTTGTGCAGGAAGTCCCGGCCGTAGGTGCGGTAGCAGTTCAGCCCGTGGAGCTTCCCGTAGGCGTCGTGCAGGGCGGCGTCGAACGCGGAGGCGACGACCAGCGAGGCGAGCCGGGGCATCGGCTCGGGGAGGTGGGTGAGCCGGGCGTAGTCGTCGCCGGCGGCGAACACCCGCGGCTCCATCTCGTCGCCGATCTCCAGCGGGTGCCCGGTCAGCCCGGACATGCGGTACAGGGCCGACAGCCGGGCCGCGACGTACTTCATCCCGGCGAGCGTCTGGTCGTAGGTCAGGGCCCGCGACGGCCACGCCCACACGTTCCCGAGCGGCATCGACCCGAACCCGGTGGCCGTCTTCCCGCCCGGGCTCTCGACCGTCATCGTCGCGTTCAGGATCGTGACGCGGTCCAGCGCCACGCCCCCGAACTTGATCGGGGTGCGGTACCGGTACTCCTCGTACGAGAACGACTCGTCGCGGACGCGGACGTCGGTCGGGTTCATCGGAGGTGCCGCCGTTCGGGGTCGCGGTCGAGCAACTTCTTGGCGCGGGCGTGGGCCTCGGCCGCCGCCCGCTGGACGACCGGGGCCTGGACCGCCGGCACCCCGACCGCCGCCCCCGAGGCGGTGGTGACGGACGCCGGCAGCCCCTCGGGCGACGTGTCGAAGACCGCGGCGAAGAACGCGCACGCGGCGACGTAGGTGCCGGCCGCGGTCGGGTGGCCGCCGGCGTCGGCGGTGAACGGGAACCCGGGGATTTGCCCCTCGACGATCTCCTTGGCGATCCCGGCGGCCGCGACCTCGGCCCCGGCGTCCCGGGCCAGGTCGGCGACCGACAGGGTGTAGTCGAGTTGGACGAACCCGGGGGTGTCCGGCCGCGGCCACGTCAGGTACAGCACCGGGACGGCGTTCGCCTCGCGGGCCAGGGCGCAGAACTTCCGCCCGTACGGCACGTACAGCCGGTCCCGGCCGAACCCCGGGAGCGGGGTCTGGCTCTGCTCCTGGAGCACGACCAGGTCCCAGTCGCCGGAGCGGACTAGGTCGGGGGCGGTGCCGGCCTCCCAGTGGTCGCGGAGCTTCGCCCCGCCAACGGTGTGCGACCCGACCACCAGCCCCGGGCCGCCGCGGGCCCGGTCGGCGTCGGCCAGCGCCTTCACCGCCCCGGGCAGGTCGTTCACCGACGTGTAGCTGTTCCCGACGAACAGCACCCGGACCGGGGTCGACCGGGGGATGGTGTTGCCGTTGCGGCGGTTCTGCTGCCACGCCGCCCGCTCGGCCCGCACCCCGGCCTGGCGGACCCGCTGCACCGCCCCGGCGGTGAGCGACATCACGAGCGCGAGGATGGCGAGCACCGCCAGCAGTTCGACGAGCGTGAACCCGGCGCGGGTGCGGCGCATGGTCGGCTCCGACCGGCGGGACGTGGGGGGACGGGGACTATGCTATCCGGCCGGGCGTACAACGGCGGGATGATTCCCGACTGGCAACTCCCGCCCGGCGTCGACCGCGGGCTGTGGGACTACCTGCACGCGGCCGACATGGTCGCCGGGTACGACGGGCAGACGCGGGCGTCGCCGCTGGCGGCGGCGGACGTGGCGTTCTGCGAGGCGACGTTCCCGACCCCGGGCCGGCTGGTCGACCTCGGGTGCGGCACCGGCCGGCTGTGCGCCCGTTTCGCGGCCAAGGGGTACGACTGCGTCGGGGTCGACCTGTCGGACGAGATGCTGGCGAAGGCGCGGGAGAACGCCCCGGCCGTGACGTGGGTGAAGGCGAACCTGGTGGACCTGTCGGAGCTGCCGGCCGGGAGCTTCGACTATGCCGCGTGTCTGTTCAGCACGCTCGGGATGGTCCGCGGGGCGGAGAACCGGGCGACGGTGGTGGCGAACGCCTTCCGGCTGCTGCGGCCGGGCGGGCGGTTCGTCCTGCACGCCCACAACCGGTACTTCCGCGGGCTCGGGCGGGGGCGGGTGTGGGGGCAGCGGTGGAAGACGTGGCTCGGCCGGGCCGACGCGGGTGACATCACGATGTCACAGGCGTACGGCGGGGCGCCGCTGACGCTCCACCACTTCACCCGGCGGGGCGTCGTGCGGCTGCTCGGAGGGGCGGGGTTCGCGGTGCGGGAGGTGCGGGCGGTCGGCGCCGACGGGGCACCCGCGACCGGGGCGCGGGTGTACGGCTGGCTGGTACTCGCGGAGCGGGCCTCGTAGGGCACGCACCGCGTGCCGCCCACGAAGACGGCACGCGGTGCGTGCCCTACTTCTTGTCGCCCGGGAGCGTCACCCCCTCCGGCGGCTCCTTCAGCACCCGGACGTTCCACAGCCGGCCGTCGTTGAGCGTCTGGGTCTCGCCGAGCAGGACGACCACCGTCCCCGGCTTGATCTTCGCCAGCTCCTCGCCGACCTTCTTCTCCTGCGGGTTCAGCGATGCCTCCAGCCCCGGCCCGTCCTTCACCCCCGGGTCCCAGACCGTCAGGGTGGCGACCGTCCCGTTCCACTCCGCCTTGCGCACCTCGGCCCGCATCACCACGTCCTTCCCGTCGTACTTCTTCTCCCCGTCCGGGGCCTTCAAGGCGGCCAGCAGCCCGGACGGGGTGAACGGCACGGCGGCGGACGGGCCGACCTTCACGAACTCGCACTTGTCGAGGGCCGGGGCGAACGTCGCCACCTCGCCCCGGACCGTGACGGACTGCCCCTTGGCCAGGGCCTTCATCCCCTCGAACTTCCCCTGCTCCTCCTTCCGCGGGAGGATCGAGACGAACCCGGGGACGATCCCCTTCGGCTTCAGGTACCCGCGGAGCAGGACGTCGGTCGGCCCGGTCGCCACCACCCGCGGCAACTCCACCTCGCCGGTCAGTTCCACCCACTTGCCGCCGTACTTCGCCTTGAACCCGGCCGGGTCGCTCTCGTACGCCTTGCCGAGTTCCTCGGCCGTCAGGGTGAGCTCGACCGGCCTGGCCGCCGACGGGGTGCCGCCTTGCGGGGTCTTCCCGTCCGGCCCGCCGCCGGTCGGGGCCGTGTTCCCGCTGCACCCGACCGCCGCCGCCGCCGCCGTTCCGAACAACAGACTCCGGATCATGTGTCACCTCCGGGCGGAAGACGCCCGCACGCCGCGTGCCGGGCCGGTCACTCGCCGCGGAGTTGCCGGAGCACGTCGTCCGGGGCCGGCTCGTAGCTGTGCGGCTCCAGGCTCGCCGCCGCCCGCCCCTGGCTCAGGCTCCGCACCTCGTTCGCGTACGTGAACAGCTTCGCCAGGGGGATCTTGGCCGTGACCTCCGACATCCCGGACTCGTCCGATGTCGTGTCCACGATCTCCCCGCCCCGCGCCCCCATGTCCCCGATCACGTTCCCCAGGAACTCCGTCGGGGTGGTCACCACCACCTTCATGATCGGCTGCAGCACCTGCACGTTCCCCTCGGTCGCCTGCCGGTACGCCCGGATCGCCGCCGCCACGAACGCGTCCTCGGTCGACAGTTGCGGGTCGAACTTGGCGTCGAAGATGCGGGCCTGGGCGTTCATCATCGGGTACCCGAGCTCGCCCGTGGACAGCGCGTCCGCCAGCGTCCGCTCGGCCGCCGCCAGGAACGCCGCCGGAGTCGGGTTCAGGTCCGGGCTGACCGCCATCAGCACCGTCACCGGCTTCTCGCTCTTCGCGTTCGTGAACCCGACGCTCAGCCCGGCGAACGCCGGCTTGTCCCCGAGCCGGTCGACCGTCACCTCGACCCGCCGCGGCTCCCGGAGCATCTCCCGGTAGCTCACCGCCGGCCTCCCGACCCGGGCCTTGACCCGGAAGTCGCGCTCCAGCCGGTGCTTCTTCACCTCCAGGTGGAGCGTCCCCATCCCGCTCATCAGCGTCTGCCCGGTGTCCTTGTCCGCCTTCACCTTGAACGTCGGGTCCTCGAGCTGGAGCACGGCCAGGGCCTGGGCGAGCTTGTCCTTGTCCGCCCCGCTGTCCGGCTCGATCGACTGGCTGACGACCGCCTCGACGAACGTGATCGGCTCCAGCAGGATCGGGTGCTGGGTGTCGCACAGGGTGTCGCCGGTGACCGTGTCCTTCAGCCCGACCACGCACACGATGTCCCCGGCCGGCCCCTCCGGCACCTCCTCCAGCCCGCGGGACGGGTCGGCGTGGACGTGGAACGGCTTCGCCACGTTCTCCTTCACGTCCTTCCCCGGGTTGTACGCCCGGGTGTTCGGCCTCAACACGCCGGAGTACACCCGGACGAAGAACCGGTTCCCGCTCGGGTGCCACGCCGCCTTGAACACCAGCCCGCAGAACGGCTCCTTCGGGTCCGGCCTCCGCCGCTCCTCCCTGTCCCGGTTCTTCGGGTTGGTGCCGACGACCGGAGGGCGGTCGAGCGGGCTCGGCAGGTACAGGGTGACCGCGTCGAGGAGCGGCTGGATGCCGATGTGCTCGCGCCCCGACCCGCTCAGCACCGGGTAGATCTTCCGGGCCAGGCACTGCTCGCGGATCAACTGCCGGACCTTCGCCGGGTCCGGCTCCTGCCCCTCCAGCACCGCGGTCGTGATCAGGTCCTTCTCGTCGCTCTGGGTCAGCACGTCGAACAGCTTCTCGCGGTACTCGGCCGCCTCCAACTGGTTCTCCTCGGGTATCTCCGCGACGCGGACCGTCTTCCCGAGGTCGCCGGCGTCGAAGAACTTCGCCCTCATCTCGACCAGGTCGATGACCCCGCGGAACGGCACCCGGCTGTCGGCCGCACCGCCGGCGCCGATCGGGATGACGACCGGGACCGGCCGGCCGTGCTCGGCCGGGTGCGGCGTCAGCCGGGCGTGGACGGTCTCCAGCGTCTTCGCGAAGTTCGCCCCGACCACGTCCATCTTGTTGACGAACACCAGCCGCGGGACGCCGTACTTGTTCGCCTGCCGCCACACCGTCTCCGACTGCGCCTCGACCCCCTTCTGCCCGTCGAACACGACCACCGCCCCGTCGAGGACGCGCAGGCTCCGCTCCACCTCGGCGGTGAAGTCGACGTGCCCCGGGGTGTCGATCAGGTTGATCGTGTGGCCGGCCCACTCGAACGGGACGCACGCCGAGTAGATGGTGATGCCCCGCTCCTGCTCCTCGGGGTCGTAGTCGGTCTGGGTGGTCCCCTCGTCGACCCCGCCGAGCTTGTGCTTCGCCCCGGCGTAGTACAGCAGGTGCTCGGTGGTGGTGGTCTTGCCGGCGTCGATGTGGGCGATGACGCCGAGGTTGCGGACGAGCGTCAGGTCCGGGGACTTGTCCTTGGCCATGGCGGTTTAGTCCTTGGTCATTAGTCCGTAGTCCATGGTAGCAGCCGGCTACCGTCCAACGAAAAAGTCCTCGGCCGGACCGGGAAGGTTCGCCCGGTCGGGCCAAGGACTATGGACTAATGACCAAGGACTACCACGCGAAGTGGCTGAACGCCTTGTTCGCCTCGGCCATCTTGATCGTCTGCTCCCGCTTGCTGATCGCCTCGCCCTGCCGCTGGTACGCGGCCATCAGCTCCTCGGCGAGGCGGAGGTGGGTCGGGCGGCCGGACTTCGCCCGGATGGCCGCCAGGATCCACCGGACGGCGAGGCTCTCGGCCCGCTTCGGCTTCACCTGCATCGGGACCTGGTAGTTCGCCCCGCCGACCCGCCGGCTGCGGACCTCGAGCGTCGGCTTGACGTTGTTCACCGCCTCGGTGAACACCACCACCGGGTCGGCGTCCGGCATCCGCTTCTTGATCTGGTCGAGGGCGTCGTACACCACCCGGGTGGCGACGGACTTCTTCCCGTCGCGCATCAGGCAGTTGATGAACTTGCTGAGCATCAGCGAGTTGTACCGGGTGTCCGGCATCAACTTCGTGTAGCTGGCGGTGCGTGCCTTGGCGCCCATGACCGTCTCGCGGGTACCCAGGGCGTTGCCCTGGGCTAAGTTGTCTCACCCCTTCGGGGTGCCGGAGTGTCTTCAGCCCGAAGGGCTGGGACAACATAGCCCAGGGCAACGCCCTGGGTTCTAGTTCGGGTACCGGCCGACTGCGGCCGGCACCCCCGCGCGCTACTTCCCGTCCTTCTTCGCCCCGTACTTCGACCGGGCCTGCTTCCGGTCCTGGACGCCCTGGCAGTCGAGCACCCCGCGGACGATGTGGTACCGCACCCCCGGCAGGTCGCGGACGCGGCCGCCGCGGACCAGCACGATCGAGTGCTCCTGCAGGTTGTGCCCCTCCCCGCCGATGTACGCCGTCACCTCGATCCCGTTCGACAGCCGCACCCGGGCCACCTTCCGCAGGGCCGAGTTCGGCTTCTTCGGGGTCATCGTCTTGACGACGGTGCAGACCCCGCGCTTCTGCGGGCAGCCCTGCATCGCCGGGTGCTTCGGCTTCGACCGCTGCGGCACCCGCGGGGCCTTGATGAGCTGGTTGATCGTCGGCATGCGCGGCTCGTGGAACGGCCGCCCGGCGGGCGCCGGGCGGAAGTCAGTATGTTAGCGGTTGCGCCGGCGGCGACAAGGGTTTCTCCCGTTTAGCCGCGACGCGGGGTCCTCGGAGCGGAGCGCGGCTCCCCCGCGCTCCGCTCCGAGGACCCCGCGTCGCGGCTAAACGGTCACGGTCACGCCCCCTCGACCACCGCGTCCGGGGCGAGCACCCCGTCGCCGGCGGCGCCGTCCGCCCCGGGGGCGCCCGGCAGGTTGATCTTCACCTCCGCCTCCTGGTGCGTCTTGAACCCGGTCCCGGCCGGGATCAGGTGCCCCAGGATCACGTTCTCCTTCAGCCCGACCAGGTAGTCCACCTTCGACGCCAGGGCCGCCTCCGTCAGCACCTTCGTCGTCTCCTGGAACGACGCCGCCGAGATGAAGCTGTCGGACTGCACCGCCGCCTTGGTGATCCCCAACAGCTGCGTCGTGGACGACGCCGGCTCCGGGGTGGTGCTGGTCGGCAGCCGCTTCTTCCCGCCGGCCCGCTCCAGGGCCGCCCGCTCCTCCTCGAACGCGTCCCGGCTGACCACCTTCCCGGCCTCGAACGGGGCGTCCCCGGGGTCCGCCACCTTGACGCACTCCTCCGTGGTGCGGCGGTTCACCTCGTTGAACGCGAACACGTCCAGCACCGCCCCGGGCAACAGCCCGGTGTCCCCGGTCGCCTTCACCTGCACCTTCCGGAGCATCTGGGCGACGATGATCTCGATGTGCTTGTCGTCGATGTCCACCCGCTGGGAGCGGTACACCGCCTGCACCTCCCGGACCATGTACTCCTGGACCGCGTCCGGCCCGCTGATCTTCAGGATGTCGTGCGGCACCAGCGGGCCGTGGACCAGCGGGTCCCCGGCCTTCACGTACTCCCCGTCGTGCACCCGGAGGATCGCCCCGGCCGGGACCTGGTGCTCCTTCTCCGCGTCCCCGGTCGGCTTCCCGTCGTCCGTCTGCGGCTCGACGTACACCAGCTTCTTGCCCCGCTTCTTCTCCCCGACCCGGACCTTCCCGCTCACCTCGGCCATGACCGCCGGGCTCCGCGGCCGCCGGGCCTCGAACAGCTCGGTCACCCGCGGCAGCCCGCCGGTGATGTCCTGGGTCTGCGACACCTCCCGCGGGGTCTTCGCCAGGAGCGTCCCGCCGGACACCTTCTCCCCGTCCTTCACCTGCAGGTTCGCCCGCTCCGGCAGGAAGTACGACTTCACCACCACCCCCCGGTCCCCGAGCAGCTCGATCCGCGGGTGGAGGTCGCCCTTGTGCTCCATGATCGTCCGCCGCTCGATCCCGGTCGTCTGGTCCTTCTCCCGCCGCAGGGTCACCCCCTCCTTGATGTCCTGGTACTTCACCGTCCCGCCGTCCTCGGCGATGATCGGCACCGAGTGCGGGTCCCACTTGACCAGGCTGGCCCCGGCGGCCACCTCCTGCCCGTCGGCGACGAACACCTCGGCCCCGTTCGGGACCGCGTACCGCTCGGACACCGGCCCGCCGGCCCCGCGGAGGATCAGCACCTCCCCGGTCCGGGCCAGGGCGATCGTCTGCCCGGCGTCGTTGGTCACCAGGTTCACCCGCTCGAACTGGATCACCCCGCCCTTCTTCGCCTTGTGCTCGCTGTCCACCGCCTGGGCCCGCCCGGCCACCCCGCCGATGTGGAACGTCCGCATCGTCAGCTGGGTCCCCGGCTCCCCGATCGACTGGGCCGCGATGATCCCGACCGCCATCCCGTCCTCGACGATCGTCCCGGTCGCCAGGTCCATCCCGTAGCACAGCCGGCACACCCCGAGCGGGGCGTCGCACGTCATCGGGCTGCGGACGGTGATCTTGTCCAGCCCGAGCTTCTCCAGCTCCTTCGCCGACGCCGGGGTGAACATCTCGTTCTCGGCGACGACGACCTGCTTGGTGGTCGGGTTCTTGATCGTCTCCCGGCTGACCCGCCCGCGGATCGAGTCGGCCAGCCCGCGGTCCACCTCCTCGCCCTTGTACATGATCCCCTTGGTGATCCCGCGGGTCGTCCCGCAGTCGTGCATCGTGATCACGACGTTCTGGGCCACGTCCGCCAGCTTCCGGGTCAGGTACCCCGAGTCGGCGGTCTTCAGGGCGGTGTCGGCCAGGCCCTTGCGGGCCCCGTGGGTGCTGGAGAAGTACTCCAGCACGGTCAGCCCCTCGCGGAAGTTCGACTTGATCGGGGTCTCGATGATCGCCCCGCTCGGCTTGGCCATCAGCCCGCGCATCCCGGCCAGCTGGCGGATCTGCTCGATCCCGCCGCGGGCCCCGGAGTGGGCCATCAGGTAGATCGGGTTCAGGTACGGCACCACCTTCCCGGTCACCTGGTCGGCCCGCCGGTCGTTCTGCAGGTCGGTCATCATCCGCTTGGTGATCAGGTCCCGGGCCTCCATCCAGGTGTCGATCACCTTGTTGTACCGCTCCGTCTCGGTGATGATCCCCTTGTCGAAGTTCCGCCGGACCTTCTCCACCTCCTTGTCCTTCTCCCGCAGCACCGCCTCCTTGTTCTCCGGCGTCCGCAGGTCGCTGGCCGCGAACGACAGCCCGCTCCGGGTGCTCTCCCGGAACCCGGTCTCCTTCATCCGGTCCAGGAGCGCGATCGTCTCCCGCCGGCCCATCAGTTGGTAGCAGTCGGCGATGATCCGGCTCAGGTACTTGGACCCCAGCGCGAGGTCGTAGAACGCCATCTTCGGGTGCAGGATGTCGTTGAAGATGACCCGCCCGACAGTCGTCCGCACCAGCCCGTTCGCCTTCCGCGGCAGCTCCTCCGGCCGGGCGTTCCCCTTCTCGTCCTTCACCTCGCTGATCACCTTCTTCGGGAACTTCGTCCCCTGCGGGAGGCGGAGCTTGCCGGTCCGGTGGGTCGAGTTGTGGACCTTGATCCGCCCCTCCTCCGCGGAGTACGCCTCGTAGGTCACCAGCCCGCCGGCCGGGAGCTTCGCGTCGCCCGGGTCGGACACCTCGACGTACCCCTGCGGGAGGCGGACCTGGACCTTGGCGTGCAGCCCGAGCTTGTGCTCGGCGAACGCCCGGAACAGCTCCTCCGGGGAGTGGAACTTCATCCCGTCGCCGGCCTCGACCGCCTCGTCCTCGGCCCCCCGGCTGGCGGTCAGGTAGTAGCACCCCATCACGATGTCCTGGGACGGCGTGATGATCGGGTTCCCGTTCGCCGGGCTGAAGATGTTGTTCGTC
>PNKH01000156.1 GCA_013822345.1 Isosphaera sp.
GCCGGGTCTTGAAACCACTTCTACGCCCGGGCCGGGCCGCCCTCCAGCACCGCCTCCAGCACCCAGCACCCGCGGACGTGGGCCCGGTCGCGGCCGCGGAGGTGGTCGAGCACGTCGGCCCGGTCGCACCCGGCCTCGTCCAGGGCGTCGGCCAGCACCGGCAGGACGGCGAAGTCCGGCCCGGCCGCGGCGCACCGGGCGAGGTCGACCACGACCGGGGTGAGCCACTCCCGGCGGAGCGGCGGCCGCCGGGCCGGCGGGTTCCCGAACACCTCGCGCAACAGGTCGGCCGAGTGCAGGTCGGGCGGGACGCGGCGGACGTCCGGGGTGCTCGGGCAGAACGGGAAGTACGCCAGGAACGCGAGCCCGGCCCACGCCCCCGGGGGGGCGGCGGGCGCCCCGCCGGGGGCCGGCACCCCGAGCCCGGCGAGCTTGCGGGCGACCGCCCCGACCGCCGCCGCCGACCCCCGGCAGTGGACCAACTCCTCGGCCAGCCGCCGCACCTCCCGCCGGAACCCCGCGTCCGGGTCCCGCCCGAGGTACACCCGCTCCCCGGCCGCGACCACCTGGCGGCACACCCCGGGGAGCCGGTCCCAGGCGGCCCGGCCGCACGCCAGCAGGTACAGCCGGGACCGCCGGGACTGCTCCTCGGCGCTGTCCGGGCTGCGGACCGGGTACACCTCGTCGAGCATCGGGAGCGGGTCGCGGCACCGCTCCCAGTCGTGTTCGGTCATGCGGGTGGGTCGGGCGGGTCGGGTGCGGGTCCGGGGGGGGAGGGTGGGAGAGAGGCTTCGAGGGCGGCCACCCGGGCGGAGAGGGCGGCGAGGGCGGCGACGGCCGCGGCCAGCCGGTCTTCGAGGGCGGCGAGGGCGTCCGGCCGGGGGGCGGGGGGCGGGTCGGCGGGGGCGGCCCCGGCGTGCTGGGCCCGGAGCCGGGCCAGCTCGTCGGCCGGGTGGAACCCGTGGGTGACCACCGCCCCGCGGCGGTCCGGGTCGGTCAGCCAGACGGCGAGCCGGCGGGCGGTCAGCGACTTCAGCAGGGCGTCGAGGTCGTCGAGGGTGTCGATGGCGCTCATCCGGGCGGCCCGGCCGCGGAGGTCGCCCTTGGACTGCGGGCCGCGGAGGAGCAACTCGGCCAGCACCGCCATCTCGGCCCCGTCCGCGGTCCACGTCTCGTACAGGTTGTGCCGGAACCGCTCCGCCCGCCCGCCGGTGATCCGGGTCACCAGGAGCTTCTTCTGCAGCGCGGCCAGGCCCTCCTCGACCTCCACCTCGTCCAGGTCGAGGACCGGGTCGCGGTTCGACTTCTGGTTGCACCCGGTGACCAGGGCGTTCAGGGTGAGCGGGTACGCGTCGGCCGTCTTGGCCGTCTTCTGCTTCTCGATCAGGACGCCGAGGACGCGGCGCTCGAGCGGCGGGAGCGGGGCCCGGGTCGGGGCCGGCGGCGGGGGCGCGGCGGGGGTCGGGTCCGCGGACATGGGACGAGCCCGGAAAGCGAACGGCCCGCGGGGCGAGACCCGCGGGCGTTAGTGTAGTGGGCGGGCGGGGCGGCGTCCGAGCCGGACGCGTGAGCGACGGCCCGCGTCGACCCGTCGCTCACGCGTCCGGCTCGGACGAGCCCGGTCACTTCCCCGGGAACCGGGCCGGGTCGGCGACGAGCGGGTCGAGCGGGTCGCCGTTCAGTGCCTTCAGGAACAGCACCAGGTCGGCCTTCTCCTGCGGGGTGAGGTTCAGCCTCAGCGGGATGATCGGCTTCTTCGCCGGCCCGAACGTCCGCACCGCCGGGTCGACCGGCTTCCCCTCGGCGACGTTCCGCAGGTACGCCGCCTCGGCCGCGGTGTCCCGCATCTTCTCGTCCAGGTACGGGTTCACGTTCCCGCCGCGGTCGTAGAAGTCGACCACCTGCTCCAGCGTCTTCTCGTCCCCGGAGTGCATGTACGGGGCGGTCTGGAGCAGCCCGCGGAGGCCGGGGGTCTTGAACGCCCCGACCAGGTTCGGGTCCTTGTGCCCGGTCGGCAGCCGGGTGTACCGGCCGAACTCGCCGAGCGGCAGCTCCCCGTCCTTCGTCGCCCCGACCCCGAGGTTGTGGAACCCGCCGTCGGTGTACGTGTCCCCGGTGTGGCAGTTCGAGCACCGGGCCTTGTTGAAGAACAGGGTCCGGCCGTTCAGCACCCGGGCGGCGACCTCGTCCGTCTTGCCGGCGTCCTTGGCCGGGTCGAGGCCGAGGTCGGCGAGGGCCGGGTCCTTGGCCGCGAACGCCGCCTTCAACGTCGCCGCGTAGTCGGCGGCCTTCAGCTCGAACTTCCCGGTCTCCTCCTCGACCACCCGCTTCCGCATCGCCGCCTCGGCCCGGTCCTGGACGCCGGTCCCGAGCAGGACGGTCCGCTCGTACGCGGCGATCGCCTTGGCGGCGGCGTCCCGGGTCGGGGCGTGGCCGAACACGGCGAGGAACGCCTTGACGTACTCCGGGTTGGCCCGGATCCGGGCGACCGCCTCCTCCCACGGGTCGGCCTTCCCGCCGAACATCTCCAGGGCGTTCCCGACCGGCCCCTGGGACTGGTCCTCCAGGGTGAACGCCCGGCCGTCCCAGAACTGGAGCTTGTTGTACGCGGCGTTGAACACGGTCGGGGAGTTGATCGGGCCGAGTTTCCCGCTGATCCCGGTGGACGACTTCCGGCCGTCGGCGAAGCCCTTGGCCGGGTCGTGGCAGGAGGCGCAGGAGACCGTCCCGTCGGTGGACAGGATCTTGTCGTAGTACAGCTTCTTGCCGAGCACCCACTTCTCGACCGTCAGCGGGTTCTCGGGCGGCACCGGCGGGGCGGTGGTGAGGCCCATCGGGACCTTGATCTTGACCGCCTTGCGGGTGACCTTCTGCCCGGTGGCGGGGTCGACGGCGTCCTCGGTGGCGTCGGTCCAGAACGCCGGGAGGGCGTCCCACCCGGGCTGGTTGCGGGTGACGAACAGGATCGGGACGCGGTCCCGGAACGGGGTCATCAGGGTGTCGTTCGGGAGGAGGTAGTCGGCGGGGTCGGGCTTCGGTTGGGCGGCGGCGGGCGGGGCGGCCAAAAGCGCGAGCACCGGGAGGAGCCTGCGCGGCGTCATGGGCCGGTCCTTTCGGGTGGCGGTGCGGGGGGCGGGTCGGCGGAGGGCTTACCCCTCATCGTTAGTCCGCCCGCGCCGCCGCGTCAACGCCCGGCCCGCCGGCCGGCCGCGGACGCCGCCAGGGGTTGCGCTGCGCTCCACCCCTGGCTACCGGCGGCCGTCCCTCCGGGACTACAAGAGTGGAGCCGCGGAGCGGCGGCCGAGGGTAGCCGGGGGTGGAGCGACGGGCCGCCAGGCCCGGAGCGCAACCCCCGGCGGGGGTCAAGGGGCGGGCCGGAGCGCAACCCCCGGCGGGCGTCGGCGTGCAACCCCGGCTCCCGGCCGCCGGAGTCACTTCTTCTCCGGCTTCTCGCGCTCGAGGACCATCAGCACCGTCCGGCCGGCGTCGGACCGGAACTCCCGCGGCCGGGCGGCCTTGTCCTGGAACTCGAAGCAGATCGTGAGCCGGTCCTTCTCCAGCTTGTAGATGCCGGGGACGGTCACGTCCTTACCGCCCTCCGTGAACGTCAGGTCGACGGTCGGCGGGTCGTTCTTCGGGTCGAGGGCGAGCTTGATGGGCTTATCCTTGTCGGCGTCGGACAGGGTCATCTTGTCCCCGTCGAACGTGACCTTGGCGTCCTTCACCTTCTCCTTGGGGAGGTCCGTCCCGCCGGCCGTCATCGACACCACCTTCCACTCGCCCTTGAGGGCTCCGAGGGCCTTCGTCCGCTCCTCGTCGGCGGTGGCGGTCGCGGCGGTCAGGAGCAGCACGGTCGCGGCGAGGCACTTCATGCGGCACCGGTGAGGGGTAATGGGCGCGGTCCCATCATACCGCGCCCGGCCCTCACTTCTTCGCCTTCTCCAGCACGACCAAGACGTTGTTCTCCGCCGCCTTGAACTCCTTCGGGGCGGCCCCCTCGAACGCGAAGCACAGGGTCAACTGGTCCTTTTCCAACTTGTAGATCCCCTTGACGACGAAGTCCTTCCCGGCCTCCCCGATCTTGAACTCGAGCCCGGCAGGCCTGGCCTTCGGGTCGACCGCGATCGTCGCCTTCTCCTCCCGGGGGCCGCCCCCGAACACGACCTTGTCGCCGGTGATGGTCACCCGCTTCTTGGCCACGTCCTCCTTCGGCCCCTCCCGCCCGGCCTTGACCTCCGAGACGACCTTCCACTCGCCCTGGAGGGCTTCGAGCGCCTTCTTCGGGTCGTCCTCGGCCCAGGCCGGGGCGGTCAGGGCGAACACGGCGGCGACGGCGAGGCGGGTCATCGGGCACCTGTGGCGGCGGGGTTGTGGGGCGACCGGAATTTTATCCGCCCGCGCAGCTGCTTCGCCACTTCCTTCCAGAACCCCCACGCGAACCCGAAGTGGATCGCCACGAACACCGCCGGCACCCGCCGGCCGACGCCCCGCGGCTTCCCCCGCCCCAGCACCACCCCCGCCGCCACCAGCACCGCCGCGTACAGCAGCAGACTCGCCGCCCACGCCCACCCGACGTACGGCACGACCAACCCGAGCAGCCCGCCGAACACCGCCCACCCCGCCCACAGCGGCGGCACCAGCGCCGGCACGCTCAGCGACCGCGGGTGCTTGAACGCCAGCTTCGCCCGCCCCAGCCCGTACCGCGACAACTGGTAGAACAGCGCCCGGAACCCGGCCCGCGGCTCGTACACCACCTTCACAGCCGGGGTGAAGTAGCACGACAGCCCCGCGGCGTGCACCCGCTCGTTGAACTCCACGTCCTCGCAGGCGTCGAACGCCTCGTCGAACAGCCCGACCCGGTGGAACACCGCCCGCGAGTACGCCACCGCGGTGCTCTGCGGGGCGACGAACTTCGGCTCGGCCGAGAAGATGTCCGAGTCCGGGTTGTGGCCGAGCCGGCTCCCCCGCGCCGCCGACACCGCCCGCTGGAACGGCGTCGGGTCGGGCACGTCGAGCGGCTGCGGCCGGCCGAGGCAGTCGGCTTCACTCGCCGCGAACGCCGCCGACAGGTTCTTCAGGTAGTCGCGGTCCGGGACGTGGCAGTGCCCGTCGACGACCACCGCCACGTCCTTCGTCGCGTGCCGGATGGCGACGTTCCGCCCGGCCGACGAGAACCGCCCCGGGTTGAACACCAGGTGGAGGTTCGGGAACTCGGCCTGGAGCCGGCGGACGAGCGGCACCGTGGCGTCGGTGGAGGCGCCGTCCGCGACGATCACCTCGTAGTGGTCGCGGGGGAAGTCCTGGGTGAGGAGCAGCCGCAGGGTCCGCTCGACCGACCGGGCCTCGTTCCGGACGGGGACGATCACGCTGACGGTGGGCATGATGCCTTTCCGGGAGTCGGCCGCCGGGGTGGTCCGCCCGGGGTTCACACCCCGGGCTATTACCTCCCCACCCCTTCGGGGTTCGGGCCTTCGTGTAGCCCCGAAGGGGCGGCCAGGTAATAGCCCGGGGTGTGAACCCCGGGCGGACCACCCCGGGGTTCACACCCCGGGTTCACTCCGTCGGGACGCGCGGCTTCCGCCGGTACAGGGCCTTCAGCCCGAGCAGCTTCAGCCCGGTGGCGGCGAGGACGTACGCGGTCATCCGGGCCGACCGGTGGCGGATGTAGAACAGGTCGTAGGCGAGCTTGTTCCGGACGCTCCGCAGGCAGGTGTCCGGCGGCAGGTGGACCTGGGCGAACCCGGTGATCCCCGGCTTCACCGCGTGCCGCCGGTCGTACCCCTGGACCGACTGCCGCAGCCGGGCCGCGATCTCCGGCCGCTCCGGCCGCGGGCCGATCAGGCTCATGTCCCCCTTCAGCACGTTCCACAGCTGCGGCAGCTCGTCCAGGTGGAGCTTCCGGAGGACGCACCCGACCGGGGTGATCCGCGGGTCCCCGGGGGCGCACCACCGCGGCCCGGTGTGCCGCTCGCTGTCCCGGTACATGGTCCGGATCTTGTACAGGGTGAACACCCGCCCGCCGCGGCCGACCCGGGCCTGGGTGTAGACCGCCGGCCCGCGGGAGGTGATCCGGACCAGCACGGCGCAGAAGAAGAAGACCGGCAGCGCCACGACCGCCAGCGCCGCCGCCGCGGCGAAGTCGGCGGCCGCCCGCACCCGGTCGGACGGCTCGGCCGCCGGCGGCGGGTCCGGCGACGGGCGGGACGGAACGGGGGGTCGCACCGCGGGCCTCGGGGTCAGCAGGCCGGACAGCCGGGACGTGCGCTGGGCCATTGTATGTCGGTCCTCGGGGGCGAAGGCTCGTCGGCGCGGCGCCGCCGGGGGTCAGCGGAAGGCGGCGGAGAACTGCGACCAGGCGGCGGCGACGAACGCCCGGGTCGGGGCGTCGTCCTCGGGGGTGCGGCCGTCCGCGTCGGCGTCCGCCAGCGGGGTCGCGACGTACAGCTTGAACAGCACCGGGACGGCCCCCGGCCGCTTCGAGAACTGCCACCGCGGGTTCTCCGGGGCGACCCAGGTGCCGTCCGTCGACCACGCCCACCGGACCCGCACCCGCTCCGCCTTCGTCGCCGTCCGCTTCTCGAAGTCGGCGGTGTAGTAGTGGACCTTCGCCCCGCCCGGCAGGTCGAGCACCTCCGCCTTCGGGCCGCGGAGGCACTTGTACCCGCTCCCGACGTAGCACACGTCCGGGGTGTGCGTCGAGACCGACCCGGGGATGCCGCTGATGACGGTGACGACGGCCGACTGCCCGCCGCCGGCGGACTGGTACCGGCGGGCGGTGGCCACGCTCCGCTCGTTCGTCGGCATCTCGGTGTCGACCGGGGTCGGGCGCCAGTCGGCGAACCCGACCTCGGTGGCGTGGAGGCGGGCGGTCCGGGCCGGGTCCGGGGCGAACACCGCCCACCGCTGGGTGACCGCCCCGTGGACCAGGGCGCCGGCCAGGACCAGGCCGCCGGCGGCCAGAACGGTCGGGGTCTTGAGCATGGGGTAACTCCCGTCGGGCCGCCACGGAGGGCGGCCCCTACCAAATCGATGCCGGGTAGGGGCCGCCCTCCGTGGCGGCCCGCGGCGCCGGTCAGCACAGGGCTTCGGTCTCGGTCGCCCCGACGTACACCACGCCGGAGTACGGGATCTCCATCGCGGCCACCCGCTCGGCCGCCTTCTTGAGCAGCGGGGTGGTCGTCTCCCGGTACCGGGCGCAGACCAACACGACCTCGCACCGGCGGGCCACCTCGACCGCCTCGGCCGCGGTCAGCAGCGCGTGCCCGTGGACCACGACGCAGTCGTAGGGTCCCTTCAGCTTCGCCAGCAGCGCTTCGAGCCGCTCCCCGGTGGCGGCCCGCCGGGCGTCGTCCGACCACGCCCCGGCGGTCAGCAGGTGGAGCCCGGTCGGCAGCGCCTGCACCGCGGACCGGGCGTCGGCCTCGCCCCGCAACACCTCGCACGCCCCGACCCCGTTCGGCACCCCGGCGAGGGCGTGCAGCTGCGGGGCGCGGAGGTCGAAGTCGGCGAGCAGCGTCTTGTACCCGCTCTGGGCGAGGCTGGCGGCCAGCCCGTGCGCGGCGAACGCCTTCCCCTCGTCCCCGACCGGGCTGGTCACCGCGACCGTCGTCGCCCCGCGCGACAGCCACGCCTGGGCGACGTACGCCCGGAGTTTGTCGACCGCCTCGCCGGCCGCCGCCTGCTCGCCCGCCGTCATCTCCGCCCCGCCCGCCGGGCACGGCACCACCCCGACCACCGGGCACCCGGCCGCCGCCCCCTTCACGTCCGCCAGGGAGCTGACCCGGCGGGTGACGGTCTCGAACCCGACCGCCCCGGCGGCCATCAGCCCGAACCCGAGGAGCCCGGCGAACACCGTCCCCATCAGCTGCTTCTTCGTGTCCTTCTGGGTCGGGGTGGACGCCGCCTGGAGGGAGGTGACCCGGGCCGGGGAGGCGAGCTCCATCTCGATCAGGTGGTACTGCTGGACGAGCCGGCGGTAGATGCTGTCGGTCATCTCCACCACGCTCGCCTCCGGCTGGTACGGGGCCGCCTCCCGCCCGCCGGCCTGGACCACCCCCTTGTCCGCCGGGGCGGGGAGGTCGGCCAGCTGCCGCTCCGCCCGGGCGAGCTGGGTCCGGACGGCGGCCAGCTGCTCCTCCTGCCGCCGCAGGGTGTTGAACAGCCCCTGCATCTCCGCCGCCACCTTGTCCGCCGCGGCCCGCCGCAGGGCCCCCTCGATCAGCTCCTCCTTCTCCCGCCGGAGCTGACCCAGCCGGGCCTCGCGGGCGTCCACGATCAGCTTCAGCTTGACCACCGCCGGGGCGGCCTCCGGGTTCCGCGACGTGCTCGCCTGCGTCTGGTACTCGGCCCGGGCCTTCTGCCACGCCAGCACCTGGGCCATCACCTCCGGGTCCTTCTCGACCGCGTCCCGGGTGAGCTTCGACACCGGGGCGTCCCGGATCGCGTCCATGTTCTTCTTCAGCACCGCGAGTTGGCTCTGGATGTCGGCGATGCTCAGCGGCAGCCGCTCGGCCTGGTCGATCAGGCCGGTCATCCGGGCGAACAGGATGCCGGGGTTCTGCCGGACCAGGGCGTCCGGGAGGGCCGGCCCGCCGGCCGGGGGGCCGGGCACCACCCCGGGGAGGCCGCCGCCAACGGCGAGCGGCGGGAGCGGGGCGGGGGCCGGGGCGGCGTCCTTCGGAGGCCCGCCGGCCGGGACGACCGACCCGGCGGCCGGCTTGTCCTTCGCCAGCGACATCCGGTCGAGGGTCACCCGGAACTTCTCCCGCGCCACCCCGACCTGGTCGCGGAGCTGCTGCTTCGCGAGCACGTCCTTGTACACCACCTCCTTCAGGTACGCCCCGACGACCGCGTCCACGATCCGCCGGGCGTCGGCCGGCTCGTGCCCCTTGAACACCACCTTCACCACCTGGGACCCGTCCGCCCAGACGACCTGCAGCTCCTCGTCGAGGAACTTGATCGGGTCCTTCTGGGCCTTGATCGTCGGCGAGTCGGCGAGGTCCCGCAGCGCGGCGTTCAGGACGAACTCGGACTTCAGCAGGTTGACCTGCGTCTTGACGTAGGTGACGAAGTCGGTCCGGGCCTGGTCCTTGTTCCCGGGGTTGGCCAGGGTGTCCGGGACGGACGACACCTGGAGCATGGCGTACGACTCGTACCTGCTGGCCAGCACCTCCCACGCGGCGAACGCCCCGCCGGCCCCGAGCAGGGTGCCGCAGAACAGGATCATCAGCCAGTGGAGGCGGAGGTACGTCAGGACCCGGAGGCCCCCGCCGTCGTCCGGCTTCGGGCCGGGCCGGGCGGCCGCCGGGCGGGGCGCGGGCGGCCGCGCCGGGGCGGCGGGCGGGGCGACGTGCGGCGCGTTCATTCTGGCTCCCGAGTCCGTTCAGGGGCGGGGCGAGGTGGGCCCGGGCGTCACGCCGCGGCGGGGCTGAGGCCGCGGACCGGGGTCGGCTCCGCCGCCCGCCCGGGCCGCGGCTCGACCACCAGCCGGCCGAGGACCCACAGCTCCAGGGCGAGCAGGGCCAGGCCGACGGGCATCATCAGGTACCCGTACAGGTCGTGCAGGAACCCGGCCGTCTCCGGGTTCGAGACGAACGTGTAGCTCAGCCCGGTGGCGGTGATCCGCAGGACGTTCGCGACGATCGTGATCGGGACGATGCCGAGGAGGATCAGGAACTTCTCGAACCGGGTGCGGTCCATCAGGAGCACCGCCCCGACCGAGAACGCGGCGAAGGTGACGAGCATCTTCAGCCCGCTGCACGCGTCGACGACCCCGAGCCGGACCTCGTCGATCAGGATCAGGTTGCCGTCGCGGATGGCCGGCTGGCCGACGGTCTGGAGGAGGAAGGTGCTGCAGGTGGTGGCGGCGGCCTTGAGCGGCCCGCCGACGTTCCGCTCCAGCTCGTACGGGAGCGGGACCATGAACAGGAGGAACGCGATCCCCGGCCCGGTCCGCTTCAGCAGCGGCCACCCGCCGGCGGCCAGGCACAGGCCGGCGAGCGACAGCAGCAGCGACGCGGCGTCGAGTTGGTGGAACAGGAGGCTGCCGGCGACGACGCGCATGCCGAGCGCGACGGCGAGCAGCAGGCAGCCGACGACCGGCATCGGGGCGGCCGCGAGCGGCCCGGCCCGCCACGCCCGCCAGACGAGGTACGCGGAGAAGAACGGGACGAGGAGGCCGTGGGAGTACTGGGGGTCGTTCACCCACTTGTCGGCGAACACCGCGAGCATCGGCAGGTACGCCCAGGCGAGGAGCCCGCCGAGGGCGAGGAGCGGCAGGACGGCCGGCCGGGCGGCGGGGGGCGGCGCGGGGAGAGACATCCGTGTCCCTGTTCCGAGGGGGGCGACGACCGGCGGGGATTGTGCCCCACAGCGGGGGGCCGGATCAACCCCAACCCGCGGCGACTCCGATCCGGTGGGGCAGGCATTCCTGCCTGCCAATGTTGCCGTGGCAGGCAGGAATGCCTGCCCACCGGATCGAACACTACCTTGGCGGCCGGCGGCGTGGTAGCATCGGCGTCAGTCCCACGGAGACACGCCCGTGTCGCACGACGAGACCCGCGACCTCCCCGACCCGCGGACCGCCAGCCAGCCCGACGCGGCCGGCCGCACCGCGGACGCCGACCCGGCCCGGACGGCCGAGCAGTCGCCGGATGAAATGGCCGCGGCCGCCGCCATGTCCCGGCTCGACGCCGACGGCCACCCGGGGTACGAGATCCTGGGGCTGATCGGCGAGGGGGCGATGGGCGGGGTGTACCGGGCGAGGCAGGTCGGGCTGAACCGGGAGGTGGCGGTCAAGCGGGTCCTGAGCCCGGGGCCGGCGGCCCTGGCCCGGTTCGCGGCCGAGGCCCAGGCGATGGCGGCGGTCCGGCACCCGAACGTGGTCCAGGTGCACGGGCTGGAGGAGCACGGCGGGCGGCCGTTCATCGTGATGGAGTACGTCCCCGGCGGGAGCTTGGCCGACCGGCTGCGGTCCGGGCCGCTCCCGCCGCGGGCCGCGGCAGATCTCTTGGCGGGGGTGGCCCGGGGGGTGGCGGCGGCGCACGACCAGGGGATCGTGCACCGGGACCTGAAGCCGGGGAACGTGCTGGTGGCGGCCGACGGCACCCCGAAGGTGGCCGACTTCGGGATCGCGAAGTGGCAGGGGGTGGACCGGACGACCACGACGACCGCGGTGCTGGGGACGCCGTACTACATGTCGCCGGAGCAGGCGGCGGGGCGGTCGAAGTTCGTCGGCCCGCCGGCGGACGTGTGGGCGTTGGGGGTGATGCTGTACGAGTGCCTGTCGGGGGCGCGGCCGTTCGAGGGCGAGACGGTTCAGGTGCTGCTGAGTCGGATCCAGACGGACGAGCCGGCGGCGCTGCGGGCGCGGCTGCGGGGCGTGCCGCGGGACCTGGACACGATCGTCGGGAAGTGCTTGTCGAAGGAGCCGGCGGACCGCTACCCGACGGCGGCGGAGCTGGCCGACGACCTCGGCCGGTTCGTGCGTGGGGAGCCGATCGCGGCGCGGCCGGTGGGGCGGGCGGAGCGGTTCGCCCGGTGGGTGCGGCGGAAGCCGACGACCGCCGCCGCGTGGGGCGTGTCGGCGCTGGCGGCGCTACTGGCGGTGGTGGTGTTCGTGGTGGTCGGCTTCTGGCGGGACGCCGAAGGGGCGCGGGGCCAGGCGGTGTCGGCCCGGGATGAGGCGGTGGAGTTGAAGGGGATCGCGGACACGGCCCGTGTCGGGGAGGCCGACGCCCGCCGGCAGGTGGAGCAGGAACGGGAGAAGTTGGCCCGGTTCGAGTACGGCCGGACGGTTCAGGTCGCCCATCAGGAGTGGCGGGACAACAACGTCAAAGGTGCCCTGACCTTACTTGACGGCACCCGGAAGGACCTCCGGGGGTGGGAATGGCGGTACGTCCACACGCTGTGCCACGGCCAGGTCCTGACCCTGAGCCTCGGTCAGCGCGTGAACTCGGCGGTCTTCAGCCCGGACGGGACGAGGGTACTGACCGTCTCGAAGAATCAGATCGCCCGGATTTGGGACGTTCGGACGGGAGATGAACTCTTCGCCTTACGTCCCCGTGGCACCGCCCTACCTGACGGGGGGGCAGGGCGTGCGCACTTTATTCCGCTGTGATTCCTTGCAGCACTTGGAGTAGGTAGTCGTCGTCCCACCCCGCCTTCATGCGTCTGGTCTTGATGCTCCCCTTGGTCCCCGCCCGCTTCAGC
>PNKH01000157.1 GCA_013822345.1 Isosphaera sp.
AAACAGCGCGGGGGCGAGCGCGGGCGGAGCGCCGTCAATACTCTCGGCGCTCAGTATAGTCCAAGTGTTTTTACCCGTGGTGACGTTGAAATTCGGGATTTGTGGGGACAGCGATCCCCCGGTGACCTTCATGGCCCCCTTCACGATCAGTTGATCTGCTTCCGGGAGTCCGTGGTTGGCGTGCCCCACAGGATAACCCACGCGGTCGACACTCGGCAACCAGGCGCCACCGCTCCACGTCATTTTCCCGTCCACCACCAGGTGGGCGTAGCCAGTCGACCCGCCGAGGAAGAAGATCGATCCTCCTGCGAGCGTGAAGTCACCCTTGATACCGGCGACGGGGTTCGCCTTCTCGGCCTTCACACTAAACTCCCCGCCGGACATCTTGACCCCGAACTCGGTGACGAAGTTCGAGCCGGAGCCGACCAACCACGTGCCCGAGTGGTGCTCGATCGAAGGGCGGCTGGCCTCACCGTTTACGTGCCCCTTAACCGTGAAGTGGATGCCGTCCACCACGGTGAACGTCCCCCTGTTCAGGATCGGGACGCTGAAATCGACGCCGCCGGTGTAGCCGTTGTCCTTCTTCGTGACCCTGAGGCTGCCGGTTGTCTCGACATGGAACATCGTCTCCGTACTGCCGCCGGTCGTGGCTACATCCGTATTAGAGTTGGCGACGTAGGCTGTCACCTTACCCTGTTGTGCGATGTAGAACCCCGACCCGCCGATGAAGTGGAGCGTGCCACCCAGCAGAGTCACGGCGGCCCCGTTCAACACGTTCAGGGTGCTGGCGATCGCCATCGACCCGGTGTCCGGCGGGTCGATCACCCCGGCCGCCCCGGACACGTTCACCACCGCCCCGCTGTCGGTCGCGTTCAGCGTCCCGCCGCTCCACAGCAGCGCACTCGTCACCGTCAGGTTCCGCGCCGACGGCTGGTCCAGTGTTCCGGTGGTCATCTCGAACGTGCCGACCGACAGGGCGTTTGCCAGCGTCGCCGTGCCGGCGTACCCGTTGAGGAAGTGCAGTCCGGCCAGGCTCGTCAGCCCGGACCCCAGGTTGGTGATGCTCGCCCGGTTGCTGCCGCTGATGTACACGTCGTCGGTGTCCAGTGGCACCGTGCCGGTGCTCCAGTTCGCGCCCACCGTCCAGTCGGTCGAGCTCGTCGAGTTCCAGTACACCCGCCGGGTGTCGTTGTCACGGATGAACAGCGCGTCCGACGCGTTGCCGAGTTGGTAACTGCTGCTCTCCGGGATCGTCACCACCACCGTCTCGGTCTGCTCGACGGTCGCGTCGTCCGTCACGCTCACCGGCACGTCGGTCTGGGCCGAGCCCGCGAGGAACGTGACGCTCCCGGACAGCGCCGTGAAGTCGCTGCCGGACGTGGCGGTGCCGGTCACGGTGTAGGTGATGGTGAGTTCGGCCGAGATGTCGCCGGACCGGGTGAACCGGAACGTACCGCCGCCGACACCCTCCTCGCCGTCGGACAGCCGCTCGACCGAGACCGTCAGCGCCTGGTCGGCGATGACGACGGTCGCGGCGCCGGCCGACGAGTCGATCGTGTAGCTGGAACCGGCGCCGGTCAGAGTGGCGATGACCGTTTCGCCGTCGTCCACGGTGTTGTCGCCGATCGCCTCGACCCGCACCTCGACCCGGTCGCTGCCGGCCGTGAAGTTCGCCGTTCCCGACAGGGCGGTGTAGTCCGTCGTCGCGGTGGCCGTCCCGCTGACGGTGTACGTCACCGCCAGCGCGCCGCTGAGGTCGCCGATGCGGGTGAACGTGAACCCGCCGGTCGCCGTCCCCTCGCCCGTGTTGGTCGCCGAGATCGAGACCACAGGCGTCTCGTTGTCGAACAGATTCAACGTCGCGGTGCCGGTCGCCCCCACCGTGTACCCAGTTCCCGACAGGACGGTGAGGACGATGGTTTCGGTCGGCTCCGCCACCGAGTCGTCGACCGGTGACACGGCCACCGTCCGGGTCGCCGACCCGGCCGCGAACGTGGCCGTCCCCGAAAGCGTCGTGTAGTCCGACCCGGCGGTCGCCGAGCCACCGACGCTGTAGCTCACCGTCAGTTCGCCGCTCAGGTCCCCGGACCGGGTCAGCGTGAACGCGTTGGCCTTGGTCCCGCCGAATTCATCCTCGTCCACACCGCGAGATAAGGCCGACACGGTCACGGTGGACGGCACGTCCCGGACTTCAAGCGCCTCGACGCCGAGCCTGGCCCGGGCCACACGACCGGGAAGCCGTCGACGTTCAAAGGGGGGGGGCGATTTTCCGGAGGAGACGGGTGATCCCAAACATCAGAGCCTCCGTAGCGTCGGAGGGTTCGGGGGCGGAGGTGGTCGACGGGTGAGATGGCAAAGGGGCCGGCGCGGTTTGTCAAACATTTTATTCCGCCGACCATGCTCGGACCACAGGGACGGGCGCCCGCGCCGGCCGCGGGCGCGCGGGTCACTCAGTCCTTCTTCTTCCCGGCCTTCTTCAGCTCGAAGTAGAACCCGTCCTTCCCGTCGAAGTCCTTCGCCCGCTTGTCCTTGTCGATCATGTACGCCAGCTTCAGCGTGTCCCCCTTCAGCTCCACCACCCCCGCCGCCTTCGTCCCCTTCGTCCCCTCCGGGCCCTCCAGGATCTCCATGTCGATGTTCGTCGGGCTCGTCTTCGCGTCCAGCTTGTACCCCATCACGAACTTCAGGTCCATCGCCCGGATCGTGATCTTGTCACCGGTGAACGTGTACTCCCCCTTCTTCGCGTCGTCCCCCACCGCCTTCCCGTTGATCTTCCCGCTCACCAGCGTGTACTTCCCGTCCAGCTTCGGCGCCTCCCCCTTCTCCTGGGCGGCGGCCGTCAGCCACACGGACCCGAGCAGCCCGAGCGCGAGCGCGGCGGTCGTCTTCATCCTCAAACCTCTGGTGGACACCGGCCGGCGGCGGACCGTCCGCCGCCGGCCGCGAACCTGATTGTACGTTCACCCGCCGGTCGGGCAACCACCCGCACCGGTCACGCCAGGCGGCGCGACTCGCGGCCCAGGGCCGACGCCACGAAGTCCAGCATCGCCGGGAGGAACCGTTCCGGCGGGCCGGGCGTGTCGAGGTCGGACGTGTGCGGCACCCCGAGCGCCAACAGCTTCTCCCCGAGCCGGTCGTTCCCGCGGTGCCACGGGCTGTCCGGCGGGCAGGCGAACCAGACGTGCGGCGGCCACGGCGGGCCGCCGGCGTGGAGCACCGCCGTGTCCTGCCGGGCGTGCTCCCGGGACCGGTACATCTCGTCGAACGGGGTGCCGGCCCCGTACCGGTCGTGGAAGTCGAACGCCCCGGCGACGGACGCCGCCACCGGGAACCGGTCCGGGTGGCGGAACCCGAGCCGGACCGCCGCCTGGCCGCCCATCCCGACCCCGGCGACGGCCAGCCCGCGCGGGCCGGGCGCCCACCGGCCGAGGAGCCACGGGACGACCCGGTCGAGGAGGTGCCGCTCGGGGGTGACGGCCGGGTCGAAGGCGGGGCAGGGGCGGTCGACCCACCACGACTCCGGGGCGTGCGGGGCGACGCACCGGAGCCGGCGGGCGGCGAGTTCGGGGAGGAGCTGCGGGGGGAGGTCGCCGGCCTCGTCGTGGAGGAAGACGAGGGCGAACGGGCCGGCCGCCGGGCCGGGGTCGAAGACATCGGCCGGCTTGCCGCCGACCTCGGCGCGGGTCCACCCGGGGGGTATGGCGGGCATGGTGTTGTAGGGTGGGCCGAGCCGGCGCCTCGCCGGCGAGCCCCACCCCCCTCAGCCCCGGGAGGTGGGACTCGGCCGCAAAGCCGGCCTCGGCCCACCCGACCGGGTCCGACTCACTCCTTCTCCAGCTCCTCCTTCGCCTTCCGGAGCTTCTCGCTCACCTTCCGCCGCCGCTCCCCGTCCCGCTTGGAGATGTCCTCCATCTTCAGCGCCTTCTGCCACGCCGCGACCGCCTCCTTCTTCTCCCCGAGTGCGTAGTGGCAGTCGGCCAGGTGGTCCCAGATCTCCAGGTGGTTCCCCTGCTCCTCGTCGGCCGCCGCCTTCTTCAGCGGCCCCAGCGCCTCCTTGTACTTCTTCTGCTTGAACAGCACCCACCCGAGGCTGTCCAGGTACGCGGCGCTCTCCCGCACCTCGTCGACCTTCCCCTCCTCCTTGAGCTTCTCCTGCTGCTTCCGGTCCAGGTCCAGGGCCTCCCGGATCAGCTTCTCCGACTCCTCCAGGTTCAGGTCGTGGTCGCACCAGATGAACCCGAGGTCGTTCTTGAACGTCGGGTTGTCCGGGTTCCGCTTGATCAGCGTCTGGAGGTGCTTGGCCGCCTTGTCGACCTCCTTGTTCTCGACATGGATTCCGCTCAGGGTGTACCGCACCCCGTCCTTGATCGCGTCCTTGGTCTTCTGCTCCAGCCCCTTCTCCGCCTCCACCTTGTCGATCACCTCGGCGTAGGTGGCGATCGCGTCGTCCAGCTTCCCGGCCTCCCGCTGCACCCACCCCTTGAGCTGGACGAACTGCCACGCGTTGTCGGTCAGCTCGAGCAGCCCCTTGGTCATGTTCAGGGCCTCGTCGAACTTCCCCTGCCGGGCCTTGGCCTGGACCAGGGACCGGAGGAACACCGCCTTGGCGTTCTCGAACTCGGCCGGGCCGCGGGCGTCGACCGCCCGCTCGCAGGCGTCGACCGCGTCCCCGTACCGCTTGGCGTCCAGGTACAGGCCGATCAGCCCGAGGTGGGCGTCCCGCATCTTCGCCCCGCTCTTCAGCTTCGTCGCCACCTCCACCTGGTGCTGGTAGAACGTCTCGGCGGTATCGAACTCCCGGAGCCGCAGGGCGGCGTCGGCCAGGACCACCGCCCCGTTGTAGTTGAACGGCTTGTCGTCCTTCGCCTCCTTCATCATCTTGGCCGCCTCGGCGACCAACTTCTTCGCCTTCTCCTTGTCCTTCATCAGGGTCCGGAGCTTGCCGTTCTGGGCGTCGTCGGTGGACGCCTCGTTCAGCTTCAGCCCCTTCAGCTCGGCCCGGAGCGGGCTGTCCTTCGGCTCCTTGTCGTCCGCCCGCCCGGCCGCGGCCAGGAGCATCAGCCCCGCGACCGCCGCCCCCGCCCCGACCCACCGCCCGCTCGCCGCTGCCATGGCGCCCCTCCGGTGCGAACCTGGAGAACCCGTACCGATGAGGACGATTCTACCCCCGCCGGCCCGCCCCTGCCAACGCGGCTTTCCAAGCCGTGACAGTTGCCAGTTGCCAGTTGCCAGTTGATGATGGCCCCGGGACGCCGTGCGGGGCCGGTCGGCTCCTCAACTGGCAACTGGCAACTGGCAACTGGCAATCACCACATGAACCACTCCCCGAGCAAGATCCCCGTCGTCGGCGTCGGCCCGGACGGCACCGCCGGGCTGTCCCCGCGGACCCGCGCCGTGCTGGCGGAGGCGGAGGTGGTGTTCGGGTCGGACGCCGCCCTGCGGCTGTTGCCGGAGGTCGGCGGGGAGCGGGTGGTGATCGGGTCGGACCTGCCGGCGGCGGTCGACCGGCTGCGGGCGTGCCTGGGGAAGCGGCGGGCGGCGGTGGTGGCGGTCGGCGACCCGCTGTTCTACGGCACCGCCCGGTACCTGTGCGAGAAGGTCGGGACGGAGCACTTCGAGGTGGTGCCGCACGTCTCGAGCATGCAGCTGGCGTTCGCCCGGATCAAGGAGACGTGGGAGGAGGCGTACCTGACCGACCTGGCCGCCCGGCCGCTGGCCGAGGTGCTGGACAAGGTGCGGACGGCCGAGACGGTCGGGCTGTTCACCACCGCCGAGGCGACGCCGGGGCGGGTCGCCCGGGAGCTGCTGGCCCGCGGCGTCGACTACTTCGCCGCGTGGGTGTGCGAGAACCTCGGCGGGAAGGACGAGCGGATCACGCGGGGCGAACTAACCGACCTCCGGGACGCGACGTTCGACCCGCTGAACATCCTGATTCTGAAGCGGAAGCCGGGCCGGCCGGACGCCCGGCGACTGGGGGCGAACCTGCGGCGGTTCGGCAACCCGGACGACGTGTTCGCCCAGACCAGGCCGAAGACGGGGCTGATCACGCAGGCGGAGGTGCGGGCGGTGGCGCTGGCGCAGCTCGACCTCCACCCCGGGGACGTGTTCTGGGACGTGGGGGCGGGGTCGGGGAGTGTGGCGATCGAGGCGGCGGCGCTGGTCGCCCCCGGGCCGAGTTACGCGATCGAGCAGGACTCGGCCGACTACCACCTGATCGTGGCGAACGCCGGGGCGTTCGGGGTGGGGAACGTGCGACCGGTGTTCGGGACGGCCCCGGAGGTGTTCGCGGGGTTGCCGGCCCCGGACGCGGTGTTCGTGGGCGGGAACGGGGGCGAGGTGGCGCGGCTGATGGAGGCGTGTCACGCGGCGCTGCGGCCGGGCGGGCGGCTGGTGACGAACGTCGGGACGCTGGAGATGATCGGGGCGACGTACGCGGTGCTGAAGCGGCTGGCCGGGCGGGTAGACGTGCTGCTGATGAACCTGGCCCGCGGGGTGGAGCAGTTGGAGAGCCTGCGGTTCGAGGCGGTCAACCCGACGGTCCTGATGCGGGTGGAGAAGGGAGGTTGAACCGGGCTACTCCCTCGGGAGCGTGAACGCCTTCAGGGCCAACTCGCTCTCCAGATCCTTGGTCCGGGAGTGCTGCTTGACCAACCCGACCCCGGGGGCGTACCAGTACGTCCGGCTCTGCGAGGCGCCGTCGAGGGTGTACTTCCACTCGACCCGCACGGCCGTGTACGCCCCCGCCGGAACCTTCACCTCCTCGACCCCTGCCACGGTCACGACACCGGTCAGCTTCTTCGGCCGGTCGACCGACACCTCCCACTTGTCGCCGGCCTTCGCCGGGAGCTTCAGCAGCGGCAACGGGGAGTCGAGATCGCCGTCCCGGGTGTCGACTAGGTACAGCCCCTTGTCCGACACCGAGACCTTCGTCCCGAAAACCATCCCGCCGTCGTCCACCACCCTCCGCTGCGTCACGAGCTTGCACCCGTCCTTCTCCTCGACGGCGGTGACGACGTACGTCACCTCCCCGCCGTCGTAGGCGTACACCCACGTCGTGCCCTTCCGGGCCGGGAGGTACGGGGCGGGTTTGCCGCCGTCCGGCGGGACCGGGGCCGCCCCGAGGCCGACGACCGACAGCACGGCGACCGCGAGGAGCCGGGGCATCGCACGCCTCCGAAGCCCTACCGAACCCGCGACAGTGTATCATCGGGGTTGGGGGTGTCGCCATGTCCAAGGCCAACAAGCCGCCGCTGGTGAAGCTGTCCGAGATGCGGCCGGGGCAGGCCGCCGACTGCTTCGCCCAGCTCGCCGAGAAGACCCGCGGCCAGACCCGCGACGGCAAGCCGTTCTACTCGCTCCGGTTCCGCGACCCGCGCCGCACCGCCTCCGTCATGGTCTGGGCCGACTCCACGTTCTTCGAGGAGTGCCAAGCGGAGTGGGCCGTCGGTGGGTTCTTCAAGCTCCGCGGCACCTACGCCGAGCACGAGAAGTACGGCCCGCAGGTCGACGCCGAGCAGGTCCGGCCGGTGCAGGAGCGCGACCGCGAGGACGGGTTCACCGAACTCGACTTCGTGGAACGCTCGCGGTTCGACCCGGACGCCATGCTCGCCGACCTCGACGCCCTCGCCGTCGCCGAGATCAAGGACGCCCCGCTGCGCTCACTCGTGCGGAAGCTGCTGATCGACCACGCGGCCGAGTTGAAGCTGCTGCCGGGGTCGGCCCGGCACTACTACCCGTTCGCCGGCGGGTGGCTCGAACACACGCTGAACGTCACGCGGAACGCCCTGCTGCTCGCCGACCGGTACGCCGCCCAGTTCCCCGACCTCCACCCGCCGCTGAACCGCGACCTCGTCGCCGCCGGCGCCGTCCTCCACGACATCGGCCGGGTGAAGGAGCTCGAATCCGGGCCGCCGGGCCAACTGCCTCGACCCGGGGTTGGCGGGGAGCTGTTCGGCCACCTGTTCCTGGGGTACGACCTGATCCGCTCCGCCGCCCGCGACGTGCCGGACCTGAACCCGGAGCTGCTCGACCTGCTGCTGCACCTGGTGGTTTCGCACCTGCGGCTGCCGGAGTGGGGGTCGCCGCGGCTGCCGTGCATTCCCGAGGTGCTGATCGTCCACCACGCCGACGACCTGGACGCGAAGTTCGAGATGTACGCCCGGTGCCTGACCCGGGACACCGCCGACGGCCCGTTCACCGACCGCGACCCGGTCCTCGGCCGCCCGCTGCTCAAGCGCCGCGGGGTGTGAACCGGTGGCGTCTCCGTCCGGGAGGGCGAGGCTCCCGCCGAGCCGCCTACCTCCCGCTCGGCGGGAGCCTCGCCCTCCCGGACGGAGACGACCTGTGAACCACCGACATTCCGTGCGCGTCCTTCGGGCCGTACACTCCTCCACCCACACGTCCGGAGGTGCGCCCGTGCCCGACGCCGAACCGACGCCCGTCGTCAACTTCTACTCGACCACCGGGGAGCACGGCTGCTTCTCGAACTTCTCCCGCCACTCCGTCTTCCTGAAGGGGAAGCGGTGGCCGACGAGCGAGCACTACTTCCAGGCGCAGAAGTTCGCCGGCGAGCCGGACGAGGAGGAGATCCGGAAGGCGACCAAGCCGTCGGAGGCGGCGCGGATGGGCCGCGACCGGAAGCGGCCGCTGCGGCGCGACTGGGAGGCGGTGAAGGAGCAGGTGATGCTCGACGCGCTGCGGGCGAAGTTCACCCAGCACGACGAGCTGAAGGCCGTGCTGCTGGGCACCGGCGACGCGGTGCTGGTCGAGCACACCGCGAACGACAGCTACTGGGGCGACGGCGGGGACGGGAGCGGCAAGAACCGCCTCGGCCAGTTGCTGATGCGGGTGCGGGAGGAGCTGCGGGCGGGGGTGGCGTAGTAGGGTGGGCCGAAGCCGGCGCTTCGCCGGCGAGTCCCACCGCCCCCGCAGGGTGGGACTCGCCCGCAAAGCCGGGCTCGGCCCACCCTACAACCCTGCCGTCAGTCCCGGACGCTCCCGAGGGTGGACCGGAACCGCTCGACCGACGACCGCACCTCGGCCGTCCCGTCCTCGTTCGACGCCCACCCCATCGGCTCGACCGTCACCCCCTCCAGCTGCTTGTAGGTGGTGAAGAAGAACTCCACCTCCCGGACGAAGTGGGCCGGCACGTCCTTCAGGCTCCGGATGTGGGCGAACAGTGGGTCCCGGTGCGGCACCCCGAGCACCTTGAAGTCGTTGTGCCCCTTGTCCCGCATCCGGAAGATGCCGACCACCCGGGCCTCGATCAGGCACCCGGAGAACGTCGCCTCGTTCACCATCACCAGGATGTCCAGCGGGTCCCCGTCCTCGGCCAGCGTCTGCGGGACGAACCCGTAGTCCCCGGGGTACACGGCCGAGCTGTACAGGTACCGGTCGAGCTTGATCAGCCCGGTCACCTTGTCCACCTCGAACTTGCTCCGCCGCCCCTTCGGGATCTCGACGATCACGTTCACCACCGACGCCTCGCCGGTCCCCGGCGGGATCATCATGTAGTCGCGGATGTAGTCGCGGCGGGCGAACATGCTGCTCCGTGTGGTGGGTTGTAGGTGCGGTCGGGTTTACACTACCGCACGAACGGCCGGCGGGGTAGAGTGGCCGGCAACCTCGGAGGGCCCGCCGATGCGCCACCTGGTCGCCGCCGTCGTGTTCGCGTGGGCCGCCGGCCCGTCCGCCGCGGACGACTACCCCCATGTCTACCTCACGAACGACAAGTTGAAGGTGAAGGTGTATCTGCCGGACGCGGAGAAGGGGTTCTACCGCGGGACCCGGTTCGACCACGCCGGGGTGTTCGGCGAGGTCGAGTTCGCCGGGCACAAGCTGTTCGGCCCGTGGAAGGAGAAGCATGACCCGACCAACCACGACGACATCATCGGGCCGGCGGAGGAGTTCGGGATGCAGGAGCCGCTCGGGTACTCCGAGGCGAAGGTCGGCGGGACGTTCCTGAAGATCGGCGTCGGCGAGCTGGAGAAGCCGAAGGAGGAGAAGTACCACTTCGCGAACCGGTACAAGGTGGTGAAGCCGGCGGCGTGGAAACGGGTGGACGCGATCAACAACGGGGTCATCTGGGAGGCGGAGCAGAAGGCGAACGGTTTTGGCTACCGGTATGTCAAGATCGTGTTCGTGACGGGGGCCTCGCTGACGGTCGTGCACGGCGTCAGGAACACCGGCGACAAGCCGATCACGACCGACTTCTACAACCACAACTTCTTCAACGTGGACGGCGACGGGGTCGGGCCGAACTACTCGATCGCGTTCCCGTTCGAGGTGGGGGCGAAGGACCAAAAGGGGAAGTTCGGCGACTTGGTCGAATTGAAGGGGAAGGAACTCCGGTTCAAGGACAAACTAACCGACGGGTTCGTGATGGCCGGGATGACCGGGTTCGACCCCAAGCGTGACGACCGGGGTTTCAACCTCCGGCACGGACCGAGTCGGATCACTGTCGGCGTCCGGACCGGCTACCCGCTCGCGAAACTCAACGTGTGGGGCGTGAAGACGACGATCTGCCCGGAGCCGTTCCTACTGATCGAGAACCTCAAGCCCGGGGAGTGGCGGGAGTGGATGACCAGCTACGAGTTCACCCGGAACCCGCTCAAGAAGTGAGCGCGGGAGCGCTCCGGGTGGGTGCCCGGGGCGCTCCGGTCTGGTCATCGGGTCAGCCGGTGACGGCGATCCGCTTCGGCTTCACCGCCTCCACCTTCGGCAGCTTCACCGTCAGCACCCCGGCCTTCAGGTCCGCCGTGATCCTGTCCGCGGCCACCGTCTCGGCCACCGCGAACACCCGGTGGTAGTGCGTCGCCGCCCGGTCCCTCCCGCCCGGCCGCCGGCCGTGCACCGACATCTCGCCCTTCTCGAACCGGATGTCCACCTGGTCCGGCTTCACCCCGGGCAGGTCGGCCAGCACCAGGAACTCGTTCTCCGTCTCCAGCACGTCCACCCGCGGGGTCAGGGTCACCGCCTGCTCCTCGCCGGTCCCGTTCACCGCGGCCGGGGCAGCCTCCGGCCGGCGCACCAACGTCGACATGGTCACTCCTCGTGATTGGGTGTAATGGCCCCGGGCGAGCCCGGGGCGTCGTGGGTCGAAGGGGGTGTCACTCGCCGCGGACGGCGATCTTCCGCGGCTTCGCCGCCTCGTGCTTCGGCAGGGTCAGCCGGAGCACCCCGTCGGCGTACTTCGCCTCCACCTTGTCCGCGTCCACCAGGGCCGGCAGGCCCACCGCCCGGGTGAACCGGCCGAACGGCCGCTCCTGCCGCACCCAGGCGGCCCCGGCCACCTCCGGCGGGGTCCGCTCGCCCTGCACGGTGAGCTGGTTCCCCTCGGTGACGGTCACCTCCAGCTTCGCCGGGTCGACGCCCGGCAGGTCCGCCTCGGCGTACACCGCGTGCTCGTCCTCCCACACGCTCAGCGGGGCGGCCGCGGCGGCCCCGGACGCCCGGTTCAGCCACTGGGTGAACTCGTCCTGCACCTGGTTGAACTCCTGCCACAGGGCCCCGAAGGGGTGGCGGTTGACGGTCATCGGCACTCCTCCACGTTGGTTTGGGGTCCAGGTCCGGGCCCGGTTCCGCCCTGTTAGAGGGGACGCCCGGGGACGGGATTCACGCCCGTCGCCGGCACGCCGAGGTGCACTTCAAGCCGCGTGCCAAATTGCGGGCGGGGGGCATGACGGGAGGAGGGGAATGGCGACCAAGGACTTCCGGCGACGGGCCCGGCGGGGACCGCCCCGCCGGCTGCAAAAGTGACACCCGGCTGTCAGTCCGACCTGGGCGAGTCGCGAACGGGAGGGCGAGGCTCCCGCCGAGCCTGGCGTCCGCGGCTCGGCAGGAGCCTCGCCCTCCCGCGGCACGCGGACCGTGCCTTACCCGCCCGGCGGCGCGACGGGGGTCGGCGGCGACGGCGGCAGCTCCGGGAGGGCCGGCGGGCCGCCGGGGCTCTCCGGCGGGTCGACCGCCGGGCCCTTCTTCGGGGCGGGCTTCTTCGGCGGG
>PNKH01000158.1 GCA_013822345.1 Isosphaera sp.
GCACGCCACCCACACCAGGACCGAGGTCACCCGGGTCCACAGCCCGAGGGTGAACAGCACGATCACCACCAGCACCCCGGCGTGCACCAGGGCCATCTGGGTCGGGTCGGTGACGTGGAACCAGACCGAGAAGCTGTTCAGCCCGGTCCGGTGCGCCAGCCGCGGGTCGTTGTTCCAGTACTCCAGGTAGGCGAGCCGGGCCTCCCGCCCGCTCGGGTCGTCCGGCAGCTCGACCATGTACCGGACCAGGGCCTGCCGGACCTCCGCCGGCAGCTCGACGAAGTGGTCCAGGACGTACGTCCGGGCCTGGGTCGAGACGTCCTTCGGCAGCGCCTCCCAGAACGCCCGGACCTCGGCCGCCATCGCCGCCCGGACGGCCGGGTCGCGGTGGCGGAGGAACGGCGGGGTGTTCCGGTCCAGGTCCCCGGCCCCGGGGGCGGCCGGGTCCGCCCCGGCGGCCAGCACCCGCAGGTGGTTCTCCATCTCTTGGCGGGTGCTCAGCTGGCGGACGTACTCCAGCACCTGGCGGACGTCGAGCGGGTCGGGCTGGGCGGCCTTCGGGTCCGGCGGGGCGAGCCGGGTCAGCAGCGCCAGGGCGGCGGCCCGCTGCCCCTTGTCCGCCGGCAGCCCGCGGAGGAACCCCATCAGGGCCTGCCGGCGGTGCGGGTAGTCGGACAGCCGGGTGAAGACGAGCTGGTCGTCCCAGTCCCCGAACGGGGTGACGTAGGTCGGGGCCTCCCGCCGCTCCCGGTCGACCAGGGCGAGGGAGTACCACCCGTGCTTGCCGAAGAACGCCTGCAGGTCGACGCTGTAGGCGAGGTGGACGTACAGGACCAGCAGGCCGGTGCACACCCGGACGAACCCGAGGGTGGTCGGGTCGGCCGGGCGGAACCAGAAGTCGGCCCACCCGCGCCACCACGGGCGGGCGGGGGCGGGCGGGGTCGGGGTGGTGGTCATCTCAGGAGGCTCCAGTCGAACACCCGCCCGTCCTGCTCGGCGGCCGCCCGGACGGCCTCGATCGGCAGGCCGAGGGCGTGGGCGGACATGTAGTCGTCGTAGTCCTTCGGGTTCGGGTCCCCGGGGCCCGGGAACCGGGGGAGGACCGGGACCAGCCAGTACAGCAGCTCCTCCTCGGGGTTCAGGAGGTCCCCGCGGGCGTTGTACTCGCCCAGGAAGTACGGCCGGAACGTCCCCGGGTGGTACGGGTTCTGGTACTGCCCGTTCGGCATCCGCCGGACGAACTGGTCGACCGGCAGGGTGCGGTGCTGCAGCCGGTACACCTTCACCGTCGTCCGCCGGGCCTCGTCCACCGACGACGTGTGCTCCAGGATGACGTGCGAGGCGTACGACGGGAGCAGGAACCGGGACACCTCCGGGCTCGGCTGGAAGTACTGGGCGCCGGGCGGCTCGAACGGGTGGTACGGGATCGGCTCCTTCCCGCCCGCCCCCGGTCCGCGGCCGGCGGCGAACGGGGACCGCTGGAACCGCCGGGCCTCGGCCTCCTTCTTCTCCGCCTGGTCGGCCGGGGCCAGCAGCCCGGCCCCGGGGCGGGCCGCGTGCTCGGTCAGCGACAGCCGCCGGTAGTACGACACCCCGAGCGGGTCGCGGACGTCCTCCGGCCGCTTCGGCAGCAGCACCCACCGGTACTCCGGGGCCCCGCCGGGCTCCTTCGGCTCGGTCTTCAGGTGGAACACCAGGACGCTCGCCGGGCCGGGGTCCGGGGAGTAGAAGTGGTACGCGTTCCGCAGGTACACGAACCGCAGGTACGGCTCGTACACCCGGGTCCACGCCTGCTCCACCACCCACGGCTGCGGCGGGGGGGAGGTGGTGGCGGTGAAGATCCCGGTGAAGTGGAACAGGATCACGGCCGACGCCACCGCGACCCGGGCCGGGACCGGGCAGCGGACCAGCACCGCCCCGGCCGCGGCCACCCCGGCGGCCGCCCGGAACAGCTGCGGGAACGAGTCCCAACTCGCCGGCAGGCCGACCGACCCGAGGAGCGCGGCCGCCGCCCCCCCGGCCCAGGCCCACCACAGGTCCGGCCGCATCGACACCGCCGCCCCGGCGGTCACCACCCCCACGAACGCGAGGAACAGTTGGACCGGCGTGAACGCCGCCGGCGGGGAGCCGAGCGCCCCGCCGACCAGGCCGAGGGCGGCGGCGGCGGCCGTCATCCCGACCCCGGCGGCCAGGGTGCGTCGGGCGCTTCTCGGGGGGTACTGCGGGACGGGGTCGGCCGGGGGGACCGGCCCCGGGGCGGGGGCGTCGCGTTCCATGACGGCGTCTCGCGGTGCGGCGGGCCGGAAGAGCAGGGGTGAGGGGGTGAACGGGTGAAGGGGTGATAAAAAACACCCCCGGTCTTGTCACTCCTTCACCCGTTCACCCCCTCACCCCTTCTCTTCCAAACCCGGGGTGCGGCGGGCGGCCCTTGGTCAGGATACCGGATCGGCCGGGGCCGGCGGAAAGGATAACGGGAACCGGGCGGGGGGTGTTGGCCGGCGGCGGGGCGGCGGGGCTCACCGGCACGATCGTTGCAACCCGCGTGACCCGGAGGGCGCAACCCACCCCGTCGGAAAAAGGGCGGCAGACATCCCAGATCACCCAAATTGCCGTTGACTCCCAGTATTCCCAGTTTACGATCACCCCGCGGGGTCGCCTGTCGCCCTCACTCGCAACCACCCTGCCGCCCGGCCCGCGCCGCCGGGGGCGGGTCCCACACCTCGAAGGAGCAGCCTCATGTACGGGATGGTGATGATGGTCGCGGTCACCGGGTCCGGCGACACCGCCGGGTTCGGGAAGCGGAACAACGGGTGCGACGGCGGGTACGTGTCGTCGTACGGTTGCTCCGGGATGATGTCCGGCGGGTGCTCGGGCAAGGGCGGGTTCCTCGGCCTCCGCAACGGCGGCGGCGGGTTCCTCGGCAAGCACAAGGGGAACGGGTGCAACGGCGGCGGGGCGGGCTGCCACGGCGGGGCCGCGTACGGCTACGCCGGCGGGTGCACCGGCAGCCCGATGGGGTACAGCTACGTCGGGTACGCGGGCGGCTGCCACGGCAGCTTCGCCGGGTACGGCGGCGGGTGCTCCGGGACGATCGTCTACCCGCACGGCGGGCACATGATGCACCCGGGGCACGGCCACGCCGGCGGGTGCGGGGGCATCATCGTCCAGCCGCACCCGATGCCGGGCGGGACGACCGGCGGCACCACCGGCGGGTCGACCGGCGGGACGACCGGCGACGGGAAGAAGCCCGAGTGACGGGCGGGTTCGTCCGGTGATGCGGGCGGGGGCCGGCGGCCCCCGCTCTGCGTTTCCGGGGTGGTGTACAATCCCCACGGGCGCGGCGCGCCCGGGAGGGGTTGCGGATGGGGGGACTGTTCGCCCGCCCGCGGGTGGCGGACCTGGTGTTCCGGGTGTACGACCGCCCGCTCCACCCGGAGCTGTTCGACGTGCTCGCCGCCCGGGCGGTGACCCGGGACGGGTACACCCTGACGGCCCGGCTGACCCGGACCGGGCACGCCGCCGGGTGGACCGACGGGCGGGTGTACGTCGAGGAGGTGACGGCGACCCGGGACATGGACCTGCCGGCCCGCGGGTGGCGGCTCGGGCACCGGCCGGGCGGCGGCGGGCGGTGCGGGCTGGGCGGCGGGGTGCGGTACGCGGTGCGGTCGCAGGTGGAGGTGCTGGCCCCGGAGCAGTACCCGCGGGCCCACGAGGAGCTGGCCGCGGACGGGGCCCGGAAGGGGCTGGTGTTCCACTGCCGGGGCGGGGACCGGCTCGGGCTGGCCCCGCTCGGGGTGCTGATCGCCACCGCGGTCGCCGGCGGACTCAGCCTGGCCGCGTTCCACACCTTCCCGGACGAGCTGGCGGTGGTGAAGACCCAGTCGCTGATCGAGTGGGGGTGACGCCTCCGTCCGAGAAGCGTACGCGACGGCGGCAACGAGCCGCGGCTCACGCTTCCGGCCCGGACGGAGGCGTCACCCGGACCCCCGCAGGCGGTGCCCGACCTGCGCCAGGATCTGGTGCGCGACCTGGTTCGGGTGGTACCCGGCCGGCAGCCGGACGAGCAGCTTCCCGTACCGGTCGCAGTACTCCTGGACGCCGGCGTAGGAGTGGCTCGACCACCGGATCGCCAGCAGCACCACCGCCACCTCCGGCCGGGCGATCGGGGCCTCGAACACGGTCAGCGACTCGTGCTCCTCGGTCGTGATCCAGAGCAGGTCGGTCAGCCCGAGCGCGTCGACCAGGGCGTCCCGCCGGGCCGGCCGGACCTGCCCGCCGATCAGCACCATCTGCCTCCCGGCCAGGAGCCCCCGCACCTCCGCCACCTCCGCCGACGCGGCCTCCGCCGCCCGCGGCTCCTCGGCCGCCGGCCGGGTCGCCAGGTAGCGGTCGATCTCGCGGAACACCAGCGTCGCCGCCGGGGTCAGCTCGGTCTCGTCCGGGACGGCGTCGAACACCGGCAGCAGGAGGTCGCGGAGGTCGGCGTTGCTCGGCGGCAGCCCGCCGGCGACCAGCTCGTCGAGCAGCTCGACCACCCGCGGCCACTCGTCGGCCCCGCCGGCCGGGTCGTCCTTCAACTTCCGGGCCTTGTACCGCAGGTTCGACATCAGCTTCTGCCGGTTCTTCCCGGCCTCGGCGGCCCGCCGCAGGGGGGCGGTGAGCTCCCGAACCCGGGCCGCGACCGCCGGCCCGGCGGCCGGGTCCGCCCGGTCCTCGCGCTTCAGGTAGCGGTGGATGAACACCTGGATCCGGGCCGCCTCCTCCCGGATCGTCACGAACAACTGCACCTGGTCCCCGTCCGGCTTGGTCCGCCCGACCGCGGCGACGGCCGCGTACAGCACCGCCTGGGCCTCGGCCGCCAGGTGCAGCACCTCGCCGGCGGACCGGCCGCGGTTCGGCTCGGGCAGCACCCACCACGCCCGGAGGAGGTCGGCGGCGTCGGCCCCGGCGGCGAACGCGGCGGACAGGTCGGCCCACACCCCGGGGGCCTCGGAGTGGTCGCGCCCGTCGAAGAACCAGAGGTAGCAGTCCGGCTGGGCGTTGGCCCGGGCGATGACCGCCCCGAGGGCGTCGCGCTCGTCCGACCCGCGGAGCCGGCGGGCGACCGCGGCGCACGCCTCGGCCTTGATCCGGCACCGCTCGGCGATGACCGGGAGCGGGCTCGGCGACACCTCGCCGTTGCCGCCGCCCGCCGGGTGCGGGGCCGGGGTGGTCGGCGGCGGGGCGAAGGTGAGCGGCGGGAGTGAGCGGATCGGCGGGGCCGGGGGCGGCGGGGGCGAAGGGGTGAAGGGGTGAAGGGGTGAAGGGGTGACCGGACCCGGGTCGGGGGTCGGGACCGACTCGGGGGCGGACCAGGCCGCGAGCGCGGTGAGGGCGCGGCCGAGCACGGCCACCCCGTCGCGGAGGTCGTCGCGGGTGCGGAGGTAGTTGCGGGCCAGGGCGAGAAGGGCACGCAAGTCGTCGGGCACGTCGTCGGGTGTCATGAACCAACAATAGGCACGGCCGTCCGGGCCGGACGCGTCGGCGACGGAAAAGCGGACCCCCGTCGCCCACGGTTCCGGCCCGGACGGGAAGTCACGCGCTCTTCTTGCCGGGCTTCTTCTCGCCGAGCTTCCGCTCCCCGCGGACCACCTCGGCGGTGATCACGTGCTTCCCCTTGTGCTCCATCTCCGGCAGGTCGTACATCACGTCCAGCATCACGTCCTCGACGATCGCCCGCAAGCCCCGGGCCCCGGTGTCCCGGACCTTCGCCAGCCGGGCGATCTCCCGCAGCGCGGCCGCCTCGAACTCGACCTCCGCCCCCTCCATCTCGAACAGCTTCTGGTACTGCCGGACCAGGGCGTTCTTCGGCTCCGTCAGGATGCGGATCATCGCCTCCTCGTCCAGCGGGTCGAGCGGGGCGAGGACCGGCAGCCGGCCGACGAACTCCGGGATCATCCCGAACTCGATCAGGTCGTCGGCCGTCACCTGGTTCAGCAACTCGCCGAGCGACCGCTCCCGCTGGGCCTCGTTCACCGCCCCGAACCCGATCGCCTTCCGCCCGAGCCGCCGCGCGATGATGTCCTCGATCCCGACGAACGTCCCGCCGCAGATGAACAGGATGTTCGACGTGTCGACCTGGATGTACTGCTGCTCCGGGTGCTTCCGCCCGCCCTGCGGCGGGACGTTCGACACCGTCCCCTCCAGCATCTTCAGCAGGGCTTGTTGGACGCCCTCGCCGGACACGTCGCGGGTGATGCTGACGTTCTGCGAGGTCTTCGCGATCTTGTCGATCTCGTCGATGTAGATGATGCCGCGCTGGGCCGCCTCGACATCGAAGTCGGCAGCGTGCAACAGCTTCAGCAGGAGGTTCTCGACATCCTCCCCGACGTACCCGGCCTCGGTCAGGGTGGTGGCGTCGCCGATCGCGAACGGGACGTCGAGGATCTTGGCCAGGGTGCGGGCCAGGAGCGTCTTGCCGCTGCCGGTCGGGCCGATGAACAGGAGGTTACTCTTCTCGATCTCGACATCGCGGGCGTCGCCGATGGCGAGCCGCTTGTAGTGGTTGTGAACGGCGACGGAGAGCACCTTCTTCGCCCGCTGCTGGCCGATCACGTACCCGTCGAGCTTCTCCTTGAGCGACCGCGGGGACGGGACGTTGGACGCGGCCGTCTTCGGCCCGCCGCGCCGCTTCTTCTCCTGGTCGATGATCGACTGGCACAGCTCGATGCACTCGCCGCAGATGTACACGTCGCCGGGGCCTTCGACCAGCGGGCCGACATCCCGGTGGGAGCGGCGGCAGAACGAGCAGTAGGCGTTGCGGTTCCGGCCGGCGGTGCCGGGGGGTTTGCGGGTCCCGTGGTCGCCGGGGGTGCGGTCCGAAGCCATTGGGCTCCCCGATCAGGGTTCGCCGGTCCGGCGAACGGGTTGGTGGCTGCCGGTCTCGGACGGGCGGGCGGCCCGTCTTCAGCGACATCATACCGCCGCCCGGCGGGGGCGCGGCCCGGGTTCGGGAGAACAGGCGCAACCGGCCGGCTCCGGCGGCGCGCCCCTGCGGGTTCTGCCGCGCGGGCCGGGCGGGGAAGTCACGCCGGCGGGGGCGGTTCGGGCGGCGCCCCCGCGGCGGGCGGGGCCTGCGGGGGGTCGGCGGGGTCGCCACCGGGCCGCGGGTCCTTCAGCCGCCGGGCCACCCGGTCCCGGAGCCGGGCGTACTCGGCGGCGGTGATCTCCCCCCGGTCGTACATGCCGCGGTAGTCGGTCAGCTCCTCGGCCTGGTTCCGGGCCGCCGCCTGCCGCTTCCGCCACCGGTCGACCAGCCAGAACGCGACGGCCCCGGCGAACATGGTCAGCACCAGCAGGCCGACGACGACCCAGTCCTCCTCCCTGCGGAGGAACGGCTCGGTCCGCTTCGGCGGCTCTTGTGCGAATAGGACCGTCGGGATCCCCATGGCCGCCCCCCGGACTACGCGCAGTTTAACCAACCCCCCGGGACGGTTTCGAGTTCAAAGTACGAAGTTCGGTGGTCGTGCCTCGGATTCGCCGCTTGCGACGTTGCGCGACCCGGGCGCAACGCCGCAAGCGGCGAAACCGAGGCACGACCGGTTCGGCCCGCGGCGTGAGGCACCGGTCGCGGGTCGGCGGCGCGGGGTGGGCGGGATGGGCGGGGCGGCGGGTGCGGGGGCGGTGGGGAAACCGGGCCGGGGGGCCGCCCGGGGGCGGGGGATGGGGTAAGTAACCGGGGTGCGGAGGGCCCGGCGGGGCGCGGGGAGTCGGGTTGACGGCCCCACCCGATCGGCTATAATTCGCGGAGCATCAACGGATTGATGCACCGACCTTTAAGGCTCCGGATTGAGCCGCGGCACGCTCGAGGTCACCCCACCCCCCACCCAGGCGGCTCACCCCAACGGCACCTCGCCGGACCGCCACGCTCCACCGCAGCACGGGGACCGGGAACCCGACCACCGACCGCGCAGGCCGACCGCTTTCAGTGACCAAAGGACGAATGGAACGTGCGGCGCGGGAGCCCCCGCTCCGACCCTTGCATTCCGCACTTTGCACTGGCGAAGGGTGCCCCGTGCCGTCCGACCCGGTGGAGCTCACCAGGCAGATCAAGGCCGCCAGCGACATCGTCGCGGTGGTCGGCTCGTACCTCGCCGTCGAGCCCGCCGGGGCCGTCTTCAAGGCCCTCTGCCCGTTCCACCAGGACTCCCGCCCGTCCCTCGACGTCGACCCGAAGCGGCAGCGCTACCGGTGCTGGGCGTGCGGCCAGCACGGCGACGCGTTCGCCTTCGTCCAGCACATGGAGAAGGTCGGGTTCGTCGAGGCCCGGGCCATACTCGCCGAGCGGGCCGGGATCAAGCTCGACGCCGCCGAGGCGTCCCCGCACGACCAGCACCGCACCCGCCTGCTGGCCGCCATGCGGTGGGCCCAGGCGAAGTACCAGCACGCCCTGCTCGACGACCCGGTCGGCGAGGCGGCCCGGAAGTACCTCGGCGGGCGGAAGCTGTCCGGCAAGACGGTCCGCGACTTCGGCCTCGGGTTCGCCCCGCTCGCCGGCGACTGGCTCGTCCGCCTCGCCGCCGCCGACCGCGTCCCGTCCGACGTGCTGGTCGAGGTCGGGCTGACCGCCCCGCGGCAGGAGAACCGCGGGTTCTACGACCGGTTCCGCGACCGGGTGGTCTTCCCGATCCGGGACGTCCGCGGCCAGACGATCGCGTTCGGCGGGCGGATCATGCCCGAGTCGCCGTACGCCGCCCGCGCCCCGAAGTACTACAACTCCGCGGACACGCCGCTGTTCAAAAAGAGTGAGGTCGTCTTCGGTCTCGACTTGGCTCGACACGAGATCGCGTCCACACAGACAGTTGCCGTCGTCGAAGGGTACACTGACGTAATGATGGCCCACCAATGCGGCATCACCAACGTCGTGTCAACGATGGGAACGGCGTTCGGTTCGGGCCACGTCCAGAAGATCCTTCGCGCGGCCCGCTTCGATACTCACACGCGAAACAAGGCTGTCTTGAAGGTCGTGCTAGTCTACGACGCTGACGCGGGCGGCTTCGGCGGCGTAGACCGCTCGCTGCCAATGTTCATCGCGGACGACGTTGAGCTTGCCATCGCCGTGCTGCCCGACGGACTTGACCCGTGCGACCTTCTCGTTCGCGCTGACGGTGTCGACACCTTCCGGCGCGTACTGGCCTCGGCGGTCGACGCCCTGGACTTTAAACTGAACACACTCCTCGAACGTGAAGGCGCGACGACGGTCGAAGGCACCCGCCGGGTCGTCGAGGAAGTGCTCGACCTGATGGCGTCGGCCCCATCCCTACAGAGCCAGGCCGCGCAGGTGAAGCAGGAACTGATCGTCACCCGGCTGGCCCACCGCCTGGGCCTCCGGCAGGAGACGGTCTGGGCGCGGCTCGGGGAGCTGAAGGCCGAGCGGCGGCGGAAGGAGCAGCAGGCGGCGGCGAAGGCGGCCCCGGCGCCGGCCGCCGCGCCGCGGGAGGCCAAGGCCGGCCCGGCGGTCGCGGCCGAGCGGCAGTTACTCGAGATCGTTCTGGCCGACCCCGGCCTGGTGCCGCGGGCGGCGGACGCCGTCAGCCCCGACGCCCTCACCCACACCGGATTGCGCCGGCTCCTCGCCGAGGTGTACGCCGCCCACGCCGCCGGGCTCGTCCCCGACCTCGACGTGCTGCGGGAGCGGCTCGCCGACCGCCCGGACCTGTTCGAGAGCGCCCAGAAGCTGCAGTTCGTCGGCCAGCACATGCAGGACCGGGACGAGTGGCTCGGGCGCATCCTCGGGCGGTTCGTGGAACTTGGGGCAGAAGCGGAGCGAAAGCTCGTGCGGGAGCAGTTGGCCTCGGCCACCGGGGACGAGGCGGTCGAGCTGCTCCGCCGGCTCCAGGAGACGCACGGCCCGCGGAAGAACGCCGGGTAGCGACCACGACAGCGGCCACCAGGTTCGACATCATACCGTCTTCGACCCACCTCCCGGGCCCGGCCCGGGGGGCGGCCCGCGCGGAGGGGCTCGGATGGACTGGAAGAACGACGAGGTTCTGAAGGGCCTGATCGAGAAGGGCCGGCAGACCGGGACCCTCACCTACGACGAGGTGAACCTCGCCCTGCCCGAGCTGTCCGAGCCGGACCGCCTCGCCGAGATCCACGAACTGCTCGACCAGAACGGCGTCCAACTGATCGACGCCGAGGACGGCGAGGAGGCGGAGGCCACCCCGACCAACCTCGCCGACGAGATCCTGGCCGGGGAGGCCGAGCTGCCGTCGTTCGAGGACTCGGACGGGGACGGCCGGCACATCGACGACCCGGTCCGGATGTACCTGACGCAGATGGGCGAGATCCCGCTGCTGGACCGCCGGCAGGAGGTGGCGCTGGCGATGCGGATCGAGCTCACCCGCCGCCGGTTCCGCCGCAAGGTTCTCGAATGTGACTACGCCCTCCGCCAGGTGACCGAGACGCTGAAGCGGGTGCACGCCGGCGACCTGCCGTTCGACCGCACCATCAAGGTGTCGCAGACGGAGAACCTGGAGAAGGACAAGATCCTGGCCCGGATGCCGCACAACCTGCGGACGCTCGAGCCGCTGATGGAGGCGAACGTCGACGAGTTCCAGCGGCTCCTCGACGACCGGACCGGGGAGAAGGAGCGGGAGGACCTGCGGGAGCGGCTCCGCCGCCGCCGCCGCAAGACGGTGACGTTGGTCGAGGAGCTGTCGATCCGGACGCAGAAGGTCCAGCCGCTGATGAAGAAGCTGGAGCAGATCAGCCAGCGGATGGACGAGCTGGAAGCCGAGGCGGAGGCGCTGAAGGGCGACCGGGCGGCGAAGGAGGAGCGCGGGAACCTGGAGAAGGAGCTCCAGGACCTGATGCTGATCACGCTGGAAGAGCCGGCCGGGCTGCGGCGGCGGGTCGGGATCATGCGGAGCCGGTTCGCCGAGTACGAGCAGGCGAAGCGGGAGCTGTCCGGCGGGAACCTCCGGCTGGTGGTGTCGATCGCGAAGAAGTACCGGAACCGCGGCCTGTCGTTCCTCGACCTGATCCAGGAAGGGAACACCGGGCTCATGAGGGCCGTCGACAAGTACGAGCACCGGCGGGGGTTCAAGTTCTCGACCTACGCGACGTGGTGGATCCGGCAGGCGATCACCCGGGCGATCGCCGACCAGGCGCGGACGATCCGCATCCCGGTCCACATGATCGAGACAATGAGTAAGCTGCGGAACGTGTCGAAGCAGTTGCTGCAGAAGCTCGGCCGGGAGCCGACGATCGAGGAGACGGCGAAGGAGGCCGGGATCTCGTACGACGAGTGCAAGCGGGTCTTGAAGATCAGCCGGCAGCCGATCAGCCTGGACCGGCCGGTGGGGGAGAGCGAGGACTCGTACTTCGGGGACTTCATCGAGGACAACTCGGTCGAGTCGCCGGTGTCGGCGGCGACGAACGAGATGCTGAAGGACAAGATCGAGGGGGTGTTGAAGACGCTGACGTACCGGGAGCGGGAGATCATCAAGCTGCGGTACGGCCTGGGCGACGGGTACACCTACACGCTGGAAGAGGTCGGGCGGATCTTCAAGGTGACGCGGGAGCGGGTGCGGCAGATCGAGGCGAAGGCGGTGCGGAAGCTCCAGCACCCGGTCCGCAGCCGGCAGCTCGAAGGGTTCCTCGACGGGCTGAAGAACAAGACGTGAGGCGACGCCGCGGTTTAGCCGCGACGCGGAGTCCTCGGAGCGGAGCGCGGCGCCCGGCTCGCGCTCCGCTCCGAGGACTCCGCGTCGCGGC
>PNKH01000159.1 GCA_013822345.1 Isosphaera sp.
CGTCTGGGACCTGAAGGACCTGAAGTAGGGTGGGCCGAGGCCGGGCTTTGACGGCCGAGTCCCACCACCACCCCGCATGGTGGGACTCGCCGGCGAGGCGCCGGCTCGGCCCACCCTACCGCTCGGCCCGGACCACCTTCACCGCCGCGTCCTTCGGCACCGCGAACACCAGGCCGTGGCGGCGCAGGTCGTCCGTCGCGCCCGCCCGGTAGGCGAACGTCGCCGTCGTCTTCGCCCCGTCGGCCGCCACCGCCGGGGTCAGCTTGTCCCCGCCCGACCCCGACCACGCGAACACCACCAGCTTCTCCTTCCCGAAGTCCACCCGCTTCCGGACCGCGTCCCGGCTCGCGTCGTCGGCGAACGCCTTCGACTTCGCCAGCTCGTCGGCCGAGGCGACCTCGACCGCGGCCGGGGTTCCGGCCCGCTCCGCCCACACCAGCTTCACGCCGGCCAGGTCCACCGCCCGGGCCGCCGGCTTGTCGTCCGCCGCGGCGGACGCGGCGGCCAGGGCGACAAGGGTCATCGTGAGGCGCATCGGAACCTCCGGGTGTGGGTCACTTCCGCTTGCCGGGCTCGACCTTCACCTCGGCGTCCTTCGGGACGACGAACACCCGCAGGTGGCCGCGCAGGTCGCGGGTCAGGCCGGGGGTGTAGGTGAACGTCGCGGTCGTCTTCCCGTCCGCCGTCTTCAGCTCCCCGGCGGCGACCCGGTCCTGCCCCGACCCGCCCCACCAGAACACCACCACCTTCTCCTTGTCGAAGTCGGCCTGCTTCTCGACCGCCTTCATCGCGCCCGGGGTGAACGGGGTGACCTTCACCAGGTCCCTCGCCGCGGTGACCACGGCCGGCTCGGTCGCCCGCCCCTTGTCCGGCGGGGCGACGGCCAGCTTCAGGTCGGCGAGCGACACCTCCTTGATCGCCGGCTTGTCCTTCTCGTCGGCCGCGGCGGCGGCCGCCGCGAACAGGGCGCCGAGGACGGTCAGGGCACGCATGGAAACCTCCGGGTTGGGGTCAGGTCGGGGGCCCGGGCTTCGGGCCCGGGGCGTCGGTGTCGGGCATGACCCGGGCCATCAGCCAGTCCGGGAGCCACCGGCTGAGCTTCACCATCAGGTGGAGCCGCCACGGGAAGTTGTACACCTTCGTCCCGGCCCGGACCGCCCGGACGATCCGCCCGGCGGCGGCCTCGGCGGACATCAGCCCCGGCATGTGGAACGTGTTGGCCGCGGTCATCGGGGTGGTCACGAACCCGGGGCAGACGGCGGTCACCCGGACCCCGGTGCGGCGGAGCTGGACGCGGAGGCCGTCCAGGAAGACGTTCACCGCCGCCTTGCTGGCGCAGTACGCGGACTCGCCCGGGAGCCCGCGGTAGGCGGCCAGGCTGGACACCGCCACGAGGTGCCCGGCCTTCCGGGCCAGCATCTCCGGCAGCGCCGCCGACAGGGTGTACACCACCCCGAGCAGGTTCACCCGCACCATCTCCTCGATGTCCGCGACGTTCACCGGGTCGATTCGGGTCGCCGTCCCGACCCCGGCGTTGGCGACGACCAGGTCGACGGGGCCGAGGCGGTCGCGGACGTGGCGGAAGGCGGACTCGACCTGGCCGCGGTCTCCGACATCGGCGACGGCGGTCGCGGCGGTGCCGCCGGCGGCGGCGATGACCTTCTCGAGGTCGGCGAGCGGGCCGGCCCGGCGGGCGACGAGGCCGACCTTGCACCCGGCGGCGGCGAGCTGGCGGGCCAGCTCCCACCCGATCCCGCTCGACGCCCCGGTGACCAGGGCGACCTGCCCCGCGAGTGAGCGCGCCGCCATCCGCCCCTCCCCCGTAGCACAACCGTCCTCGGTCGTGCGCCGGCGGGCACGACCGAGGACGGTTGTGCTACGGGATGACCCCGGTCACGGCAGGGTCAGGACCCCGCCGTCGTTGCGGGTGGACAGCCGGCCGAGCTGGACCGGGTCGGTGCCGTTCGGCAGGGTGCGGACGCTGCCGTCGGCCAGGGCGACGTTGCACACCCCGGTGTGCCAGCTGCCGAAGATCCGCTGGTACCGCCCGGCCCCGCCGGCCACGTCGTTCGGCCCCTGCCCGAGGTTGTACGGCAACGACCCGCCGGCGGTGTCCGGCCCGGCCACCCGGGCGACCGTCCGGTGGTGGTCCCCGTTGTAGATCGACGCGTCCCCGATGTCCCCGTTCAGCGTCGTCCGCGGGACGTGCTTCTCCCCGAACAAGAGGGTGTTGCTCGCCCCGTCCCCGATGGTGGCGAGCGTCACCTGCCCGCGCCACGAGGTGACGGTGGTCCCGGTCCGGACCACCCGGGTGGCGACCAGGATGCAGCCGTCGGCCGGGGTCGGGGCGTTCGGGTTGCCGCTGTACCCGTCCAGCTCACCGCCGTACCCGGCCCGGTCCCCGCCGGACCCGGCGTAGTCCCCGGCCGCCCCCGGCTTGTCGACCGACCCGAGGTCGTCGACCCCGGCCTTGCTGAGGCTCGGCGGCCGCCGCCGGCTCGGGCAGTAGTACACCGGGACGGCGGTCGCGACCGTCGCCGCCGGCTGGTCGATGTACCGCCGGGTGGTGTCGAACTGCTTGAACAGCGGGTCCTGCTCCAGGTGCGGCATCAGGAGGACGGCCCACGACAGGTACTCGTTGTAGATCCGGCTCGGCGGGAGCGTCCCGGCCACCTCGTGGTAGCCGTGGGAGGCCAGGGCGATCTGCTTCAGGTTGTTCTGGCACGTCGTCCGGGCGGCGCTCTCGCGGACCTTCTGGACGGCCGGCAGCAGCAGCCCGATCAGGACCGCGATGATGGCGATCACCACCAGCAGCTCGATCAGGGTGAACGCGGAACGAACGGGTCGCACGGTGACCTCCGGAACGGGAGCGCGGCCAGGCCGCGGGGATGTGTTCGAGTCGTCAGGCCTTCGCGCCGGCCGCGAGTCGGTCCGGCCGAAGTGTTATAGCAAAATGAACCCGCGGGGCATTTCCGGGTATCGCCCCGATCGGATGAATTCCCGGCCGGCATCGGATGCCGCGCCGGACGGCAATTCAGGGTCCCGTCTGCGACGAAGTCCGAAGCAGCATCCGTAATGACTGGGTGAATTGTCGGGCTATGCCCTAGTGGCCGGCAGCCACATGCCGAGCAATTACGCACGCTCTGGCTTGAGGTGACAGCAAACCGGGCGACGCGGTTCGGAAATCATCGCCGCCGGCCCACGTCCATCACCCGAAGATTTAAGCGGTTGCGCCGGGCCGTCGGGTTTTGCCACGGCACTTCCGATGGATCCGGATGGCAAAACCGGGGCTCGGCACACGAGATGTATTGTAGAGTTCATCAAGACCGCCTATAGGCGGTGCTCACAACCTGGTCACGCCGGATCGCCGAGGTCGGGCCGACCGCCCTCCGCCCTGCCGCGCCGCGCGACGGGTCGGACACTCCTTTCCGTCGGCCGCCCGCTCCCTCCCCGACCCGACACACCGTGTCGCGTTCCCGTCACCCGCGTCCCGCGCCGGGGCTTGCCCCGCCGCGCCCGGACCGACCTTGGGGGGTTTCCGATGTCCCCGTCCGACCTGTTCCTCGCGTCGGTGCTGCTGTCCGCCCCGGTCGGGGCCCCGGAGTCGGTCCCGCCGCCGGAGCGGTGGGCGGCGGTCCAGGAGGCGGTCCACCGGGTGGCGGTCCGGCTGGAGATCCTCGACCCGCGGGAGACCCGGTACGTGCTGACCCGGGCCGAGGACTTCCAGGCCGACCTCGACTTCCTCCGCCAGCGGCGGGCCGACCTGGAGGACGCCCCGACGCTGGCCGACGCCGCCCGCCTCCCGGACAAGCGGCTGACGGCCGACTCCCTCCAGTTCAACCGGGCGTTCCGGAAGAACCTGGACGCCCGGATGGTGTGGGAGGCGGACCGGGCCGCGAGCCTCGCCGAGGTGGTGCGGGAGACGGACCGGCTGTACCGGCTGTGGGACGCGGTCCGGGAGGCCGGGAGCGACTGCCACTACGTGACGTACCGGCGGCTGGCGCTGAAGAAGCTGCGGGACGGGATCGGGGCGGAGGCGTACCAGGTCGGGGACCTGCCGCCGTGCGTGCCGCTGTGGCGGTTCGCGGCCGCCCGGTGAGTTGGAAGAGAAGGGGTGAGGGGGTGAACGGGTGAAGGGGTGACAGAGACAGCCCGGTCTTGTCACCCGTTCACCCCCTCACCCCTTCTCTTCGACAGCCCGGTAACCTTTACCTGCCGACCGGCCGGACCGTGCAAACCGGTGACGCGTTTTTACAACCCGCCCCGGGGGCCGCGGGGGATGGAAGTCTCGGTCCGCGGCCGGCGCCTACGAATCCCGGGCGATCGGGCCGCCGGGTGGTCCGCCCGGGGCGGTTGGCACGGCGACTGCTTGACCACCCGCGTCGAGACGGTTCCCCCCAGAACCACGACACGAAGTCCGGGCGGGTCCCCCCAACCACCCCGCCCGGCACTCTTCCCCCGCGAGCCGCCCGGTCCCCCCCGGGCGGCTCGTCCCATTTCCCCGCCCCCGCCCGCCGCTTTCGCCCCGGTCCGGGGCGTCCGTATAATTTCCGCGACCCCGCCGACCGACCGCCACGGACCTCGCATGAACGCCCCGCTCTACGTCACCCCGCCGCTGACCGTGCCGGCCCCGCCCCTGCCGCCGCAGGAGGAGGTCGCCCAGTTGCTGCGGCAACTGGTCGGCCTCCAGCAGGAGCAGGTCGGGCTCCTGAAGGCGCAGGCGGCGGCCCAGGACGGGGGCACCCGGTGGCGGGCGTTCCTGGCCCGGTGGGCGGACGAGTTCCCCGACATCGGGTCGGCCTGCCGGCAGGCCCTGCCGGCGCTGGAGCGGGCGTACCTGGCCCTGGTCCGGGACGTCGCCGACCGGGTGGCCGCGGCCGGGGCCGAGCTGGACGACGAGTTCGTCCTCGGGGAGTTCCTGGACCGGTTCGGGATGCGGCTCGGTCAGCTCGGGAACATCCTGTCGCAGCTCGGCCCGCTGGCCGACGCTTCGGAAGAGAAGGGGTGAGGGGGTGAGGGGGTGAAGGGGTGACCAGACACCCCGGTCTTGTCACCCCTTCACCCCCTCACCCCTTCACCCCTTCTCTTGGGACTTGAATGGACCTCGCACCCGCCGACCTGGCCCGGATCCGCGACCTGTACGCCCGCGGGCTGTACCGCCGGGCGCACGACGCGGCCGCCGCCGTCGGGCCGTACCGGGGGTGGGACGGGACCCCGGCCCGGCTGATCGGCGGGCGGCTCGCGATCCAGCTCGGGGCCCCGATCCTCGGCCGGCGGATGCACCTGCTCGCGTACCGCGCCACCCCGGCCCACCCGGAGGCGGTGTACTACCACGCCCGGTACCGGATGGAGCGGTTCGGCCCGCTCGCCACCTGGCAGTTCATGCGGCGGCACCCGGACTGGTCCGAGGCGTCCCCGGAACTCCAGGCCGACTGGCTCTCCCTCCACGCCTTCGTCGCCGCCCGGCTCCGCGACTCCGACCGGGCCGACCGGTACCTCGCCCGGGCCGAGGCGACCGCCCCGGACCGGCCGTGGCCGTACGTCGAGAAGGCCAGCGCCCTGGAACTCGCCGACCGCCCGCTCGACGCCCTGGCCGCCGCCCGCCGGTCGCTGGAGCTGCACCCGCTGTTCCGCCCCGGGGTGCAGTCGACCGCCCACCTGCTCGCCCGCCTCGGCCGGGACCGCGAGGCCCTCGACCTCCTGACCGACGCCGAGGCCCAACTCGAGAGCGGGTTGGTGTCGGCTCAACTCGCCGCCCTCCAGAACGACCTCGGGCACCACGCCGACGCCCGCCGCACCCTCGAGCGGTACGCCGAGTTCTCCCCGCTGGCGGAGCCGGAGAACGTGAAGTGGCTGGCCGCCCGCCGGGCCGACACCGCCTACTTCCTCGGCGAGCGCGCCGCCGCCGCGGAGCACGCCCGGGCCGTCGGGGACGAGTTCTACGACGCGTTCGCGGACCGCCTCGCCGCCCGTCCGGGCCCTGAGCGTGAGCGACGGGGTGACGCCGGACCCGTCGCTCACGCCCCGGGCCCGGAAAGACTTCTCCTCCCCCTCGGCCTGGCGGTCGCCGGCACCCCGCCGCCGACCGTCGCCGAGGCGCTGGCGCGGTTCTGGAACCACCCGCTCCCCGAACCCGCCGCCGACGCCCCGCCGCCGGCCGACGGGCTGCCGGACGCCGCCGAGCGCGACCGGGCCGAGCGCGCCGGGTGGGTGTGCCGCGAGTTCACCGTCTGCCCGACCGCCGCGGCGGAGCTGATCGGCCGCGGGGTGCCGTTCGTCGTCACCCTGGTCGAGGCGGGCTTCTCGCAGGCCCGGCTGTGCGTCGGGGCGGACCCGGTCCGCGGCAGCGTGTTCCTCGCCGAGGGGCACGAGCGCCGGCCGGTCGAGGCCCCGGTCGCCGGGCTGACGGAACGGTTCGGCCCGTTCGGCCCGCGCTGCCTGGCCCTGGTGCCGGCGGCACACGCCGCCAAACTCGACGGGCTGGAGTTGCCGGAAGCCGCCGAGCGCGAGGCGCTGCACGCGGTGCAGAAGCCGCTGCTGACGCACGACCGGGCCGCCGCCGTCGCCGCGCTGGAGCGGATGCGGGAGGAGTTCCCCGAGCACCGGCTGACCGCGTTCGCCGACCTCGCCGTGCTGCGGTACGACGCCCACCCGGTCAAGCTCCTCGCCGCCTACGACGCCCTGCTGGCCCGGTTCCCGCACGAGGCGACGTGGGTCGCCGCGAAGGCCGGCGTGCTGCGCGACCTGAACCGGATGCCGGAGCGGGTGGCCCTGCTGGAGGCGGAAGGGGGGGAGATCGACTCCGACCCGCTGCTGGCGCAGTCGCTGGCCCAGGCCCTGCTGCCGCTCCCGGACCGGCAGGCGGAGGCCGCGTGGCTGCTGCGGCGGTCGGTCCGGAACCGCCCCGGGGCGGCCGCCGGGTACTACCTGCTGGCGACCCAGTGGTGGGAGGACCGGCGGTTCGCGGACGCGGCCGAGCTGTACCGCCTCGCCGCCACCCTCGACGACCGGGAGGACCAGTTCGCGGAGGCGTACTTCCGGGCCGCCCGGGCGACCGACCAGGTGCCGGAGGCGCTGCGGCTGTTCCAGCAGAAGGCCGGCCGGGCCGCCGTCCCGGCCCCGGCCGCGACCCGGGCCCTGTTCCACGCCCTGCTCGACCGGGACGAGCCGGAGCAGGCCGACGCCGCCGTCGACGCGGCGGTGAAGAAGCTCCAGGGGCTGGCCGGCCGCGCCGAGCAGGCCGCGCTCGGCGACCTGTTGCTGTTCCGGGCCGAGTGCCGGGCGGCCGCCGGCCGGCACGCGGACGCCGACGCCGACCTCGCCGCCGCCCGCCCGCTCGTCCCGCCGGCGGCCTGGCACCGGGCGGCGGCTCGCGTCGCAAGGGTCAAGCCGGACGTGGCCGCCGCCGGGGCCCACTTCCTCGAAGTCGTCAAGCTCGACCCGCTGTCGGCCGACGCCCACCGGACGCTGACGGCGCTGCTGGCCGCGACCGACGGGCGGGCGGCCGCCCGCACCCACCTCGCCCAGGCGTGCCAGAAGTTCCCGCACCACCACCCGCTCCTGAAGCTCCGGGCCGAGTTCCTGTCCGGCGACCCGGACGCGGACGCCGACCGGGCGGTGTCGGAGATGCTCGCCGAGTGCCCGGACGACGCCTGGGCGCTCCGCCAGCGGGCGCTGGTGCTGGCCGACCGGAAGCGCCTCGACGAGGCCCTGGCCGATGTCGAGCGGGCCGGCCGGGTCGAGCCCGAGCACCCGTGGTACTTCGCGGTGCTGGCCCAGGTGCTGAAGCGGGCCGACCGGACCGACGACGCCCTGGCCGCGATCCGCGAGTCGCTCCGGGCGAACGTCGACCAGGAGCCGATGGTCGCCGAGTTGGTGCAGCTCAGCCGCGGGCGGGCCGAGAAGCGCGAGGCGCTGGCGTTCCTGGCCGCCGAGCTCCGCCGCCAGCCGCACGCCGGGGACGGGCTGGTGGCGTTCGCGGACCAGGCCCGGCAGGTGTACACCGACCCGGACGACCACGGCGAGCTGCTGACGACGCTGGAGCTGATCCTGGACGACCGGCCGGACCTGTGGCAGGCGTGGTCGGTCGTCATCGGGCAGATGGCCGGGCTGATGCGGGCGGAGGAGGCGGCGGCCCTGGCCCGGGACGCGACCGACCGGTTCCCGCTGCTGGCGAAGCTGTGGCTCGACCGGGCGCAGGTGGCCCAGGTGACCGGGGACGCGGAGGGGCGGGTCGAGGCGCTGCGGCAGGCGGTGGCGGTCGCCCCGGGGTGGTCGGTGGCCGCCCGGGAGCTGGCCGACGCGCTGGACGACGCGGGGGAGGAGGCGGAGGCGGTGGCGGTGCTGGAGCGGGCCGCCCGGCGGTCCCCGCTCGACCCGTTCGCCCACGGGTTCCTGGCCGAGCGGCTGTGGGACGCGAACCGGTCGCGGGAGGCCCTGGACCGGGCGAAGTTGGCGGTCCGGCACGAGCCGGGGTACGACTGGGCGTGGCACGCGGTGCAGCTGTGGGCGGAGCGGTTGGACGTGCCGGACGAGTCGGCCGAGCTGGCCCGCGAGCTGACGCGGGACCGGGCCGGGGACCCGCGGGTGTGGCTCCGGCTGGCCCGGACGCTGCACCACCCGCGGCACCACGACGAGGCGCTGGCGGCGCTGGACCGGGCGACGGCGCTGGACCCGCGGAACGTCGAGGCCCACGACCTGAAGGCGGAGCGGCTGGCCGAGATGGGCCGGTTCGACGCCGCCCTGGAGGCCGCCCAGCCGCCGGAGCTGGCCGCCGACCTGCCGTTCGTCTTGCAGGGCCGGCTCGCCTGGGTCGAGGCCCGGCGCGGCAACTACGCGGCCGCCATCCCGCCGATGCAGGCCCTGGTCGCGGTCGACCCGACGTACCTGTGGGGCTGGCACCAGTTGGCCGAGTGGTACAACGAGACCGGCCGGGCCGAGAACTACCTGGAGGCGGCGAGCGAGCTGGTGCGGCTGCAGCCGGGGCACCCGGTGGCGCTGATGATGCGCGGGGAGGCGAAGCTCCAGACCGGGGACCGGGACGGGGGGAAGGCGGACCTGCGGGAGGCGCTGAAGGTCAGCCCCGGGTACTCGCACGCGGCCGCCGTCCTGTTCGACGCCCACCTGGCCGACGACGAGGAGAAGGACGCCCGGGACGCCCTGGCGGTGCTGCAGGAGCACGCGACCGGGCCGGACGCGGCCGTCCGGCAGATCCGGCTGGCCGCCCGGACGGACGACCCGGAGACGGCCCTCAAGGCGTTCGCCGAGGTGTGCGACGGGACCGGGCAGTCGCCGCTGCCGGTGCAGGCGGCGCTGGCCGAGATGCGGGAGGCCGGGTGGGAGGACCGGGCGGCCCGGGTGCTCCGCGAGGCGTGGCAGGGCGGCGGCCCGTTCCACCCGTGGGTGCCGATCTTCTGGGTGGAGTCGCCGGACGGCCGGGACGCCGACCCCGGGGACCGGCTGCGGGCGGCCGAGGCGTGCGTGAAGGCGTACCCGAAGTTCGTCCCGGGGCACGACTGCAAGGCGGAGCAGCTGGCGCTGGCCGGGCGGTTCGAGGAGGCGCTGGCGGCGTGCCGGCCGGCGGAGTTCGACCCGCTGCCGGTGGAGCTGCGGGGCCGGGCGGCGTGGGTCGAGGCGCGGCGCGGGGACCGGGCGCGGGCGGTGGCGCTGATGCGGCAGGTGGTGGCCGAGCACCCGACGTTCGTGCTCGGGTGGCGGCAGCTGGCGGCGTGGCACGACGCCGCCGGCCGGCCGCGGGAGTGCCTGGAGGCGTGCGAGCAGTTCGTCCAGTTGGAGCCGGGGAACCCGGTGGCGTACGTGTACCGCGGGGAGGCCCGGCGCGGGGTGGCGGACCGCCGCGGGGCGCTGGCCGACTTCCAGCGGGCGTTCGACCTCGACCCGACGTTCGAGGCGGCCGGGCTGAGCCTGGTCGGGGAGCAGCTGGCGACCGGGGACGTGGCCGGGGCGGCGCGCACCCTGAAGGCGGTCGGCGAGCATTCGGAGAGTCCGCTGGTGCGGCTGCGCGGGGTGCAGGTGGCGTGCCGGCAGGGCGACCAGGACGGGGCGGCGGCGCGGTTCCGGGCGCTGGCCCAGGACCCGGAGGTGGGCCGCGGGCTGCTGAAGGACGCGGCGACGGCGTTCGACGCCGAGGGCTGGGGGGCGCGGGCGACGGACGAGCTGCGGGAACTGTCGGCGGCGCCGGACGGGACGCCGGACGCGGCCGGGTTGTGGGCGGAGCGGGCGGTGGCCGGCGGCGACCCGGAGGCGGTGAGCGACCGCATCCCGGAGCTGCTGGCGACGAACCCGGCGGCGGGTCGGGAGGTGGTGCTGGCGTACGTGTGGGCGCTGGCGGAGGCGGGCCGGCCGGTGAACGGGGTGGTGACGCGGTACAGCGAGGTGCTGCGGGCGGACGCCCCGGCGTGGGCGAAGGCGGGGGCGGCGCTGGTGGCGACCGGGAACCTGGCGCACGCGGCGGCGTGGCTGGCCGAGTGGCGGGACCGGGACGGGGTGGAGGCGTGGATGCTGCGGCCGCTGGCGGCCGCGTACCGGGGGCTGGACCAGGACGAGAAGGCGCTGGAGGTGTGCCGGGCGGCGGTGAGGCTGGGCGGCCCGGACGACGTGCTGGCGGACTTCCGGGCGTGGCTGGCGCTGGACCTGGCGCTGGCGGGTCAGGCGGACGAGGCGGCGGCGACGGCGGGCCGGGTGGACGCGGTGTTGCTGATGGACGGGACGCGGCTGGTGCTGGCCTTGGCGGAGGCGGTGCTGATGGTGGGGCGGGCGGGTCGGGGCGGGAAGCGGGCGGCGCTGGCGGAGGCGAAGGACCACCTGCGGAGCGCGGCGGGGGCGTGTGCGCCGCGGGACGTGCCGGCGGGGGCGGCGCGGGCGTACCGGCGGGTGGTGAAGAAGCTGGCGGCGGACGTGGGGACGTTGGGGGCGAGGCTGTGGGCGTTCGGCCAGCGGCTCCGCCCGTGGGTGCGGTGACGCGAGCG
>PNKH01000160.1 GCA_013822345.1 Isosphaera sp.
TCGGCCCTCGGCCCGGGGGCGGAAAGTTCACCCCACCGCCGACGCCCTTCGAATGATATCCTGAACGGGAGCGCCGCGGCCGCCGTTCCGGGAACCGACCCCGCCCGGCGGTCGTCGAACCCGCACCTGCCGCCGGCCCGACACACGCGCCCACGGGTGACCCATGACGCACGACCCGTCTTCGCTGGACGAACCCGAACGCCCTGGCCGGCTGTCACAGAACGGCCAGATGGCCGCCATCGGGGTGTACGGGTTCCTCGTCCTGGTCGGGTTCTTCTTCGGTATCGTGACGGGGTACGACTCGCCGAAGCCGGTGGCCAAAGCCCCGAAGGAGAAGGACCCCGCGCCCCCGCGGCCCGACCCGCGGCCGGCCCCGAAGGTCACCCCGCCGAAGCCGGAGCCGAAGGTCGGGCCGAAGGAGGAGCCGCAGCCCGAGCCGAAGAAGGAGGAGCCGAAGCCGGAACCCAAGGTCGTCGAGCCGCCGAAGGCGGAGCCGAAGAAGGTCGAGCCGCCGCCGGAGCCGACCGTCCCGGTCGTCTCCTTCCAGAAGGACGTGCTCCCGATCTTCCGCTCGTACTGCTTCGACTGCCACGGGCCGACGAAGCGGGACGAGGGCGTCGACCTCCGCACGCTGGCGGCGGTCATGAAGGGGGGGGACGGCGGCCGGGTGATCCTGGTCCCGGGGCAGCCGGACAAGAGCACCGTCTTCACCTCGGTCGAGGACAACTCGATGCCCAAGAACCGGAAGGACAAGGTGCCGCCGGGGCAGCTGCTCGTCATCAAGAACTGGATCCTCGGCGGGGCGAAGCCGCGCCGCCGGCGGCGCGTATCCTGACACCCGGAGACGGACCCGTCCGCCGGGGGATCGCGATGCTGTCGGGGAAGTCGGCGCTGGTGACCGGGAGCAGCCAGGGGATCGGGCTGGGGGTCGCCCAGGCGTTCGCGGCGAGCGGGGCGAAGGTCGTCGTCACGTCCGAGAAGCCGCTGGAGAAGTGCCCCGAGGTCCAGCGGCTGCTCAGCGACTTCGAGCACGCCCGGTACGTCCGCGCCGACCTGCTCCAGGACGGCGAGCCCGAACGCCTGGTCGCCGAGGCGTGGGCCGCGTTCGGCGGGCTGGATGTCCTGGTGAACAACCTCGGGACGTACAAGGAGCCGCCGCTCACCGAGATCACCCGCGAGCACTTCGACTTCCTGTTCCGGCTGAACGTGTGGGTGCCGGTCGCGGTGACCCGGGAGGTGGTGCGGCGGGCGAAGGCCGAGCGGCGCGGCGGCCGCATCCTGTTCAGCACCTCGCTCAACGCCACCAGGTCGGAGCCGCTGCACACCCTGTACGACGCCAGCAAGGGGGCGGTGAACGCCCTGTGCCGGCAGCTGGCGGTCGAGCTCGCCCCGCACGGGTTCACGACCGCGGCCGTCGCCCCGGGGCTGGTCGAGACGCCGCTGACCGACTTCGGGCTGAAGTCGAGCCCGGCGGAGCGGGAGGCGGTGATCGGGCAGATCCCGGTGCGGCGGATCGCGACCGTCGACGACGTGGCGTGGTGGTACGTGTTCCTGGCGAGCGACCGGGCCGCGTACAGCACCGGGAGCGTGTTCACCGTCGACGGCGGGCTCGACGCCCAGCAGATGGCCGTCCGCCCGGTGACCGCCGCGGAGCGGCACTGAGGGGTTGCCAAAAGGCGAGCCGGGAGCGTGAGCGACCGGAGTGCGTCCCCTCCGGTCGCTCACGCTCCCGGCTCGCCCGCAGGTCACTGCACCTCGGGCGCCGGGTCGGCCACGTCCCAGACGGCGACCGGGGCGTCGTTCGCCACCGTCACCAGCCGCCGCCCGTCCGGGCCGAACGCCACCGACCGCACCCCCCGGCTGCCGACCTCGATCAGCTGCCGCACCGCCCCCGACCGGGCGTCCCACACCCACACCTGGCCGTCCTGGGTGCCGGCCGCGACCGCCCGGGCGTCGGGGGCGAAGGCCAGGCAGGTGACCACCCGCTCGAACCCGGTGATCGACCGGACCAGCTCCCGGGTCCGCACGTCCCACACCTGCACCAGCCCGTTGAACCCGGCCGCCAGGAGCCGCCCGTCGGCGGAGAAGGCCAGGGCGTTCAGCCCCTTCCGCTGGACCGGCAGGACCCCGACCGCCTCCCCGGCCGGGTCGAGCAGGACCACCTTGTTGTTCACCCCCCGCCCCAGGTCCGAGAGGCCGACCGCCAGGGTCCGCCCGTCCGGGGACGCGGCCACGCACCCGACCGGGTCGGCGAACTCCCGGGTGAACCGCTCCTCCCCGGTCGCCCCGTCGAGCACCCGGACCCGCTTGTGGTTCGGCTTCGGGTCGGCGGCGGCGAACCACGCGGCCCCCGGGGCGACGGTCCAGAACCGGGCCTCGGGGAGGCGGAACGGGAGGGCCACCCGCTCCTCCCCGCCCGGCAGGTCGCGGACCGTCGTCTTGTCCTCCTTGCCCGTGCCGACGAACGTCACCAGGGCCGTCTTGTCGGGGGTGAACAGGGCGGCGAACCCGTCGTTCCCCTTCCGCGGGGCGAACACGGTGTCGGCGGTGCCCCCGTCCCGGGTCCACCAGGTGAGTTGCTTGGCCGACGCCGCCCACACCCCGGCCCCGTCCGGGGAGTAGACCGCGGACCGGGCGCCCGTGAACGCCAGGGTGCGGGCCGGGACGCGGTCGGTCCGCAGGGCCGGCTCGGTCACCACCCGCTCGAGCCCGGACTGGAAGAACGCCCCGCCGGACGCGAACGACAGCGGGGTCGGGGCGTCGGCCCGGACGACCTCCACCTTCCCGGCCCGGACATCCACCCGGGCCGACTCCGGCCCGGCCGACGACACCACGAACGTCCCGGCCCGGGCGGACACGTCCCCCGCCCCCGTCCCGACGACGAACCGGCGGTCCCCGGCCCCGTCCGGGACGGCGGCGGTCAACTGCCCGGCGGCGAGGAACAGCCGGGACCCGGCCGACCCGCCCGGGGCGAACCGGACGACCGAGTCGGACTCGATGTCGACGGTCGTCCGGTCCGGCAGCTCGACCCGGGCCAGGCTGTCCTCGCCGAGGGTGCGGAGGGTGTGGCCGGGCGGGACCTCGCGGCCCTCCGCGGCCGGGAACGCGTCGCCGAGCGGGGGGATGATCTCGACCGACCCGAGCGACCGGGTGACCCGGGCGAACTGCGGGGCGGGGAGTTGGCCGTCGTCGGTGGGCGTCTTCGCCACCGGGGCGGGGGTGCCGGCCCCGAGCCACAGCCCGACGAGGAGTCCGGCGGCGGTGGCGACGAGGGCGGCGGCCCCGACCCGCCACCACACGGCCCCGCGCGGCCGGCGGGCGGCCCAGTCCGGGGCGGGGCCGGTGGAGATCTCGGCGAGGACGGCCCGGGTGGTCTTCTCGGCCTGGGCCTCCCGGACCTTCGCCAGGGTCGGTTCGGAGAGGTCGAACTCGGTCCGCAGCCCGCGGAGGGCCGCCTCCAGCTCGAGGAGCGCGAGGTGGTCGGCGGCCGCGGCCGGGTCGGCGGCGAGGAGGGCGTCGAGTTCGGCCCACTCGGCGTCCGTGAGGGTGCCGTCGAGGAGCCGGTCGGTGAGGTCGTCGGTCCGGGTGGTCATGGGGAGGTCATCTTCTTCCGGATGCAGTCCCGGAGTCGGAACCGGATGCGGGAGATCATCCGCTGGACGGCCTCGGGGCTCTGCCCCTGGCGGGCCGCGATCGCCTCGAACGACATGCCCCGCTCGTACCGCATCCGGAGCAGGGCGGCGTCCCGCGGGCCGAGCCCGGCCCGGCACCCGCGGAGGGCCTCGACGTACGCGTCGGCGTCGTCGTGGCGGTCGCCGGCTTCGGCCCGGAGGCGGTCGGCGAGCCGCTCCCGGTACGTGGCCAGCCGGCGGTCCTGCCGGGCGGCGGTGCGGAGCTCCTTCCGCAGCCGGTTCCGGGCGACGGTCCGGATCCACGCCCCGAAGTCCGTCCCGGGCTCGTACTGGTCGAGGTGCAGGTACGCGTCGACGAACACCTGCTGGACGAGGTTCTCGGTCGCGTCCCGGTCCCGGAGGGTGGCGGCGGCGATCCGCCAGACCGACTCCTGGAACAGCTTGACCAGGCCGGCGAACGCCTCGGTGTCGCCGGCGAGAACCTCCTCCACGACCCGGTCGGCCTCGGGCGTCGCCGGCCCGCCGGGGTGTTCGGTGTCGCTTCCCACGGTCACCCCACTGAACCCCGGCCGGGACGCGGGCAGACAAGAACTGAACCCCTGGACGGATCAGTTGCGGGAAGAAGGCCCACAATTCTCGTGGTCTCACCCGTAGCCGGGCGCCTGGCGCGGGATATGACGTCCGTCGCAGGTTGACGTGTAGGCACCCCTTCGTGTCGAGGGTGCGACCCGTTCCGCTTGCGTAAACGAGGGGAGGTTGATGGCACTTGTCACCTCGCTGGAACCGAATCCGAAGGAGAAGTCTTCGGTCCACGCCCCGACTCGCTGCCTTTACGCTGTTCTCACAACGCCAAACGGGAAGTACCTCGAGCTCTCGACGGTCGGATCGAGCGACCGCGAGTATCCGAACAAACCCAGTCAAGTCATCCAGTTCGACCGTCTGGTTGCCGGTCAATTACTGGCGTTGATTCGGCAAACGTTTCCCGACTTGGCCGGGGCGGACGTGCCGGCCGAGCCCGCCGGATCGCCACCCGGCGATGAACCCGGGGGCGGCGCGATCGAAGGAAGAACCTTGTTCCGGCTGCACCGACTGAAAGAGCGCGACGCTCGCCTGGCCCGCCTCAAGAAGCGAACGCTCCGGAACGCCACCGGCCGTCTCGCCTGCGAAGTGTGCGCCTTCGATTTTGCCGCAGTGTACGGTGCTCTTGGCGAGGGGTTCGCCGAGTGCCATCACCGTCTGCCGCTTGCGGAGCTTGCCGGCACGGCACTGACCCGGCTTGAAGATCTGGCCGTCGTGTGTGCCAACTGCCACCGCATGCTGCACCGTCGCCGAACCGCGATGAGCGTGGAGGCGCTCCGCGATCTCATCGCCCGGCCGCGACCAGCGGCGCCCGCTGCCGCTGAACATGGTACGTGAGCACTGCTCTCACGGTCGGCGGTCTACTCATCTCCCCAGCGACCATCGAAACCGAGTGTGGGAAAGAGCCGCGCTGCTCCCGGCTTGTCCGGGCACAACGATCAAATCTGCCCGTCCAGCCCCAACTGGTGGAAGTAGTGCGTCACCGACGCCTGGTTCTCCAGCAGCCAGTCGATCGTCGGCTCGTGGCCCATCGCCTTGCGGAGCACCTTCACCGTCGCCTCGCGGTTCACCGCGAACAGCGCCGTGTGGTCGACCTGGCCTTCCGGCACCGCCAGCACCGCCGGGTCGAGCCAGACGGAGTAGATGATGCCGAGGTCGTTCGCCTTGGCCTTCGGGATCACCCCCGCCCGGACGGCGTCGAGCACCCCGTTCGCGATCCCCGCCTGCACCGTCCCCATCAGGATCGACGTGTACCGGGCGTCCTTCACCGTCACCTTCGACACCATCAGCGTCGCCGGGCGGACCTGCACGTCGCTGTTGAGGATGGCGAAGACGCGGGTGTGTCCCTTCACCTGGTCGCCGACGAGCGTGGCCAGGGCCGTCCCGACCGGGCCGTCCAGCTCGCCGATCACCACCTCCGGTTCGGCGCACAGGTAGTCCTTGTCGCCCTCGACCAGCGCCTCGCCGGTCCGCATCACGATCCGCTCGGCCATCGCACACCTCGGGGTTCACCGCGTCACGTCACCAACTTCTTGCCGAACTTCGCCTTCAGCGCCTTCTTCCCTTCCACGGTGAGCCGGTCGTTGCTCAACTCGAGCCGCCCCAGCCGGCCGAGGTGCTCCGACCTCAGAAGGGCGGCGACCCCGGACTGGCCGACGCTGTTCCCGGTCAGGTCGAGCTCCCGGACGGAGTCCAGCAGCGACGAGTTCGCGAGGGCCGCCACCCCGGCCGCCTGGACCCGGCAGAACGACAGCCGTAAGGATTCGAGCGGGTACCCGGCGAAGGCCGCGGCCAGCGCCGCCGCCCCTTCGTTTTTCAGAGGCAGGTCGAAGAGCAGGAGCTCGCGCAGCGCCGCCGGGTCGAACGCCTTCGCCGCCGCCCGCAGCCCGGCCGCCGTCACCCCGCCCCCGGACACCGTCACCCCGGTCACCCGCCGGGTCGCGGCCGTCCGGGTCAGCCTCCCGAACAGGTCGCCGACGGCCTGGCCCTCGGCGTCGATCCCGACCCGCACCCCGGTGGGTTCGGACCACCGGCTGAGTTCCACACCGGGAGACGTCAGGGTGAGTTCCGGGCGGTCCGCGGCCCCGAGCAGCAGGGGCAACAATTCCTCGCCGGGGAGCACGTCCGTGGTCAGCCGGACCTCGGCGAGAGACGGGAGGTGGGGCGACCGGAGGACGGCGGCGGCCGCCGCGGGGGTGAGGCCGACGGCCCGCAGGTCGAGTGCCCGGAGGGCGGGGAACCGGCCGTCCGCCAGCCGGGCCACCGCCGCGGCGGACACGCCCCGGCCGGCCAGGACCAGGCGCCGCAACCGGGGCCCGAAGCCGGCGAGGGCGGCGGCGTGCGGCGGCCCCAGCACCATGTTCTCGAGGCCCACGGTGGCGAGGTCCGGGAGGCCGGGCGAGTCCGCCAGGGCGGCCAGTGCGGCCGGCCCGGGCGCCCAGCCGTCGAGGTATAGTTCCTCGACCCCGGACAGGTCCGCGGCCGCCAGCATCTCGGTCTCGCGGTCGCCGAGCCGGCCTTCGAGGGTGAGGCGGCGGGCGGTCCGGAGGCGACCGGACCGGATCAGCAGGTCGAGGCTCTGCGGGGTCAGCCAGCGGTACTCCCGCTCGTCCACCGCCGGACCCGCCCCGCCGGCCCGGGCTGCCGTCAGCCCGTCGAACGCCTTCCGGTTCTGCTTCGCCACCTTCACCCGGCGGAGCCGGCCGGTCGCCCGCATCGCGGCCGTCTCGGCGACCACGGCGAGCAGGTGGCTCTCGTTCAGCACCCAGGCCGAGAAGTCGAGTTCGGCGGCCAACCCGAACAGCGGCGCCAGTTCCTCGCCCGGCGGGTCGAACAGATAGGCGCCGAGCCGGACCACCTCGACCCACCCGTCCCGGAACAGGCGGGTGAACCGCTCCGGGAGCGACCCGACATCCGGCAGCTCGTACACGTCCAGCGACAGGTGCAGGAACCCGCGGCGGAACGTCGCCCGGATGCCCTCCGGCAGCGTCCCGACCGTCGGCCGGAGCTTCGCCAGTTGCCGCTTCTCGTCGGCCCTCAGCTCCCTCGCCCGGTCCGACCGCGCCGGCGCCCGGTCCAGCTCGCACTGGAGCCGGATCAGGGCGGCCCGGTCCGGCTGGTCGTTCTCGTCCAGGAAGTCGGCGAACACGAGCCGGGGGGTGTCGTCGTCCGGGTCGGCGAATACCGCCCGGATCAGTCCTTCGAAGTCGCCGGGGGCGTACCGCGGGGCCTCCGGCTCGGCCCGCTCTTCCGGGTGCTCGCTCAGGTACAGGAGCAGGGCCAGGGCGTGCTTGCACGGGTACTTCGGGCTCGGGCAGGTGCAGGTGCAGACCACCGTCCCGTGCTCCGCCCGGACCGACACCTGGTAGGTGCCGGTCAGCCCGCGGCAGACCACCCACCACCCCTTCCCGTCGGCCGTCGCCTCGACAGTGCCGAACCCGCCCTTCTTCAGTACCTTCTCCGCGGCCGGGATCGACGCGTCGTCCGGCGACAGCGCGAGGATGCGGCCCCGGCCGAACAGGTCGTCCTTCCCGGCCGCCTTCGCCACGGCTCACCCCCTACAACCAACGTCTCGGGTTGGTGGGGCAGGCATTCCTGCCTGCCAATGCTCCGGCAGGCAGGAATGCCTGCCCCACCGAGACACAACCGGCGTCGCACCCCGCCCGCCCCGCCGCCACACTGGAGCACACCGCCCGCCGTTCCGCAACCAAGGATGACCGGTGTCGATGAAGCTGCCCGCGTTCGAGTCGGTGTACGGGGTCGACTTCTCCGGGGCGAAGCTGGCCGGCCGGAACATCTGGGTCGCCCGGTGCGCGGTGCGGAAGGCCCGCCCGCGCCTCCGCCTGGTCGAGTTGCACCGGCTCGAGCACCTGTGCGGCACCGCCGAGCGGGCCGCGTGCCTCGACCACCTCGTCCGGATGGTGAACGCCACGTCGGCCGCGCTGTGGGGGTTCGACGCCCCGTTCGGGCTGCCGGTCGAGCTGTTCCGGCCCGGGGTGGCGTGGGCCGAGCAGTTCGACTTCGTCGACGAGTGGGGCGAGGACGCGTACGGGTGCGGGCTGGAGTGCATCCGCCGGGCGCTCCTGCTCGGCGAGCGGATGCACCTCCGCCGCACCACCGACTCCGACGCCAAGGCCCCGTTCGACGGCTACCACTACCGGATCGTGTACCAGATGTTCTACGGCATCCGCGACGTGGCCCGGCCGCTGAGCCGGACGCCGGGGACCGCCGTGCTGCCGTTCCAGTACCGGAAGCTGCCGCGGGCGAAGCGGGTGGCGGTCGAGTGCTGCCCGGCGTCGGTGCTCAAGGTGCTGGGGCTGCCGCACCAGAACTACAAGCAGCCGGCCGGCGGCCCGCTGACGCGGAAGCGGCGGCTGACCCGGCACGCGATCCTGGCGGGGCTGGGGAACCTGGTACGGTTCGGGGACCGGCACCGGCGGGTGATGATGCGGAACCCGGGCGGGGACGCGCTGGACGCGGTGCTCGCGGCGGCCGGGGCGTTCCGCGGGGTGCTGGCCGCCGACCACGCCGCCATCGCCCGCCACGACCGCTACCCTCGCGAGGGCTACCTGTTCGCGTGAGTGCCCGGCGAGCCGGGAGCGTCAGCGACCGGAGGACGCCACCTCCGGTCGCTGACGCTCCCGGCTCGCCGGTCTGGACACCCCGTCGGGTCGCCGCTATCCCCGGGCTTCCTTCCGCCCGGAGTCCGGTCATGACCCGTCCCGTCGGCCTCGCGGCCGTGGTGTGTGCGTCCCTCGCCGGGGCCGGCTGCACGACCCTCGGCGACGACTGGGCGTCGTTCGGCCGGGCGCTCGGGTGGGAGGAGGTGAAGACGCCGCGCGACCCGAAGCTGCCGGCGGCGCACCTGGCGACGACCGAGCGGGTCGAGGCGCTCGGCCGGCGGATCGTCGCCCAGAACGCGCTCACCGGGAGCGGGATCGAGCCGATGTTCTTCACCGTCGGGGTGGCGGAGCCGGTGCTGTTCCACCGCGGTGCGGAGGAGCTGTTCGTCAGCGAGGGCCTGGTCAAGCAGTGCCAGTCGGAGGCGGAGCTGGCGGCGGTGCTGTGCTCCGAACTCGGGCAGATGATCATCGAGAAGCGGGCGGCACGGCGGGCCGGGGTGGACCGCGACACCATCCCGGACGCGGCCCTCCCGGGCGGGCAGTCGCCCGCCGGCGGGGTGGCCGACGACCCGGGTCGGGCGGCCGAGATCGCGTTCCGGGAGCGGCGGCAGGCGAAGGCAGCCCCGTTGCTGATCGACGCCGGAGAGGCGGCGAAGCACGCCCGCGACCTGCTGAAGGGGGCGGGGTTCAAGCCGGAGGAGCTGGACCGCGTCGAGCCGCTGCTGCGGCAATCGGAGCGGTCGGCGGCGCTGCGGAAGCAGATGAGCGGGTCGGCCCCGCCCCCGACGTGGGACAAGTGACGCGGTTGGGTCCGAGCCCGAGCGCCAGCGAGGTTGCGTACGCCCCTCGCTGGCGCTCGGGCTCGGACCCGTTTCGTCACGCGTCCCCGAGGTACTCGGGCACCTTCGTCCGCAGGTGCTCGATCTCCTGGTGGCTCTCCCCGAGGTACGCGAGCAGCCGCAGGTCGTCCTTGCTCACCGTCCCGCCGCTGAACAGCCAGGCCCGCACCCGGAACAGCTTGTACAGCTTCACCAGCTTCCGGTCGCTGATGAAGATCTTGTCCTCCCGCACCAGCGTCTTCACCAGCCGCTGGTACTCCCGGAACACCTCGGGCGGGAAGAACAACTGGCGGTCGTTCTGCTCCTCGCCCCGGCCGTCCCCGGTCCGCCGGGCGAACAGGTACGTCAGATACCGGTTCGCCTTCAGGAAGTCGTCCAGGGTCGCGTGCCCCTCGACCCACGGCTTCTGGTTCAGCCCCTTGTTCGCCTCGCCCTGGAGGCCGGCGTCGATCAGCTCGGTGAAGTAGTCGTCCTGCACCGGCCGGCTCAGCACCTTCAGCACGAACCGGTCCTTCAGGGCGGCCAGCTCGCCCTGCTCCGGGATCTCGTTCGTGGCCGCGAACATCACCCGCAGCGGGACCGGCTCCGGCTTCCCCTCCTGGTAGAACTTCTTCTCGTTGATGATCGTCAGCAGGATGTTCAGGATCGCCGAGTTCGACTTGAAGATCTCGTCCAGGAAGACCAGCTTCGCGGTCGGCAGCTTCCCCTCCTTCTTGCGGATGTACCGGCCGTCGCGCAGCTCCTTGATGTCGATCGCCCCGATGATCTCGCTCGGCTCGGTGAACCGGGTGAGCATGTACTCGAAGTAGTCGCCCTCGGCGATCCCGAGGGCGTCCTTGAACTTCAGCACCAGGTCGGACTTGGCGGTGCCCGGCGGGCCGACCAGCAGGAGCGGCTCCTGGGCGGCCGCCGCCACGCACATCAGGTCGATGATCTCCTGCTTGTTCACGAAGAACCGGCCGAGCGACTCGCGGAACCGGTTCAGCCGCTTGCGGATCGCGTCCGCCTCGGCCTGCAGGTCGGCGAGCGACAGCTCCTCGGCGTCACCCTTGGCGGCGGTCAGGTCGAGGTCGGCGGCCTTCGCGGAGCGGGTCGGCGGCATCGGGGTGGTCGCCCGGTGGGTGCGGGGTCGGTGGAAATGGATTCTAAGGGGTCCGCGGCCGGGAGGGAATCTCGGGGACCGTCCGAGCCGGACGC
>PNKH01000161.1 GCA_013822345.1 Isosphaera sp.
CCTCGGAAAGAGGGCGACCCACGGGACTTAGATTCACAACAGGCTCTAATACGAGGTTATTGGAGCATGTCGGTCAGTGGAGAAGGTTGCACGCAGCCGTACGCCTTGTCAGCGGGTTAATCCGCTATATCGACACGCGTGACGGCACACACTTGGATCCGGTCACTGCCCCCCCGACTGTCCTCGAGGAGTACAAGCCGAAAGCCCCGTTCGCCCACCTGAGCGATGCCGAGATCGAAGGGTGGCTTCGGAGCAACACAGTCGAATAAACCAACCCAAACCTATTCACCGGGCATGCGTTGATGGCCCTGAGCTACCGCAAGAAGTGACGCCCCGGATCAACCCGGAGACGTGACCCCGCCTCACCGCCCCGGCTTCAGCGTCCGCCAGTCCACGAACGGGTACGGCACCGCCCGGTCGGCGGCGTACCGGTGGGCCGTCATCCACGCGAACTCCCGCTTCGTCGGGTCGGCCGGGTCCGGTAGCGGCAGCGGCTTCCCGTCCGCCTCCGCGTACAGCGTCGGCACCAGCGGCACCCTCCCCGACGCCTTCGGCGCCAACTCGTAGTCCGTCCCCTTCGAGTGCAACAGCCACGTGTTGTCGCGGAACCCGCGCCGCAGCCGGTCCCGGGCCGCGGCCGCCAGCGCCGCCTTCTCCGCCACCGCCAACTTCGGGTCCGCCTCGACCGCCTTCACCAGCCGCTGCGTCTCCGACACGTCGAAGCTCACCCACCCGTGCGGCGGCAGGTACGCCTCCAGCTTGCAGTGGCACGGCAGGTTCTTCGGGAACAGGTGCAGCCCGTACGTCACCCGGGTCGGGGTGCCGAGCGCCCGGCCGAGCGACGCGCACAGCCCGTGGTAGTCGGAGCAGTCGCCCCGCCGCTTCGTGAACGCGTGGTCGGCGCTCGCGACCAGCGACGTGTTCGAGTGGTCGTAGGTCAGGTTCCGGTCGGCCCAGTCCATGACCGCCGCCAGCTCCCCCGCCGGGCCGCGCGCCCCGGCCGCGAGGTCGCCGGCCAGCTTCTTGAACCGGTCGTCGACCCGGATGCCGACTTCCGACCGCCGGTACGGGGCGAACGACTCCGGCCACGCCGCCGGCCGCTCCGCCTTCGCCGGGTCCACGTCCCAGTCGAGTTGCCACACGGTCGCCCGGAACGTGTGGGTGACGACCTGCGCCCCCTTCGGGTCGGGGAACTCGAAGTACGCGAACCGGTTGCCGAACACCGGCTCGGTGTGGAACGCCGGCTTCACGTCGGCCGGGAACGTGTCCCAGGCGGAGTCGCGGACCTCTTGCCCGCGGTCGTCCGGCGGCACCGGCACCCAGACGCGGAGGAGCCTGGTCCCCTGCGGGGCGGTCAGGATCGCCTTGAACTCGACCCGGTACGTCACCGGGTCCGAGCGCTTGGCGGTGTACGGTTGGGCGGGGTCGGGGTCGGCCCCGCCGGCGAGGGCGAGGAGGACGAGCGGGGTCATGCGGCACCGGGGTGTTCGGGGTGGCAGGCACACGGAGTGAGGCGCGGTCGGAGGCGCATGCTCGGGAGGGCGAGGCTCCTGCCGAGCCTACGTTCGGCTCGGCAGGAGCCTCGCCCTCCCACACCAACCCGCGCGGAGCGGCGTATCAGTCCGCCGGGGTCGGCTCGCCGCCGTCCACGGTCAGCAGCGCCCGCAGGGCGGACCCGGTGGTCGCGTCGCGCAGGAACCGCACGCTCCCGTCGCACATCACGACGTTCGCCCCGCCCGGGTGGAAGCTGAAGATCTCCTCGTTCGGCCCGCAGTTCAGCCGGGTCCACGGGCACGTCGCCGGGCCGCCGCGCGGGGACGCGTTGTTGTTGATCAGCTGGTCCACGTTGAACGCGTTGTCCGGCTCGGCCCACGCCCAGAACCGCCGGCCGTTCGGGTTCAGGCTGTTCGCCGTCCCGGGGCTGAACGGCATGAAGTCGCCCCGCCCGGCCATCTCGCACACCGCGATCGTGTTGCTCGTCCCGTCGGTCACCTGGGTGGCCGGGCGCGGCTGCGACCCGTTCAGCGCGCACAAGAGCCGCGGGCCGCCCCAGGCCGGGTTCATCAGCCCGCCGGTCGCGGTCAGCTCCATGTTCGCCGGGGTGGCGGCGTTGACCATCGCCGTCGCCGGGTTCGAGTAGTCGGTATACGCGAACCCGGCCGCGTCCCGGTCCCCGCTCCGGCTCGACACCGACGGGCAGAGGTACGGCTTGATCACCGTCCCCGCCGCGGTCTGGTTCCCCGGCGCGGCCGGGTCGTTGTACGCCCGGTCCAGGTTGAACAGCCGGAGCACGTTCTCCTGCTCCATGTACGGCAGCAGCTTGGTCTGCAGGGAGTGCGAGACCTCCCCGACCGCCGGCGTCGGGGTCGCCTCGACCACGAACCGGTCCGTCCAGAACACGTTCGCGGTGCCGGCGACATTACGGCCCTGCCCGCCGGTCGGGAACCGGTTGAACACGCCCTCGTAGTTGTGGATTGCCAGGCCGATCTGCTTCAGGTTGTTCTGGCAGCTCGACCGGGCGGCGCTCTCGCGGACCTTCTGCACCGCCGGGAGGAGCAGCCCGATCAGGACGGCGATGATGGCGATCACCACGAGGAGTTCGATCAGGGTGAAGGCGCGGCGCATGGGTGCGCTCCGACGGTGGGGTGGGTGGCGCGGCGCCGGCGGCACACGCGCGGTGACCCCGCCGGCCGGGTCGGTCGGCCCGACGGGCGGAGGGGGTTCAGCGGGGAAGTTGGGAGGCGGACACGCCGTCAGAGTGACGGGTGCAGTCAGGAGAAGCCGGGAACGGTGATCGCGGCGAACAGGTACACGGCGGCACCCGGGGCGCGGAAACTGGATTGATTGTAAGCGGCACCGGCGGTCGGCGGCAAGCGTGCGGCCGCGTTGTTACACCGCCGACACCCGTTGCGGCCGGGGGGCGGTTTCCGTTTGATACCCCCACACGGGGGGCCGCATGCGCGTCGTCGAACTCGAGGCCCGGCACGTCCGCATCCCGCTCAAGCGGAAGGTGACCCACGCCAGCCACGTCCGCACCGACACCGACAACGTCGTCGTCCGGTGTGCCCTGTCGGACGGCAGCGTCGGGTACGGCGAGGGCGTCCCGCGGGACTACGTCACCGGCGAGACGATCGACTTCGCCCTCGACCTGCTGAAGCGGTCCGGCCTCGGGGAGCAGGTGGCCGCCGACTGCCCCGACTTCCCCGCCGCCGTCCACCTCGCCGAGCGGCTCCGGCTCGCCCCGGTCCCCGGCGACGACCGGCTGATTCAGGGGAACGCCGCCCGCTGCGCCGTCGAACTCGCCGTCCTCGACGCCTACGGCCGGGCGCTCGGCGAGCCGCTGACGCGGGTGACCGAGCTCGTCGCCCCGGACCTGTACCGCTTCCGCGACCGGGTGCAGTACAGCGGGGTGATCGGCAACCCGCGCGGGTGGAAGAAGCGGCTCTACCCGCTCGTATACTGGCTCGCCGGGTTCGCGCAGGTGAAGCTGAAGGTCGGCATCGCCGGCCAGGACGACGTGAAGCGGACCAAGACCATCCGCCGCTGGCTCGGCCGGCGGATCGACTTGCGGGTCGACGCGAACGAGGCGTGGGCGCCGGACCAGGCGGCGGCCCGGATCCGCGAGCTGGAGCCGTTCGGGATCACGAGCGTGGAGCAGCCGGTCCGGCACGAGGACGTGGCGGCCCTCGCCGACGTCCGGACGCAGGTCAAGACGCCCGTGATGCTCGACGAGTCGTTGTGCGGGATGGTGGACGCGGAGCGGGCGGTGAAGCACGGGTGGTGCGACCTGTTCAACCTCCGGCTGTCGAAGTGCGGCGGGTTCATCCCGTCGCTGCGGCTCGCCGAGTTCGCCCGGCGGCACGGCCTCGGGTACCAGCTCGGCTGCCAGGTCGGCGAGACCGCCGTCCTGTCCGCCGCCGGGCGGCACTTCGCCACCAGCGTCGCCGACCTCCGCTACCTCGAAGGGAGCTACGACCGGCACCTCGTCTGGGAGCGGCTGTCGGAGGAGGACATCACGTTCCGCCGCCGCGGCGGGTGGGCGCCGGCCCTGGTCGGGTGCGGCCTCGGGGTGACGGTCGACCCGGCCCGGGTCGAGTGGGTGACCAAGCGGAAGGAGACGCTCCTTGGGTGACCCGGCCGGCACCGTCGGCACCTTCCGGGCGTCCGACGGGTACCCGTTCTACGTCCGCCACTTCCCGCCGCCAGGCAACCCGCGGGCCCGGCTCGTGTTCCTCCACGGCATCCGCAGCCACGGCGGGTGGTACGGGCGGTCGTGCGCCGCGTTCGCGGCGGCCGGGTTCGACGTCCACTTCCTCGACCGCCGCGGGGCCGGGCTGAACACCGCCGCCCGCGGCGACGCCCCGAGCTTCCGCCGCCTCCTCGACGACGCGGCCGAGTACGTCCAGCAGCTGCGAGCCGAGCGCGGCTACCTGCCGGTGTTCGTGTGCGGCATCTCGTGGGGCGGGAAGCTGGCCGTCGGGCTGCCGTACCGCCGCCCCGGCCTGGTCGACGGGCTGGTCCTGCTCTGCCCGGGGCTGGCGCCGAAGGTGGCCCCGCCGTTCGTCCGCCGAATGCGGATCGCGCTGGCCCGGGTGCTCCGCCCGGACCGGCTGTTCCCGGTCCCGCTGAACGAGCCGGAGCTGTTCACCGCCGACCCGGCGTGGCAGCGGTTCGTCGCCGCCGACCCGCACGGGCTGCGGCTCGCCACCGCCCGGTTCCTGTTCGGCAGCTTCTCGCTGGACATCTACCTGCGGCGGGCGGCGCGGCGGGTGGCGGTGCCGACGTACCTGGCGCTGGCGGAGCACGACCGGGTCATCGACAACCGCCGGACGCGCCTGTTCGCCGGCCGGTTCCGCGGCCCGATGACGACCGTGGAATACCCCGGGGCGCACCACACCCTGGAGTTCGAGCCGCCGGGCCACCCGTGGGTCGGGGACGTGGTGCGGTGGGTCGGGGAGCGGTTGTAGGTTGCCCGTCCGAGCCCGAGCGCCAGCGAGGGTCGAGGCCGGACCCTCGCTGGCGCTCGGGCTCGGACGGGTCCGCGGCACCGGGTCGTCAGAGGGCGAGGGCGAGGACGACGCCGACGACGAGGATCGTGATGCCGACGCCGAGCACCCACGCGGCGGTCGTGGACGGCTTCTGCCGGGCCAGTTCCCGGGCGTGGGCCTGGGCGTCGTGCTTGTGCTTCTTCCGGGCCTGCTCGTGCTGCTGCTTCTTGGAGCTGTGGTTCATGACCGGACTCCGGCGGGACGGGTGACCCGAGCTTACCGCGCCGCCGGACCGGTTGTCGAGGGGGTACCGCCGGGCCGCCACGGAGGGCGGCCCCTACCGGACGTTGCCCGGTAGGGGCCGCCCTCCGTGGCGGCCCGGGACACGCGCCGGGGTCAGTTCACCACGTTCCGCACCGGCTCCCCGAGCAGCGCCCGGCGGCACGCCTCCGACCCCTTCACCCGCATGTCGAGCAGCCCCTCCTCGGAGTAGAACGCGGCGTGCGGGTTCACCACCACCCGGTCGTGGCACGGGTCGGCCGGGTCGCGCCACGCCGCCAGCAGCGGGTGGTCGTCCGGCGGCGGCTCGTCCGGGAGCACGTCGATCCCGGCCCCGGCCAGCTTCCCGCTCCGGACCGCCGCCGGGATCGCGGCCGCGTCGACGGTCGCCCCGCGGGCGGTGTTCACCAGGAACGCCCCGTCCGGCAGGAGCGACAGGGCCCGGGCGTCGACGATGTGCCGCGTCTCCGGGGTCAGCGGGCAGTGGACGCTCAGCACGAACGCCCGGCGGAGCAGGTCGTCCAGCGCCTCGACCCGGCGGACGCCGAGGGCCTTGTCGACCCCGTCCGGCAGGTACGGGTCGTAGAACGCCACGTCCATCCCGAGGGCCTTCGCCCGCAGGGCCGTCGCCGACCCGATCCGGCCGAGCCCGACGATGCCGAACACCCGCCCGCGGAGCCGCCGCACCGGGGCCGCCTGGGCGTGGCTCCACGGCCCGACCTGCCGCCGCAGCCGGCCGTTGTACAGGTTGATCCCGCGGGCCAGGGTCAGCGTCAGCCCGATCGCCGAGTCCGCCACCTCCTCGGTGCCGTAGTCCGGGACGTTCGCCACCGGGATGCCGCGGGCCCGGGCCGCCGCCCGGTCGACGTTGTCGAACCCGACCCCGCACCGGACGATCAGCTTGCAGTCGCGGAGCCGGTCGATGGTGGCGCGGGTCAGCCGCAGGTTGTGGTACAGCATGACCGCGGCGGCGTCCTCGACCCGCCCGGCCAGGTCGGCCTCGGAGCGGCCGTCCAGGGCGGACACGTCCGCGAGGTCGCCGAGCACCCCGCGCTCGGGGGCGAGGTCGTCGGCGATGAAGTCGGCCACCACGACGCGGAACCGGGGCATGGCGCTCCTCCTGCCCGCGTTCTACCCGCCAGGCCGGGGAACGTCACCGGCCGGGAACGAGAGCGGGCCCCGGTCCGAGGACCGGGGCCCGTGCGAGTCGCGGCTCGTGGGTGTTCAGCGCCAGCGGACGGCGAAGCAGGCGTTCCCGAGGACGACCAACTCCCGCTCCTCGTACCCCTGGTTCTCGAGGCAGTCGAGCAGGTCCTCGGCGGCGGTCAGGTCGGCGACGGTGGCCAGCTGCCAGTCGGCCCGCGGCAGGGCGAAGGCCCGGTGCTCGTCGGTCCCGGTGGCGCTGGCGGAGAGGGTGTCGGCCCCGGCGGCCCCGCGGGCGGCCGGGGCGTCGCCGGCCAGGGACGGGACCACGTCGTACGCCCGGGAGGTCGCCATGTACGCGGCGGCGATCGCGATGGCGACCCCGCCGATCAGCAGGAGGGTGAGGGTCATGGGGGCTGTCCTCGTCGTCCGAGGGGGCGGGGCCGTGTGTGAAGAAACCTAGAACACGGGCCGCGGCCGCGGGGGACAAAACCGGTCCGGAGCACACCGGAATCCGCCGAAACGGTCCGGGGCGGGCGAAAGCTTGAGACGGGGGCGGATTCCCACCGGCGGGCGACCGGCAACGCTATTCAAATCGGGTCGGAAGAAGGTGTCAGTCGACCCGAGTTAGCTCGACACAAAAAACCCGTCAGTCGGTGAGAGCGGTCCTGGCGTCCCGGGCGATTAGATCGTTCACCCGGGCGGCGAACCCCACCGGGTCGCCGATCGCAGACCCTTCCGCGACCACAGCTTGCTCGTAAAGGAGGCGGGCGTATCCTGCGATCCGTGGGTCCGCCGCATCCCTATCATGCAACTCTCGTACCGCCCGGACCGCCGGGTGCCCCGGATTCAGCTCCAGCACCCGCCTCGCGTCCCCGACATCCCGACCCATCCGCCCCAGCAGTCGCTCGAGCCGGGCACTCACGGCCGGGCCGTCGGCGACCAAACAGGCGGCACTGTCGGTCAGGCGGGAGGTCAACCGGACATCGGCCATCTCCGTCAACGTCTCCTTGATGAATAATAGCACCTTCACGAACCCTTCTTTCAACCCCTCCCCGACCGGATCGCCCGGCGAGGTGTCGGCCCGGTCGGCGGCCTTGAGCGGCTTACCCCGGTACGACCCCAGCCCCGGCAGGGCGAAGTCGTCGATCGGGTCGGTCAGCAGCAGCACGTCCCGGCCCCTGGCCCGGAACGCCTCCAGGTACGGGGACCGGCGCAGCACCTCCGCCGACTCGCCGGTCAAATACAGGATCTCGGCCTGGTCGGCCGGCATCCGCGAAACGTACTCGGCGAGGGTGGTGAATCGCCCGGCCTCCGTGCCAGCGCTTTCGAAGAGCAACAGGTCGGCAATCTTCTCGCGGTTCGCCCAGTCCCTGGTCAGCCCCTCCTTGAGGACCGGCCCGAACCCCTTGTAGAACGTGAGATATTTGTCGTATTCCGCATCCTTCATCCCGGCAAGGGTGTCCAGTACATTTTTCACCACGCTCTTCTGGATCACGTCCAGGAGCGGGTTCTGCTGGAGCAGCTCGCGGGACACGTTCAGCGGCAGGTCGGCGGAGTCTACCACGCCGCGGATGAACCGGAGATGAAAGGGGAGGACCTGCTCGCACCGGTCCATGATGAGCACCCGCTGGACGTACAGCCGCAGGCCGGCGGTCGGCTCCTCCCAGTCGAACGCGAGCGGCTTGGCCGCCGGGACGAACGCCAGCACCCGGAACTCCGTCTTCCCCTCCGCCTTGTAGTGGATCACCTCCGCCGGCGGGTCGGGGTCGTGGCTGATCGACTTGTAGAACTCGGCGTACTCGTCCGCGGTGACCTCGCTCTTGTTCCGCAGCCAGATCGCCTTCCGGCGGTTCAGCGTCTCCTCGGCCACCTCCTTCTTCCCGTCCTTCTCCTCCTCCACGTCCATCACGACCGGGAACTCGAGGAAGTCGGAAAACTTCCGGACCAGGCCGCGGAGGCGGTGCGGGTCGAGGTACTCCTTGGCGTCGTCCTTCAGGTGGAGGACCACGTCGGTGCCGCGGGCCGGCTTCTCGGCCGGCTCGACGGTGAACGTCCCCTGGCCGTCCGACTCCCACCGGGTGCCGTCGGCGGGGGCGGAGCCGACCGGGCGGGTGACGACCGTCACCCGGTCGGCGACCATGAACGCGGAGTAGAAGCCGACGCCGAACTGGCCGATCAGCCCGGGCGCCTCGCCGGCCTTGCCGGCCTGGCGGGCGGCGTCGAGGAACGCCTTCGTCCCGGACTGGGCGACCGTGCCGAGGTTCTGGACGACCTCGTCCCGGGACATGCCGACGCCGTTGTCCGAGACGGTGAGGGTGCCGCCGGCCGGGTCAGGGGTGAGCTTGACCTTCCAGTCGGTGTTCCCTTCGAGGCGGTCGGCGTTGGCGAGGGCGTCGAACCGGACCTTGTTGATCGCGTCGGAGGCGTTCGAGATCAGCTCGCGGAGGAAGATCTCCCGGTCGGAGTACAGCGAGTGGGTGATGAGGTGGAGGAGTTGCTTGAGTTCGGCCTTGAATTCGAGCGTCTCGGGCACGGCAGGGGCCTCCGAAAAAGACAGAAGCGATCGGAACGCGGATGAAGAGGATGGAAGACGGGATCCAGAGGATCAGAGAAGAACCGTGTTCTGTTCAGATCCTCTGCATCCGGTTTGTGATCCTCTTCATCCGCGTTCCGATCGCTTCGTTTTATGAGACGACCGGCAGCGGGAACTGCCGGACGCGCAGCTCCGCCGGCCACTCGGCCGGGTCGCCGCCCTTCTTGCTCGTGAGCTTCAGCCGGCGGGCCAGCCTCTCGCCGGTCTGCTTGACGAACAGCGGGATGCCCTGCCGGTCGCACGCGGCCCGCAGCCCGGCCACCCACTCCAGTTCCATCGGCCGGCACCCGCCGCCGCTCTCCCCGCCGACGATCACCCAGTGGATGCCGGCCAGGTCGAGGTCCGGGACCGGGCCGAGGAGCGGCTCGACGGACAGGAACTTGACCCGGGCGGGGGTGCGGCGGAGGTGGTCGATGCGGAACGCGTAGTCGGCGCTCTCGACGCTGACGCCCTGCCAGATGTGCGGCCCCCACGGGAGCGACGGGGCGAGTTCCTCGAGCCGGTCGGCACGCTTGGTGAGGACCTGGTACTGGTGCCAGTCGGCCCGGGTCATGGTGTCGAAGACGCGGCGGACGAAGTCGTCCGGCACGTCCCGGTGGTACAGGTCGGACATGCTGTTGACGAAGATCTTGCGCGGCTTCTTCCACCGCAGCGGCACGTCGAGCATGTGCTCGTGGAGGGTGAGGGCGAACCCGTTGCGGTAGTTCCGCTGGCCCATCAGCCGCAGCCGCTTCGACATCGTCTCGGCGTAGCAGTTGTGTGTCAGGTACCCGTTAGCCACGAACGTCCGACTCGATGTCTGGATGTCGATGAGGTCTCGTTCGCCGACGTACTCGACCGCCACGACCCGTGGCGTGCGCCCTTCGATCCGGCAGCCGAACGCGGCCTGTCGCTTGTACGAGAGGGCGGGGCGAACCTCCCCGAAGAACCTGCCGATCTCGTCCAACGACCCGTACAACCGGGCCGTCTTGCAGTGGCGGCCGTGGAAGTTCTCGACCTTGAACCGGAAGCCGAGGACGCTCGCGTGCGCCAGGACCCCGGCCAGGTAGGCCGCGTCCGTGTTACTGATCCGGAGCGAGCAAGGTCTGGACCCGCCGCTCTTGCCGAACGACCCCTCGGCGTCGAAGATCCCCGCCAGGTAGCCCTTCGAGAACTCGACCCCGGACCGGTCCCACAGTTCCGACAGCCTGGCGACCTCTGCGGACTTCCGGGTTTCGACCTTGATCATCTCGGTCGGTTGTCCGGAGCTGAACGACCTCCGCTCGAGGCGGACCCCGAAGCGGGCCGCGCACGCGATCAGGCGGTCGACGAACTCCGATTGCCTGGCCGCGACCGCGACCCGCCAGTACCACTGTTTCTCGCGGTACTGCGTCGTGCCCTCCCTCTCCCGCATGGTCCCGTCACCGTCGGTCGCGCCGGCCAGATACCCCGCACAGTAGTCGTCGCCCCTCTCCCCACACGGGGCTGCGGCGGCGATCCGCCGGATCCGGGTCTGGAGCACCCGCGCGTTGCCCGCCTTGAACCACCCGCGCGGGGGTTTCAAGAACAGGTGGTCTACGGACGCCACGACCGTCCCCCCGTCGTCCGTCGTGAGCCGGACGGCGGGCTTGCGCGTCCCCCAGACGCGCTCTACGACCGCCTTCCCATAAACCTTGTTCACACCGACGCCTGCCGTGCCCTCGTCAAAGGCAACGACGGCATCGCCTTCCCGGAGGTCGCCGATCCGACGGGAGGTCCAGTCCGCCATCAGCACCGGAGTATCTGGATCGAGGCAGTGAGCGCAGCCCGGACTGATCTTCGTGCAGCCGGTTAAC
>PNKH01000162.1 GCA_013822345.1 Isosphaera sp.
CCCGACCCGGCCGAAGAACGCGGCGAGGCCCCAGTAGTCGTCCTGGCCCCACTTCTCGTACGGGTGGTGGTGGCAGTTCGCGCACGCCATCCGCTGCCCCAGGAACACCTGGCTCACGTCGTCCACGAAGTTCTCGGCCGTCTTCACCTCCTTGAACCAGACGGTCGGCGGGGACTTCGACTCGTCCCCGGTGGCGCACACGATGTCCCGGGCGAACCGGTCGTACGGCAGGTCGGCGGCGACCGCGTCGCGGATCCAGGAGTGGAACGCGAACGTCCCGAACGCCCGGTTCGCCTGCGCCCGCCGCTTCACCCGCAGGATGTCGGCCCACTTGTTCGCGAACAGGTAGGCGTACTCCTGCGACTCCAGCAGCCGGTCGACGAGCTTCGCCCGCTTCGCCGGGTCCCGGTCCGCGGCGAACGCGGCCGACGCCGCCGCGTCCGGCAGGGTGCCGGTCAGGTCGAGCGACACCCGGCGGATGAACACCTCGTCGGAGCACAGGTCGGACGGGGTGATGTTCAGCTCGCGCCACTTCGCCGCGGTCGCCTTGTCCACGACGTTGGTCTGCGGGAAGTCGAACTTCACCGGGTCGCCGGGGCGGGGGACGGTCGCCCGGAAAACCGTGACGTGGCCGTTGAACCGGGCCATGACCGCCGCCTGGCCGGTCAGCGCCTGGGTCGACACCACCCCGGACTCGCTGACCGCGGCCACGTCCGGGTCGTTCGTCTCGAACTGCGCCCGGCGGGTGATGTCCTCGACCGACCCGTCCGAGAAGTGGGCGTACACCGCGAGCTGCTGCCGGCCCTTCCGCTCGACCACCCGGCTCTCCGGCACGACGCTGATCCGGGTCACGGTCGGGTCGGACGGGGTGCCGTAGGGCAGCCCGGACGCGACCCACCGGCGGACGATCTTGTACTCCTCGCCGTCCGGCTCCATCTTCTTCCCGCCGCCGTGCGCCGCCCGGCCGGTCGCCTTGGTCAGCAGCAGGCTGGCGTCCGGGGCCGACGGCATCACCCGCCGGCCGCGGCTCTCCTTCAGGAGGTTGTCGTAGTCGAAGACCGGGTCGAACCCGAGGAGCGACAGGCGGAACCCGTTCTGCCCGGCGATCTTCCCGTGGCACCCGCCGGAGCTGCACCCGAGCTTGGTGAAGATCGGGACGACCTGGTTGGCGAAGTTCAGCGGCAGCGGGGCCTCCATCTTCTCGGCCGTGACCGGGACGCTGACGGTCTTCCCCTCGAAGGTGGCGGTGACCGTGGCGGTGCCGTTGGCGAGCGGGAAGACCCGGCCGGTGGCGTCGACGCGGACCACCTTCGGGTCGGAGACCGAGTACGCCGCCGCGGCGGACAGGTCGACCTCGCGGCCGTCAGCCCGCTGACCGGTGACGAGGAGTTGCGGGGCGTCGTCGGCGCCCTTGAGTTTGAGGGCGGTCGGGTACGCCGACAGGTTCGTGACGGGGGCGGCCGCGGCGGCCGGGGCGGCGGCGAGGGCCGCGGCGAGGGCGGCGAGGAGGCGGGTCATGGGGGTCCTCGTCAGGCGGACTCGGACGGGGCCGCCCGCCGAGCGAGTGGGGAGCGGGCGGCCCGTCGGAAGGTGTGTGGAACGGCGGGAGTTACTTCATCCGGCTCAGCTTCATGGTGCCGTCAGAGGCGGCGAGGGTCAACTTGTCGTCACCGTCGAACTTGATCGTGGCCTTGTTATCGCCCTTCTTGAACGGCCCGTCCGCCCCCTTGGTGTCACCGGACGGCTGGAGTTCCAGCTGATCACCGTTCACGGTGTACTTGCCGGGGAAGGACATCGCGTCGACGAGTTTGCCCGCCTTCTCCTTAATGACAGGGTCGGTGATGTCGAACCCGAGCTTGAAACTGCCGTCCTTGGCGAAGTCCATGTACGCGACCATCTTCATCTCGGCCATCTTGGCCGCGTCCATGTCCGGACCGGACTCGACCTTCCACTTGCCGACGATCTTGTCCTTGTTGCTCGAGCCGCACCCGGCGACAACCAGGGCGAACACCGCGAAGAAGGCGAGGGCGAGAGAGCGGGGCATGGGTCAAGCCTCGAATTGGGTGTTCCCCGGGCGGCAGGTCGCGAACGTGCGACCGATCCCGCCCGGGGTGATCAGTTTGTACCTCACACCCGGGGCCGACGCCAGCACCGAGGGGGTTTCACCCGACGAGTTCCTTCACCGGCTCGCGGTCGTCGAGCACGTACATCGGCCGGCCGGACCCGTTCGGGAAGGTGGTCGACGGGTCGATCCCGAGCTGCCGGTACACGGTGCTCAGCACCTGCGACGCGGTGTACGGCCGGTCCTTCGGCCGCTCGCCCTTCTCGGTCGTCGTCCCGACCGCCTGGCCCATCCGCAGCCCGCCGCCGGCCACCAGCGCCGACATCACCGGGCCCCAGTGGTCGCGGCCGGCGTTCATGTTCACCTTCGGCGTCCGGCCGAACTCGCCCCACATCACCGTCACCACGTCGTCCTGCATCCCGCGGTCGTGCAGGTCCTGGATCAGGTTCGCGATCGCCCGGTCGACGTTCGGTAGCTGCCGCTTCAGGGTGGTGAAGTTCTGCCCGTGGGTGTCCCACCCGCCGTAGCTCAGGGTCACGCACCCGACCCCGGCCTCGACCAGCCGGCGGGCGGTCAGGAACCCCTCCAGCCCCTTGTACCGCTCCAGCGTCTTCGGGTCTTCCTTCCGGATGTCGAGGGCGTCCCGGACGACCCCGGCGGTGACCATCTCGATCGCCCGCTCGGTGTAGGCGTCCATCCCCCTCATCGTCCCGCTGGCGTCGATCTCCCGGCGGGTGTCGTCGAACGTGGACAGGAGCCCGCGGCGGTCCTCCAGCCGCTCGGCGGTCACCCCGTCGGCCAGGCGGAGGTTGCGGTTCCCGACCCCGCCCGGGGTGAACGGCCGGTGGGCGATCCCGAGGAACCCGGGCTCGGTCCCGCGGCTCATCCCGCGGAGGCTGACGAACGGCGGGACCGCCCCGCTGGACTCGGCCCGCACCTTCGACACCACCGACCCGAAGCTCGGGTGGTCGGCCGTCCGGTTCACCCGGTCCGGGTACCCGGTCATGACCAGCGAGTCGGAGTGCTCGTCGACGGAGATGACGGACCGGACGACGGCCAGCTTGTCCCACATCTTCGCCTGGAGCGGGAAGTGCTCGCAGATGTCGACCCCGGTGACGTTCGTCTTGACCGGCTTGAACTCGCCGCGGAACTCCGCCGGGGCGTCCGGCTTGAGGTCGTACATGTCCATGTGGGACGGCCCGCCCGGCAGGTAGATCATGATGGCGGACTTGTTCGACCGGCTCGGCTGCTTCTTCGTCGCGGCGGTCGCCCGGAGCATGTCGGCCAGGGTGAGGCCGGCCCCGAAGGCGCCGATCTGGAGGAAGTTCCGACGGGAGACGCCGTCACAGAAGCCGTGCGAGGAGCCGAGGAACCGGAGCATGGTTCGCCCTCAGGAAGGGATGGGCCAGGCGGGGAATCGACGCAGTCGGCGGGGAGGTCGCGGTAGGTTGCCGGCTGATCCGGCGCGTGGCGGGAGTCCGTCGGCCGCCGCCGACTCCCGAAATCATCACACCGGTGGGGTGCGGTGTCAACTTAAAAACGCGCCGCCGCTTGCGGCGTTGCGCGCAACGCCGCAAGCGGCGGACCCGAACCTGCTCTAAACGGGGGCTTCCGGCGGCGTTTGGTACGGGATGACGTACCGCACCCCGAACACGAAGAACGCCAGGCAGGCCGACGCGTGGAAGACGTGCATCACCTCGTGCCACTGCACCCACCCGGGGATGACGACCGGCCACTTCGTCAGCTCGCACACCGCCCCGAGGGTGTACAGGGCGGCCCCGAGCCACACCCAGTTCATCGCCCGCCACCCGACCGCCCGGTAGTAGTGGACGACCGGCCCCACCCCGACCCAGCCGAGGCCGATGAAAAAGCTGATGTTCAGGGCGTGCGGCGGCTTCGGGAACAGCCACATGGTCGCGAACCCGAGCAGGGCCAGGCCCCAGATCACCCGCAGGAACCACCGCCGCATCCCGCCCCGGAGCAGGATCACCAGGGCCGGGGTGTTCGTCCCGGCGATCAGCAGGTAGATGGCCGAGTGGTCGAGCCGCTGGAAGAACCACCGCTCGTCGTCGGACCGGAAGTTGACGCCGTGGAACAGCCCGCTGGCGAGGAACAGCAGGACCATCGTCCCGCCGTAGACGCCGACCGCGACCCGCCGGCCCGGGCCGGCCAGGCGGAGCATCATCAGGGTGGCGAACACCGCCCACCCCGCGGTCAGCAGGTGCGAGGCGGAGCTGACCGGTTCGCGCAGTACGGGGTCGTCGAGCACCGTCACCTCTTACCGGGGTGGGGGTAGTGTCTCGGTTTGGTGGGGCAGGCATTCCTGCCTGCCGAGCAAGACCCGGCAGGCAGGAATGCCTGCCCCCACCAACCTGAGACACTACCGGGGTGGGCGGTGGGTTGATTTACCGCCGGCGGCGCGGGAAACTACCCCTCCCCCGCCGCGATTGTCAACCGGACCCGCCCTCCCCCACCCCGGCCGCACCATGACCCGCCCCGCCGTCACGCTCATTCTTGCAACCGCCGTCACCGCCGCGGCCGGCGGGTTCGCCGGACAGCCCCCGCCGTCCGGCGACATCGTCCTCGTCCTGAAGGGCCACACCGACACCGTCGAGGCGGTCGCCGTCAGCCCGGACGGCAATCGGATCGCCACCGCCGGGTTCGACGGCACCGTCCGGCTGTTCGAAGCGGCCACCGGCGCCGAGGTCCGGCGGTACGCCGGCGAGGCCGGGCACAAGGGCCAGGTCCTCGCCGTGGCGTTCAGCGCCCGCGGGGACCAGCTCGCCACCGGCGGGGCGGACAACACGGCCCGCGTCTGGGACGTGCCGGTCGAGGTCCCGCAAAAAACGTACCCCACGACCGCCGCCGCGACCCGCCTGGCCGTCTCCCCCGCCGACGGGAAGACGTTCGCGGTCGCCCAGTCCGACGGGGCGGTGAAGGTGTTCCCGGCGGGCGAGGAGAAGGGGGCGGTCGAGCTGAAGGGGCACGCCGGGGCGGTGACCCATCTCGCCCGCGCCGGGGCGACCTGGGTAACGGTCGGGGCGGACGGCACCGTGCGGCAGTGGGCCGACGACGGGAAGGCGGTGTCCGCCCGGTTCGCCGGAACCGCGGTGACCGGGGTGGCGGCCGCCCCGAACGGGGCGGCGCTGTACACCGCGACCGCCGACGGACGGGTGGTGGTGTGGAACCTCCCGCCGGCCGCGGTCGTCCCCAACGCGGTCCCCGCCGTCGGTTCCGGGACGACGTTCGCCCTGTTCGACGCCGCCCTGAAGAAGGGGAACCCGGTCCCGGCGGTGCCGGCGCGGGAGTGGGTCGCCGGGGCCGGGCGGGTCGGCGGCCTGGTCCTCGCGCCGGACGGCGGGCGGGTCCTCACCGTCGGGCCGGGCAAGGAGTGCGCCCAGTGGAACGCGGCGAACGGGCAGAAGGAGCGGGCGTACGAGACGGGCGGCGACGCGACCGCGGCGGCGTACGCCAAGGACGGGCAGCGAGTGGCGGTCGCCGGGGCGGACGGCACCGTCCGGTTGTACCTGGCCGCCGACGGCAAACTCTCCGGGAGCTTCCCGGCCGGCGGGCCGGTGTCCGAACTCGCCTTCCACCCGACCCTGCCGCTGCTCGTCGGGACGGTCAAGAACGCCGCGACCGTCTGGACGGTGGCCCAGCAGCCGGGGCAGCCGGCCCCGCCGGAGTTCGGCCGGGTGGTTCAGGCGTTCCCGCACCCGAAGGGGGTGGCGTCGCCGACCTTCACCGCCGACGGCCAGTTCCTGACCGCCGGGGCGGACAACACCGTCCGCCGGTTCCGGATCGCGTCCGACGCCCCGGTGAAGACGTTCGCCCACCCGAACCTGGTGGACAGCGTTGCGTTCGACGACACCGGCAACGTGCTCGCGACCGGCTGCCACGACGGCTCGCTGCGGCTCTGGGACCTGCCGAAGAACGCCGCGTCGAAGACCATCGCGGCCCACGTCGCGACCATGCCGCAGACGGTGCAGCACCCGATCTACGCGGTGGCGTGGTCGCCGGACTTCAAGCAGGTGTTCACCGCGAGCTACGACAAGTCGATCAAGCTCTGGGACGTGGCGAGCGGGAACCTGGTGCGCGAGTTCAAGGCCGCCCCGGACCCGCGGCCGGAGCCGAAGGTCGAGGAGCCGAAGAAGGACGACAAGAAGGACGAGCCGAAGAAAGACCCGCCGAAGAAAGACGAACCCAAGAAGGAGGAGCCGAAGAAAGACCCCGGCCCGCCCGGGCACCGCGACCAGGTGTTCTCGGTCGCCGTGTCGAAGGACGGGAAGTTCCTGGCTTCGGGGTCGAGCGACCGGTCGGTGAAGGTGTGGGACGTGGCGACCGGGGCGGTGGTCCGGGACTTCGCGAACCCGGACTTCAAGCCGGTGCTGCCGGGCGAGCCGGCGCCGTCGCACCCGGGGTGGGTGCACGCGGTGCGGTTCACCCCGGACGGGGCGTTCGTGGTCAGCGGCGGGGCGGTCGGGACGCGGAAGGGATACCTGGCGGTGTGGCGGGCGGCCGACGGCAAGCGGGTATACGGGGCGGAGCGCGACGGCGGCCCGGTCCGGTCGGTGGCGGTGACACCGGACGGCACGAGGCTGGTGCTCGGCTGCGCCGCCGCGAAGGGGAAGCCGGAGGCGGAGGTCGTGGTAATCAAGTTGCCGGGGAAGTGATACGCTTCCCGGGAACGAACGGCCGGGTGTCGGGCGAACCGCGACCGTCGGGGAGCGGGTGTTCCTCGCCGGCACCCGCTCCCCGACGGTCGCGGTTCGCCCGGCCGTTGCAGCTCGGAGGGCGTACGAGCCGCATGATCCGCACCATTTTCTTCGACTTCGGGAACGTGGTCGGGTTCTTCGACCACCAGCGGGCCGTGTCGCGGCTGACGAAGTTCACCGACCTGAACGCGATCGAGCTCACCCTGCGCCTGTACGGCGGCCCGATCCTCGACGACTACGAGTGCGGCCGGGTCGCCACCGCCGAGTACGTCCGGGAGGCGCTCCTGAACGGCCGGCTGTCGTGCACCCCGGCCGAGTTCGTCGACTGCTTCTGCGACATCTTCTGGCGGAACCCCGAGGTCTGTGACCTGATCCCCCGGCTCAAGCCGCGGTACCGCCTGGTCCTGGCGTCGAACACGGTCGACGCCCACTTCCGCCGGTTCACCGCCGACTACGCCGACGTGCTCGCACACTTCGACCACCTCGTCGCGTCGCACCACGCCGCCGCCCGCAAGCCGCACCCGGAGTTCTGGGCGTACGCCCAGCGGTTCGCCCACGCCGAGCCGGCCGAGTGCCTGTTCGTGGACGACCTGCCGGTGAACGTCGAGGCGGCGGTGCGGTTCGGGTGGCGGGGGATCGTGTACGAGCCGGGCGACGGTTTGGAGGCTAAACTGAGGGCGATGGGCGTCGAGGCCGGCACGCCGTCCGAGCCGGACGCGTGAGCGACGGGCCCGAGGTCGTCCGTCGCTCACGCGTCCGGCTCGGACGGGCACTGGAGAACACATGGACATCCTGGACCAGGCCGACCCGGAGGTGGCCGCGGCCGTCCGCGGGGAGCGGCAGCGGCAGCAGTTCGGGCTGGAGATGATCGCCAGCGAGAACTACACCAGCCCGGCGGTCATGGCCGCCCAGGGGTCGTGCCTGACGAACAAGTACGCCGAGGGGTACCCCGGGAAGCGGTACTACGGCGGGTGCGAGTTCGTCGACGCGGCCGAGCGGCTCGCCATCGACCGGGCGAAGGCCCTGTTCGGGGCGGCGCACGTCAACGTCCAGCCGCACAGCGGGGCGCAGGCGAATATGGCGGTGTTCCTGGCGGCGCTGCAGCCCGGCGACACCATCATGGGCCTCGACCTGGCCCACGGCGGGCACCTGACCCACGGGATGAGGCTGAACTTCTCCGGCAAGTACTTCAAGGTGGTGAGCTACGGGGTGCGGAAGGAGGACCACCGGATCGACTTCGACGACGTGGCCGCGAAGGCCCGGGAGCACAAGCCGAAGCTGGTCATCGCCGGGGCCAGCGCGTACCCCCGGCTCTTCGACTTCGCGAAGTTCGCGGAGGTCTGCCGCGAGGTCGGGGCGCTGTTCATGGTGGACATGGCACACGTCGCCGGGCTGGTCGCGGCGAAGCTCCACCCGGACCCGGTCCCGCACGCCGACTTCGTCACCAGCACCACCCACAAGACGCTCCGCGGGCCGCGGAGCGGCTTCGTCCTGTGCAAGCCGGAGTGGGCCGACAAGGTGAACTCGGCGGTCTTCCCCGGCATCCAGGGCGGGCCGCTGATGCACGTCGTGGCGGCCAAGGCGGTGGCGTTCCGGGAGGCGGCCCAGCCGGAGTTCCGGCAGTACATCGGCCAGGTGATCGCGAACGCGAAGGTGTTGGCCGAGGAGCTACTGAAGGCCGGGTTCCCGATCGTCTCCGGCGGGACCGACAACCACCTGATGCTGGTCGACGTGACGGCCAAGGGGGTGACCGGGAAGCAGGCCGAGCACGCCCTGGACGCGGCCGGGATCACGGTGAACAAGAACATGATCCCGTTCGACCCGCGGAAGCCGCTCGACCCGTCCGGGGTGCGGATCGGCACCCCGGCGCTGACCACCCGGGGGATGAAGGGCGGCGAGATGCGGCGGATCGCCGGCTGGATCACCGAGGTGCTGGCGGCCCCGGCCGACGCGGCGGTGGCCGGGCGGGTGCGGGCCGGGGTCCGCGAGCTGTGCCGGCAGTTCCCGGCGCCGGCCGAGGCGTGACCCGAAGGGAGCGAGGTGACCGCCGTGGCCCTGGCGATGATGCTGGTCTGCTGCTTCTTCGTCCTGCTGATCGTCCCGGTCGTCCTGTTCGTGCTCACGGCCGTGTTCCGCCAGGCGTGCGTCCTGTGCGGGCTGCCGCGGCCGTCGGTCCTGACCGCCACCGGGGTGATCCTGGTCACCTGGGTTCTGACCAAGGCGTCGGACGCGCTGGTCGGGGTGGTGGTGACCGAGACCTGCCAGGCGGCCGGGCTGCCGGAGTGGGAGGCGTGGGTGATCGCCGCCCTGCTCCTGATCCCGATCGACCTCCTGATCACCTCCGCCCTGCACGCCGGGCTGCTGAACGTCTCGTTCGGGAAGGGGATCGAGGTCTGGTTCGTCCAGACCCTGATGTACCTCGTGATCGCCGCCGCCGGCGGGTTCGTGGCCGCCGCCGTCCTCGTCGCCCTGAACCCATGACCCGGTACTTCGCCACCTGCGCCCGCGGGCTGGAGGCGGTGCTGGCCGCGGAGCTGACCAAACTCGGGGCCGCGGCGGTCGAGCCGGGCCGCGGCGGGGTCGCGTTCCGCGGCGACGCCGCCCTCGTCTACCGCGCGAACCTGTGGCTCCGGACCGCCGTCCGGGTGCTCCGGCCGGTGCTCGAGGCCGATGTCCGGTCGCCGGACGAGCTGTACGACGCGGTCCGCACGGTCGACTGGTCGGAGTACCTCTCCCCGTCCCACACCCTGGCCGTCGACTGCAACGTCCGCGACTCGGCGATCACCCACTCGCAGTACGCGGCCCGGCGGGTGAAGGACGCGGTGTGCGACCAGTTCCGGGAGCGGACCGGGGTTCGGCCGAGCGTCGACCCGGAGCGGCCGATGGTCGGGTTCAACCTGCACGTCCACCGGGACGTGGCGACGCTGAGCCTGGACAGCTCGTGGGACTCGCTGCACAAGCGCGGGTACCGCCCCATCCAGACCGTCGCCCCCCTGAACGAGGCGCTGGCGGCCGGGCTGCTGTTGCACGCCGGGTGGGACCCGGCGACGCCGCTGGCGGACCCGCTGTGCGGGTCGGGGACGTTCTGCGTCGAGGGGGCGTGGCTGGCCCTGAACCGGGCGCCGGGGCTGACGCGGAAGTGGTTCGGGTTCCAGGGCTGGCCGGGGTTCGACCGGGAGCTGTGGAACGCCGTCCGGGACGACGCCCGGGCGGCGGTGCGGAAGGCGCTGCCGGCGCCGGTGCTCGGCGGCGACGTTCACCCGGGGGCGGTGGACCTGGCCCGGCAGAACGCCCGCAGCGCCGGCGTCGGGCACCTGGTGCGGATCGACCGCCGGGACGTGGCCGACGCCCGCCCGCCGGCGGGGGCGCCGCCCGGGGTGGTGATCTGCAACCCGCCGTACGGGGAGCGGATCGGCGAGGAGAAGGAGTGGTACGGGTTGTACGCGGCGCTCGGGGAGGTGGTCGGCCGGCACTGGCCGGGGTGGCGGCTGCTGGTATTCACGAGCAACGACCGGCTGGCGCGGCGGGTGGGTCTGCCGGTCCGCGGGCGGGCGCCGTTCTTCAACGGCAAGTTGGCGTGCCACCTGTGGGAGTTCGGCGGCGGTTAGCAGTACAGCGCGGGTTTGCCGCCGGTCCGTAAGCTGAGTCATCGGGAGGGTTACCGATGACGGA
>PNKH01000163.1 GCA_013822345.1 Isosphaera sp.
GTCGGCCCGACGCGGGCCTCGACGGCACCCTACGTCCCGGGCCCGACCCCGGGGACCAGGCCGGGCGGGGGCTGCGGCTCGCCGTCCGGGCCGACCGGGACGGGCGGCGGGGCCGGCGACTGCGGCCCGGGCCGCGGGGCCGCCGGCCGCTCCGGGGCCGGCAGGCTCCGGCCGCGCAGCTGGAGGGCGTCGGCGGCGTTCAGCAGGTCGTCCACCCGGGTGCGGGTCGCCGGGTACAGCTCGAAGTAGAACCGCCGGGTGTCCCGGATGTGGAACGGGTAGACCACCTCGGCGATGAAGTCGAACGGCGGGTAGGAGTACCACGGGGCCGGGACGTGGACCTTGCGGGTGAGGGTCTCGTACCCCGGCAGGACGAGGGTGACGGTGTAGTCGCCGTAGTACTCGAACGGGGTGTGGGCCGGGGCGGCGCCGATCGGCCGGTCGTCGAGGTACACCTGGGCGTTGGGGACGTTCGACTCGATCACGAACCGCCGGTCCACGCACCCGGCGGCCGACACCGTGGCCAGGATCGCCGCCGCCCGCACCGTCCGCATGCCGGCCTCCCGCCGCTGGGTTTCCCGGCCCGCATACCACCCCCGCCCGGCAGGGTCAACCCGTCCCGCCGCCCGCCGGGTCGGGGTTTTCCGCCCGCACCGCGGCAACCGGGGTGCCGGTGGAGTAAGATGGGGGGATGTGACCACCCCGACCGAGGGTTAGCGGTGCCGGCCTTCGTCCCCGTCCCCCACGCCCTGCTGACGGACGTGGGGGTGAAGCGGAGTCACAACCAGGACGCGTGCGCCGCCCAGCCGGCGGTGGACGCGGCCGCGTTCGCGGCGGCCGGGCACGTGTTCGTGGTCGCCGACGGGATGGGCGGGCACGCGGTCGGGGAGAAGGCCAGCGCCAAGGCCGTCCGGGATGTCCCGTTCCTGTACCTGAAGCACGCCCGGGACGGGGTCGCCGGGGCCCTGAAGCGGGCCCTCGCCGAGACGAACGCCGGGATCCACGCCATCGGCCAGGAGAACCCGGAGTTCCGCGGCCTGGGCACCACCTGCACTGCCCTGGTGCTGCGGCCGGAGGGGGCGTGGGTCGGGCACGTCGGGGACAGCCGGGCGTACCGCATCCGCGGCGGGGCGGCCGAGCAGCTCACCTTCGACCACTCCTGGGTGTGGGAGATCGCCAAGCGGCAGGGGGTCGACCCGGACGACCTGGGGGACTTCAAGCGGAACGTCATCATCCGGTCGCTCGGCCCGGACCCGGAGGTCGAGATCGACGTGGAGGGGCCGCACCCGGTCCAGCCGGGGGACGCGTTCCTGCTGTGCAGCGACGGGCTGACCGGGGTGGTGACCGGGCCGGAGGTCGGGGCCGTCGTCGCCGCCCTCCCGCCGGACCAGGCCGCCCGGCTCCTGGTCCACCTCGCCAACCTCCGCGGCGGGCCGGACAACATCACCGTCCTGATCGTCCACGTCCCGGACGGGTCGGCCGGGGGCGGGGCGAAGCGGCGGGCCGGGCCGGGGCCGCTCCGGCGGGCGCTGGCCGCGTGGGGGCGGGCGGTCCCGTGGCCGTTCACCGCCCTCGGGGCCGGGTCGCTCCTGGCCCTGGTGTCGCTCGGGCTGCGGGCCGCCGAGGTGCCGGGGTCGCTGCTCTTGTTCGCGGCGGCGGCCGCGGCGGTCGTCGCCGGGCTGGTCGGGCTGGTCCGGGACCTGCGGAAGGAGCCGGCGGACGGGCCGGGGCCGGTCCCCGACGAGCAGCGGCCGCTGAACGTGTACAAGCGGTACGACTGCCGGGTCACGGCGGACCTCGTCGACCGGTTCGCCCAGCAGGAGGCGTGCCTGGTCGAGACGATGAAGGCGGGCGGGGTGGCGGTCGACTGGGCCGCCTACGCCGCGCTGGCGGCCGCCGCCGGGGCCGACCCGGCCGCGTTCCCGGCCCGGTGCGCGTCGCTCCTGTTCCTGGCCGAGGCGTACCACAAGTCGCGGCAGCGGGCCGAGTCGTTCCGCCCGAGCTGGACCACCCACTCCCCATGACGGTCGTGTCGCCGCTCGCGGCGTTGCGCGCAACGCCGCGAGCGGCGAAGCGGAGACACGACCCCCGTGACCGGGGCCTCCCGCGTTTTCGTTACACCCGCCGCCCGGCGGTGCGGTACACTATCGGTGCCGCACACGCCCGCCCCCGCCGCCACCCCGCCGAGGTGCGCCCGTGACGCCTCCCGCCGGCCCGCTGCGCTTGCTCGCCGCCTTCATCGTTCTGTCCGCGACCCCAGCCGCCCGCGGCCAGGCACCGGTCGACTTCAACCGCGATGTCCGCCCGATCCTGTCGAACAACTGCTTCGCCTGCCACGGCCCGGACGAGAAGGTGCGGAAGGGGAAGCTCCGCCTCGACACCCGCGACGGGGCGGTCGAGGCGGCCGTGGTCCCGGGGAAGCCGGCGGACAGCGAGTTGCTGCGGCGGGTGGCGTCGAAGGACGCGGACGAGGTGATGCCGCCGGCGAAGCACGGCAAGCCGCTGACCGCCCGCGAGGTGGACGTCCTCACGCGGTGGGTGAAGGACGGGGCGAAGTACGCGACCCACTGGGCGTACGTGAAGCCGGTCCGGCCCGTCGTCCCGAAGCCCGACCTGAAGATCGAGTTCCTCCCCCTTCGGAACCCGATCGACGCCTTCCTCGTCGACCGGCTGATCCGCGAGAAGATGCTGCCGCTGCCGGAAGCCAACCGGTACGCCCTCGTCCGCCGCGTCGCCCTCGACCTGACCGGCCTCCCGCCGACCCCGGAGGAGGTGGCCGCGTTCGTCGCCGACGAGGAGCCCGCTGCCTACGAGCGGATGGTGGACCGGATGCTGGCGAAGCCGGCGTTCGGCGAGCACTGGGCGCGGCTGTGGCTCGACCTGGCCCGGTACGCGGACAGCGCCGGGTACGCCGACGACCCGCCGCGGACGATCTGGAAGTACCGCGACTACGTCATCCAGTCGTTCAACGCGAACAAGCGGTTCGACACCTTCACCGTCGAGCAGTTGGCCGGCGACCTCCTCCCGAACCCGACCACGGAACAGCTCGTCGCCACCGCGTTCCACCGGAACACGATGACCAACAGCGAGGGCGGGACGAACGACGAGGAGTTCCGGAACGTCGCGGTGGTGGACCGGGTGAACACGACGTACACGGTCTGGATGGGCACCTCGATGGCATGCGCCCAGTGCCACACCCACAAGTACGACCCGATCGCCCAGACCGAGTTCTTCGGGTCGTTCGCCTTCTTCAACCAGACCGCCGACGCCGACCGCGGGGACGAGTCACCGACGCTGCCGTTCTGGGCCGACGACCAGACCGCCAAGCGGAAGGCGCTGGAAGCGCGGGTCGCCGAGTTGGAGGCGGCGCTGAAGGGGAAGAAGCCGGACGAGGCGAAGGCCGAGCGCGATCAGTTGGCCGCCGCGAGGAAGGACCTCGCCGCCCTGAAGCCGGCGACGACCGTGCCGGTCATGCGGGAGTTGCCGGCCGGTCAGCGGCGGAAGACGCGGCTGCAGTACCGCGGCAACTTCCTCGACCTCGGCCCGGATGTCGCGGAGCACACCCCGGCGGCGTTCCACGCCTTCCCGAAGGACGCCCCGAAGACGCGGCTGGAGTTCGCCCGCTGGCTCGTCAGCTCCGAGAACCCGCTGACCGCGCGGGTGGTGGCGAACCGGTTCTGGGAGCAGATCTTCGGCACCGGGCTGGTGCGGACGAGCGAGGAGTTCGGCACCCAGGGCGAGTTGCCGAGCCACCCGGAGTTGCTCGACTGGCTGGCGGTCGACCTGCAGTCCGACTGGGACATGAAGCGATTCCTGAAGCTGCTGGTCACGTCGGCGGCGTACCGGCAGTCGGCGAAGGTGTCGGCCGCGCTGTTCGAGCGCGACCCGGAGAACCGCCTGCTGGCCCGCGGCCCGCGGGTCCGGCTGACGGCCGAGATGGTCCGCGACCAGGCCCTGTTCGCCGCCGGGCTGTTGTCGCCGAAGATGCTCGGGCCGTCGGTCCGGCCGGTGCAGCCGAACCTCGGGGTGAACGCGGCGTTCGGCGGGTCGATCGACTGGCAGCCGAGCACCGGGGAGGACAAGTTCCGCCGCGGCCTGTACACGACGTGGCGGCGGTCGAACCCGTACCCGTCGATGTCCACCTTCGACGCCCCGAACCGGGACACCTGCGTCGTCCGCCGGGCGCGGACGAACACCCCGCTGCAGGCGCTGGTGACGATGAACGACCCGGTGTACGTGGAGGCGGCGCAGGCGCTGGCCCGGCGGATGATGAAGGACGGCGGAGCGACGGCCGCGGAGAAGGCGGCGTTCGGGTTCCGCCTGTGCCTGGTGCGGCCGGCCACCGACGCGGAAGTGGCCCGGCTGGTGAAGCTGTACGAGGACGCGAAGGCGCGGTTCGCCGCCGACCCGAAGAAGGCTGCGGAGTTCGCGACGAACCCGCTCGGCCCGCTGCCGAAGGGGGCGGACGCCGCGGACGCGGCGGCGTGGACGGCCGTCGCGAACGTGCTGCTGAACCTCGACGAGATGCTGATGAAGCGGTGACCCTGACCGGCGAACCGCGACCGTCAGGGAGCGGGTGTCGGGCGCCGAACACCCGCTCCCTGACGGTCGCGGTTCGCCCGGAGGAACCCCCTTGCACCCGACCCTCGCGCGGCTCCAGGCCACCACCCGCCGGCACTTCCTCCGCGCCTCGTCCCTCGGGCTGGGCGCCCTCGCCCTGTCCGACCTCGGCGGCGCCCGTGCCGACGCGACCGCCGACCCGCTCGCCCCGCGGAAGCCGCACTTCCCCGGGACCGCGAAGCGGGTCATCTACCTGCACATGTCCGGCGCCCCGCCGCACCTCGACCTCCTCGACTACAAGCCGGAGTTGGTGAAGCGGACCGGCGAGAACTGCCCGGACGAGTTCCTGAAGGGGAAGCGGTTCGCGTTCACCTCCGGCGTCCCGAAGCTGATGGGGACCCCGCAGCCGTTCAAGCCGCGCGGCAAGGCCGGCGTCTGGATGTCGGACGCGATCCGGCCGCTGCACGAGGTGGCGGACGATCTGACCGTGATCCGTTCGATGAAGACGGACGAGTTCAACCACGCCCCGGCGGAGTTGCTGCTGTACACCGGGTTCGCCCGGCAGGGCCGGCCGAGCCTCGGGGCGTGGACGTGCTACGGCCTCGGGAGCGAGAGCCGGAACCTGCCGGGGTTCGTGGTGCTGATCTCCAGCGGGGTGCAGCCGAGCGGCGGGCAGGGCTGCTGGGGGAGCGGGTTCCTGCCGTCGGTCTTCCAGGGGGTGCAGTGCCGGAGCAAGGGCGAGCCGGTGCTGTACCTGTCGGACCCGCCCGGCCTCGACCGCGACACCCGCCGGCTCGGCCTCGACGCCCTCAAGGACCTGAACGAGCTGCAGGAGGCGGAGCTCGGCCACCCGGAGACGCGGACCCGGATCGCCCAGTACGAGCTCGCCTTCCGGATGCAGTTGGCGGCCGCCGAGGTGATGGACATCTCGCGGGAGCCGACGAAGGTGCTCGACGCCTACGGGGCGAAGCCGGGGGCCGGGTCGTTCGCGAACAACTGCCTGCTCGCCCGCCGCCTGGTGGAGCAGGGGGTGCGGTACGTCCAGCTCTTCGACTGGGGCTGGGACTTCCACGGGACGAACCCGAACGAGGACATTCGCGACGGGCTGACCCGGAAGGGGACGGTGACCACCCAGGCGGTCGCGGCGCTGCTGAAGGATCTGAAGGGCCGCGGGCTGCTGCAGGACACGCTGGTGGTGTGGGGCGGGGAGTTCGGCCGGACGCCGTTCCGCGAGGGCCGGACCGCCGGCGGTCAGGTGCTCGGCCGGGACCACTACCCGGATTGCTTCTCGCTGGTGCTGGCCGGCGGCGGGATCAAGGCCGGGCACACCCACGGGGAGAGCGACGACCTCGGGTTCAAGGTGGCGAAGGACCTGGTCCACGTCCACGACCTGCAGGCGACGGTCCAGCACTGCCTCGGGTTCGACCACACCAGGCTGACCCACCGGTTCCAGGGCCGCGACTACCGGCTGACCGACGTCCACGGCAAGGTGGTGAAGGACATCCTGGCGTGAACCCGTAGGGTGGGCCGAGCCCGGCGCTTCGCCGGGCGAGTCCCACCACCCTCGTGTAGTGGGCCGAGCCCGGCGCTTCGCCCGCGAGTCCCACCACCCCGTAGCCCCGGTGGGACTCGCGGGCGAAGCGCCAGCTTCGGCCCACCCTACCAACCCCCACCCCATGCGCACCGCCTCCCTCGCCCTCCTCGCCTTCGGCCTCGCGTCCGCGGCCGACGACGCCCCGAAGCCGCCGGCCGTCGACTGGGCCAAGGCCCCGAACCCGGCCTGGGTCTGGGGTGCCGACACGACCAAGGACTACGTCCTGACGAAGGCGTTCACCCCGGCCGGGAAGGTGACCGCGGCCCGCGTCCGGGTGACGTGCGACAACGTGTTCGAACTGCACCTGAACGGCACCAAGGTCGCCGGGTCGGCGGAGTGGCAGTCGCCGGTCGAGGTGGACGTGACCAAGGAGGTGAAGGCCGGCGAGAACACGCTGGCGGCGACGGTGCGGAACCAGGGCGGCCAGGCCGGGTTCGTGCTCGCTCTGGCGGTCGTGACCGACACGGGGACCGAGTACGTCGTGAGCGACGGCACCTGGGCCGCCGGCGCCGCGAAGGCGAAGGTGGTCGGGAAGTACGGCGACGCCCCGTGGGGGAAGGTGTTCGACGGGGCCGCGGCCCAGCCGAAGGGGAAGGGGAAGGCCCCCGGCGAGTTCAAGACGCTGCCGGGGTTCAAGGTCGAGAAGCTGTTCGCCGTGCCGAAGGACACCCTCGGGTCGTGGGTCTGCCTGACCGCCGACGACAAGGGCCGGCTGATCGCCAGCGACCAGGGTGACAAGGGCCTGGTCCGCATCACCCCGGGCAAGGTCGGGACGGACGAGCCGACGAAGGTCGAGAAGATCCCGGCGAAGATCACCGCCGCGCAGGGGCTGCTGTGGCACAACGGCGTGCTGTACGTCGTGTGTAACGGCGGGCCGGGGAGCGGGCTGTACCGGGTCACGTCGTCGAAGAAGGACGACATCCTCGATACGGTCGAGAAGCTGAAGGCGATCAACGGCGGCGGGGAGCACGGGCCGCACGCGGTCCGGCTCGGGCCGGACGGGAAGTCGCTGTACGTCGTCGCCGGGAACTTCACCAAGGTGCCGGACGGGGCGACGAGCCGCGTCCCGCCGAGGCAGGGCGAGGACCACCTCTTGCCGCGGATGTGGGACGCCCAGGGCCACGCCCGCGGCATCCTCGCCCCCGGCGGGTGGGTGGCGAAGACCGACCTCGACGGCAAGGCGTGGGAGGTGTTCAGCAGCGGGTACCGGAACGCCTACGACTTCGCGTTCAACGCCGACGGTGAGATGTTCGTGTACGACTCCGACATGGAGTGGGACCTGGGGATGCCGTGGTACCGGCCGACGCGGGTGACGCACACCGTGAGCGGCGGGGACTACGGCTGGCGGTCGGGGTCGGGGGTGTGGCCGAGCCATTACCCGGACAGCCTGCCGGCGATGATCGACATCGGCCCCGGCTCGCCGGTCGGGGTGGAGTTCGGGTACGGGGCGAAGTTCCCGGCGAAGTACCAGAAGGCGTTGTTCATCTGCGACTGGACGTTCGGGACCATGTATGCGGTCCACACCGAGCCGAGCGGGGCGACCTACAAGGCGACGAAGGAGGAGTTCCTGAGCCGGACGCCGCTGCCGCTGACGGACGCGGTGATCAACCCGGCCGACGGGGCGATGTACTTCACGATCGGCGGCCGCGGGGCGCAAAGCGAACTGTACCGGGTGACGTACACCGGCAAGGAGCCGACGGACAAGGCGGAGTACGGGGACGGGCGCGACGCAGACAACCGGAAGGCGCGGCGGCGGCTCGAGGCCTTGCACGGGGCGACGAAAGACCCGGGGACGGCCGTGTTTGATCACCTCGGGCACGAAGACCGCTTCGTCCGGTACGCGGCCCGGGTGGCCCTGGAACACCAGCTGGCGGGGGGGCTGACCGGCCTGCCCCTGAGCACCCGCTTCGACCAGGCGGTCGGGGCGGCGCTGGCACGGGTGCGGCAGGGCGGGAAGGGCGACGGGCGCCTCGCCCTCCACAATCTCGACACCTTCGACCAGGCGAAGCTCGACGAGCGGCAACAACTCGACCTGCTCCGGGCGTACCAGTTGGTGTTCACCCGCGGGGGCGAGCCGGACAAGGCGACCGCCGCGAAGCTCGTGGCGAAGCTCGACCCGCTGTTCCCGGACAAGTCCGACGCGGTCAACCGCGAACTCGTCCAGCTCCTCGTCTACCTCAAGTCGTCGACCGTGGTGGCGAAGACGACGAAGTTGCTGGCGGAGCCGTCGAAGCCACTGACGCAGGCCGAACTGGCCGAGGTGCTGGCCCGCAACGCCGGGTACGGCGGGACGATCGCGAACATGCTCAAGAACACCCCCGACCCGCAGAAGCTGTGGTACGCGTTCGTCCTGCGGAACGTCGCCGACGGGTGGACGCTCGACCAGCGGAAGGCGTACTTCGGGTTCCTCGCCGAGGCCCGCACCAAGAGCGGCGGGGCGAGCTACCAGGGGTTCCTCCGGAACATCGAGAACGAGGCGTTCGCCAACGCCACCGACGCCGACCGGCTGGCGATCGAGGCGGCCGGACTGCGGAAGCCGTTCAAGCCGAAGGAGCTGCCGAAGCCGCTCGGCCCCGGCCGGGAGTGGACCACCGCCGACGTGGTCGCGCTGGAACCGAAGCTGCAGCGCGGCCGCGACTTCAAGGCCGGTGAGCGGGCGTTCGCGGCGGCCCGGTGCGTCGTCTGCCACCGGGTCGGCGGGGACGGCGGGGCGACCGGCCCGGACCTGACCCAGGTGGCCGGCCGGTTCGGGGTGAAGGACCTGGCCGAGGCGCTGGTCGAGCCGAGCAAGGTGGTGTCCGACCAGTACAAGGCGAGCGTCGTCCGCACCGTGGACGAGAAGAGCTACGTCGGGAAGATCGTGAACGACGCCGGCGGGAAGTACACGATCGTGATCGACCCGGAGGACTCGACCAAGGTGGTCGAGGTGAAGAAGGACGACGTGTCGGAGGTGAAGCCGTCGAACGTGTCGCTGATGCCGGAGAAGCTCTTGAACCAGTTGAACGAGGCGGAGGTGCTAGACATGCTCGCGTACATGCTCAGCCGCGGCGACCCGGCCCACCCGATGTTCAAGAAGTAGGCGGAGCGACGGGTTGGGAGGGCGAGGCTCCCGCCGAGCCGGGCAGCTCCGGCTCGGCGGGAGCCTCGCCCTCCCGCGCTCCCGGCTCGCCTAACCTCCCCAGCACTTTCTTCAGCCCCAGCCGGCGCAGCGCCTCGACGTTCCGCCGCGGGATCTCCGCCACCTTCTCCGGGTCGTCGTTCACCGCCGACACGCTGTCCTCGCGCAAGAGGTGCAGCATCGGGTACGGCGACCGGTTGGTGTAGTTCTCGACGTCGTCGGGTCGGGTGCCGGCGAACTGGTAGAGTGGGTGGAACCCGGCGATCTGGATGACGCCCTCGAGGCCGAGGTCGGCGACCACGCTTTCGGCCTCGGCGACGAAGTCGTTGTAGTCGAGGAAGTCGGTCAGGGCGCGCGGGTGGATCAGGAACGCCGTCTCGACCTCTGCCGCCGGCGCCCCCGCGAGGAACCGCAGTTCGTCCGCCAGCGCCGCCCGCAGCGACTCCGCGTCTGCGGCGGCGGTGACGGTGTACCGGATCAGGTTGCCGTCGAACACGCGGCGGGCGAACGGGCACAGGTTCAGCCCGATCACCACGTCGGCGATCCACCGCTTCGTCCGCCCGACCACCGCGTCCGCGTCCATTCGCTCACCTCGCGCGTCGCAGGCGGCCCGTTGGTCCGTCGACGCCCGCCAGGGGTTGCGCTCCGGGCCTGGCGGCCCGTCGCTCCACCCCTGGCT
>PNKH01000164.1 GCA_013822345.1 Isosphaera sp.
CCCGGCCGCCGCCAGCGGGGAGGACAGGGTGAGGTTGACCGCGAGGGCGCCGAGGAACACCCCGGGCCAGTACCCCAGGCCGGCCCGGAACAGGACCGCGACCGCGATCCCGGTCGGCGGCCACAGGAGGGTGACGTTCTCCTCGATGTACGGGAAGGCCAGCCCGCCGAACCCGGCGGCGGCGTACCCCAGCCCGAGCCCGGCCACGCCGAGCAGGTAGCGCGGGAGGCCGGCCCGGGCGGGCGGCCCTGGCGGAGGCGGACTCACGGACGGGGGACTCACGAGGGCAGACGGTGTCACACTTCGAAATAGCACCGGATGCACGCGCCGCCCACCCGACCGCCGGCGATTCCCGGATTCGCGCTCGCGGATGCGTGACCCGGGCGGTGTACGCCTTCTCCCTCGCCCCTGTTCTGGTGGAGCCCTCCGACCGGAGGGCTCCAACCGAGCACCTCGCCCCCGGAGGGGGAGAGGGGAAAGGCGACGCCTCACAGCCCCGCCACCACCCCGCGGACCAGCGCCCGGAACTTCGGCTCCGCCTCGTTCGCCGTCCGGACGATGTCCGGCAGGTTGGCCGGCTCCAGCGCGTCCGGCAGGCACAGGTCGGTGATGACCGAGATCCCGAGCACCCGCATCCTCCCGTGGACCGCGACGATCACCTCGGGGACCGTGGACATGCCGACCACGTCCGCCCCGATCGCCCGGAGGAACCGGTACTCGGCCGCCGTCTCCAGGTTCGGCCCGCTGACGGCCACGAACACCCCCTGCTGGCACGGGATCTTCTGGTCGAGCGCGACCCGCCGGGCGAGCTTCAGCAGGTCGCGGTCGTAGGCGTGGCACATGTCCGGGAACCGCTCCCCGAGGCGGTCGTCGTTCGGCCCGATCAGCGGGTTGTCGCCGAGCAGGTTGATGTGGTCCTCGATCAGCATCAGGTCGCCCTTGTCCCACTGCGGGTTCATCCCGCCGCACGCATTCGACACGACCAGGACGTTCGCCCCGAGGGCCTTCATCACCCGGACCGGGAACGTGACCTGCTGCAGGGTGTACCCCTCGTAGAAGTGGAACCGCCCCTCCATCGCGACGACCGGCTTGCCGGCGAGGGTGCCGCAGACGAGCTGCCCCTTGTGGGTCGGGGCGGTGCTGCGCGGGAAGTGCGGGATCGCCTCGTACGGGATGACCGTCGGCCCGGCGATCTCCGCGGCCAGGCCGCCGAGGCCGGTGCCGAGGACGATCCCGGCCGCCGGGGTGGCGGGCCACTTCGTGCGGACGGCCGCGGCCGCCTCCTGGATCTGGTCGAAGAGTTCGGGCATGGGGTGCTCGCCGGGCGAACCCCGACCGTCAGGGAGGGGGTGACGTCACCCCCTCCCTGACGGTCGGGGTTCGCCGGAAACGGGTGGTTGCGGATGTTGTACAATCACGACCGACGTTTAGCCGCGACGCGAAGCGGAGCGCGAGGAGCAACCGATGGCCGTCAACCTCCCGCCGCACTACCACGACGCCGAGGCCCGGTACAAGAAGGCCCAGAACCCCGAGGACAAGCTCGCGGCGCTGAAGGAAATGTGGGTGCTCCTGCCGAAGCACAAGGCGAGCGAGAAGGTCCAGGCCGACCTGAAGACGAAGATCTCGGAGCTGACCGACCAGATCGAGCACGCCAAGACCGCCCCGAAGAAGGCCGCCCCGGGGACGTTCAAGTTCCCGCGCCAGGGGGCCGGCCAGGTGGTGCTCGTCGGCCCGCCGAACGCCGGCAAGTCGCTGCTGCTCACCAAGCTGACCAAGGCCACCCCGACCGTCGCCGCGTACCCGTTCACCACCCGCGAGCCGGTCCCCGGGATGATGGACCACGAGGACGTGCGGGTCCAGCTCATCGACCTCCCGCCGGTCACCGCCGACGCCTACGAGAACTTCGTCACCGACCTGACACGTGCCGCCGACGCGGCGCTCCTGTTCCTCGACCTGGCCGACGACGACGGCCCGGCCGCGACGCTGGCGGTCGTGGACCGGCTGAAGCTGGCGCGGCGCGAGCTGGTGCCGCCCGGCAGCCCGCCGCCGGACGACCCGGCGGTGTACGCTCTGCCGACGCTCCTGGTCGCGAACAAGGCCGACGACGAGGCGGCGGACATCCGGCTGGAGATCGCCCGGGAGGCGCTGGGCGGTCGGTTCCCGCTGCACGTCGTGTCGGCGGAGCGTGGGGACGGCCTGCCGGAGCTGCGGAAGGCGATCTACGACGTACTCGGGGTGATGCGGGTGTACACGAAGCAGCCGGGGAAGCCGGCGGACATGACGAACCCGTTCACCCCGCCGATCGGCAGCACGGTCGCGGACCTGGCCGGGAAGGTTCACAAGGACCTGGAGGACGCGGTGAAGTCGGCCCGGGTGTGGGGGATGGGTGTTCATGACGGCCAGACGGTCGGCCGGGACCACGTCCTGCACGACAAGGACGTTGTCGAGTTGCACACCTGACGCCGACCGACGATGATGTGGCCATGACGCCCCCCGACACCCCACCCCCGACGACGTTCCTCGTTCGCCACGGGGCGATGCGGTTCCTCGGCGAGTTCGCCCCGATCGCCGGGGTGGTCGCCGCCCGCGGCGACACCGTCGTCCTGCGCACCGACCGCGGGACGGAGGTCGGCGAGGTGCTGTGCCCGGCCACCCCGCGGGCCGTCGCCGCCCTCCCCGACCCGACCCGCGGCGACCTCCTCCGCCTCGCCACCCCGGCCGACCGCGACAAGCTCCGCCAGGCCCACGACCGGAAGCCCGCCGACCACGACGCCGCGGCCCGGCTGATCGCCGCCCACCGCCTGCCGATGCAACTGGTCGACGTGGAACGCCTGCTCGGCAACGAGCGGGTCGTGTTCTACTTCCTGGCCGAGGCGCGGGTCGACTTCCGGGAGTTGGTGAAGAGCATGGCCCGGGAGTTCCACACCCGGATCGAGCTGCGGCAGATCGGGGTGCGGGACGAGGCGAAGCTGTTGGCCGACTACGGCGACTGCGGCCGGCCGGTCTGCTGCAACACCCACATGGCGGTGATGCCGCCGGTCAGCATGCGGATGGCGAAGCTGCAGAAGTCGACGCTCGACCCGACGAAGATCTCCGGCCGGTGCGGCCGGCTGAAGTGCTGCCTGCGGTTCGAGCAGGACGTGTACGAGGAGCGGCAGAAGGAGCTGCCGCCGGTCGGCACCCGGGTGCTGACCGCCAAGGGGCAGGGGCGGGTGCTGCACCAGGAGTTGCTGGCGCGGCGGCTGCTGGTCGAGTTCGAGGACGGGCGGCGGCTGCCGGTGTCCGCGGACGAGGTGCTGACCCGGTTGTAACACCGGCTTCTGGCGAACCGCGACCGTCAGGGAGCGGGTGTCGGGGCTCAGACACCCGCTCCCTGACGGTCGCGGTTCGCCCGGACGCGGGCGCATCCATAGGGGGACACATGCGGGCCATTCTCGCAACCGTCGCGCTGGCGCTCGTCGCCGCCGACCGGCCGAACGTCGTGTTCTTCCTGGCCGACGACCTCGGCCGGGAGGACTGCGGGTTCATGGGCGGCAAGGAGATCAAGACCCCGCACCTCGACAAGCTCGCCGCCGCCGGGACCCGGCTCGACGCCTTCTACGTCCAGCCGGTGTGCAGCCCGACCCGGGCGGCGCTGATGACCGGCCGGTACCCGATGCGGCACGGGCTGCAGGTCGGCGTCGTCCGGCCGTGGGCGCAGTACGGGCTGCCGCTCGACGAACGCACCCTGGCCCAGGCGCTGAAGGAGGCGGGGTACGCGACGGCGGTCGTCGGCAAGTGGCACCTCGGGCACCACGCCCCGGAGTACCTGCCGACCCGCCGCGGGTTCGACCGCCAGTACGGCCACTACAACGGCGCCCTCGACTACTTCACCCACGACCGGGACGGCGGCCACGACTGGCACCGCGACGACAGGGCGAGCCGGGACGAGGGGTACGCCACCCACCTGCTGGCGAAGGAGGCGGCCGCGTTCGTCGCCGAGACGGCCGGGAAGAAGCCGTTCTTCCTGTACGTGCCGTTCAACGCCGTCCACGCCCCGCACCAGGTCCCGCCGGAGTACCTGAAGCCGTACCCGGGCCTGCAGGGCGAGCGGCAGAAGTACGCCGGGATGCTCGCGGCAATGGACGAGGCGGTCGGGCAGGTCGTGGCCGCGGTCGAGAAGGCGGGGGTGCGGAAGGACACGCTGTTCGTGTTCAGCAGCGACAACGGCGGGCCTGCCCCCGGCAAGGTGACCGACAACGGGAGGTACCGGGCGGGGAAGGGGACGCTCTACGAGGGCGGGGTGCGGGTGGCGGCGTTCGCGACGTGGGACAACCGCGTCCCGGCCGGCGCGACCGTGACCGAGCCGCTGCACGTGGTCGACTGGTACCCGACGCTGGTGAGGCTGTGCGGGGCGAAGGCCGAGCAGCCGCTGCCGGCCGACGGCCGCGACCTGTGGCCGACGCTGACCGAGAAGAAGCCGTCGCCGCACGCCGCGATCCTAATTAACACCACGCCGAACAACGGGGCGGTGCGGGCCGGCGACTGGAAACTGGTCGTGAGCACCGGGGCCGACGACCCGGACGGCGCCACCCCGAAGAAGGCGGCCGGGAAGGCGTCGGTCGAGCTGTTCGACCTGAAGGCCGACCCGTTCGAGAAGACGAACCTGGCCGACAAGCACCCGGACAAGGTGAAGGAGCTGCGGGCCAGGCTCGACGAGTTCGCGAAGGCGGCCGTGCCGCCGAAGGCGCGGCCGAAGCCGGCGGGGTTCGTGGTGCCGAAGGTCTGGGGCGAACCGCGACCGTGAGGGAGCGGGTGTCGCACACCGACACCCGCTCCCTCACGGTCGCGATTCGCCCGGAAGATCACTCCGCGACGACGATGGTGTGCGGCCGCGACAGCCGCTCCGGCTGGCCGGCCTCCCGCACCACGGCGTACAGCCCGTGGATGCCGGCCGGCAGCTTCACCTCGAACTCCCACGGGGCCGCGGCCTTCTCGGCCACCTTCCGGTCGCCGTCCCACACCTCGACCGCCGTCGGCTTCAGGGTCGCCGCGAGCGCCAGCTTCACCGCCACCGGCTTCGCCGCCGTGTGCGCCCCGAACGCCTGCCCGTCGCCCAGCCCGGCCGGCTCGGTCACCGTCACGTCCTTCGTCCCGGCGACGAACGCCCGCCACACCGCCGCCGTCCGCCCCGACGGGAACCAGCACGCCGCCGCCCGGTCCCCCTTGAACTCCTTCCACGCCGCGACCGTCGGCAGCCGGCCTTCCTTGCCCCACGTCCCGATGTCGCCCAGCCAGCCGTCCTCGAGCGGGATGTCGGCGAGCGGCGCCGGCTTGTCGCGGCCCGGCTCCTTCGGCAGCCGGCGGGCGAGGACGTCGTCCATGAAAACGAAGGACAGGTTGTTCGCCTGGCCGAACTCGTGCTTCCGGTTCCACTGCACCGCGATCCCCCACCGGGCGTCGAGCTTCCGCGCCTCCGGCAGCTTACGGAGCAGCTGTTCCATCTGCGACCCGTCCTTCTCGCCGAACACGGTGACCATCGGGACGCGGCGGGTCGCGTCCGAGGTCGGCCCGACCTCCAGGCACACCGGCACCGCCGCGAGCGTCCGGTCGGGCACCAGCTCGGCCAGGTTGACGCTCATCCCGCCGCCGCGCGACATCCCGGTGAAGCAGAACGGCACGTGCTCCAGCTCCGGGCGGCCGGTCTTCTTCGCCAGCTCGGCGAGGCCGGTCAGCAGGAGTGGGAACTCGTCCTTCTTCACGGCGTCGAAGTCGACCCCGACGTAGGCGAACCGCCAGTGCCGGCACGCCGCCTTCCAGTGCTTGCTCGGCGGCTCGTCCTTCGAGAACGGGTTGCACACTGCCCCGCGGACCGTCTTCACCCCGTCCGGGACCCAGACGCTCACGACGACCTTGTCCTTCGCCCCGCCGAGGACCGGGTCGCGGGTCCGGGGCGACTTCAGCGGCAGCTCGACGCGGGCGGTGAGGTCCTTGTCGGCGGGCGGCTGGGCGTCCGCCGACGCGGCGAGGAGGACGGCCGGGAGCAGGGCGGCACGCATGGGAGGGTTCCGGTTGGTACTGGACCGCGGCCGTCCCGGCCGCTCCACCGACCCCACTCGGGTGGCTGCCGGGAGGATCGTGTCGGGTCCCGACCGGGGTAGCAGCGGCCGGGACGGCCGCGGTCCAGGTCAGAACAGCTCGGGGATCGGCTGCCCGGAGTTCACCAGGGCCGCCACCTCGGCCGGCAGCGCCGCCGGGTTCGTCCGCACCACGTTCGCGTCGAACAGGGTGTGCAGGATCGTCGCCATCAGGTGCTCGGGCCGGTACTGCTTCGTCGCCGGCTTCGCGCCGACGTTGTCCGACCGGCCGATCACCTGGCCCATCTTCAACCCGCCGCCGGCCAGCACCAGCGGGGTGAGGTCGGCGTGGTGCCCGGTCCCGCCGTTGTTCCCCTTCCGCGGGCTGCGGCCCATCTCCCCGGTGATCACCAGCAGGATCTTGTCCTCCAGCCCGCGCTGCCGGACGTCCTCCAGGAACGCGGCGACGGCGTGGTCGAGCTGCGGGCCGAGGAACGACATCCCGACCGGGCACGGCGGGTTGTTCCCGTCCCCGTGGAAGTCCCAGCACCCGTCCAGCACCGTCACGAACCCGGCCCCGGCCTCGCACAGCCGGCGGGCGAGCAGCAGCTGCTTGCCGAGCAGGTTGGTCGCCCGGGACTGGTTCGCCAGGCCGTTGTGATGCTTCCCTCCCTTGTGATAGTCGGCCATGTTGAAGACGTGGCCGGTGTCGTACCTCGCCACCGTCTTCGCGTCCTCCTTCGACAGGTCGAAGGCGTCCGCGATCCCCTTCGCCAGCACGTCCGACGCCTGCCGCTGGAACGTGTCGACGCCGTCCAGTTCGCCGGTCTTGTCGAGCCGCCGCTTCAGGGTGTCGATCTGGCCGAGCAGGCTGCGGCGGTCGTCGAAGTCGTTCTGCGGCATCTGGAGCTGGAAGCTCCTCATCAGCGCCGCCGACCCGGTCGGCATGAAGGCGTCGTACCCGCGGCCGAGGCCGCCGGCCGGGACGTAGTTCCGCTTCACGTAGTCGAGGGCGAACGGCCCGGTCGGGTTCCCGAGCTTCAGGTCGGGCTGTACCGCCTCCGGGATGATGACGTTGTTCGTCGGCACCCCGGTCCGGGCGTTCATCGTCCCGAGGGCGCGGGCCACCACCGCCCCCATCGGGGCCTTCAGCGGGTTCCGCCCGGTGAGGACCGGCAGTTGGTTGTGGTCGCCCTCGGTACTGGAGAACGACCGGATCACGGCGAGCCGGTCGGCGAGGGCGCCCATCTTCGGGAAGGTGCCGCCGAACTTCACCCCGGCCAGCTTCGTCCCGACCTCGCCGGTGCAGCTGCGGTTGTTCTCCGGGACGTTCTCCTTCGGGTCGAACGTCTCGACCTGCGGCGGCCCGCCGACCAGGAACAGCAGGACCACCGACTTGTCACGGTACGCCGCCGACTCGCCAGCCGCCTTCGCGGCGAGCAGCCCCGGCAGCGACAGCCCGCCGAGGGCCAGGCTGCCGACCCGCAGCAGCTCGCGCCGGGTCGGGCCGGCGCACGTCCGCGTGTGACCCGAGCCGAAGACCGAGAACATGGGCAGCTCCTCGTGTGAAACTCGTTCCGGCTGCGGCGAGCGGGGGGCGTCAGTGGGTGAACAGGAACTCTTTCGTGTTCAGCAGGGCCCACAGGACATCGGCGTACGCGGCCCGGTCGTCGCCCTTCCGCCCGATGTGGGCGGTGACCGCCGCCAGCTCGTCGGCCGTCGGCTCCCGGGACAGGGCCGTCAGGTACAGGTCGCGGACGCGGTCGGGGTGCGGCCGCTGGTCGGCGAGGAGCTTGGTGAGGCGGTCGCCGGGGGTCGCGCGCGGCGGGGCGTTCGGGTCCGGACGCGCCTTCGGGTTGTCCGGCGGGCGCGGCGGCGGCACCCCGATCTTGGTCAGCATCTCGTCCGAGTTGAACAGGAGCAGGGCCTGGGCCAGGTTCGCGTCGGACCCGCGCTCGCACTCGCACGCGCTGGCCGCTTCCGGCCGGCCGAACACGCTCAGGAAGTACGAGTCGAACTGGTTGTCCGGCAGCTGCACGGCGCGGGTCCCGTCTGCGGCCCCGCGGAACTTCGTCTTCGCCAGGGTGACCGCGTCGACCGCGTCGAGCAGCACCTCGGCGTGCAGCCGCCGCGGGTAGAACCGGGCGAAGTGCTGGCGGTCGTCGGCGTTGTGGGCGTTCGGCTCGCTGCTCAGGCGGTACACCGACGACGTGCAGATGACGCGGACGAGCTTCTTCAGGTCGAACCCGTCGGCCACGACCCGCGCCGCGAGGGCGTCCAGCAACTCCGGGTTCGAAGCCGGGTTCGTCGCCCGCAGGTCGTCCTCCGGGTCCACCAGCCCGCGGCCGAGGAAGTGCTTCCAGTACCGGTTCGCCAGGGCGCGGGCGAAGTACGGGTTCTTCGGGTCGGTCACCCAGCCGGCGAGGGCGGCCCGCGGGTCGGCGTCGGCGGCCAGGGCGAACGGGTCGGCGCCGAGGCCGGCCGGGCGGACGGTGGCCCCGGTCCGCGGGTGCGGCAGGCCGGCGGCCCCGGGCTTGTGCGACACCGTCAGCGGCTTCCCCGGCGTGTCCGGGATCTGCTTGTTCGGGTTCCCCTTTTTCAGGGCGGTGGCCTGGGCGATGTCGGTGCGGGAGAACGCGGCGGCGAACGCCCAGTAGTCGGCCTGGCTCCACCGGTCGTGCGGGTGGTGGTGGCACTTGGCGCAGGCGATCCGCTGGCCGAGGAACAGTTGGGCGGCGTCCTCGGCGAGGCTCGCGGGGTCCTTCAGCTCGCGGTACCAGACGGTCGGCGGGGTGTCGGTGGAGGTGCCGGCGGCGGTCAGCACCTCCCGGACGAACCGGTCGAACGGCTTGTTCTGTTGGAAGGAATCACGGATCCAGGCGTGGAACGCGGCGGTCGGCTTCGGGTCGTCGTTCGCGGCCGCCCGGCGGTTCCGCAGCACCGCCGACCACTTGTTCGCGAAGTAGTCGGCGTACCCCGGGTCGGCGAGCAGCCGGTCGACGAGCCGCTCCACCTTGTCGGCCGACCGGTCGGCGGCGAACGCCTCGGCCTCCTCCTTCGTCGGCAGCCTCCCGCAGATGTCGACCGTCACCCGGCGCAGGAAGGTGGCGTCGTCGCACAACTCCGACGGCGGCAGCCCGAGGTCCTTCAGCTTCTTGAAGACGAGCTCGTCGGCGAACGTCTTCGCCGGGGGCAGGGTCGTGACCGGGGTGCCGAACGGGATCGTGACTGCGACGACCGCGACGCGGTCCCGGTGGCGGACGGTGACCGCCGCGGAGCCGGATTTCTGCTTCGCGGTGACGAGCCCGGTCGGGTCGGCGGCGAGCAGGTCGGGCGGGTTCGCCTCGAACTGGGAGAGGTGGGTGACGTCGCGGGTGGTGCCGTCGCGGAGGTGGGCGACGACGACCAGCTTCTGCGCCGCGCCGCGCGCCAGGACGCGGGACGGCGGGGTGACGGTGATGCGGTCGAGGGCGGGTTCCGACGCCGGCGACGGCCTGGCCCCCTCCGCGATCCACCGGCGGAGCAACTCGTAGGCGGGCGAGCCGACATCGAGCCGCTTGCCGCCGGCGTGCGCGACCGCCCCGGTCGCCTTCAACAGCAGCAGGCTGTTCGCGGGGGAGCTGGCGAACACCCGCCGGCCGCGGCCCTCCTTGACGAGCGGGTCGTAGTCGTCGGCCGGCTCGAACCCGAACAGCGAC
>PNKH01000165.1 GCA_013822345.1 Isosphaera sp.
GTCACGCCGCCCTGGCGGGGCGGTCGTCCCGCGTCAGTTCTTTGACCAGCGCGTCCCGCACCCGGTCCGGGTGGTACCGGCCCACCACGTACGCCCGACCCGGGTCGCCCCACCGCCGCCGCGGGTCCGGCTCCGCTAGCAGCTGCTCCAGCCCGGCGACGAACCCGTCCGCCCCGCGGTACGCCAGCCCGCCGCCGCCCGCCCGGACGTGGTCGGCCAGCACCGCGCACGCCCCGTTCACCAGCACCGGCGCCCGCTGGGCCATCGCCTCCAGCGTCGCCAGGCTGAAGCTCTCGTACGCCGACGGCAGCACCAGCGCCGCCGCCCCGGCCATCAGCGCGAACTTCTCCGCGTCCGACACCACCCCGCGGTACTCCACGTCCCGCCCGCGGACCGCCCCCATGTGGTTCGCCCCGACCAGCACCAGCCGCAGCCGCCCGGGGTGCTTCCGGCGGAACCGCTCGAACCCCGCCAGCAGCCCGCCGCACCCCTTCCCCTCGTCGATCCGCCCGCAGTACAGCAGGTACGGCCGGCCGCCGTCCGGGGCCGGCGCCGCCGGGGCGGTCGCCACCGGCATCGCCACCAGCCGGCCCGGCAGGTCGCCCCACAGGGCCCGGCCGATCGCCCGCTCGGCCTCGGTCAGCCACAGCACCCCGCGCACCCGCCGGGCCGCGTACCGGTACGCCGACAGGTACGCGGTCGGCTCGTCGTGCAGGGTCGGGACCAGCCACGACCGGTCGGCCGGGGCGTGGGCCAGGCCGAAGTAGGTCGTCGGGTACAGGTAGGTCACGAACAGGATCGCCCGGTAGTCGCGGCCGTGGGCGTCGAGGTGTCGGTACAGCCCGGGGCAGTCCGGCCCCTGGGTGCGGACGTACTCCTCCTGCATCGCCAGCGACCACGGGCTGGCGCGCATCCCGGGGTTGCCGGGGACCGTCGCCGACGGGAGGTCGCGGCGGAGGCGGGCGTTCAGCCGGTGCCAGTACGCCGACCGCTCCCGGGCCGGGGCGAACCGGCGGACCGTCACCCCGTCGCGGACCTCGACCCCCTCCGGCAGCTCGCTCCGCCACGTCATGTAGTCGAGGGCGGTCGAGGTGAGCAGCTCGACCCGGAACCGCTCGCGCAGCAGGCCGGCGTACGTCCAGGCCAGGGACTCGGACCCGCCGACGATCCCGGGGTGGCACCGTTGGACGACGACCGCGACCGTGCCGCTCATGCCGCCGCCCCCAGAACCGCCCCGATGGTCCGCCGGGTGCGGTCGTTGGAAAACCGGGTCCGGTACCGGTCCCACCCGGCCCGGGTCAGGGCCGCGGCCAGGCCCTCGTCCCGTACCACCTCCCGGACCGACCTGGCCAGCAACTGCGGGTCCGGCTCGTCCCACACCAGCCCGGCCCCGCCGACCGTCTCCGGCACCGCCGTCGTCCCGTACGCCACCACCGGCACCTTCAGGGCCATCGCCTCGACCAGCGGGATGCAGAACCCCTCGTGCTCGCTGGCGGTGACGAACACGTCGGCGGCGAGGTAGAACGCCTTCAGGGCCGCCTCGCTCACCTTCCCGGCGAACACCACCGCGTCCCCGACCCCGACGGCGTCGGCCCGCCGGCGCAGGTCGGCGGCGTACCCGGCCAGCCGCGGGTCGACCCCCCCGACCAGCAGCAGCCGGGCGGACGGGTCGGACTCGCGATACCGGGCGAACGCGTCGAGGATCAGCCCGAGCCCCTTGTTCGGGGCGACCCGGCCGACCGCCAGCCAGTTCGTCCGCCCGTCCTGGTATCGGTCGAGGACGGCCTCGTCGGCCGGCGCGGCGAGGAGGTATTCGACCCGGTGGAGCGGCGGGGCCACGGTGGCGGCCCTGGGGTCGAGGCCGGCGGCGAGCAGCTCGTCCCGGTTGAACGCCGAGTCGGCCAAGTAGTGGTCGCACCCGAGGGCGACGACCTCGGGGACCTGCCGGCGGCCGTCGAAGCAGGCGAGGGCGTAGTCGAAGTCGAGGTCGCGGAAGAAGTGCGGCGGGGTGACGTTGTGGTACCGGACGACGCGGCGGCACCGGGCCGCCGCCAGGGCCCGCAGCCCGGCCGCCCAGCCGACCGCGAACTGGTAGACGAGCAGGTCGTCGGCGGCGGCCAGGTGGTCGCCGACCCGCCCGGCCGGGTGGACGCCGGCGACCCCGGCGGCCCACTCGCCGGCGAACACCCGGGCGTCGTACCCGAGGCCGGCGAGGGCGTCGGCCAGGAGGAGGCTGTCGTTGCCGACCGCGTCGCCGGGGGAGACGAACGAGGTCAGGACGGCGGCGCGGGGCACGGGCGGTCTCCGGGAACAGGGGTCAGGCCGCGGTCCGGCCGCGGGCGTCGCGGGCGGCCGCCTCCAGGGCCGCCACCCGGGCTTCCAGGTCGGCCCGCAGCCGCTCGCCCTCGGTCAGCGCGGCGACGGTCAGCCGGTTGAACGCCGACTGCCGCCCGGCGACGAACCAGATCGCCTTGAGGATCACCTTCCCGACCAGCCCGGAGACCCGCCCGGCGAGCCCGCCGCGGCCGGCCGCGGCCGGCCGGCACCCGCCGAGGTCGGCCGCGTGCCCGGCCAGGTCGACGGCGCAGCGGAGGGTCGCGGCGCGGCCGGCCGCCGCGTCGGAGGTGCGGGCGGGCGGGGCGGGGCTCGCCCCGACCTCTCGGCGGACCCGCTCCTTCACCTCCACCACCAGCCGCGCCGTCACCTCGTCGTCCGCCATCGGAAGCCCCCCGTGTCACGCCGCCCGCCGGGCCGGGTCCGCCTGCCCGAGCGCCCGGCGGTACGCCACCAGGGTCTGCTCGGCACACCGCTCCCAGGTGAACGGTCGGGCGGCGTCCTCCGCCCCTACCCGCAGCGCCCGCCACCAGTCGTCGTCGGTGCAGACCCGGAGCATGGCGGCCCGCCACCCGTCCGCGTCGTCCGGGTCGAGCAGGTGGGCCGCCCCGCCGACCGTCTCGGCCACCGCCCCGGCGGTCGACGCCAGCACCGCCCCGCCGCACGCCAGCATCTCGATCGTCGGCATCCCGAACCCCTCGTAGAAGGTCGGGAACACCAGCGCCCGGGCGGCCGAGTACACCGCCGGCAGGTCCTCGTCCGGCACGTACCCGGGGCGGCGGACGTTCCACTCTTCCCCGCGGGCGGCGAGCAGGTCTTCCAGGTCGGCCGAGTTCCACCCCGGGCCGCCGACCAGGACCAGCGGGTGCCGGTCCCGCACCGCCGCCGGCAGCGCCCCGTACGCCCCGACCAGCATGGCCAGGTTCTTCCGCGGCTCCCGGGTGCCGACGTGGAGCAGGTACCCCGGCTCCAGCCCGAGCCGCCGCAGCACCGGGGCGCACTCCCGCGGCGGGACCGGCCGCAGCCCCGGGCGGACGCCCATGTACGTGACCGTCACCTTGTCCGCCGGCCACCCGAGGTGGCGGACGATCTCGGCCTTCCCGAACTCCGAGATGGCGACGAGGTGGCACGCCTGCCTCAGGCCCCGCTCGAACCGGCGGGCGAACTGCTCGACCCGCTCCGGCGGGTGCCAGTCCGGGCGGACCAGGACGGACAGGTCGTGGACGCTGACCACGGTCGGCCGGTCGCACGGGTACGGGAGGAAGTTCGGCTCGTGGTACAGGTCGTGCCGGCCGGCGCGGACGGCCGCCGCGAACACGTCGACGGGCAGGTCGGCGGGGGCGATCAGGCGGGGGGCGAACAGCCCGGCGGCCCGGCGGAAGGCGGCGAGGTACGCCCGCCGGGCGAGCGACTCGAGCCGCGGCAGGACGCCCGGCCGGCCGCGGCGGGCGAGGTACCGCTCGACGTGCCGGCACCAGAACCCGGCCGGCGGGTCCGGGGGGTAGAAGGTGTCGACCGCGGCGGCCCCGGCCGACGCCCGCAGGCACCGGACCAACTCGGTCGTGTAGTGGCCGATCCCGGCCCGGGACCGGCGGGCGCAGTCGGCGTTGACGATCACCCGCACCCGCCACCCCCGCCGGCCGACGCCGGTGTCCGGACCCGCGGGCGTGCGGCCCGCGCCCGGGTGGTATCGGCCGGCGGCCGGGCGTACATTGAACCCAACCCTTCCAACCCGCGCGACCCGCCATGCCGGACGAGAACGCCTTCACCGCGTACGAGCTGCACCCCGGGGCCGACACCCCGCTGGAGCCGGCCCCGATCGCCCGGGACTGGATGGACGCGGCCCACCAGCGGCACCCGTACCGGTGCCTGCCGCTGGTCATCGCCAACCAGGCCGGGTGGGTGCTCCGGAACCCGGCCGGGTTCCGCGCCTACTGGTACGGCGGGCCGGCGAAGGAGGACGTGGAGCTGCGGTTCGACGGTCCCCGGGACAACCGGATCGTCAGCCACTTCGGGAGCGGGGTGGTGACGTTCACCGTCCCGTTCCTGTTCCGCACCCCGCCGGGGGTGAACCTGTGGGTGAAGGGGCCGGCGAACTGGATCAAGGACGGGGCCCAGCCGCTGGAGGGGGTGGTGGAGACCGACTGGCTGGCGTCGACGTTCACCATGAACTGGAAGATCACCCGGGTGTGCGAGTGGGTGCGGTTCGACAAGGGGGACCCGTTCTGCATGCTCGTCCCGGTCCCGCGCGGGCTGGCCGAGATGCTGGTCCCGCGGCGGGCGGCGATCGCCGACGACCCGGACCTGAAGGACCAGTACCACCGGTGGGAGGAGAGCCGGAAGGGGTTCCTGACCGGGCTGTCGAGCCGGGACCCGGCGGCCGTCCGGCAGGGGTGGCAGAAGGACTACTTCCAGGGGAAGACGCCGGACGGGGCAGACTTCGACCCCCACCAGACGCGGCTCAACCTGAAGGGGTTCGAGAAACAAGAGTAGCCACGGATGGACACGGATGAAACACGGATCAGACAGAAGAAGAATGTGTTCTGTCTGATCCGTGTTTCATCCGTGTCCATCCGTGGCTCACTTCACCGGCCCGACGTCCGCGGTCTGCGCCGCGTCCCACTGCTCGACCGTCCCGATCGGCAGCCAGTACCCCGCTTCCACCACCCGGAACCCGCCGCCGGCGGCGAGCTGCGCGACCGCGTCGGTGATCTCGTACTCGCCCCGCGGGGACAGCGGCAGGGTCAGGTCGAACACCCGCTTCGGGAACACGTACCCGCCGATGTTCGCCAGCTGCGGCGCCGCCAGGCCCTTCGGCTTCTCCACGATCCCCTTCAGGGTGCCGTCCGGGTTGCGGAAGATGACGCCGTAGCTCTCCGGCTCGTCCACCGGCCGGGCCAGGATCCCCATCGGGACGGCCGCCAGCGCCGCCAGGTCGGCCCGGCCGATCAGGTCGTCGCCGTTGAGCACCATCACCCGGTCGGCGGTCACCTCCCCCTTGCAGCTCATCAGGGCGTCCCCGGTCCCGCGCGGCACCTCCTGCCGGACGGTCGCCCAGTCCCGGACGTGCCGCTGCGTTCGGAGGTACTCCTCGATCTGGCCGGCCAGGTGGTTCACCACCACGACGAGGCGGTCGACCGGCGGGAGGGCGCCGATGATCCAGTCGAGGATCGGGCGGCCCTGCACCGGCAGCAGCGGCTTCGGGGTGGTCTCGGTGTGCGGGCGGAGTCGGGTGCCCTTGCCGGCGGCCAGGATGATCGCGTCCATGCCGGGGTTATAGAACGGGCCCGGCGACTGTGCCAGTTCGCGGAAACGGGTGAACCGGGGGAACCCGGGCGGCCGATGGAACCGGCGTCGGGTGCGGGCCGGCAGGAGCCGACCCGCCCCCGGCCGCCCGCCGGACGGCGGGCGCCTCACCCGCTCCGCCGCCGGGCTGCGCCCGGCCCGGCGGCGGACCCGGGTCCCGTTACCCCAGCCACGGATGGTTCCGGTCATGCGCCGAAAGATCGCGACGGCGGCCGTGCTCGGCGGGTTGGCCGCCGGGCTCGGCTGTTACCACATCGGCGGGACGAGCGACTGCGGGTGGCAGCCCGCCGACTACCCGATCGGCCCGCCCACCCCGGCGTACCCGATCTACCCGGTCCCGGCGGCCAGCGCCGACCCGATCCCGAAGTCGAAGGACGGGGTCCCCGACAAGGACGCCAAGAAGGACGAGAAGAAGGTCGAGGAGAAGAAGGACGGCGGGAACTGACCGCCGGCCGGCGAGCCGGGAGCGTGAGCGACCGGAGGATGCGAACCTCCGGTCGCTCACGCTCCCGGCTCGCCCTTCCCTTCACGTCACCCGGCGGCCCTTGTCCCGCTGCCCGCGCTTCACCCCGCGCGGGGCCGGCGTCGGCACCGGCTCGGCGGCCGCCGCCGGCCGCCCGCCGGCCTCCGCCGCCAGCTCCATGAACCGCTGCTGGCTCCGCAGCACCGGCTCGCCGTCCGCCGGCCGCACCCGCCGGTACGTCCCGTCCGGCTGCAGCTCCCGGGCCTTCACGTTGTCCGCCAGCGTCGTCCGCAGGATGTCGATCACCCGCTGCCGGAGGTCCGGCTGCTCGACCGGGAACACCACCTCCACCCGCCGGCTCAGGTTCCGGTCCATCCAGTCCGCGCTCCCGACGTACACCTCCGGGCTGCCGCCGTTCTCGAAGTAGAAGATCCGGCTGTGCTCCAGGAACCGGTCGACCACGGACGTGACCCGGATGGTCTCGCTCACCCCCGGGACGCCGGGCCGCAGGGAGCAGATGCCGCGGCACGAGATGTCGATCCTCACCCCCGCCTGGCTGGCCCGGTACAGGGCCTTGACCACCGCCGGCTCCAGGATGCCGTTCACCTTCACCAGGAGCCGGGCCGGCTTGCCGGCCCGCTGGTTGGCCGCCTCCCGGTCGATCTTCTCGATCATCACCGGCTGGAGCCGGCTCGGGGCGACCAGCAGCTTCCGCCACTGCGGCAGCTCGGCGTACCCGGTCAGGTAGTTGAACAGGGCCGACACGTCGTCGGCGAACTCCGGGTTGCCGGTGAACAGCCCGAGGTCGGTGTAGATGCGGGCGGTCTGCGGGTTGTAGTTCCCGGTCGCCAGGTGGACGTACCGGCGGATCACGTTGTCCTCGTCCCGGCGGACCACCAGCGACACCTTGCAGTGGGTCTTCAGCCCGACGAACCCGAACACCACGTGGACCCCGCTCTTCTCCAGCTCGCGGGCCCAGATGATGTTCCGCTCCTCGTCCATCCGGGCCTTCAGCTCGATCACCGCGGTCACCTGCTTGCCGCGGTCGGCGGCCCGCTGCAGGGCCCGGACGATCGGCGAGTCGCTGCTCGTCCGGTACAGCGTCTGCTTGATCGCCAGCACCCGGTCGTCGTTCGCGGCCGCCTCGACGAAGTCGACCACCGGGGCGAACGACTCGTACGGGTGGAACAGGAGGATGTCCCGGCCCCGGACGGCCGGCCACGGGGCGGCGGACTGGGCGAACGCCTGGGCCGCGGCCGGGGCGAACGGCGGGTCCCGGAGGTCGGCGTACCCCGGCACCGCGCACACCTGGAACATCCCGGTCAGGTCGAGCGGGCCGGGGACCGGGCAGACGTCCGCCGGGTCGAGCCTCAGCCCCTCGGTCAGGTACGGGACGATGTCCGCCGGGGCCCCGGCCTCGACCTCCAGCCGGACCGGCAGCCCGCGCCGCCGGGCCTTCACGTGCGCCTCGATCTCCTCCAGCAGGTCGTCCACCTCGTCGTCCAGCTCGTACTCGCTGTCCCGGGTCACCCGGAACGCGGCCGACCGGCCGAGGTCCATCCCCGGGAACAGGTCGGCCAGGTGGAGCCGGATCACGTCCTCCAGGGCGACGAACGCGTGGGCCGGGGGCGGGGGCTGGGGGTCGGGGTCGGCGGCGTCCGGCCGGCGGACCGTCGCCTCCCGGCCGACCACCCCGGACTCGCGGGCCGCGGCGGCGGGCAGAGGGACGAACCGGGGCATCACGCTCGGGACCTGGACGACGGCGTACAGCGGGTCCGGGTCGCCGGGCCGGCGGAGGGAGACGGCGAGGTTGAGCGACTTGTTCACCAGGTGCGGGAACGGGTGGGCCGGGTCGGTGGCGAGCGGGGTGAGGACCGGGAAGATCTCGCGGCGGAACAGGTCCCGGACGTGCCGCCGCTCGTCCTCCGACAGGTCGCCCGGGCCGCGGATCACGATCCCCCGCTCCTGCAGGGCCGGGAGGACCTCGGCGGAGAGGACGCGGTACTGCTCGGCGACCAGCTCGCGGGTGGTGCGGCGGACCTGGTCGAGCTGGACCGCCGGCGGGGTGAGGTCGGCCCCGGACCCGGTCGGGATGCCGGCCTGCACCTTCTGCTGCACGCCCCCGACCCGGACCATGAAGAACTCGTCCAGGTTCGAGCTGAAGATGGCGAGGAACTTCAGCCGCTCGAGCATCGGGACGGTCGGGTCCTGGCCCTCCTCCAGCACCCGGCGGTTGAACTCCAGCCAGCTCAGGTCGCGGTTGAAGTACAGGGCCGGGTCGTCGAGGTTGGGGGACGGGGGTTGCATCGGACGGACTCCGGGCGGCGACGAAGCCCCCAGTATACCCGCGGCCGCCCGGCCCGCGACAGGGGAACCCGGACGCCTGGACCGCGGCCGTCCCGGCCGCTGCTGCCCCGGTCGGGCTGCAACACGACCACCCCGCAAGCGACCGGAGTTGGGCGGGTGGAGCGGCCGGGACGGCCGCGGTCCAGGCGGCGGCCGTTTCGGGCTTGTCCCGCCTGCCCGTCTTTGGCATGTTCCCACCCGCATGGACGCACCCGACCCGCCCGCCGCCCCGGGGAAGCGCCGCTTCTCCCGCCGCACCCTGCTCCGCCTCGCCGGGTGGGGCGCCGCCGCGGGGGTCGGGGCGGAGGCCGCCCGGGTGGCGTTCGGGAGCAACGAGCACACCGTCATCCCGGGGAAGGTGTACCGGTCGGCGCAGCTCTCCCGCGAGAAGCTGGAGCGGGTGATCGCGGAGAAGGGCGTGCGCACGGTGGTCAACCTGCGCGGGTGCTGCCCGGAGACGGACTGGTACCAGGACGACGCCCGGGCCACCCACGCCCGCGGGGTCAGCCAGGAGGACCTGACGTTCTCGGCCAAGCGGTACCCGCCGACCGGGGAGGTGGTCCGCCTGGTCGAGGTGGTCGACCGGGCCGAGTACCCGCTGCTGCTCCACTGCGCCCGCGGGGCCGACCGGACCGGGATGGCGTCGGCGGTCGCGCTGCTGCTGCTGACCGACACCACCCCGGCGGTCGCCCGCCGGCAGCTGTGGCCGCGGTACGGCCACCTGCCGGTCGGGCGGACGGTCCGGCTGGACGAGTTCTTCGACTTCTACGACGCCTGGCTGGCCGCCGGGAACGGGCCGCACACCCCGGACCGGTTCCGCCACTGGGTGGCGAACGACTACTGCCCCGGGCCGTTCCGGGCGGCGCTGGAGGTCGTCTCCCCGGTGCCGCTGGCGGTGCCGGCCGGGGCCGGGTTCGTGGTGACGATCCGGGCGACGAACACGGCGGTCGCCCCGTGGGAGTTCGTGACCGGCGGCGGCGGCGGGGTTCACCTGCGGTACGACCTGCGGGCCCCGGGCCGGCCGCCGGCGGCGCCGGTGTACCGCGGCCGGGCCGGGCAGTTCGCCCGGACCGTCCGGCCGGGCGAGTCGGTCGAGCTGGCGGCCGGGTTCCCGCCGGTCGGGCCCGGGCACTACGCGGTGTGGGCCGACCTGATCGACGCCGAGCCGATCGACCTGCTCGACAGCTCGTTCTCCCAGTACGGGTCCGAGCCGCTGGTCGCCGGGCTGCGGGTGGGGTGAGGCGGACGCCGCGGGGTGACTCGGCAGGTGGTTTCCCCTCACCCGCCGGCG
>PNKH01000166.1 GCA_013822345.1 Isosphaera sp.
CCCGCGGACCCCGGTCGCGCGACCGGCGTCCCGCCACCGCCGGGTCCGGTCGACCGCCCCGCCCAGGGCACGCCCGACCCGGGTCCGCTTGACCGCGTCCCACAGCCGACCGGCCCTGGTCCGCGGCGGCGCCCCGGGCGCGGGCGGGGTCGGGGCCGGCCCGCCGCGGGGTGCGGGAGGAGCGGGGGCCGGGTAGGGCGGGACGCCCAGGGGCGGGAGGGGCGGGTTGCCCGGGGGAGGGGCCGCCGCGGGGCCGGCACGGGGTGCGGGCGGGACCGGGACGGGGACCGGTGCGGGGGCGGGCGGGGCGGCGGACACGGCCCGGGCGAGGAGCTGCCCGGACGCGGCCGCCAGGGTGTTCGAGATGACCGACAGGTCGACCAGCCGGTCCAGCCGCTCGACCGCGGCGTCCAGGTCCTTGTCGTTCACCCCGTCACCTCTTCTTGTGACGCCGCGCGAACGCGGCGAAGTCGTCCATCAGCCGGACCAACTCGGCCGCCGTCAGCCCCCGCCGCCGGCCGCCCCCCAGGTCCTCGAACGCGGGCAGGTCGAACGCCCGGCGGACCAGCTCGGCCGCCTCGTGCATCGCGATCGCCCGGTCCGCGTCGTCGCCCGCCGCCAGGTCGGCGAGCCGGGCCTTGAACGCCGGGTTGAACAGGACGGAGACCCGGGCCGAGACCGGGGTCGGGTCGATCGTCCGCCACCCGGCGCCGTCGAAGAAGGCGAACGGCCCGGGGGCGGGCCGGCGGAACAGCTTCTTCAGCAAGCCGAACATCACCACCCCCGGTCAGTACCCGAAGTAGCCCGGGAGGCCCTGCCGGTAGAACAGGGTCAGCCGCAGCACCGGCCGGTGCGGGTCGTTCTCCAGGCGGCTCTCCGTCACCCGGCACCCGGCCGGGGCCGGGCGGGCGGCGGCGGTCTCCCGGGCCAGCGCGCGGGCCCTGTCCAGGAGAGGGCCGCTGAGCGGGCCGAACCCCGCCTCCTCGGTCGTCGCCGCCACCTCGACCCGTCGCTTGACGCCCACCGAGAGGCCCGGGTTGTCCGGGTGGCTCAGGTCGAAGTCGGTCACGTTCACGGTCATCGCCCGTCACCTCCCGCTCGGTGCTCCGGTCGCGCGACCGGTGGTCAGTGCTCCCCGGGCGCGGTCAGCACCAGCGCGGCCCACGCGCAGCTCGACCACGGCCCGGGGGCGTCGAGGGAGTCGTTGACCGCCCGCGCCCACCGGCCGACCGCCGCCAGCCCGTACGGCCCCAGCCCTTGTGCCGGGGGGCGGGACGCCAGGTCCGCCCTCACCCCCTTGCGGCCGGCCGGGTCCCGGACCGCGACCGCCGTGAAGCACGGGTTGAGAAAGACCAACTCCACCCGGTCGGCGGTCCTGCCGCCCACCCGCTCGATCGCGTCGGCCAACTCGTCCAGCAGCCGGGAGGCCGCGCCCGGGGCGTTGGCCGGGATCACGTTCGTGACCGGCTCGCCCCCGCCGGCCGGGTACAGGACGGACACGAACCGGGGCGAGCCTTCCGGGAGGCCGAGGCCCGCGTCGCCGCAGACCTGCGACACCTCGGACCTGAACGCCGCGGGCGGGGTCCCCTCGTCGTGCCAGCCGCTGGTGAACGCCGCGTCGATCGCCTTCATCGGTGAGCCCTCACTTGGTGATGCAAACCGCCGGTCGCGCGACCGGTGCGGGTGGTGCTCAGTCGGCCGCCGGCAGGAACGGGTTGCGGCCCGCGGCCGGCCCCGCCGCCCGGCGCTCGGGGAACTCGGTGCCCCGGTCGAACGCGAAGGCCCGGGCCGGCTCCGGCGCCGGCGGGTCTGGCGTCGCCTTCGGGTGCGGGCCGTCGAGCGACACCAGCGACCGGAACGGCTTGCCGCCGGGCTGCTCCAGGGCGACCGCCCCGTCCCGCCCGGCGAACGCCCGCAACCAGTCCAGGAACGGCCCCGAGACCGCCGCCAGGATGCGCCCCAGGGCGTCCGCCTTCGCCCGGTCCGCCTCGGCCACGAACGCGGCCAGCCGGCCGGCGACCATCGCGTGTAGCCGCGGGCCGACCTCCTCCCGGAGCTTGCCCACCTTCGCCTCCAGGGCCGGGAGGCGGGCCTTCAGCCGGGTGACGGTGCGGTCGGCCGCGTCCGCCAGTTCCTCCAGCCGGACCACCTCGTCCGAGTCGTCGGACTCGACCGCCGCCTGCCACCCGTCGCCCAGACGGCCCCGCTCCTGCCGGGCCGCGGCCAGCTCCACCCGGGCGACCGCCAGCCGGGCCTCGGCGTCCCGCAGCTCCCGGCCCGGCCCGTCTGCGAAGAAGGCGTCCCGGACGGCCTGTAGCTCGCGGCGGCAGCCCCCGGCCGCGTCCGCCACCAGGCGGCGCATGGCGTCGGCGCTGCGGCCGTCCCCGTCCGGGGTGAAGAGGCGGACTTGGTGGACCCCGTAGGTCGCGTCCCGGACCATGACGGCGCTCAGGGCGGGCGGGTCGGTCACCCCGGCCGTCGGGACCGGGTCGGCGGGCGTGGTGGCAGTGTCCATGCCCGATGATTACCCGGCGGTCGCGCGACCACTCGCGAACGTCCGTGCCGGTCGCGCGACCGCCGGGTAATCATCCGGTTGTGGTGACGGTTCGGAACACCCGCGAGGGCCTGACGTGAACGACGCGATGCTCCCCGGCGAGGCGAGGGCGTACCTCGAAGGGCTGACCGGGAAGACGGTCAGCCGGACGGCCTTCTTCCAGTACCTGAAGCGAGGGCTGCGGGTCCGGGGCGGGGGGCGGGTGGTGCTGGCGTCCCGCACGGTGGGCCGGTCTCAGGTGCGGGTCGTGACCCGGGGCGAGGTGGAGGCGTTCGTTAGCGCCTGCCGGGCGGGGGGCGCCCTCCGGCGGCGCCCGGCACGGGCCGCCTGATTCACAACATGGAGGTTCTGAGCATGACTGCCACGGACGGCAGTGCCACCACCCCGGCCGCGCGGCCAGGGGACTTCCGCCTCAGCTTCGGCCGTCACGCCGGCCGGCGGCTGGCCGACCTGCCGCACTCCTACGTCGAGTACCTCGCGCGCGAGTCCGGCGGGGCGACCCGGCGGGCGGCCCGCGCGTACCTGCTCCACGGCGACAACCCGGACGGGGAAGAGGACCCCGGCCACCCGGACCCGGGGTCGGCCGCGGTCCGGTTCCCGCTGCTGGTGTGGCGGTGGCGGGAGGCGATGCGGGACCGGCACCGCGACGACCCCCTCGCCCTGGCGGTAGTCGAGGACGGGTTCGCGGAGCTGAAGACGTTGTGCACCGAGCTGACCGGCCGGCGGTGGCCGACCGACGCCGAGTGCGGGATCGTCGGCTGACCGACGCGGCCGGGCATGACGCCCGGCCACATCTACACCAGGTGTCCGTTCATGAGCGAGCAGAACGACGGGTTGGAGCCGCACCCGCTGGCCGAGTCCCTGCCGGAGATGACCGCGGAGGAGTACGCGGAGCTGCGCGACTCGGTCCGCGACCACGGGCTGAAGGTCCCGATCAAGCTGTTCGAGGGGAAGGTGCTGGACGGCCGGCACCGGCTGCGGGCGCTGCGGGACCTCGGGGTCGAGCCGGGGCCGGACCACGTCGAGGAGTTCCACGGGACCGCGGAGCAGGCCGTAGTCATGGTGGACGTGTGGAACCTCCACCGCCGCAGCCACTCCCCGGAGCAGAAGCGGGCCGCCCGGGCGGCGCTGGTTCAGCGGCTCCGAGACTCGGGGATGTCCACCCGGGCCATCGCCGACCGGGTCGGGGTGTCCCACACGACCGTCCGCGAGGACTTGGCCCGCCAGGTGGAAACCGGGTTTCCACCTGGACCCGCCGACCGGGTGAACCACCCTGTTTCACCTGCCGCCGCCGGGTCGGATCACCGAGTGATGCAGCCTGCATCACCTGACCCCGCCGACACCGACCCCGATCACCCGGCGGTCGGGGAGGCGCCACCGGCCGAGGCCCCGGCCCTGAAAGTCGTCGGCAAGGACGGCAAGTGCTACGCGGCCGCCGGCCACGGGCGGGCGAAGAAGTCCGACCCGCCGGCCGAGAGGTCGGAGCTGGAGCAGATCGGGGCCGCCGTCTCCGCTGTCGTCGGCCGGGTGACCCGGTTCCTCGGGAGCGGCCCGGAGGGCAAGAGGAAGAAGCTGGAGGCGTACCTGTCCGCGTTCGGCTACCTGGCCCACACCGGGGACAAGTTCGACGCGGACGAGTACGTCCCCCACAAGTGCCGGCTGGTCGCCCTGGCCGGGCTGCGGTTCCTGGTCGAGCAGGCCGACCTGCCGGGGCCGGCCCGGACCCCGGACCAGTTGGTCGAGAAGTTCGGGCCGGCCGCCGGGCTGTGGACCCCGGAGCACGTCCGCCGGAAGGTCCGGGAGGCGTTGGAGGCGAAGGAGCGGAGGCGGCTGGAGAAGGAACAGAAACGGCGGGCGGCTCAACCGAGTTCAGGCCCGGCGGGCTGAGTTGTTGGCATGAAGAACGGCAGCGGGGGCCAACCCGCTGCCGTTCAGGTGTGCCCTTCCCCCGGTCGCGCGATTGACTTGGGAGGGGCGGTGAGGACGCCCTATGGTACGCACGCCACGGCCGGCGCGCAACCCCGGTCGGACACTCCCGGACCCGGACCGTCAGCACCTGCTCCAGGAGGCGTTGACCTTCCGCGGGTGGGGCTTCTCCGTCTTCCCTCTCGGCCCGCTCCGCAAGCCGCTGGTCCGGTGGGGTCACCTCCGGCGCCGCCGCCCGTCGGACCGCGAGGTCGGCCGGTGGTTCGACCGGTTCCCCGACATCACCGGGATCGGGGTCGTTGCCGGCCGCCCGTCGGCACCCCCCCGGTCCGGGCTGACCCTGTGCGTCATGGACTTCGACGCCCCCGGGGCCTACGACCGGTGGGCCGGGGTGAACCGCGGCCCGGCCGCCGCCTGCCCGACCGTGAAGACCCGGCGGGGGTTCCACGCGTACTGCTACGTGGACGGCCCGGAGCGGTGGGCCAAGATCGCCGGCGTCGGGGAGCTGATCGCGGACGCCAACCACTTCGTCGCGGCCCCGCCCTCCCACAACCCCAAGGGTCCCCGGCACGAGTGGGTCGGCGGGCCGCCCCTCGGGGTGAGCGCGCTCCCGGTCTACACCTGGGACGAGACCGGGTTCCTCCCGGACCACACCCCGCCGCATCGCTGGCGTACCTTGCTTGTGGGGAACACAAGTCGTCTTCGTCTTCCCTCTTCTTCTTTGGTGCCCGACCCCGGCCCGGACGCCCTGCCGGCCGCGGCGGTCGAGGCGGTCCGGCGGGCCGTGCCGGGCGGGCCGGGGGAGCGGAACCACCGGCTCCACTACCTCGCCCGCGGCCTGAAGGACGTGTGCCCCGGCGCGGGGCCGGGGGTGCTGGCCGCGGCCGTCGCCCTGTGGCTGAAGCTGGCCGGGGGGGCGGTCGGGACCACCGACTTCGGGACCAGCTACCGCGACCTGTGCCGGGCCTGGCGGTCGGCCCGGAAGCCGGTGTCCGACTCGCTCCCGCTCGACGTGATGACCCAGGCGGCCGTGCTCGCCGGGCCGGACTCCTACGCCCGGCTGGCGGCCGCGTGCCGGGCGGCGGCCGCCGTGGTCCCGGGCGGGGTGTTCCACCTGAGCTGCCGGACCGCCGCGAAGGCGGCGGGGGTGGGGCTGAAGACCGCGGCGAAGATGCTGCCGGCCCTGGTCCGGGTCGGGGCGCTGGAGGTGGTTGAGAAAGGGGTGCCGTCCGCCACCCGGCGGCGGGCCACGGTGTACCGGATCGGGAAGGAGGCCGGGGGTGCAACCTGACCGGGTTTCGGAGCGTGTTGCCCCCGGGGTGAACCTGTACGCTAATGCGGCGGCTCGCGGCCCCGGGGACCGTCTCACGAAGGCGGGATCGGTTCGTCCGCTTCCACCGTCTTTACCTTCTTGAGCGAGCCGGGCGCGGGTCGGGGTTCGGACTTACCGAAATCTTCAACCGCATCGCTCCACTTCTTTTCCAGCTTCGCCTGGGCGATCGCCTCCCAATCGGCGTACAGCTTCTCGAAGCTCAGCCACATCAGGTACACCGAGCAGCCGAGCATGACGGCGGCCGCGACCGCGGAAGCCAGACACACCGCGACCGCCCAGCTTGTCTCGGCGAGCCCGAGTGTGATCTGGGCGAACGAGGCGAGTAGCGCCAGGATGATGTTCACCGTCAGCAGCGCTCCCACCTGGGCGAGCGGGCGGTACACGTCCGTCGTCGCCCCGCAGTCCTTCCGCGGCGTCTTGTCCCGCTTGTGTTCTTGGGCGGTCCCCGACCAGTCGCGCTCGTGAACCCGGGTCAAGTACCAGTCCTCACCGTAGACCTCTTTCTTCAGGTTCAGGATCACGAGCGACTTGGCTGAGAGGAGGAAACCCGAGACGGCGAACAAGCCGGTGAACAGGCTCCCGCGGAGCTGCCTGTACGTGTCCAGGCCGACCGGCGCGAAAACCAGCAGGACGACCAGGGCGACGACGAAGCCGACCGCCGCGAAAATGTGCGGGTGGTGCCGCCTTAACACGATGCGGAAGCGGGCTCCAGTTTTCTCCGAGAAGCGGATCATGTTCAGGCGTCCCGTCAGCCGAAGATCGCCGGCGACTGACGGGCGACCTCCTTCAGGTATCTGATGACCAGCGACCCTGCCAAGTCTTCACCGAAGCTGGTAGGGTCCGCAACGATCTTGTCGTGGTCAATCTCCCCGAACAGGCTGGGGATCTTCTCATTCATTTCTACGCGGCGGCTAAGGCCCCACTCGTCCAGGCCGTCCACCTTGAGCGTCTCAGCCTTCTCCCGCTTCGAGCGGTCCCACAGCTTCTGAACGCTCTCCACCGCGCGGCTCACCGACACCCGGGGCTTGAAGGTGAGCCGGATCCGACCGTCCTCCAAGGCGTCGTCGCCCACGGGGACGAAGTCCAAGCGGGTGGTTGCCACCTTGAAAGTCACCTCGACCGCCCGGATCCGCTTCCACCGCTTCAGCGCGGCTTGCGACTCTTCCCTCCCCAGGACCTCGACCCAATCCAGGCTCGATGAGTTCGGGGGGTTGTCAAGCGACTTCCTCCGGCGCCCGGTCTCATTGCTCTCAGTCTTTAAGCGTGCCCGCACCAACTCGTCCCCGAACTTGCCGAGTACGCCGAAGACGAACGACGGCCCCCCGGCGTCCCGGTACGAGGTGATGATTCCAGCGCTCTTCTTCTTGCACAGGAGGAAAAAACTGAAAGCCCCCAGGTTCTTCTTCTCCCCAAGCGTCCCGCGGGACGGCCGGTTGGTCTCCGTGTGGATCGCCACGAAGTTCTTGTGCCCACGGTCGGTAAGGAGCGACCCGAGGACGTGGTCGTCATCCTGGGCGACGCGAAGAACCCGGTCGCTACCCTGGAACTTGACCCGCTTACCCTGCTGTTCTTGCAACTTCTCTGTTAGTGTACATAGGTTCAAAAAAGGGTGGTAGGTCAGTTGATACCCGGAAATCCTGACTTTCACGTAGACACCTAACTTGAATGAAGCGGGGATGCCGCATCACGACGAGTGGGCCACGCGAGTCCGCCGGATGAGGGGTCGCAATGGCGACTCCGGCCTGCAACGAGGGATGTAGTACCGGCCCTCCCGCGAGGGTAAGTTGGAACCCTTCGGCTACGACACCCACCTTCCCGTCATGCGGCCTGGGCGTTCGGACGAACCATAGCATAGTTGTTTACGTCCTTCGAGACAACTTTCGTCTGAGCGAGTCCCCGGCCGACGCCCACATCACGGCGTCGGCGGTCTACCGGGGGCCTCACGCCCCCGTCCCGACCCGCGTGCTACACTACCGCCACGCCCGAACCCCTGCGGAGCGCGGCCGTGGAAGTCCTCCTGGTCCTCGCGGTGCTGACCCTGGCCGGCGTCACGGTCGTGTGGTGTCTGAACCGGACGGTCCAAATCTCACGGGCGGCCGCCCGCGCGGCCGCGCCGCCTCCGCCGCCGGACGCCGTCTGGCAGGCGCTGGCGGGGGAGTTCCGCCGCCCGGTCACCGGCCCGTCTTCCGGTAGCGAACCGCCGGGTTGAGCGGGGTGCCGGGAGGGTTGGCACCGCGGCCTCCCGCCGGGCAGGGCGGGAGAAGACGACGCTTCCCCGCCCCCGTTCCGGTCGCGCGACCGCCTCCCCGTGCCGTTCACCTACCCCGCCGCCAAGTCGCTCTGGACGGTGGACAAGGTCACCCCGAGCCGGGTGGCGATCTTGCGGAGACTCAACGTCCGGTCCGCCGCCCGGAGTTGCCGCACCAGCGCCCGCCGCTCCCGCCGGTCGGCCCACCGGACCGGGGCGGGCGGGTCCGGCCGCGGGGCCGGGCCGGGCAGCAGGACCGACACCTTCCCCGGGTTGTAGTTCAGGATCAGCAGCTCCCTCCCCCGGGCCTTACCCCCGCCGACCGTGCCGCCGTAGTTCAGGTCCGCCGCCGCCACCCGGAACCCCTCGGCGGCCGGGTACAGGGACCGGGCGAACCCGTCCGGGTCGTCCCCGTAGCTCAGCGCCACCTTGTGCGGGGACGCCCGGACCGCGGCCGCCAGCCGGGCGTGGTCCGCCCCCGTGAAGGCGTGCCGGTACAGCCGGCAGGTCGGCGGCAGGCTGCTGTTCACGAGGTACGGCGGGTCCGCGTAGCACCACACGTCCCGGCCCGGCTCGGCCAGCAGCGGGGCGAAGTCGCCGCACGTCACCCGCACCCCGGCCAAGTGCGCGGCGGCCCGCCCCAGCGTGTCCCCCTTGACCACGTTCCACCCGTCCGGGTTGCTGAAGTACAGCCGACTCGGCAGGTCGTAGTTGACCCGCCCGCCGAACACCGTGCGGTTCACCAGGAAGTACCGGAACGCCCGGTCCTCGCCCCCGTCCAGCTTCACCCGATCGAACTCCTCCTTCAGCCGCGCCGGATCGACCACCCGGCACCGGGCCGCGAACTCGGCGGGCCGGTCCCGCAGCGCGAGGTACACCGCGACCAAGTCGGGGTCGATGTCGTTCACCCAGGCCGGCACGCCGGGCGGGAGGGCGAAGAAGACGCCCCCGCCCCCGACGAAGGGTTCCCGGTACTCCCCGACCACCCGCGGCTGGTGGGCCAGCACCCACCGGCGGGCGGCCGGCTTACTCTTCCCGCCGGGGTAGCGGAGCAGACTGATCGGGGCGTGCGGCGGTGCGGGCATCCGGTGGCCTCACGGGACGAACGGCCGGTCGCGCGACCGGCGGTCAGGTCGGCCGCTTCCCCTTCCCCCCCGGCCGCGGGGCCTTCCCCGCCCGGGCCGCCTTCGCCGGCGTGACCTCACGGGACGGGGCCGGCAGGGGCGGGAGCGGCGGCACCTCCGGCACCGGCGGCGGGTTCAGGAGGTGGCGGCGGATCGCCAGCTCCACCACCTCCCGGACCGTCTCCCCCCGCCGCCGGGCGAACGCCCGCAGCTCGTCCAGCAGCCCGGCGTCCACCCCCACCCCGAGCTGCGCCGTCCCCTTCGCCAGTGCCATCCTCGCCCCCCGCGTCCGGTCGCGTGACCACACCACACCCCATCATAGCATGCTTCCCGGGAATTTCCTAAGAAACAACTTGACCATTTCCTAGGATAATCCTAGTGTGTAGGTGGCTTGGGTAACCAACGAGGGCGGTGATGGGGCGGGGGCGACCGGCCGCGGGGCGGCTGTGGCGGCTCCCGAACTCGACCGGGCCGGCGGGGTGCCGGCCCACAACCCGGAGGTGAGGGTTATGG
>PNKH01000167.1 GCA_013822345.1 Isosphaera sp.
TGGCGGCCTCCGGGGCGGCCCCGGCCAGCCGGTCCGCCCCGACCCCCGCCAACACCCCGACCCCGACCGCGCCGGCGACCGGCGCGAGGAACAGCCACTTCGACGCCATGCGAGCACCTCGTGTTGATGCCGCCGACCCGGGAGAGGTCGGGTGTGCGAGACCACACTTCAGACGATAGAACCGGGGCCACCGCTTGACGACGGTCCGATGTTACAATCCCGTGACACGGGTTCGGAGGCCGATCCGGACCCGCACTTCCGATTCCGCCGGAATTCCCGACAGGTGTCCGGCGGCCGACCGCCAGACGGCATCGAGCTTGTCCGCGAGCGGGTCCCACGAGTACCGGGCCAGCACCACCCGCCGGCCGCACTCGGCCGTCTCCCGCGCCTCGTCCGGCCGGCGGATCGCCTCGACGATCGGCCCCACCATCTCTTCCGGCGTGTCGGTCACGACCAAGTCGCGGCCGGGGGCCAGTTGCAGCCCCTCGGCCCCGACGCGGGTGCTCACCACCGGGGTTTCGGTCGCCAGGGCTTCGAGGATCTTCAGCCGGGACCCGCCGCCGATCCGGAGCGGGACGACGAGCAGCCCGCAGGTGGCCAGGAACGGCCTGACGTCCGGCACGTCCGAGTAGACGCGGGCCCCGGGGACCGCCGCCGCCCGGGCCTTCAACCAGGCCGGCGGGCGGCGGCCGACGAGCGAGAGCGTCGCGTTCGGCACCTTCGCGCGGACGGCCGGGAAGACGTGGTCGAGGAGCTGCCCGGCCGCGTCGAGGTTCGGCCGCCAGTCGAGGCTGCCGAGGAACAGGAGCCGGGCCGGGTCGCGGTCGACGCCCCGCTGCGGGCGGAAACGGCCGATGTCCACGCCGTTCTCGACCACGTCGACCCGGCGGACCCCGAACCGGTCGCACATCAGCTTCGCGTCGTCCGGGCTGACGGCGACCGGGCGGGTGGCGGCGGCGTACGCCCACTCCTCGAACCGCTCGAACTTCTGCCACTGGCGGCGAAGATACCACCGCTTCACCGGGTTCGGCTCGGCCTCCGTGTACCGCTGCCAGATCAGCGACTCGACGTTGTGGGCCATGACGGTCCACCGGGCGTCGGCCAGGCCGTCGCCGAGGGCGGTCCGGAGCACCTCGGCGTAGGGCGTCCACTCGCAGTGCCACACGTCGACCGGGTGGTCGGCGGCGAACCGGCGGGCGGCGGCGGCGAGGGCTGGGCCGGCGTGGGAGGCGACGGAGTACGGGAGCGGGGAGAGGAGGTTGGCGGCGAGGCGGGCGTAGAACCCGGCCCCGGCCTTCGGCGGGACGGCCCGGTCGACGACCACCGTGCCGACCCCGAGCCGGCGGAACTCGTCCTCGGCGGCGAGCTGTTCGGCCCGGTCCGGGTTCCGGTGACAGAGGATTGTCACCCGGTGCCGGGGGGCGAGGCGGGAGAGGAGGTTGAGGGTGCGGATGCGCTTGCCGGAGGTGGGCGGGTACGGCAACTCCTCGTCCAGCACGGCGACGGTCAGCGGGCGCACGGGGACTCCTTTCCGGGTGGCACCGGGCACGGGATTGTCGCCGGCCCGGGCGGGCGGGGTCAACCCGGACTTTCCGCGTACAATCGGGGGCGTGGGGCGTAAAACGCCCCGGGCCGCCGGCCCGGGCTGAGGCGGATCGGCCCTTCGGGCCTCGGCGAGGCCGGCGGCGGAACCGGAGGACTTCGATGCTGGTGCGCGCGTTGCTGGTGACGGGGTTGGCCCTGCTGGCCGGGTCGTCCGACGCCCGGGGACAGGACGAGAACCCGGTGCTGAAGCTCATCAAGGGGAAGGTGAAGGACCCGGCGAAGCCGTTCGCCCTGGTGGTCGAGTTCAAGGTGAAGGCGGGGAAGGAGAAGGAGTTCGAGGCGGCGTTCAAGCCGTGCCTGGCGGCGACGCGGAAGGAGCCGGGGTGCGTGGCGTACCACCTGAACCGCGACCCGGACCACCCGGAGCTGTACGTGATGTACGAGCAGTTCAAGGGCCTCGCGGGGCTGGAGGCGCACATGAAGGAGAAGCACACCCAGACGCTGTTGGCGACCGTCATCCCGATGTGCGAGGGCGACCCGAAGATCAAGGTGTACGCGGTGCCGTCGGAGTGACCGAGAAGGGGTGGGCGGGTGAGGGGGTGACAACACCGGGTCCGTCTTGTCACCCCCTCACCCCCCACCCGCCCACCCCTTCTCTTCTACTTCGGCGGCTCGGCGAACCCGTGCTGCTTGCGGTGGTACGGGCCGTCGAAGTCGATGGTCGACTTGAACCGCTCGTGCCGCCCGTCCCCGGCCTCGGGCTTCACCTTCGCCAGCAGCCGGGCCAGCTCCTCGCCCTCGACCGGCTTGAAGTTCCGGCACGTCGCCACGTTCTTCGTCAGCTCGTCCATCGACACCATCCCGCTGACCACCGTCGCCACGTCCTGGGTCAGGGCGAACCGCAGGCACTCCTCGGCCGTCGCCACCCCCTCCTTGACGATCTTCCCCTGCCCGCCGCCGAGCGCCTTCATCCCGATCACCGCCGTCCCGCGCTTCTTGGCCGCGGGGACCAGCTCCTTGGCGAAGCTGCGGTAGAAGTGGTCGCAGACGTTGATCGGGCACTGCACCGTGTCCCACTGGTGGACGGTCAGCATCTTCAGGTGGATGTGCGGCGACTTGTGGCCGGTGTACCCGACGAACCGGACCTTCCCCTCCTTCTGCATCTTCAGCACCTCGGCCAGGCCGCCCTGCTCGACCACCCACTCGGGGTCGTTGTCCCAGTTGATCTCGTGCATCTGCATCAGGTCGATCACGTCGGTCTGCAGGCGGCGGAGGCTGTCCTCGATCTGCTTGCGGACCTCCGGCCCCTTCCGGGAGCAGACCTTGGTCATGAGGAAGCACTTCTTCCGCCACTTCCCGCCGTCCGCGGCGAGGGCCTTGCCCATCACCTCCTCGCTGCCGCCGTCGTGGTAGTCCCAGCAGTTGTCGAAGAAGGTGACGCCCTGGTCGAGGGCGGCGTGCATGATCTTCACCGCCTCGTCCTTGTCCTTGATGCTGCCGATGTGCCAGCCGCCGAGGCACAGGATCGAGACGTTCACCCCGGTCTTGCCGAGCGGCCGGGTGGGGAAGCCGTCGGCCGGCTTCTTCTCCTGGGCGGGGGCGGACGGGGTGGCGAGGGCGGCCGCGGCGGTGGCGGCGAGGAACTCGCGGCGGGTCTCGTCGGACATGGGAAGGTCTCCGTCGGGCGGGGTGGGGTGACGGCAGGAGCGAGCATACCGCGCGCCGGACCGAAGGGCACGCGGGAAAGGCGGCGTCCTGGAGCGCGGCCGTCCCGGCCGCTGCGACCCCGGTCGGGTTGCAATACGATCATCCCGGGGGCGATGGGAGCTGGGCAGGTGGAGCGGCCGGGACGGCCGCGGTCCAGGAGTTACCCCGCCCGGCTCTTCTCCGCGGCCCGGAGCATCTCGGCCGCCTCCTTCCGGGTCGTCTCGCTCCGGGACTCGCCCCGGAGCATCAGCGCCAGCTCCTCCACCCGCGCCTCCTCGGTCGTGAGGGCGGCGACCGTCGTGGCGGTCCGCTTCGCGGTCGCCGTCTTGCGGATCGTCCACTGGTGGGCGGCGTAGCTCGCGACCTGCGGCAGGTGGGTCACGCACAGCACCTGGTGCGACCGGCCGAGCGCCGCCAGCTTCTGCCCGAGCACGTCCCCGAGCCGCCCGCCGACGTTCGCGTCGATCTCGTCGAACACCACCAGGGTGCGGACCGGGTCGTGGGCCGCGAGCACCGTCTTCAGGGCGAGCATGGTCCGCGACAGCTCCCCGCCGCTCGCCACCTTCCGCAACGGGCGGGCCGGCTCCCCGGGGTTGGCCGTGAGCAGCAAGTCGAGGTGGTCGATCCCGGCGGCCGGCACGTCCCCGGCCGTCGCGTCGTCCGGCAGGGTCTGAGCCTCGATGGCGGCGTCGAGCTTGGCCCGCGGCATGCCGAGGTCGGCGAGTTGCTTCTGGGCGTCGGCCGCGAGCTTCTTCGCCACCTTCCCGCGGGCCGCGCTCAGGGCGGTCGCCGCCTTCCGCAGGTCGGCCCACGCCGCCCGCAGCCCGCCGTCGATCCCGGCGAGGTCGTCCTCTTCCTTGCGGAGCGACGCCTCCTTGGCGTCGAGCGTGGCCCGGTACGCGATCAGCTCGTCCGGCGTCCTCCCGTACCGGGCCTGGAGCTTCTTCAGGAACCCGATCCGCTGCTCGACTTCTTCCAGCCGGTCCGGGTCGGCCTCGAACCGCTCCGACAGGTCGCGGCAGGTGTCGGCCAGGTCGTCGACCTCGGGCCGCAGCGCTTCGAGCCGGGTGCAGACCTCCTTCAGCTTCGGGTCGAGCGCGGCCCAGCGGTTCGCCTCCTTGATGAGCCGGCCGAGCACCCCGCTCACGGCCCCCTCGTCGTCGGCGAGGCGGGCCGCGACGGTGCCGGTGAACTGGGCGAGGCTCTGGGCGTGGACCAGCGTGTCGCGCTCCCGGCCGAGCCCCGGCAGCTCGTCCGGCAGCAGCTTCGCCGCGTCGAGGTCGTCGCGCTCGAACCGGGCGAGGGCGAGTTCGCGCTGGCGGGTCGCCCGGGCGTCGGACAATTCCTTGAACCGCCGCCGCAACCCGCGGACGGCGTCGGCGGCCACGTCGTACCGCTTCCGCTGGTCGCCGAGTTTGCCGAACGCGTCGAGGAGTTCGAGCTGGTACGCCGGCTGGAGGAGGGAGTAGCTCTCGCGCTGGCCGTGGACGTCCACCAGCATCTCGCCGAGCCGGCGGAGGGTGCCGACGGCGACCGGCATGTCGTTGACGAGGGCGGACGACCGGCCGGACCGGGACAGCCGGCGGGTGAGGATGAGGTCGTCCTCGTCGGCCGGGGACTGGAGGATGTCGGCGGCCGCGGCCTTCTGCTCGGGGCGGGACAGGTCGAACCGGCCGGTGACGCGGAGCTCGTCCGCCCCGGCGCGGATCAGGTCGGCGCTGCCGCGGTCGCCGAGGAGGAGGCCGAGGGCGCCGAGGAGGAGGGACTTGCCGGCCCCGGTCTCGCCGGTCCAGGCGCAGAACCCCGGGTGCAGCTCGACCCGCACGTCCTCGATCAGCGCCAGGTTCTGGACGGCCAGTTCGCGGAGCATGCGGGTATGGTATGCCGGGCGGGTCCGGGTCAGGCGAGGGTCTGGGCCGACTCGTCGGTGAAGTGCGACACGCTGTCGTGGTCGAACATGACGAAGACCCCGCCGGGGCCGAGGAACACGCCCCGGCCGGAGTTGAAGGCGACCGCCCGCGGGTGGTCGATCTGGAACCGCTCGCCGTTCTTCAAATTGACCGTGAACATCTGGAACGGACGGCGGTCGCAAAGGACGTTTAGGAAGCCGTCGAAGGCATCAGTGGACATCGGCCCCTCCCGATTTCATTCAAACGTACTGTACCGCCATCCACGCCCGGTCACAAGCCCCGATGGGGTGTGCGGCCGACGCCGTTTCCCTACCTCACCACCACGCCACCTCACCACCCCGCAACCCTCCCCGGGACACGCCATGAGCCGGACACTCCGCTGGGGAATCCTCGGCGTCGCCGCGATCAACGACCGCCTCCTGCCCGCGTTCCGGGCGTCGAAGACGGCCGACCTCCGGGCGATCGCCAGCCGCACCCTCACCAAGTCGAAGGACTACGCCGCGAGGAGCGGCATCCCGACCGCCTACGGCAGCTACGAGGAGCTGCTCGCCGACCCGGCGATCGACGCCGTCTACAACCCGCTCCCGAACCACTTGCACGACGAATGGACGCGGAAGGCCGCGGACGCCGGCAAGCACGTCCTGTGCGAGAAGCCGCTGACCTGCGACGCGAAGTCCGCCGCCGACCTGGTAGCGTACTGCCGCGGCAAGGGCGTCCGGCTGATGGACGGGTTCATGTGGCCGCACCACCCGCGGACGCACAAGCTGCGGACGTTCCTCGACGCCGGCGGGATCGGCGAGGTCAGGAAGGTGGTGGCGGCGTTCACCTTCAACCTGGACGGGCTGCCGACCTCAAACATCCGGATGCAGCCGGAGGCCGGCGGGGGCGGGCTGCTCGACGTCGGGTGCTACACGACGTACGCGATCCGCTGGTGGATGCGGGCGGAGCCGGTGAAGGCGTGGGCGACCGCGACGTACGTCAACGGGGTGGACGTGGCGATGAGCGGGGTGCTGACGTTCGCCGACGGGCGGACGGCGGGCTTCGACTGCGGGTTCACCCACCCGCTCCGGACGTGGGTCGAGGTCGTCGGCACGTCGGCGGTGGTGCGGGTGCCGAACCTGTGGATCCCGGACGACGCGGCCGAGTTCCACGTCGTCCGTCAGCGGGGCGACTTCGGGGCGGACGTGGAGGTGGTCGAGACGCCGGGCGAGAACCAGATGGTCCACATGCTGGACGACTTCGCGGCGGCGGTGTGGGAGAAGCGGGAGCCGTACCCGAACCCGGACGAGGCGGTGCGGACGCTGCGGGTGCTCGACGCCCTCGCCAAGTCGGCCCGCGAGGGGAAGGAAGTCGCGGTGTGACCGGGCCGGTGGTATCATCGGCCGCATGTTCACCGAGCAGTTCACGAACGCCGGAGAGGTTCGGCTGCGGCTGCTGTCGGGTCCCGCCGACGGACCGCCGCTCCTGTTCCTCCACGGGCTGTCGCGGGTCGGCCGGGACTTCGCCCCGCTGTTCCCGGCCGTGCTCGGGTCGTGGGCGGTCCACGCCCTCGACCACCGCGGGCACGGGAAGTCCGGCTGCGCCACCGGCGGGTACCGGGTGGCCGACTACGTCCGGGACGCGGCCGCGGTGGTGCGGGCGCTCGGCGAGCCGGTGGTGCTGTTCGGCCACTCGCTCGGGGCGGTGACGGCGGCCGGGGTCGCGGCGGCGGAACCGGACCACGTCCGGGCGGTCGTGCTCGAAGACCCGCCGAGCGCCGCGTTCGTCGCCCGCCTCGACCGCACCCCGTACCACGCCCAGTTCGCCCAGGTGCAGAAGCTGGCCGGCCGAGACCGCCCCGTCGCCGACATCGCCCGCGACCTGGCCGAGATCCACCTGCCACAGCCGAACGGCACCACGGTCCGGCTCGGGGACGTCCGCGACGCGACCAGCCTCCGGTTCTCCGCCCGCTGCCTCCCCGACCTCGACCCCGGCGTCTTCGACCCGCTCCTCGGCGGGTCGTGGTTTGACGGGTACGACGAGGCCGAGGTGTGGGCGGCGGTCCGCTGCCCGGCGCTGCTCTTGCGCGGCGAGGAGGCCCGCGGCGGGATGCTGCCGGGGGCGGACGCCGACCGGCTCGCGGCTACGATCCCGGACTGCACCCGGGCGGACGTGGCCGGGGTCGGGCATCTGGTCCACTGGCTCGCCGCCGAGGCGTGCGCGCGGCTGACGCTGGAGTTCCTGGAGTCGCTCCCATGAAGCTCGCCACCGGGACCACGGTCGTCGCCAACGGCACCCTCGTCGACGGCACCGGCCGGCCGCCGGTCCGGGACGCCGCGGTCGTCCTCGCCGACGGGAAGATCGCCTACGCCGGCCCGGCCGCCGGTGCGCCGATCCCTCCGGTCGCTGACGCTCCCGGCTCGCCGGCCCGCATCGACGCCCGCGGCGGGACGATCATGCCCGGCCTGGTGGAGGCCCACTTCCACCCGACGTACTTCAACGTCGCCGCCCTCGAAGACCTCGACATCAAGTACCCGGTCGAGTACGTCACGCTGCTGGCGGCGGCGAACGCGAAGCTCGCGCTGGAGTGCGGGTACACCGCGGCCCGGAGCGGCGGCAGTTTGTTCAACATCGACGTGTGGCTGAAGAAGGCGATCGAGAACGACCTCTGCCCCGGCCCGCGGCTGGCGGCGAGCGGGCGGGAGATCTGCGGGGTCGGCGGGCTGATGGACTGGAACCCGGACTACCGCAAGATCGGGATGGAGGGGCTGGTGCTGCTGGTGAACGGGCCGGACGAGGCGCGGGCGGCGGTGCGGAAGCTGGTGAAGGACGGGGTCGAGTGGGTGAAGACGTACCCGACCGGGGACGCGGCCGCCCCGGACACGAACGACCACCACACCCTGTGCATGACGTTCGAGGAGATGCACGCGGTGGTGGCGACGGCCCACAACCACGGGCTGAAGGTGACCGGCCACTGCCGGGCGACGCAGGGGATCACGAACGCCCTGCGGGCCGGGTACGACGCGATCGAGCACGGCACGTTCATCGACGACGAGGGGCTGGAGCTGTTGCTGAAGCGGGACGTGCCGTGCGTCCCGGCGCTGTACTTCGAGCTGGCGTCGGTGGAGCGCGGGCCGTCGATCGGGATGCCGCAGAAGGTGATCGACGGGCACAAGGAGACGCTGGAGGGCGGCATCGAGAGTGCGCGGAAGATCCTGAAGGCCGGCGGCCGGCTCGGGATGGGCGGGGACTACGGGTTCGCGTGGAACCCGCACGGCGACTACGCGCGGGAGCTGACGTTCTTCGTGAAGCAGGTCGGGTTCACGCCGCTGGAGGTGGTCACCTGCGCGACGAGGACGGGGGCGGAGATCCTGGGCCGGGGGCACGAGCTCGGGACGCTGGAGGCGGGGAAGCTGGCGGACGTGCTGGTGGTGGACGGCGACGTGCTCGCGGACATCTCCGTGCTGGAGGACCGCACGCGGTTCGTCGCGGTGATCCAGGGTGGCGTCGTGAAGGCCGGGCGGGAGGCGCGGCGATGACCGGGGACGAGTGGCTGACGTGTCGCGACCCGCGGCGGATGCTGGACCGATTGGGTGACGCCGGAGGCGACCGAAAGCTTCGGCTGTTCGCTGTCGCGTGCTGCGAGATCACCCGCAGTCGGTCTGGGGACCGGGGCGGGCCGGACGTTGAATGCGTCGTGCGGTTGGCCGACGGCGCCGGCAACCTGGAAGAAGTCCGCGAGCGGTGGCGACCGAGCGGCGAGTTTGCGAGTGAGCCGACCTACCCGGAACGCCCGCTCCACTGGTGCTCGATGTTCCTCGAATGCGCCTCGGGCACCCAAGAGGATGACGAAGTCGGCTTGATCCACTTCCCCACGAGGGCCGAGTTTTGTGGACTCTTCCGCGAAATCTTCGGCAACCCGTTCCGTCCGGTGAGCAGCGCCCCGGAGTGGCGAACGTCCACCGCCGTCGCGCTGGCGTCACAGATGTACGAGGTGCGGGACTTCGCCGCGATGCCGATCCTCGCCGACGCGTTGCAGGACGCCGGGTGCGAAAACGACGACGTGCTGGCCCACTGCCGCGACGAGAACGCCACCCACGTCCGCGGGTGTTGGGTCGTCGACCTCGTGCTCGGCAAGTCGTAGGGTGGGCCGAGCCGGCGCCTCGCCGGCGAGTCCCACCACGCTGAGCTGAGGGTGGTGGGACTCGCCGGCGAGGCGCCGGCTCGGCCCACCCTACGGGGCTACGGGGCCA
>PNKH01000168.1 GCA_013822345.1 Isosphaera sp.
GGCGGCCCCGGTCTGCTGCAGCGCCTGGTTCGGCGTCTGCCGCCCACGCCAACTGCTGTACCTGCCGGGCCTCCGGCGTCCACTCGACCACGAACGCCTCTGTCATGACCACGGCTCGCTCTCGCTCGGCCAGGAAGTATGCGAACTCCCCGACGCGGTCGCGGATCACGCCGGCGGCGAGGGTGTCGTCGCAGACCACGAACCCCGGCTCCTGCCAGCTCAAGAACTGCCGGATGTCGTGCCCGAACTCGGCCAGCGCCTCCTCGGCGGTGGCGAGCGGGATTGGCCGGGACACCTTCGGCCGGTAGGGCTTGTCGGACGCATCCACCGGGTCGCGGGGGTCGATGTGCCCGACGACGAGCCAGTGGAACATCGAACACCTCCGCCGGCTCGGGGCTTTCCCGCCGAACGACACAGCTCAGCAGCCCGGCCCGCTGAGTGGGCACTGAAGTCCCAGAAGCATTCGTGCGGGCCGGGTCTGCTGCAGCGCCTGGTTCGGCGTGCCTTTGCTGGGCGGCACCTACTCGTAGATCTTGCCGCACAAGAGGAACGCCGCGAACACCCGCCACGACGGACCGGGCGGCAGCCCCTGGGACTCGCCCATGTCGGAGTCCTCGGCCCACCGCAACGCGGCCTCCAGGTACGACTCGATCGTGAAGTTGTACCAGCCACCGGCATCAGGCACGAGACCGAGGACGCGGGGATCGGTCGGGTTCTGCCGCTCGGCTTCCACGGCGGTCTCGCGGTCCGCCACCAGATTGCGCACGAACGCCAGGAACGACTCGCGGTCGTGGACGCTGGCGTCGTCGAGTGGGTCGGCCGCTTCCGCCATCCCCGCGCCTCCGCCGCCGAACATAAAGCTCAGCAGCGGCCCCCGCCGTGCGAGCTGTGGTCACAACAAACCTACAGGCGGGGGCCGTCTGCTGCAGCGCCGGGTTCGGCGCTCGGGCTACCACGCGAGGAGCTGCCCCGCCGGCCACTCCCCGGACCAGCCGCACGGGAAGTGCCCGGCCCGGTATACCCGCAGCAGGTGCAGCGCGAACTCCGGGCGCTCGTGGAACCGCCGGTACTCATGCTCCATGACGGCCCCGAGCACGTCCCACGACACACAGTCCACGAAGACCTTGCTGAACCCGTGCCGCTCGGCGAACGGCTGCCAGACCCGCTCGGCAAGGGGCGTGACCACCCGCACCTTGGCTGCGCCGACGATCGTGTTCCAGTGTTGGTAGTCGGCCCGGTGGTGCTGGTGGAGGAAAAACGTCAGCCGGTTCTGCGCCTCCAGCGTGGCGTCCTCCCACGACTGGTCCGAACACCGCTCGATGGCTTCGCCCCAACTACCCACCGGCGCGACTGGGAACGGCAAGTTGACCGCCAGTGGTTGCCCGCACGCGGCGAACCAGTCAACCGCTTCGAGTTCCTTGGCGAATGCCTCGTCCACCGCAGCGTCCTCCGCCGCCGAACGACACAGCTCAGCAGCCGGGGCCGCCGAGTGGGCTACGAATCTCGAAAAGCGAACGTGCGGCCCCGGTCTGCTGCAGCGCCTGGTTCGGCCTGCCTTTGCTCTGGGGCGCTCACGAACTCAGTCGTCATCGACCTCAATCTCGGCAACCCGCGCCAGGGATGAGACGCATGACTCAAGCTCCTCGACGAGAACGTCGGTCGGTGTTTCCTCGATTGACGCCAGCAACTCTTGGAGGCGCTCGCGAACATCGTTCATCACTGCCCGGTGCCGTTCCACCTTTCGAGCGGCCCGCGCTACTGCGTTCAACCGGCGAGTCTTCAGGCTCTCCGCTTCCGCTGTGACCCGCTCCAAGTATGCGCGGTCCTCCGTGATCTCCTCCATGACCTGACGTCTGATCGCCGACTCTTGGTCGCGCAGGTAGTCGGCGAGATAGTCGTGGGCGACGCCCTCGAGAGCGAACAACACACGACGGATGAAGGCGTCGGACCTGAGCCGAGGCGAGGCCGTGCCATTGGACGCAGCCGGCCCTTGTGCCATTTCGTCCAACCCTGCGCCCTCGGCCGCCGAACGACCCAGCTCACCTGCCCGGCCGGGGACGCCCACAGCCGATGGAGCAGCAAGTGAGCACTGGAAAACCACACAGCAGGCCGGGTCAGGTGCAGCGCCTGGTTCGGCTCTTGCTCGGCACGACCGCGACCTGACGCGATAACCAACTCTTGAACCCCGCACGCGGACGCCCAACTCTGGAGCCACGCATGCCGACGCCCAACTCTGGTGGGCCTGCGACGACACACCAACTCTTGCCACGCGACCGCGAAACCCACGCGGACACGCTAACTCTTGTGGGCGATGCCGCCGCCAGTCACCGCGGCCGCCACAACTCGCCCACAGCCGCGGGGAGCGCAACCACCCTGCGTTTCCGCGCCTCCAACCGCTCGACCTCTGTGCCGAACGACACAGCTCAGCAGCCCCGCCGGAACGCCACGCGCGAACCGACCCACGAGGCGGGCTGCGGGAATCAGAAGAGCCGGCGGGGTCTGCTGCAGCGCCTGGTTCGGCTCCGGGGCGACTGCAACCACCCCCCGCGCCGCCCAGCTCCCCCGCCCGGCCCGCCACCCGGTTCTCGTCGCGGCCGGCCACGCACCACGACCGGGGGCGAACCACCGACCCCGAGTGGACGCCAATCACCGACCCCATGTGGACACGAATCACGCACCCCGAGTGGGGACGAATCACCCACCCGACGTGGGCACGAATCGCCGACCCGACGTGGGGACGAATCACCGACCCGGGTCCGCGGTTCCGGGCGACGCCATTCACCCCCGCGGGTCCGCACCGCCTCGGCTCCGCGCCTCGGGACCGCCCCGCGTCCGGTCGGGCCGAACGACCCAGCTCAGCAGCCCCGCCGGGACACCAACGAGCAACAGAGCCGCCGGGTGAGCCACGAGAAACGGGCCAGCCGGCGGGGTCTGCTGCAGCGCCTGGTTCGGCGTCCGGCGGGGCCGATGCGCGACCGCGACCCGCCAGCTCCCCGAGCCACGCCCCGCGGAGCCGCAACTCCTGCCACCCGCCGCCCGCCGCCGGCGGCGGAGTCGCAACTCCGGCGGACGCGCCGCGGAGTCGCAACTCCGGGCGGGACCCGCCGCCGACCCCGACCCGCAACCCGCCCCACCACCCGCGGCGAAGGTGCAACTCTGGCGCGGCCGGCGGCCGACCCGGGTCCGCAGCCGGCCCCACCACCCGCGGCGGAGTCGCAACTCCGGGCGGGACCCGCCGCCGGCCGCGGAGCCGCAACTCTTCCGGGCGCCGCCGCCCCCGCCGGCTGCCCGGGTCCGCCCGCCGAACACCACGCTCAGCTGCGGCAGGCGGCTTTGAGCCTGCCGTCAGCTGCAGCGTTTGGTTCGGCGTCTGCGCTACCCCCGCAGCGACTGCCGGCCGGCGTCGCTGATCTCCCACACGCCCCGCGGGCTGTCGTTGCGGAGCAGCCCTTCCTGAACCATCGAGTTCCGCGCCCACTGCGCCGAGTTCCGCCAGCGGGGGAGGTCGGGGTCGGAGGCCAGCGGTTGGTGGTCCACGTCCCGCAGCACCCCACGCATAACCTGCCCCACGCGGTCCAGAATCTGACCCATCGGGGCGCGGCCGCCCAGCTCGACGAGGACTTGCAGGATGGGCCGGTAGTACGCCTCCTCCGGCGTCCGCAGCCCTCGCCGCAGCCGGCCGAGATCGCGGCGCTGGGTCTGCTCCTCCGAATCCTCCTCCGCGTCGACCTGCGGGCCGGCGAGGGCGATCCACTCGCGCCGCAGCGCGGCCATCCGGTCGCGGAAGGCGATGAACTGTCCGGCCCGCTCCAGCGTCGCGCGGGCGGCCTCGTAGTCGCGGCTCTCGAACGCTCGTGCCCCGCCACGGTTTACCAGGTCGATTTCCGCCTCGATCTGTTCGAGGAGGATGTCGAACGCGGCATCGACGTTAGTCGGGTTGTCGCGGGGCATCGCCGCTCCTTTGCCTTCAACGCCGAACGACCCAGCTCACCGGCCGCCGGGGTATGCAACCACGACCCGAGTACGGAGGCCAGCTACAAACGCCCGGTGAGCCGGCGGTCCGGTGCAGCGCCTGGTTCGGCCTCTGATGCTCACAAGGCCGGGAGCGGCGGAAGCCTGGCAACCAGCTGCGGGCCGAGCGCGTGCCCCGCGCCCGTCGGGTACTCCTTGACCACCTCGTACCGCCCCAGGCCGGCGTCCCACGCCACGCTGGCGCAGCACTCCCACCCGTTATCGGCGGACGAGGCGAACAAGAACCCCAGCTTACACCACCGGCACCACGACATCAGCCAGCCCGTCCCCGCCGGATCCCGCCACCGGTGGAGGACCGGCGTCGGGGTGCCGTCCAGCTGGCAGCAAACACCCTCCGCGTGCCGGCCGCGCAGGAACAGGCCGACGTGGTGGCGGACGTTCGACTCCCAGCACTCGCCGAACTGGCGGGGCAGTTCCTCCCACCGCCCGCGGTCCTCCTCCCGGAGTTCGAGCTGGCCGTCCCGGCGGTGCCACTGCAGGGCCGACGGGGCGGCTTCCGACCGGGACGGGGAGAGGAGTACGAAGGCGACATCGCACCGCGGGCAGTACCAGATGGACAGGTCCACGCCCTTCGCGCCGTAGGACAGCCCCATCTCGACCAGCCGGCTGCGATCGAGCGGACAAGGTTGCCGGGCATGGCCCATCCGCGTCTCGCCTCCGGGGCCGAACTCAGAATTCGTTTGCGCCCGACTCGCGTACTGGTTTGCCTCGGGGGCAAACCAGTACGCGAGTCGGATGCGGGGCCGCGCCGGCCGCAACCACCGACACGGTAACCGATCCCACCACCCGGTCAAGAATCTTCCCTCCCCCGTTCGTTCGCCGACACGGCCGGACAACACGGCCGGGTTAGTTCGCCCCGCCCGACCCGTCGTCCCCGACCCGGTCCAGGGGGCTCCGCACCCCACGCCCCCCGCGCCCCAGCACGTGCGTGTAGATCATCGTCGTCTCCACGCTCTCGTGCCCCAGCAGCTCCTGCACCGTCCGGATGTCGTACCCGTCCTCCAAGAGGTGCGTCGCGAAGCTGTGCCGCAGGGTGTGCGCCGTCGCCGGCCGCACCACCCCCGCCCGCCGCACCGCCGCCGTCACCTCCCGGCTCACCGATGTCTCGTTCAGGTGGTGCCGCCGCTCCGCCCCCGACCGCGGGTCCGACGACCGGGTCCGGGACGGGAACACCCACTGCCACCCCCACTCCCGGGCCGCCCCCGGTACTTCGCCGCCAGCGCCGCCGGCAGGTACACCTCCCCGAACCCCTCGGCCACGTCCCGGTCGTGCCGCGCCCGCACCCCCTCCAGGTGGTCCCGCAGCTCCCCCTTCACCGCCTCCGGGAACACCGTCCGCCGGTCCTTGTCCCCCTTCCCCTCCCGCACCACGATCTGGTTCAGCGCGAAGTCCACGTCCTTCACCCGCAGACGCAGGCACTCCAGCAGCCGCACCCCCGTCCCGTACAGCAACAGCCCGACCAGCCGGTGCGGCCCGGTCAGCTCCCCCAGCACCCGCCGCACCTCCTCCCGGGACAGCACCACCGGCAGCCGCCGCGGCCGGTGCGCCCGCACCACCCGCAACTGGTCGAGCGGCCGGCCGAGCACCGCGTCGTACAGGAACAGCAGGGCCGACAGGGCCTGGTTCTGGGTCGACGCGGACACCCGCCGGGCCACCGCCAGGTGGGTGAGGAAGGCGTTCACCTCCGGCTCGCCCATGGCGTCCGGGTGGCGGATCCCGTGGAACCGGATGAACCGCTCCGCCCACGCCGCGTAGGCGTCCTCGGTCCGGATGCTGTAGTGCCGCACCCGGCACGCCGCCCGGACCCGGTCGAGCAGCTTCGGGGGCTTCGGGGGCGGGGGGGGCGGGGAAGGCATCGGCGGCTCCGGGTCTGGTACTCCGTTCACCCCGGGCAGCATCCCGCGCCGCCGCGGCCGCGTCAACCGCCCGGCCGTTCCGGGAAGTTGCCGCCCGCCCCGCCGCCGCGAACTACAATCACCCCGCCCACCCCGGAGGCCCGACCCATGCCGTCCGAGTCCGTCGCCGGGTTCCTCGACCGGGCCCAGGCCAGCCGGGTCCTGTTCCCCGAGCAGGTCCAGCAGCTCATCCGCCAGCCGGACATTCCCCAGACCGACCTGTCCGCCCTGTGCGAATACCTCCTCGCCCGCGGCGTCCTCACGAAGTTCCAGGCCGACGCCCTCCGGGACGGCCGCGGCGGCGAACTCTCCTACGCCGGGTACCCGGTCACCGACGACCTCGGCCCGATCCCCGGCGGCCGCGCCTACCGGGCGTTCCACCCGTCCCTCCGCACCCCGCTGGTCCTCCGCCGCCTCCGGGCCGACGACCTGGCCCCGGCCGACACCCCGAACGGGTTCGTCGCCCGGGCCCGGGCGTTCGGCATGATCCCCCACCCGAACCTCGTCCACCTGCTCGACGCCGGGGTCGCCGACGGCGAGGTGTACGCGGTCGTCGACGCCCCGGCCGACGCCGCCGACCTGGAGACGCTGTCGAAGGAGATCGGCGGGGCGATGCCCGGGTTCCTGGCCGCCGAGTACGGGCGGGCGGTGGCCGGGGCGCTGCGGGCCGCCCACGAGCGCGGCGGGGCCCACGGCGACATCCGCCCGGTGAACCTGCTGGTCGGGCCGCTGACCACCAAGGTCGGGCCGGACGGCCGGCCGCGGCGGCGGCCGGCCCCGGACGCCCACGTCCGGCTCGCCGAACTCGGCCTCGTCCCGGTCCGCCCGCCGGCCGCCGCCGACCCCGACGCGGTCCACCCGTACCTCCCCCCGGAGCGGCTCGACGCCGGCGCCCCCGACCCGAAGGGCGACATCTACGGCCTCGGGGCGACCCTGTACTTCCTCCTCACCGGCCACCCGCCGTTCCCGGCCGACGGCGACCTGGCCGAGCGGGTCCGGCGGGTCGACCCGCCGGGGCTCCCCGCCCTCCGCCCCGACCTCCCGCCGGCGTTCGCCGAACTCGTCGGCCGGATGCTGGAGAAGTCGCCGGCCCGCCGCCCGGCCACCATGTCCGACGTGGAGGCCGGGCTGGCCGTGTTCTGCCGCCCCGGGTCGTCGCGGCCGCTGCCGGTCCCGGTCCCGGCGGTCCCGGTCGCCGCCCCGGCGACCGGCGAGTACCCCGCCGCCCCGGCCCCGGAGCCGGTCGAGGACTGGGGCGTCGGCGACGACCCGTTCGCCGCCGCCCAGGCGTCCGCCCCGGCCGCCCCGCGGCGGCGGGAGATGTCGGCCGCCGAGAAGGGGAAGTACAGGATGATGTTCGTCCTCGGCGGGCTCCTCCACCTGACCGGGCTGACCCTCCTCGTCCTCTGGCTGACCGGGACGTTCGACCGGCCCCCGGCCCCGCCGCCGGAGGAGCCGTCGAAGCCGGCCAAGAAGGACGAGAAGCCGCCGCGGAAGTCCAAGACGTGAGGCCGGATGACCCCGTGCATCTCGCAGGCGACGACCCTCCCCGGGTCGTTCGCCGCCGACGCCGAGAACTACCCGGCCGCCGGCTGCCGGGCGGCCGAGGTGTGGCTCACCAAGCTGGAAAAGCACCTCGAAGCGGCGTCCGCCGACGACACCCGCCGGCTCCTCGCCGACCGCGGCCTCTCGCTCCCCGCCGCCGCGTACCAGGGCGGACTGCTCCTCTCCCAGGGCGAGCAGCGGAAGGCCCACTTCGACCACTTCCGCCGCCGCCTCGACCTGTGCCAGGCGTTCGGGATTCGCACCCTCGTCGTGGCCGCCGACTTCGCCGCCGCGCCGGACCCGCAGGCGTTGGGCCGGGCGGTGGTGTCGCTGGCGCAGGCCGGGGAGTGGGCGGCCGGGTTCGGGGTGCGGCTGGCGCTGGAGTTCCGCGGGGCGGACGCGTTCTGCTCGTGCCTGGACACCGCGGTGTCGCTGGCCGAGGGGTGCCGGGAGCCGAACGTCGGGGTGTGCCTGGACGTGTTCCACTACTACAAGGGGCCGAGCAAGCCGGAGGACCTGGCCCGGCTGACCGCGGCGAACCTGTTCCACGTCCAGGTGTGCGACGTGGCCGGGGTGCCGCGGGAGTTGATGACCGACGCCGACCGGGTGATGCCCGGGGACGGGGACTTCGCCCTCGGGCCGGTGGTGCGGCGGTTGCGGGAGATCGGGTACGACGGGGCGGTGTCGCTGGAGCTGATGGACCCGGTGGTGTGGGGGTCCGACCCGCGGCAGGTGGTGGGCCTCGGGTTGCGGGCGGTGGAGCGGCTGCTGGCGTCACCCGCGTAGCCGCGACGCGGAGTCGGGGTAGGGTGGGCCGAGGTCCGCTTCGGACCGAGTCCCACCACAGCCCCCGTCTGGTGGGACTCGCCGGCGAAGCGCCGGCGAGTCCCACCCACCGGGCTACCGGGCGGTCGTCAGACGCGGGGCTCGGCCGCGGCCTTGCGGATGGCCTTCTTGCGGCGGGCCTCCTTGCGGCGGCGGGCCTCGCACGGCTTCTCGTAGTACTCGTGGGCCCGCAGCTCGCCCTTCATCCCGCTCCGCTCCAGGAGCTTCTTGAACCGCCGCAGGGCGGCCCCGATGTGCTCCCGGTCGTGAACCCGCATCCGCAGACCCATAACGCCCCTCGCTCGGCCCGGTGGTGGTGGTGGTCGGTCCCGCACGGCCACCCCGGGCCGGCCCGCGCCGGGGCCGGGCGGCGGGGGAGCGCCGCGTCCGAGCGGGTATGATAACCCGGCGGCGGGGCGGGTGCCAGGGTTCTCCCGGCGGAAAACCCGGCCGGCGGGTAGACGGGGCACCCCGGGCGGGGTATCGTCAAGCCGGGGGGCCGGTGTGCCCACCCGACGCCGAACACGATCGCCACTCCGCCCCGACCCCTCTTGGTGCCCCGCCCCCCCGGGTGCCGGCCCCCGAGATCGTTCGAGAGGTGTGCATCCGGCGGTGACCTGGCCGACCAGTCCCGCCCGTTCGCACGTCACACCCCGCCCTCTGGTCCGGTGCGGGGGTTCTGTTCGTTCCATCCGGACGGCCGCGACCGGGCCGCGGGGGCAAGCCGTGGGCAAGAAGTTGTACGTCGGGAACCTGAGCTGGGGCGTGACGGACTCGCAGCTCCAGGAGATGTTCACCCCGTACGGGACGGTGGTGTCGGCACAGGTCATCTCCGACCGCGACACCGGCCGGTCCAAGGGGTTCGGGTTCGTCGAGATGGGGAGCGACCAGGAGGCCCAGGCGGCCATCGCCGGGATGCACGGGCAGATGATCGACGGCCGCGCCCTGACGGTGAACGAGGCCCGGCCGAAGGAGGGCGGCGGGGGCGGCGGGGGCGGCGGCCGCGGCGGGTACGGCGGCGGGGGCGGGGGCGGCGGCCGCGGCGGGTACGGCGGCGGGGGCG
>PNKH01000169.1 GCA_013822345.1 Isosphaera sp.
TCGGTCAGCCGGTCGGTCGCGGCCCGGAGCTGGCCGAAGGCGGTGGCCAGGAGGCCGACCCCGCCGGCCAGCCCGCCGGCCACCCCCGCCGCCGCCCCGGCACCCTTGATGCCGGTCGCGCGACCGGCCGCGGCCCACCGCTTGGTCCGGTCCGCCACCCCGGACAGCGCCCGCCCGACCCGGGTCCGCTTGACCCTGTCCCACAGCTTCCCGGCCCTCGTCTTCGGCCCCGCCGGCGGGCCGGGCTGGGGCGGGGCTGGGGCACCGCCGGGGGCCGCCGGACCCGGGGCCGGGACGGATGGGACGGGGGCGGGTGCCGCCGGGGCGCGGGAGGCGGCTTGGCCGAGCACGGCGCTCGAAACGTCCGCCGGCCGGGGCGGGTCGGGCAGGTCCGGTCGCGCGACGGGTTGCGGGGGTGCGGGGGCGGCCGCCCGCTGGAGAAGGCCGTAGGTGGCGGCCGCGATCGTGTTCGACACCCGGGCCAGGTCCACCAGCCGGTCGAGCCGCTCGACCGCCTCGTCCATCGTCTTCGGGGTCGGCGTCACGTTTTCCTCCGGTACAGCTTGAGGTACGCGGCGAAGCTGCGGAGGAGCGCGACCACCTCGGCCTTGGTCAGCCCGGTCCGGACCCCGTCCCGGTCCTCGAACGGACCCACGTCGAAGACCTTCCGCAGTTGGTCCACGATCAACCCCAGCTCGATCGCCGCGTCCAAGGGGTCGGGGCCGGCCGCCCCCGCCCGGTCGAGCAGCCCCGGCCCGACGGCCAGCAGCTTCTCGGCGATCACCACGGGGTCCGCCGCCCGCACCCGGGCGCCGTCGGAGTAGACGAACACCCGCGCTGGGGGCCGGCGGAGCAGGCGGCGGATGAACCCGAACATCAGGAGGTCCCCGGGGCGGGCCGGAAGTCGATGACCAGGGTGGCCCGCCGGACGGCCGGCGCCAGGTCGAACCGGGAGGAGGCGTACCGGTAGCCCGCCGGCGGGGCGGTGTGCGGCCGGAGCAGCGCCCGCACCTGCTCCAGCTCGTCGTCCGGCCAGGGGCCGTCGCCCGGGCCGGTGACGGTGACCGTGCGGCGGACGAACTCCACCTCGCCGGGGAAGTCGTGCCGCCTGACCGGCTCGTCACCGACCTCGACGTTCACCTCAGTACCTCCCGCGGGGGTAGTACGACGGGGCCGGGTCGGGGGCCGGGCGGTAGACCAGGTCCACCCGGACCGCCGGCCGGCACTCCGAGGCGGTGACGAACCGGCGGCGCAACTCGAAGCCGTCCGGCGGGACCTCCGCGTCGGCCCGCCCGAGGGCGACCCGCGTCGCCTCCTCCAGCAGTTCGCCCCTCAGCGGCCCCCACCCCGCCTCGTCCTCGCCCAGCTCGACGATGATGCGGCGGCGGAACTGCCCGTCGGCTAAATCCTGATCCCGGACGACCACGTCCATCGCCCAGCCCCCCCATCGGTGTGGCCGGTCGCGCGACCGGTGGTCAGTCGTTGTCGGCCGCGCGCCGGATCGTCAGCGCGGCCCACTGCCCCGACACCGGGCGGTCCTCCGGGTCGAGCGTCCAGACGACGAAGCCGGCGAACCGGGCCAGGCCGTCGAGCACCCCCAGGCCGCCCTCCCGGACCACCGGGCGGGCGGCCGGGGGCCGGGCGGCGTGGGCGACGAACACCAGGTCCACCACCGCCGCCCCCGAGTCCTTCAGCTCGCCGAACGCGAACTGGATCTCGTCGCACAGCTTGAACGCCGAGCCGGGGGCGGTCGGGGTCACCCACTCCGGCGGGCCGCCGTCGAGGCTGAACCCGATGCGGGACGGCCCGCCCGGGGCGCCGGTCGGGACCAGCCGGCGCACCTCGTCGGCCAGCGCCGGCGGGGCGTCCGGGGTGTCGAACCAGCCGGTCCGGAACTCGCACTTGTAATCCGGCATCGTCGGCCCTCACTTGGTGGTGCAAACTGCCGGTCGCGCGACCGGCTCAGGTGGGGTCGGGCTTACGGCCCTTCCCCTTCGGCTCGTCGTCCTCGACCCGGCAGAGCGCGGCGAACGGCTTGGAACCGGGGTGGTCCAGGGACCGCGCCCCGCCCGCCTCCTGCGTCGCGGTGAACCAGTCCGGGAAGGTGTCGTTGACGGCCCGGGTCATCGCGGCCAGCGCGGCGGCGGCACGGGCCTCGGACTCCTGCCGGTACCCGGCGAGCGTCTGCCGGAGGATGCCGCGGAGCTGCACGGCCGCCTCGTCCTTGTGCCGCTCGTACTCCCGCCGGACGGCGGGGACGCGGACCTCCAGCCGGGCGAGGTCCCGCGTCAGCTTCTCGATCAGCTTCTCCTGCCGGGACACCTCGACGGCGTCGTCGGACCCGATCGCCCGCTGCCACGCGACCCGCGCCGCCCCCAGCTCGGCGGCCGCCCGGTCGTGGTCGGCCTGGGCGTCCGCCAACTTCTGCTTCCACCCCGCGACCGCCTTCCCCGGCCCGTCGGCCACGAACTCGCGCCGCACCTGTTCGAGGAGCCGGTGGGCCGCCCCGGTCGCCTGCTCCCGGACCGCGGCTACCTGCTGCCGGGCGGCCGCCGCCTCGGGGTACACGCGGAGCGCGAACGCGCCGAACGCCGGCTCGAAGACCGGGTGCAGCGCCAACTGCGGGCGGTCCGGGGCCTGGTCCTGCTGGGGCGGGGGGGTGCTCATCTGGTCTCCTCCGTGTTCCCGTCACCAGATGGTACCCCGGTCCGGTCGCGCGACCGGCCGCCGCCTACATGTGTCCGCCCGAACACTAAATGTGACGGACCGTTGCTCCCCGCAGCCGCCGCCGGAGACGCATACTGGTGGTCTTTCGTCCACCGACGCCGGTATCATCGGTTGTGCCCGGGTGGTCCGGGCCGACCTGCGGGGGTGCGACATGTACGACGACGGCGAGCAGATCGGGTCCGCTGGCGTCCGGGCGATGCTGGAGGCCGAGCTGGGCCAGGCCCGGTGCCGGGCCGCGGTCGCCCAACTCCTCAAGCGCGGCCGGAAGTTGCCGGACGGGACGCGGATTTTCCTGGCGACCACGATCGTCGGCCGGACCCGGGTCACCACCCGGGGCGAGGTGCGGCGGTTCCTCGACCGGCTCAAGGCCGAGGGGGTGCTGCACCTGCCCATGTGCGGCCGGTACCCGCGGCGGAAGGCCGCGGCGGTGTGAGCACCGGGGCCGCGCGGCCCCGGTGCCCGATCCCAAGGAGGGGGTGTGCGATGGTGGCCACGGAACGGCCGGCGGACCACGTCCTGCGATTCGGCAAGCACCACGGTAAGTCGCTCGGCGAGGTGCCGACCGGGTACCTCGAATGGCTCAGCACCGCCCCGGCCGCCAAGCCGCGGCTGCGGGCGCTGGCCAAGCACGTCTTGGAGAACGGCGACGAGCCGGACGACGGCCCGGACCCGGACCCGCGGGCGGCCGACGTGGTGCTGCCGAACCTGATCTGGCACTGGCTCCAGGCCATGCGGCGGCGGTTCGCCGACGACCCGCTCTCGCTGGCGGTGGTGGAGGACGGGTTCGGGGAGCTGAAGAAGCTGTGCTCGGAGCTGACCGGCCGGCGGTGGCCGACCGACGCCGAGGTCGGGATCGTCACGGGCTGACGCCGCCGGGCACCACCTCACACCCAAGTGTCGCATCATGTCACAGAAGAACGGGCAGGACGCCCCCGAGGTCCGGCTGGTCCCGATCGACTGCATCCTCATCGGCGACAGGGTCAGGCGCGACCCGGGGGACCTCGACGGCCTGGCCGAGAGCATCCGGGCGGACGGGCTGCAGCAGCCGGTCGGGGTCACCCCGGGGATGAGGCTGGTGTGCGGGTGGCGGCGGCTCCAGGCGCTCCGCCGGCTCGGGCGGGCCGAGGCGCCGTGCGTGGTCCTGCACCACGTCCGGGACGCCCTCGCCCTCGCCCGGGCGGAGCTGGCCGAGAACCGGCACCGGAAGGAGTTCACCCCGACCGAGCTGGTCGAGGCCGGCCGCCGGATCGAGGGGCTGGAGCGGGAGGCCGCGGCCGGGCGGAAGGCGTCCACCCAGGCCCGCCCGGGGGAGGGGCGGGTGGGCGGAAAGCCCTCGGAATCCGGTGGTGGAACCGTTCCACCACCGGCGGCCGGGGGGAAGACGCGCGACCTGGTCGGGGCCGCCCTGGGGGTCAGCGGCCGGACCTACGAGCGGGCGCGGGAGGTGGCGGACGCGGCCGCCGCCGACCCGGGCCGGTACGGGGACCTGCCGGCCGCGATGGACGGGTCGGGGGTCGGGCCGGCGCACCGGGAACTGCGGGCGCGGAAGGCGACCGCCGCGGGCGAGGCCCGCCCGCCGTCCGAGCTGGAGGAGATCGGGGCGGCGGTGACCGCCCTGGCGTCCCGGGTCACCCGGTTCCTCGGCGGCGGGTCCGAGGCCGCCGCCCGGCTCCGGCAGTACCTGTCGTACTGCGGGCTGCTCGACCACACGGGGGCGGCGATCGAGGGGGCCGAGGTCCGCGGGCCGGCCGTCCGGTTCCTCCCGCTGCTCGGGGTCCGCCGGGTGGTCGAGCTGGCCGGGGAGCCGGGGCCGGCGCGCGGGGAGAAGTACGTCCGGCACGAGTACGACGTGGCGAGCGGCGGGTTCGTCCCGCCGGTGGTGCTCCGGCGGCGGCGGGAGAAGGCGGGCCGCCGGCGGCAACCGAGTTCGGGCGGCGGATGAGTGGACACCTCCCCGCGACCAACTCTTTTACTGTTCACGTGTACATTATTATGCCGTGGGCGGTCCCGGCGTCCCGTACCCGGAGGTGGCCGATGCTGGACGAGGTGCTGACGGTGGCCGAGGCGGTGGCGGTGGCGAACGCCCGGTTCGGGGCGAACTGGCGGCGGGTGGTGGTGAACAACTGGTTCGCCAAGGGCGTGCGGATGCCCGGCGGGGAGGTGCGGAAGGCCCCGAGCCGGCCGACCGCCGGCGGGACCCGGCTCGTCCCCCGCCGGGAGTTCGAGGCGTTCCTGGACGCGGCGGCCGCGGCCGGGGCGATCCGCCCCCGCGTCCGCCGCGGGTGGACGGAGAAGGGGGTGACCCGGTGAGCACCCCCCGGTTCGTGCGGGCGCGCCCGGACTGCGGGGTGCCGGCCATCCTCCGCTGCCCCGGGTGCGGGTTCGAGTACCTGCACCAGCAGTCGGTCGAGGTGTTCGAGCGGGACGAGGACGACGCGCGCGGCACCCACGTCACGGTGACCCGGGCCGGTGCCGCCGCGGACGCCGACCTGTCGGGCAACCCGAGCGAGCGGCGGCAGGGGCTGAAGGTCGCGTTCCGGTGCGAGGGGTGTTGGGCCGTCTCGACACTCGCCCTGGCCCAGCACAAGGGGCACACCTTCGTCGAGTTCCTCCCCGGGGTGCCGCCCCCGGACGAGGACCAGGACGCCCCCGACCCGGTCGCGGAGTTCGTCCGGGAGAAGTGCGTCACCGGGCCGGGGCACGAGGTCCGGTGCCCGATCCTGTTCAACGCCTGGGCGGCGTGGGCGGACCTGCGGGGCCTGGACCACGGGGACCCGAACGCCTTCGCGCGGCGGCTGGCCGCGGCCCTCCCCGGGGTCGTCACCCGGCAGCGGGGCGACGGCGGGTTGGCCTTCGTCTTCCGGGGGGTCAGGCTCGGGACCGCGGCGCGGGCATGAGACGGAGACGCCGCGGGGTCGGCAAACCCCGCGGCGTCGGTGCCCGGCCTGTGGCGGGTCGGGCGGAACGGAATCCTTCCGCATCGGAGATCGGCAACATGATGGTACGCGACGCGGGCGGCCCGCGCAACCCCGGGGTTACGCCGGCCGGCGGGGAGCCGGTGTTCCAGGACACGGACGTGAGCAACGGGCGGCGGTTCGTCGCCGACCACGGCCCCCGGGTCCGGTTCGTCCTCGACTGGAAGCGGTGGGTGGTGTACGACGGCCGGCGGTGGGTGATCGACCCGACCCAGGCGCTGACCGAGCACCTGGCGAAGGAGACGGCCGAGCGGATGGCCCGGGAGGCGGCCGGGCGGGTCAAGGCGGCCGCCGACCGGCTGGCGGCCGCCCCGCCCGACGGGCCGCCGGCCGATTCGGCGAAGCGGGAGATGAAGGCGGCCGCCGCCGCCCTGGCCCACGCCAAGGACACCCAGGACATGCGCGCCCTGCGGCGGATGCTGGACGCGGCCCGGAGCGACCCGGCGGTCCGGGTGCCGAAGGGCATGGACGTGTTCGACGCCCGGAACGACCTGCTCAACTGCCCGAACGGGACGGTGGAGCTGCGGACCGGCCGGCTGCGGCCCCACGACCCGGCCGACTTCCTGACCCGGCTCTGCCCCACCCGGTACGCCCCGGACGCCCCCCGGTCCGAGTACCTGGCCTTCCTCGCCAAGGTGTTCGACGGCCGGCCGCGGCTGGCCGAGTACGCCCGGGCGCTGTCCGGGTACGCGGCCAGCGGGGAGACGTGCGACCACAGCTTCCACGTCTTCCACGGGGCGGGGGCGAACGGGAAGTCGGTGCTCACCAACCTGTGGGTCCACGTCCTGGGGGTGAACGAGTACGCCTACTGCCCCCCGGCCGAGCTGCTGGTCGGGGACGACCGGGGCCGCCACCCGACCGAGCGGGTCGGGCTCCGCGGCGCCCGGCTGGTCGTCTGCTCCGAGACCCGGGAGGACGCCCCGCTGGACGAGGCGAAGGTGAAGCGGCTGACCAGCACCGACCTGATCGACGCCCGGGGGATGGGGCAGGACTTCTTCTTCTTCCCGCCCACCCACAAGCTCGTCCTGGCCACCAACCACCGGCCGCGGCTGCGGGGGACCGACCACGGCATCCGCCGGCGGCTCCGGCTGGTCCCGTTCGCGGTCCGGTTCTGGAAGGACGCCGACCGCCAGGCCGACCCCGCGGGGGCGTTCGAGGAGGCGTTCCGGGCCGACCCGAAGCTGGAGGGCCGGCTGAAGGCGGACGAGGCGGAGGGCATCCTCGCCGACATGGTCGGCCACGCCCGGCTGTTCTACGCCGGCGGCACGGTGCTCGACCCGCCGGCCGAGGTGGTCGGGGCGACGAACGAGTACCTGAAGGCCGAGGACCTGATCGGCCAGTTCTTCGACGCCCTGGTCGAGGACGACGCCGGGGGTCGCGTGCCGGCGAGCGAGCTGTACGCCGCGTTCAAGCAGTGGGCGGTCGGGGAGGGGTGCGACGAGCGGAAGGTCCCGGGGGCGAAGAAGTTCGGGGAGGAGGCCCGGCGGAGGTTCGGGTGGAGCCGGCCCCGCCAGACGTGCTACCACGTCCGCCTGGCCGCGTCCGCAGATCCGCAGATCCGCAGCAGTTCGCGTAAAGTCCCTCCCGTGCGCGCGCGTTCTGGGGATTCTCCCGGGAAGTCCTGCGGATCTGCGGATCTGCGGACCGGAGAGGTTCGTCTCGGGGCGTAGCCCCGGAGCCGGCGGTGTTCATAGACCGCCGGCGCCCCCGACCCGCGTAGGTGGATCCGCGCGACCGGAACGGGGTTCTGGGGGTTCAGCCCCCCGGTAGACCGCTGACCTCACCGAGGCGTGAACGTTCTACCGGGGGCGCACACCATCCCCCCGTTCCGGTCGCGCGACTGGTTCACCCCGCCGGCGGCTTCCCCTTCTTGCCCGGCCGCGGGGCCTTCCCCTTCCGGGCCGCCTTCGCCGGCGGGGTGGGGGCCGGCGCGGTGACCGGGGGGAGCGGCACGTCCTCCGGGCGGGCCGGCGGGTTCGCCAGGTGCCGCGCCAGGGCGGCCGCCACCACCGCCGCGAACGGCTCCCCCCGCCCGGCCGCGAACGCCCGCGCCCGGTCCACCAGGTCCGGCGGCAGCTCCACGTAAACGCCCTTCTTGCTCCGCGGCACGCTCGGCATCGGCACCCCCCTTTACCGCATCCTACCGACCCGGCCTAGGCAATGCCAAGAATTCTCCGGATTCCCACTTGCACTATGCCTAGGCAAAGCCTATGGTACTGGTGTGGGTGGCAGCAACAAGGGAGGTGGGGATGGGGCGAGGGCGGCCGGCCCGGGGCGGGTGACCGGCCGCGGCGCGGCGGGGGCGGTTCCTCAACCTTGAAGGAGACGAAGATGCGGCATGTGGCGGCGGCGGCGGTCGGGGCGGCGGCGTTCTGTGCGGTGTTCGCGGCGGGCGTGGGGTGCCTGGGCCTGGCCGGGTGGCCGGGGTCCATGACGCCCTTCTGGCAGGCGGCCGCGGTGCTGGGGGTGCTCGCGGCGGCGGCGGTCGCCCAGGCGGCGGCCCAGTGCTCCGTCCTGGCCGCCACGGAGCCGGACGACGGGGACGAGTGAGGTGTGACCGAACCCGGGCCGGCAACCCGCCGGCCCCCAACCCTGGAGGAGAACCCCATGA
>PNKH01000170.1 GCA_013822345.1 Isosphaera sp.
GCTAATCTCAGGGAGTCACCTGCCACCCATGGTGGTCCATGGCACGATCCGCTCGCCTCCGCGCCCGGGACATCCGCGCGATCTACCACGTCTCCGGCGAGTGCCGCGACCTCGGGGACGACCCCCGGCTCTGGTTGCCCCATCTGTTCGCCGGGCTGTGCCGACTGACTGCGGCGGACATCGGAACGGGCGGGGAAATGGGGTTCGCCGCGGGCGGGCCGCCCCGCGACCTGGGAACGGCCGAGTGGGGGTGGGAGAACGGGTTCGACCGGGCCGGGTGGGACCGGGCGGTCGCCGACCTCGGGCGGGACCCGGCTGCGTCGATCGAGTTGACCGGGTACTTCGCCCGCGGCGGGCAGACCGCCGGGACCTGCCTCTCCCGCACCGACTACATCCCCGACCGGGACTGGTACCGGTCGGACAAGTACCAGGCCTGCTACGTCACCATCGGGATAGACATGACCCTGCTCTGCTTCCGGGGGGTGCCCGGGGCGGCCGGGGAGTTCACCGGCCTGCTGCTCAGCCGGGCGCGGGGGCGGCCGGACTTCTCGGCCCGGGACCGGGCGGTCCTGGCCGAGGCCCACACCGCCGTCGGGCCGTTGGTCGGCGGGCCGCTGGCCCGGTTCGCCGACCCGTCCCCGGCGGCGCTGCCGCCGCGGGTCCGGCAGGTGCTCCGGTGCCTGCTCGAAGGCGACGGGGACAAGCAGGTCGCCAACCGGCTCGGGATCAGCGCCTACACCGTCAACCAGTACGTGAAGGTGATCTTCGCGCACTTCGGGGTGCAGAGCCGGACGGAGTTGCTCGCCCGGTGGGTCCGCCGCGGGTGGGGCAGCGGGTTCGCGTGGGCCGACCCGGACGAGGGGTGACCGGACCCGGGGATTTGTAGGGTGCGTCGAGGCCCGCTTCGGGCCGACGACGCACCGGCGCCCCCGGGTGCGTCGTCGGCCCGAAGCGGGCCTCGACGCACCCTACCAGATGAGAACGGCCGTCAGCGGCCGAACAGGCGGGCGAAGAACCCGCGCGACTTCGGCGGGGCCGGCGTCGCGGTCGAGACGCTCACCGGCTCCGGGGCCGTCAGCCGCAGCTCCCGCCACTGGTCGACCGGCAGCCACGCCTGCATCGCCCACAGCACCGCCGCCGCCGACGGGTACCGCTCGTGCGGGTCCTTCGCCCCCATCTTCCGCACGATCGCGTCGAGCTCCGGCGACACCCGCGGCCGCACCGCCCGCGGCGACGGCACCCCGCGGATCTGCCGCTCCGCCATCATCTCCGGGGCCAGCCCGGGGAACGGCACCTCCCCGGTCAGCAGGTAGTAGAAGGTGGAGCCGAGGCCGTACACGTCGCTCCGGGCGTCCATCTCGCACCCCCACGCCTGCTCCGGCGGGATGTGCGCGATCTCCTCCGCGTACTCCCGCGTGCTGATCCGCATCGTCACCCGCGCCCACGGGCTCTCCAGCATGTGCGTCAGCCCGAGGTCGAGCAGCTTCACCCGCCGGCCCGGCAGCAGCGCCAGGTTCGCCGGCTTCACGTCCCGGTGCAAGAGCCCCTGCCCGTGCGCCGCGTGCAGCGCCGCCGCCGCCTGGGCGATCAGCTGCGCCGCCGCGTCCGGGACGACCGGCCCCTTCTCCGCCACCACCCGGTCGAGCGTCGGGCCGGGGACGTAATCGGACACCACGAAGTGCGTCCCGCGCGAGAACCCGACGCCCCGCACCCGGGCGATCCCCGGGTGGCTCACCCGCGACGCCGCCCGGGCCTCCGCCAGGAACGCCTTCAGGACCGTCGGGTCCGACGCCCGGTCGGTCGGCAGCACCTTCACCGCCACCCTCTCCCGCGTCTCCCCGTCCTCCGCCAGGAACACCATCCCGACCCGGTCCTGCCGGATCCCGTCGAGGATGCGGTACCCGTCGAGCACGAACCCGTGGGTCCGGCCGTTCAAGAGCTGCATCGCCTGGAATTTCGTGAGCAGCTTCTTCCGGACGAGCAGCGCCGCGACCTGCAGCGGCTCGGCGGTCGCCGGGTCGAGGCCGGACGCGGCGACGACCCCGATCAGGTCGTCCGGGGTGAGGAGGCCGCTCTTGCGGACGGCGTCGAGGAACGGGCATCCGAGCCCGGGCAGGCGGGTCTTGGTGGACACGGGCGACTCCGGCGGTGACGGTCGCCGGAAGCGTAGGTCACAACGGGCCGGCGGGCCGGGCGGCGCGCGGTTTTCCCGACACCCCCACCCGCCCGGGTGTCGGGAAATCACGGCGTCCAGTCGTCGCCCGGGCCGACCGCGGCGCAGAACTCGGCCAAGAGCCGCGCCGCGTTCGCCAGGTCGTCCAGGTGGACCACCTCGACCGGGCTGTGCATGTACCGGTTCGGGATGCCGAGCAGCCCGCACGCCACCCCCGCCCGGCTGATCTGGATGGCGTTCGCGTCGGTCCCGGTGGCCCGCGGGCTGCCGCGCACCTGCACCGGGATGCCGTGCTCCCTCGCCGTCGCCTCCAGGGCGTCGAACACCCGCGGGCTGATGTTCGGCCCGCGGTACAGCACCGGCCCGGCCCCGCACTTGATCTCGCCCTGCGTCTTCTTGTCGTTCCCCGGGGTGTCGGTCGCGTGGGTCACGTCGACCGCGACCCCGACCGTCGGGTTCACCGCGTACGCCGCCGTCGTCGCCCCGCGCAGCCCGATCTCCTCGGCGACGGTCGAGACGCCGTACACCGCGGCCCGCAGCTCCCGGCCGTGGAGCAGCCGGACCGCCTCCATGCACACCCACAGCCCGACCTTGTCGTCCATCGCCGGGCTGGCCGCCAGCCCGTTCCGCAGCGGCCGGTACCCGAGGGCGAAGGTGACCGGGTCGCCGCACCGCACCAGGCCCTCCGCCTCCTCCTTGTTCTTCGCCCCGATGTCGACCCACACGTCGGTGAACTCCGGCACCTTGGTCCGCTCGTCCGGCTTCAGGAGGTGGATCGCCCGCCGGGCGACGACGCCGGTCAGCGGCCCGTCCTTCGCCCACACGGTGAGGTACTGGCCGAGGAGGATCTGCATGTCCCACCCGCCGATCGGCTGGACGTACAGGTACCCGTCGGCGTCGATGAATTGCACCATCAGCCCGATCTGGTCGCAGTGCCCGGCCAGCATCACCCGCGGGGCGTCGGCCGGCCGGCCGGGCGGGAACAGGGCCGCGAACACGTTTCCGTGGGCGTCGGTCGTCACCTCGTCGGCGAACGGCCGCATCCGCTCGCGGACGACCCGCTGGATCGGCTGCTCGAACCCGGACGGGCTGGGTGTTTCGAGTAGGGCCTTGAGGAACTCGTGAGCCGTGTGCTCCATCTCAACTCCGAAGAAGGGCCACGGATGAACACGGATGAAACACGGATCAGACCAGAAGATTGGTTCGGTCCGATCCGTGTTTCATCCGTGTTCATCCGTGGCTGGTTTTCAATGCTTGAAGTGCCGCACCCCGGTGAACAGCATCGCCAGGCCGTGACGGTCGCAGGCCGCGACGCTGTCCTTGTCCTTCACCGACCCGCCCGGCTGGATGACCGCGGTGACGCCCGCGGCGGCCGCCGCCTCGACGTTGTCCGGGAACGGGAAGAACGCGTCGGACGCCAGCACGCTCCCCTTCGACCGGTCGCCCGCCTTCCGCACCGCGATCTCGACCGAGTCGACCCGCGACATCTGCCCCGCCCCGACCCCGACGACGTGCGTGTCGCGGGCCAGCACGATCGCGTTCGACTTCACGTGCTTGCACACCAGCCACGCGAAGTGCAGCGCCGCGGCCTCGGCCTCGGTCGGCGTGCGGGCCGTCACGCACTTCCACCCGGCCGGGTCGTCGGCGCCGACGTCGCGGGTCTGGACGAGCAGCCCGCCGTCGACGCGGCGGTAGTCGAGGCCCTGCGGCGTGCCGACCAGCGGGCCGGTCCGCAGCAGCCGGACGTTCTCCTTCCACCGGCGGAGGGCGTCGAGGGCGGGGGGGTCGTAGTCCGGGGCGATGACGCACTCGATGAACCGCCTCGCGGCCGGGTCGGTGAGGGCGGCGGCGGTGTCGGCGTCGAGCGGGCGGTTGAACGCGAGGATGCCGCCGAACGCGGACTGCGGGTCGCCGTCCCACGCCCGGCGGAAGGCGTCGGCGACGGCCGGGGCGGTCGCCGCCCCGCACGGGTTGTTGTGCTTGACCACGACGCACGCCGGCGAGGCGAACTCGCGGGCGAGGTTCAGGGCGGCGTCGAGGTCGAGGATGTTGTTGTAGCTCAGCTCCTTGCCGTGGAGCTGCTCGGCGGTGGTGACGCACGGGCGGTCGAGGTCCGGCTCGGCGTAGAACGCGGCCTTCTGGTGCGGGTTCTCCCCGTACCGGAGGAGTTGTTTGCGGTTGAACGGCGGGTCGAACTCCTCGTCCCATTCGGTCTCCCCGTCCGCCCCGCCCTTCGGCATCAACCCCGTGAAGTAGTCGGTGATCGCGGAGTCGTAGTCGGCAATGCGGGCGAACGCGACGAACGCCAGCTGCCGGCGGAAGTCGCCCGGCACCTGCCCGTCGTGGTTCTTCAGGTTGAGCAACACCTCGTCGTACTGCGCCGGGTCGACCACCACCGCCACCGCGTCGAAGTTCTTCGCCGCCGCCCGCACCATGCACGGGCCGCCGATGTCGATGTTCTCGACCGCCTCGGTCTCTGTCACCCCTGGCCTCGCCACCGTCGCCTCGAACGGGTACAGGTTGCACACCACCAGGTTGATCTCCGGCAGCCCGTGCTCGGCGAGCGTCGCCAGGTGCTCCGGCTTGTCGCGCCGCGCCAACAGCCCGGCGTAGACGGCCGGGTGCAGCGTCTTCACCCGGCCGTCGAGGATCTCGGGGAACTTCGTCAGCGCGGCGATGTCCGTCACCGGCAGGCCGGCGTCCGCGAGCGCCGCCCGCGTCCCGCCGGTCGCGACCAGCTCCACCCCGTACTTCGTCACCAGCTCGCGGGCGAAGTCGACGAGGCCGGTCTTGTCGGACACGCTCAGCAGGGCGCGGCGGATCGGGCGGAGCATCGGGGGCCTCAGTGGTCGAGCTGGAACCAGTCGGGGGACGTCGCCTCGTACTTGGTGTACGTGTCGTCCGGATCGACGGGAACGAACTCGACCCCGGCGGCCGCCAACTCCGCCGTCACCGCCCCGGCCGCGTCGGCTTCCACCAGGTACTGCCGGGTCACGCGGCCGCGGTCGGCCCCGAACCGGGTTGCCTCGGCGTACACCCGCTCGTACTGGTCCGGCCGGGTCCGCAGGAGGTGGGTCCAGAAGGCGGTCAGCCGGGCCTTGAAGGCGGCTTCGGGCTCGCCGGCGGCGGCGACCGCGGTCAGGCAGACGTACTCGGTCACGGCGGCCCCGGGCGGGAAGAGAAGGGGTGAAGGGGTGATAGGGTGAAGGGGTGACAAAGACCATCCCGGCCCCTTCACCCCTTCACCCTATCACCCCTTCACCCCTTCACCCCTTCTCTTCAACCCTTCCGGGGCAGCAGGGTGAGCCGGAACTCGGTCGTCCCGAGGGCCTGGTCGTCGCGGCCGACGGTCACCGCCCCGGGGGCCGGGCCGCCGGGCGCCTCCCACGGGACGTGCAGGTCGAACACCACCCGGTGCGGCTGGCCGCGCCACACCACCACCACCCGCGACCGGGTCACCCCGGCGTTCGCCACCGACAGGCCGACGACCAGCTCGGTCCCGCGGGCCACCTCGACGGCGAGGATCCCGGCCCCGATCAGCTCGGAGTCGTGGTGGAACGCCCGGGACAGGGTGCGGACGCTGCCGGCCGCGTCGGCGGTGTGGAGGTAGACGGACAGCTTGGCCGGGTGGCCGGGGGTGGCGGCGGTCGGGCCGTACACGCTCACCCGCACCAGGTCGGCGGCCGGCTGCCAGAAGAACAGGTTCCGGCGGAGCCGGTGCCACAGGGCGGACCGGGCCGGGGCCGGGTCGTCGGGCGCCGTGACCGGGGGGAGGGCGGGGTGTTCCCCGCTGCTGTCGGTGTGGTACCGGACCGGGCTGCCGACGCCCTTGCGGGGGTCGGACTGGGCGAGGCGCGCGGCGTGCGGCATGGCGGGTGGTCCGGCCGTGCGGGCGACGTGCGGAGACCGGCCGAAGCGTAGAACACGGTTGGCGGCCGGGTGTCCGGAATCCGGCGGGGCGCCCGGAACCCGGACACCGGCGGCCGCCGGTCCGGGTTTGACACGGCGGCGGCCGGGGCGTAGCCTCGCGGCGGGGTACGACCCGAAAGGAGACGCCGATGTCAGGGAAGGAAGCCCCGGGCGAACCGGCCCCCGCGCGGGGCGCCGCCGGGCGGGCGGCGAAGAGGGCGGCCGGGGAGGCCGCCGTGCTCGCGAAGATCGCCGCGATGCCGGAGCCGTACCGGGCCATGGGCGAGCGGCTCCACGCGGTCATCACGGCCGCCGCCCCGGCCCTCGCCCCGACCCTGTGGTACGGGATGCCCGGGTACGCCAAGGACGGCCGGTGCGTCTGCTTCCTCATCGCCGAGAAGTACCTGACGTTCGGCCTGACCGAGAAGGCGGACCTGTTCGACGACGGCGCCCGGATGCAGCCGAGTTCCTTCGCGCTGCGGGAGTTGACGGCCGCCGAGGAGGCGCGGGTCGCCGCGCTGGTGAGGAAGGCGGTGGGCTGAGGCGGTCGCCGGCGGGACGAATGTAACGGCACGGAAAAATGTACTTGTGGGGCGGACGCGGACCGGGTAATGATGAGCGAGTCGTAATCGGATCGTGACCTGCACCTCTCCTTCAGGACGAACCCATGTTCCGCGCCCGTCTCGCCCGCCTGGTCCGGAAGTTCGCCCCCCCCATTTGACCGTTCCCCCGGCCGGCCGCCGGCACGACCCGCAAAGGCACTCCGGTCGCTGGTCGAGGCGCTGGAGGTCCGGGACGTGCCGGCGAACCTGGCGTGGATGCCGACCTTCGGCAACGACTTCGGGGTGGCGGAGAACTGGGTGCACATCAGCACCGGGTTGGTGTCCGACGACCCGCCGGCGCAGGGCGACAGCCTCACCTTCGACGGGCGCTCGGACGCCGACTGCGTCGGCATGTACGGGTTCGGTGCGGACCCGATGTTCCCCGACTACGCCTCGTTCCGCCTGCTCAGCGGGTACGACGGGACGGTGACCCTGGCGACCGGCGTCAGCACCGATGTCTTCACCCTCCAGAGCGGGAGCATCGCCCAGGGCGGGTCGTCCGCTAACCTGTCCGTGAGCAGCACCTTCACCTGGACCGGGGGCGTGCTGAACAACACCCCGAGCAACGCGACGGTCGCCATCCTCGGCGGCGGGCAGATCACCCTCGGTGGGCCCGGCACGACGCTGACTGCCGGCAGCACGCTCGCCTTCGGCAACCTCAACCCCGCCGGGGTCGTGACCACGATCATCTCCGGGGCCGGCGATCTGCTGCTGAACACGACCAACGACAACGCCGTCTTCGTCGGGGCTGACACGAAGGTCGAACTCACCGTGGTCGGCGTGGACTCGGAGCAGAAGCTCAAGGCCGCCGGGGCGAAGAAGGTGGTGCTGAATCCGAGGTCGGAGTGGAGGTACACCGGGGCCGGGACGCGCGACCTGGAGCTGGCGGTGGAGAACGTCGGCGGGTGGTTCGACGTGGGTGGCCTGGGCGGCCCGGGGGGTGGGAGCCTCGTCGAGGTCAGGCTCAAGGGTGGCGGCGGGGGCACCCCGGGATACCTCCAGAAGACCAGCGCGGACACCAAGCTTCACATCATGACCGGCTGCACTCTCGACTTGGTCGGTGTCGAGTTCAAGATGGAGTCCGGGTCGCTCTTCATCCGCACCAACCCAGACGCGACCGCGGGTATGGCGAGCTTGCGCGTTGCGAACCTTCGCGCGAATATGACGATCACGGGAGGTGACATCGTCTTCGACACGCCTCCCCAGGTGGACGGTGCCCCTCGGTGGACGACCCTCTCAACCCAGGGGCCCGTGTCCTGGTCCGGGGGAACGTATCGGCCGGGGATCAACGCTCAGAGCGACGAAGCGAACCTCTGGAAAATCGCGGGCACGCTCACGATCAACGCCGACGGCCCCGTCAAGCCACACATCCAGCACATCCTGCAGTTCCCTCAGGCGCAGTTGCCGTCGCGTACGTGGACGGTCGTCGAAACCGTTAATCCTCCGGGACTGGAGACGGGCAAGATCGAAGGCCCCAACCCGACGTTCCCGGACGGCACCTCAGAGGACGTGAACGGCTTCAAAATCGACTCGAGGCGGGACTCGGCGGATGTCAAGCGTTTCCTTGAGATCAAGCGCGACTA
>PNKH01000171.1 GCA_013822345.1 Isosphaera sp.
CGAAGGTGGTTGATTCGAATCTCTCGCACAGCGAAACGATCATCCGGGCTCAGGCTCTGGGCAGTGTCTATCTGAAAGGTGGCACGATCAGTGAGGCCGCCGGTCTCACCCAGGCGGGCGTCCGGGTCGACAAGGACGGCCTGGCCAGCGTCGACGGCACGACGTTCCAAAGCAATCAACTGTGTATCGCGGTGGCCGACGGCGGCTCATTCGGCATGAAGGGTGGAGCCATCAAGAACTCCAGCATCGGCGTCGAGGCCAAAGCCGGTGCCAAGGTCTCCCTTACAGGCACCAAATTCACCGAGGTCGCCACCCCGACCGTCGGCAAGGTCGAGCAGAAGTAGACCGCGTTCCACCGGTGTGCACGACTCGCACGAGGAGCCCGACATGAAGCCGTATGTGCTATCCGCCACCACGCTGGCGCTGGTCCTGTTGGGCGCCGCAACGACCTTCTCCCAAGATGACGTTTACCCGCTTCCCAAGGAGCCGGCTGCGCTGGTCACGCTCAAAACGTATTGGAGCGCCCAGCGGCAGGAACACATCCTGACCGCGTCGGCGGAACAGGAGAAAGCCGTACTCGATACCGGGTACAAGTTCGTCCGCGACGAGGGGCGGGTTCTGGCGAAGGAAGACTCCGGCAAAGTCTGGACCGCGCGGCTCAAGCTGTATTGGAATGTCGAGCGGAGTGACAACTATTCGACGGCGACGGAGGAGGGCGAGAGGAGCGCCATCGCGGGCGGGTACAAGCTCGCCCTCGTGCAGGGTTACGCGAGCCCGAAGGCGTACAAGAACCTGGTCCCGCTGAAATCGTTCTGGAACGGGAAGCGCGGCGACAGCTACACCACGGCGTCGGAGCAGGGTGAGAAGGACGCGCTCGCCGCCGGCTACAAGTTCGTCCGCATCGAGGGATACGTGTTCCCGCCCCAGGACGCCACGAGCGCAAATGCGCCGCAGTCGAAGGGTAACAATGCGAAGAACGAAGCGAAAGCCAAACGCGATGCGCTGTTCAAGAGCATTGATGAACTCAAGGATCAGACGCCGCCGGCCCTTCCCGATCCGCCGGAGAAGGGCGGCCGCGTGGAGTACGCCGGGAAGTCGGCCGGCGGCCCCTCCTTCATCATGCTCATCGGCATCGAGAACGGTCAGTACGTCCTTTCCCGGATCGACCCCGACGGCAAGAACCGCAAGGTACTCGTCCGGCACAAGGAGTTCATCTTCGGGCCGGCCGCCTCGCCGGACGGCAAGCGGGTCGCGTACAGTCACATGAAGTCCGCCAGCGAAACACAAGTCCTCGATGTCGCAGCGGACGGTTCGGGAGGGGGGCGAACCCTCGCCAGTCAGCCGGGCGCTCAACTCTGCGGGTACTCCCCCGACGGGAAACGAATCCTCCTCACGGCCATCGCGAATGGGAGCCGGCTGACTCACATTGTGGACGCCGACGGGAGCAACGCGCGCGTCCGAGCCACCGAACCGCGGCGCGGCGACCATGACAACGGGCCCGCGTACTCGCCGGACGGGAAGAGGATTCTGTTCTCGCTGACTCCCTTCTCGGATCCGCGGATGGATCTGTACACCGCGAACGCGGACGGATCGAACCCGACCCGGTTGACCAACCTCGGGCGCGGACACAGCGCGCAGTGGTCCCCCGACGGCAAGCAGATCGCGATGGTGATCAAGGAACGGGATAACCTCAACCTGCTCCACGTCATGAACGCCGACGGCTCGGGGCTGCGAAAAATCTCCGACCTCGCGGTGTACGGCGGATGCAACTGGTCGGCGGACGGGCGGCGGATCCTTTTCCTGACCCGCAAAGGGGCATCGCTCCCGTATCAACAGGCGCTCCATTCCGTGGCGGCGGACGGGTCCGACTTCAAGACGATTCTGGGCGAGGACTTCAACGTCGGCAGCGCTTACCCGAGCCCGGATGGGAAGTGGCTGCTCGTGCGGCGGATGACGGGCGAAACGAAGTTCGCCGGCCTGTACATCGGCGGCCCGGACGGCAAGGACATGCGGAAGTTGATTGATCTCGACTACATCGAGGTGGCTGCGTGGTCGCCAGGCAAGTGACCGGAAGGCACCGCGACTGGTCACAGCGTCGCATTCCGTTCAGCCCCGAGAACGTCTCGCCCGGCCGGGTCTTGCCGTCGGCGCACTTCCGGACAGGCAACTCCGGCGACCAGTCCGGCCGAACCATCCGCTCTGCACCTGACCGCCGGGCGCACACAGTTTCCCAGCGCCCGTGCTCCTTCCGTCGGCGGTTGTGTCCCCCGGCGGCAGGTGAGCGGTGTGGTTCGGCCGCGTGTCAGGCCCGCGGGGCCGGCGCGGACCGGGTGAGGGATGTCCACCCCCCTTCCCGAATGGTGGACCCGGCCCGCGCCGGCCCCCGCGGCGTGGATGGACGGGTGTAGCTCGGCGACGCGCGATCGTAGACGCGGCCGAACCGCGAAGCTCAACGACGCGCGGGGTCCTACGGGATCGGCGCGCGGCCGAACTCTTCGCTGCCGCGACGCGCAACATCGCTGGTAGGGGGCGGGGCCACCTCGTCCGCTTGATCACCAGGTCCTCACCTGGCGGCACGTTCACGGCCTGTTCGACGGTGCGAAGTCCTACGGGATCGGCGCGCGGCCGAACTCTTCGCTGCCGCGACGCGCAACATCGCTGGTAGGGGGCGGGGCCACCACCGGACGTGAGCGAGACACCCTCCGCCCGTGCTGTGACGGCCGCCGCCGGGTGAGGATCGCCGTCCCCCGGGAGGGGGCCGCGAGCGCCGCCGCCACCGCCACGGGCGCGGGTGCCGGCCACCCCGGGCGGCCCCGGGGGCACCCCGCCGGGGGCCGCCGCGGACCCCGACCAACCCCCTCACCGCCTCGGCCGACCGCCTCGGCGGCCTCGTCCCCGAGCCCGGCCCGCGGCCGAGTCCGACGCCGAGGACCGCCGGGCCGCGGGTTCGGGGACGGCGTCCTGGCCGACCGCCACCGGAAGGTGGACGCCCTGGGACGGCTCGCCGCCGCCCGATACCCCGCCCCCGGCCCCGCGGCCGACCCGGCCCGGCACCCCGCCCCCGTTCCCGCCACCGCCTGACGGCGGGCTCCGGTTCGGACGGCCACCGGGGTCAGTCGGGGGCGTTTACCAAAGGGCCCCGCCCCCGACTGACCCCGGTGGCCGTCCAGGTCCCACGCGGCCGGGGCGTCCTGCCCGCCGCCCCGGCCCGGGGCGAGGTCCCCGGCGGGGAACATGCGGCGGGCGAGGCCGAGGTCCCGGCGGCGGACGACCGGCAGCGGGCGGCCCCGGACTGGTCGATGGACGGGGGAGGGGTGTGAGCCGCCTGTCTGCCGGGCGGCCGCCGACCCCGGCCCCGCCGCGGCCGCCCGACCCCGGGGGCGGACCGACCGCGGCCGTCGCCACCGGGGTCAGTCGGGGGCGGACCTTGTTCGATTCCCGATCCGAGCCCTGTTCGCTCCCCCCGGCCGCCGGGCCGGCGGGGCGGCCGGCCGACGAGCTGCGGGCGGCCGGCCTCGGCGGGGACCTCCGGGGCCGCGTCGGCCGCGTGGTCGACAACCGGGAGCGGCGGGGTCGCCGCCCTACCCCGCGGGGGTCGGCCCGACCGGCCGGCCTGACCCCGCTCCCCCTCTCACGACCACCGGTGTCAGTCGGGGGTGGGCCCCTCGCCCCGCCCTCCGCCCCGCCGCCGCGGGGAGTCCCGCCGGGGGCCCACCCCCGACTACCACCGGTGGCGACCCCCGACCCGAACCCCAGCGGCCGAGTTCCGAGCAGTGAGGGCGACGGCGTGAGTACGGCGACCGCGGACGAGACAACGGCCTGCGTCGGCGGGGCGGGTCAAACCGAGGACGAGTCGCCGCCGGACTGCACGCCGCTGGGCCGCCTGGCGTCGCTCCCGAAGGAGGAGCGGGAGGCGGTCTGGAAGGCCGTCGAGGAGCGGTGGTCGGTCGCGGTGGACGTGGGTCAGCGGGCCTGGTGGCGGCTCGCCCGCCGCCTCCGGCTGAAACCCGGCACGGAGCACCCGCTGAAGGTCGAGTACCAGGACGCGGTCCTGGACGCCCTCGTCGACCTCGTCCTCCGCCGGGTCCAGACCGAGGGGACCGCGGCCGGGATCACGCCGGCCCTGGCCCGGACGGCGGCCGCGCGGCAGTGCCGGGACCTGGACCGGGCCGACGAGCGGAGGCGGGAGCGGGGTAAGGAGCCGGGGGGGCGTCTGGCCCCCCGGTGAGCGACGCGGTCCCGGACCCGCACACCCTCCCCGGCCGAATCCGCAGCGACCGGGCCGCGGCGGATCAGGTGGCGGCGATGCTCGACCGCCTGGACCAACCGCCGGTGGAGCAGCGGGCCGCGGTCCGCGGCCACCGCATCGAGGGGCTGACGTTCGAGGCCCTGGCCCGCCGGGAAGGCTGTACCAAGTCCACGGCGAAGCGCTGGCACGACGAGGGGTTCGAGCAGCTCCGGGCGTGGGTGACCGCGGACGCCCGGCACGCCGCCTGACGCCGGCCGCCCCGCCCTCACGCCCCCGCGTCGCCCCCGGCCGGCGGGCCCTCCGGCGGGCGGCACAGGTCTGCGTCGAGCCGGGCCAGGGCGTCCGTCATCGGCCCGAGGTCGTCCGCCCGGTCGTCGTGGTAGGCGGTGCTCGCCAGGTCCGAGGTGACGTGCCGCAAGAACCGCTGGCAGAGCCGGTGGTCCACCCCCTGGTTGGACAGGTAGGACTGGGTCGACGTGCGGAGGCTGCGGAAGTCGGCGGCCCACCCCCGGTCGTCCCGGTAGGCGAGCCCGGCCATCTCCAGGTGGGCCTTGTGGACGCGGAGCAGGTTGTGTCGCTCGGGGACGGTGACCACCGGGTCGTCCGGGCCCCGCCCCGCATCCACGACCCAGGCCCGGAGGTCGTCGGCCAGGGCGGGCACCAGCGGGACGACCGCGTCCCGGTCGCCCTTCGTCAGGGCGCCGGGCAGTTCGACCCGCGGCCGGCCGTCGAGGACCAGGTGGCGGACCCGGAGCCGGGACAGTTCGGCCCGACGTAGCCCGGTCAGGATCGCCAGCCGGTACAGCAACCACCGCTCTCGACCCCGACTGGCGAGTTCGGCCAGAGCCTCCGGCGTCAACGCCGCCGGCCGGGGCGGGGGCCTGGTCCCGTCCGCCCGCGGGCGGCCGCCGGTGTTCACGGCCGCCGAGCCGACGGGGTGGTCGCGGGCCGCCCGGACCAGCAGACGCAGATCCTCCGGCCGCAGCCAGCGCCGCCGCCGCTCGCCCTTCGTGGCGGCCCGGCGGACCGAGTGCCTCGTGACCGGCGAGTGCGGCAGCCGCCCGGTCGCGACGAGGAAGTTGAGGAACCCGCTGATGTAGGCCCTGTGCTGGTTCTTGGTGGCCGCGGAGGCCGTCATCCGGGCGAGGTACTGCCGGACCCGGTCGTCCGTGAGGTCCCGCAGGCGGTCGACCGGCCGCAGGACCTCCCGGCCCCGGTCGTCCCGCCCGGCGGCGAAGACCTTCCGGAGCACCCGCTCGACTTCCCGGTGGTACGCCTCGCTCCGGGTGCTCTCCCGCAGGGCGGCCAGGTAGTCGTCGAGGTGGTCGAGGACCGGCCGGCCTTTCGCGGCCCGGTACGGGTCCGAAAGGCCGACCTCGCCCCGCTCCCGGGCCGTGATCCAGTCGGCGTAGAACTTCTCGGCGGCCCGCTTGTCCGTCTTGCCGGTGTTCACCCGGCGGGTCTTCCCGCCGTGCTTCTCGACGATGTAGTAGGTCCGGGTCAGGCCGGGCTTCTTGACCGCCCCGGGGGTGTTGGCCGGCACCCGCCGCTTCTTCTTCGGGTCGGCCGGGTCGATCCAGCGGACGTTAGCCAGTTTCGTCAGGAAGGACATCGGTGCTCCCGTGGGCGGACAGCGCGGCTGTACCCGTGGTTGTACCCGATCGGGTCTCGGCGTGGCAAGGGCCGGGGGCGGGTCGTCTCGCCGGGTCTGGCAGGAGTGCGGAGATCCGCCTTGTTTGCTAGGATGTTGTCGCCCCCTGTCAGCTCCTGTCCCGCCCCAGGCGTCGCGTGACGGGAGGCGGGTAGAACCACCCACCACATTAACATTGTGGGGATCACTGGTTCAAGTCCAGTAGCGCGCACAAGCAAGAAGGCTCGGAATCTCAGCGGTTCCGGCTCTTCTCTCATTCTGGCGGGCGTATGGTGCATCCGGGTTGTACAGCCAATGTACAGCCAATCTCACCCGAACAGGGTCCCGGCCCGGCTGGCGAGTTTCCCGTCGTCGTCCGGCATCAGGTGGGCGCACACCCGGACGGTGATCGACACGTCCGTTTGGCCGAGCCGGCGGGACACCGCCTTGACCGACCCGCCGGCGGCGATCAGGGCGGACGCGTGGGTGTGCCTGAGATCGTGGAATCGGACCCGGTCCGGGATCATGTCCGGCTCCGTCCCGGCCGCGGCCGCCCTCCCCTGCTCCGCCTTGTTGGCGTTCGCCACGATCGCCCGGAAGGCCCGGAGGACGTTCTTCTTGTCCAGGTAGCCCCCGGTGGGATGGGGAAGACCGGGGCCGCGACCCGGCCCGCCTTGAGGGCGGCGGCCCGGTGGTCCTGCAGCGCCCGGAGGGCGAACATCGGGAGCGTCACCGCCCGCCGGCTCGTCTTGCTCTTCGGCTCCTTCAGGGCGAACACCCCCTTCACCTGCGAGAGCGACCGGCGGACGTTCAGGGTGGCGGTGGCCAAGTCGACGTCGCTCCAGTGGAGGGCGAGCAGCTCCCCCTGCCGCATCCCGGTCCCCAGGGCCAGCGAGAACAGGGCGTGGTTCTGGTTGGCCTTGGCCGCGCCGAGGAACTGCCTCGCCTGGGCCGGGGTCATGGACGCCATCTCCCGGGCCGGCTCCCGGGCCTTCTTCACGTCCGCGGCCGAGTTGGACGGGATGACCCCGGTCCGCACGGCGTGCCGCAGCGCGGCCGACAGGATGACTCCGGCGTGCTTCCGGGTGGAGGCCCCGGCGGGCTTGCGGCCCGCGGCCCCGGCCTTCATCGCCGCGTAGCACTGCTCGACGTGGAGCGGCCGGAGCTTGTGCAGCCGCATCCCGCCGAGGGTGGGCACAAGGTACAACTCGACGAGTTGCCGGTACCCCTCCCACGTCGCCGCCCCGACCGACTCCTTGGCGGTGTTGTTCAACCACCGCGTCAGGTACTCGCCGGCCGTGAGTTGCTCGGCCTCGACCAGCCGGCCGGCGTCGTGCTCGGCCTGGAGCGCCCGGAGCTTCTCCGCCACCTCCCCCTTCGTGGCCCCGTAAACGGTCCGGCGGACCCGCCGGCCGGTCCCGTCGTGCCCGAGGGATAGTGCAGTCTCAATCGACCGGCTGTGAAAGGAGCCGGTGACCGCTACCCTGACGGGATGAAGCCACCGCTGTTCGTCAGGGAACTGACGGCTCCCGAGCAGGACGCCCTCCGCCGGGGCCTTCGGTCGCCCGTCGCGTTCACCCTCCGCCGGTCCCAGATCCTGCTCGGAAGTGCGGCCGGGCAGAAGCCCTCGGAGATCGCGGCCGCCCTCGGGTGTGCCTCCCGGACCGTGCGGGACGCCATCCGGGCGTTCCACGCCGAGGGGGCCGGGTGCCCTGCCCCCAAGCCGTCGGCACCGAAGACGACCCACCCGGCCTGGCCCCGGGACAGGGACGAGGACCTGAAGGCCCTGCTCCACCGGTCCCCCCGGGCGCTCGGCAGGGCCACCAGCCTGTGGACCCCGGCCCCGGCCGCTGAGGTCTGCGAGGGGCGGGGGTGGACGGCCCGGGTGCTCAGCCCCGAGGCGATCCGCCAAATGCTCCGGCGGCTGGGGGTGGGGTGGAAGCGGGCCAAGCACTGGCTGACCAGCCCGGACCCCGACTACGCCAAGAAAAAAAGGCGCGGGACCGGCTGATCGCGCGGGCGGCGACCCGGACCGACTGGGTGCTGGGGTTCCAGGACGAGTGCTGGTGGACCCGGCCGGCCCAGCCCGACCTGTTCGCCTGGGCCGCCGGCGACCCGCTCCGGCTGACCCCGCCGGGGCGGGCGAAGGGGGACGGGCCGGCGGCCCTGGCGTGCTACGGCATCTGCCGCCAGGACACGGGCGGGATGCTGCTGCGGTTCGTGGACGGGCGGCCGGTCGGCCAGGTCACCGAGGACTTCCTGGGGTGGGCGTGCGAGCGGTTCGCGGCCGAGGGGAGGCGGGTGTTCGTGCTGGTCCGGGACGACGCCGCCTGGCACGTCAGCCGGCGGGTGC
>PNKH01000172.1 GCA_013822345.1 Isosphaera sp.
GGGCCGGACGCCACCTGTCAGCGGAGCAACTCCGGGAGCGGGCCGGGCCGGTCGAGGTCCTTCAGGCTGCCGGCCAGGTTGAACCGGTCCCGCGGCGCCCCGGCCGCGTGCAAGAGCGTCGCGTACAGGGCGTTCACCGTCCGGCTCGTCTTGTGCGGCTCCAGCGGGTAGTGGACGTACCGGCCGGTCCGGAGCCGCCCGCCCAGGTCGCCGATCAGCAGGAACGGCCAGCGGTTCCCGGTCGAGTGCTGGCTCTCGGCCATGTCGCTGGTGTACACGATGACGGTGTTGTCCATCATCGTCCCCTTCCCCTCGGGGACCGCCTCCAGCGCCTTCACCACCCGCACCAGCAGCCCCATGTTGTACCGCTGGAGGGTGAGCCAGTCGGGCGAGGTCATCGCGTTGGTGTGCCCGAGGGTGTGCCCGACGGTGGTCAGCCCGGCCCCGTGCCACGACCCGCCGGCGTGACACATCCCGGACGCGATCGTCACCACGTTCGTCACCCCGGCCTTCAGCGCCCCGACCGCGACGCTCAAGCCCGCCTCCCAGAGGTCCGTCTCGAACTTCGGCTTCGTGAACTGGTCGGTCAGCGGCGGGGCGTGCCTCTCCAGCGTCGCCGCCATCGCCAGCAGCTTCCGCCGCCTGGCCCCGGCCTCCTCGAACCCCTCCAGGTACGGCCGGAACTTCTCCCGCTCGTCCCCGGCCAGCTTGTCCCGGGTGGCCGCCGCGTCCGTCTTCAGGAAGTCGTACAGCTCGGTGTCGGCCTCGAACTCGTCGCGGGCCTTCCCCGGCTTCGCCACCCCGAACAGGTTGTTGAACGCGAGCACCGGGTCGCAGTACATCGGCACCGCCTTGTTCGCCCCCCACGCGGACGAGGCGTAGGCGATCGGGCTGGCCTGCATCGTCCGCGTCGTCTCCCACCCCAGCGCCAGCAGCGGCACCACCGCCGGCAGCGCCCGGGCCAGGGCGCAGTCGACCGTCTCCCCGGCCGGGGCGCTCGACGACTTCTTGAACCCGCCGAGCGCCCCGTACGGCCCGCCGTGGTACGGGCTGACGTGCCGGCCGTTCAGGTTCTGGACGACGGTCAGCTTGTCCAGGTACGGGGCGAGCGGGTCGATGAACTCCGGCAGCTTCAGCCCTTTGAGCGGCACGTCCTCGACCTTGTCGAGTGTCTTCTCGTTCACGGTCACCCCGGCCGGGCGGGAGTGGCCGGGGTTGAACCCGTGGTTCTGGAGGAGGAAGACGACGCGCATCGGGCCGGCGGCGGGCGGGGCGGCGTCGGCCCGGGCCGGCCAGGTGAACGGGGCGAACAGCGCCCCGCCGGCCCCGGCGGCGGCACGGGTCATCAGGGCGCGGCGGTCGATCCGCATGGCGGCTCCCAAGTCAGAAGAGTGAGCCACGGATGAACACGGATGAAACACGGATCAGAGATCAACTCGTGTCTTCCATCCGTGTTTCATCCGTGTTCATCCGTGGCTGTGCTTACTTCGTGGTGCGGTACAGGAACGCGTCGCTGGTCAGCAGCGCCGCGACCAGCGCCTTCATGCTCCCGCCGCCGTCGCGGTACGCCGCGTACGCGGCCTGCAGGGTCGGGGCGTCGGCCGGCGTCTCGTTCCGGCCGAGCCAGTACCGGAAGGCGTGGCGGACGAACACCTGCGCCACCCGCTCCGACGCGGCCAGCTTCCGGACCATCGACACCGCGTCGGTCACCGGGCCGTCCAGGGCCGGGTCGCCGCCGCCGACCACCTCGCCGGACGTGTCCACCGGCTTGCCGAGCTCGGTCGTGCGGTGCCGGCCGAAGTGGTCGAACTGCTCGAACGGCAGGCCGAGCGGGTCCATCTTCTGGTGGCACGCCCAGCAGTACGCCTCGCGGGTCACCCGCATCCGGTGCCGCAGGGTGTGCTCCGGCTCGTCCGGCAGCTTCGCCTCGACCGTCACCGGGGTGTCCGGGATGCTCCCGCCGAGCAGCCGCTCGCGGACCCACTTGCCGCGGTGGATGGCGTGGTTCCCGTCGTTCGTCGAGTGGGCGATCAGCCAGGCCGGTTGCGTCAGGACGCCGGCCCGCTGCTCCTTCGGCAGGGTGAACGGCATCCCGTCCGCCGACCACTTCTCGGCCGGCAGGTTGTAGTGCTCGTTGAGCTTGTTCTTCTTGCCGCCGTAGGGGTGCGTGGCGGGGGCGACGCCGGCGGCCTTCGCGTCCGCCTCGCGCTTCGTCTTGAACCGGTTCCACTGCTCCAGGTCGTTGTGGCCGACGAACGACCGGTCGGTAGTCAGCAACTCGCGGAGTACGTCGCGGTCCTTCGCCAGCACCCACTCGACGAGGCGGTCGGTGTCCTCGACCAGGGCGTGCGGGCGGTACTGCGACCCGATGTCCGCGGCCTTGATGACCGGGTCGTCCTTGAACAGGTCGGCGGCCGCCGGGTATCCGAAGTACTCGCGGAAGAAGCGGAGGACGCGCGGTTTCGGCGTCTTCGGGTCGTCGAGCAGCCGGGTCACCTCGCGGCGGACGTCGGCCGGGGTGGCGAGCTTGCCGGACCGGGCGGCGGCGACGAGGGCCGGGTCGGGGCGGGCGTCGGTCAGGGCGTAGGAGACCGCCAGCGCCGCCTCGACCGGGGCGAGCATCACCCGCCCGTGCTCGTCCGGCTTGCCGGCCCCGAGCTCCATCCGGAACACCGCTTCGGGGTGGAGGAGGACCGGCGTCAGCCCGTGGACCAGGCCCTTGCGGTTGCCGAACTTCGCCACCGCGCTGGCGAGGAACTTGGCGTACCGGTCCGCCTCGTCGGCCGTCGGGTCGCGGAGCAGGACGTGGTCGAACAGGTGGCCGACGGCGGCCCGGAGTTGGGCGTCGGTCGGGGCGGCGGTCCCCTCCGCGACCGTGACGAGGGCCTTCGGCGGGGCGTACCGCGGCTGCCGGCGGAGGACGTACTCCAGCACCGCCTTGGCGTTCAGCACCAGCTGCTCGGTCTCGGACCCGGTGACGGTGTACCGGAAGGCGTAGTCGCGGAACCCGGGGTCGGTGCTCAGCCCGAACGGCAGGACGACGAGCTGCTTCTTCGCGTCGATCTTCTCGTCCTCGCCCGGGATGGGTTGGCCGACCAGCCCGTGCATCCGGCCGCGGTAGGCGAACGGGCTGACGCGCCAGAGGCGGGCGGGGGTGGCGGTCGGGGCGGTCGTCGGTTTGCCGAACAGGGCGTCGTGGTCGACCAGGTTCCCCTTGCCGGGGAACGCGAGGTCGGACGCGGCGACCCGGAGCCGGTCGCGGAGCAGCCTGGTGACGCGGGCGACCTCCTCGGCGGTCGGCCGGGCCTTCGCGTCCTTCGGCGGCATGTCCCCGGACTCGACCCGGTCGAGCACGTCCTTCCAGGCGTCGGCGGCGGGGGCGAGGGTGTCGAGGCGGAGCTTCCCCTTCTGCTGGTCGGGGCCGTGGCAACTGACGCAGTGGGCGCGGACGAACCCGGTCAGGACGGCGTCCGCGGCGGCGGGCGCGGCCGGCTTCGGGGCGTCGGGCCGGGCGGGGGCGAGGGCCGCGACGGCGACCAGGAGGGCGGGGGCGAGCCGGGCGGGGGTCATGGCGGCTCCGGCGGGCGGCGGGGCAGGCGGGTACGGGATGATGCCGCGGCCGGGGCGTGCGGGTCCGGGAAAAACAGAACCCCGCGGCCGGCCGCGGCAGACGGCGGGTCTTCCCCTCGCACGACCGTCCCCGGCCTTCGGATCGCCCCGGCACGACGTGACCGGCTCACGACCCGGGGTTCCCCGGGTTCACCCGCCGCCCGGCCGGGCCGTCCCCGCCCCGCGACCGCGCCGCCTCCTGCGCCACCTCCCCGACCTGGTGACTCACCCGCTTCACCACCGCCTTCACCTCCCGCACCTCCTCCGCCAGCCGCTCCACGGACGTCAGCGCCTCGGCCAGTACCGGGGTCGAGGAGAGCGTCAGCAGGTACCCGAACAGCCACCCGCCGACCGAGAACCCGACCATCACCGCCGACGCGTACCCGTAATCCGACGGCTCCCCGCCGAGCGCCCGGGCGAACGTCTCCGCCGCCTCCCGGAACCGCAGCCGGAACTGCTCGTACTGCGTCAGCGTCACCCCGATCAGGATCTTCGTCACCCAGTCCGACACCTCCTCCAGGTTGGTGTTCGCCCGGACCGCCGGCGGCGCCGCCGCCGTCCCGGCCGACCCCGCCACCGGCACCCGCCGCCCGGTCCGCGGGATGCCGAACAGGAACCCGACCAGGCCGCCGACCGCGAAGCACGCCCCGGCCCACAACAGCGACAGCGGGAACGCCTGCCACCGGTAGCAGAGCATCGCCGCCGCCCCGGCGGCCGCCCCCGCCGCCCCGGCCCACAGCACCGTCCGCCGCATCCCGCCCAGCCGGTCCCCGGCCGGGACGACCCCCGTACTCATCGCTTGGCCCCCCGCGGACCCGTCCGCACCCGCTTCCGGTGTACCGCGGCGGCGGCCCGGCCGAAGGCTAATTCCGCCGCCGGGGTCAAGTGACCCGGCCGGTTCTGCCGATGATAAGAGCGGTCCCGATTGTGCGGCCGCCGAGGGCTTGTGATGCCGAGCCGCCGGCTACTGACGGGCGCGATCGTCCTGGCCCTCGCCCCCGGCTGCCACCACCTGCACAAGGCCCCGCGGCACCCGGCCGACCCCGATTGCCCCGACGACGTGGTCCGGGTGAAGGCCCCGCCCCAGCGGATCGCGATCGAGCTGCCGCCCGGCCGCGACGCCCCGGAGCCACCGGCGAAGAAGGAGTCGGCCGACCTGCCGCCGCGCCGCCCGACCCCGGAGGGGATGGACCGCGGCGCCCCGGAGTCGGCCGGCCGGCCGGAGTCGGTCGCCGGCACCCTCGCGGCCGTCGGCCAGGGGCTCACCCTCGCCAACCAGATCGCCGGGTTCAGCCGGACCACCGCTCTCACCAACCCGCTCGGGACCGTCACCCCCGGCAGCGCCGGGCTCGGCATCGGGATCCGGTGGATCCACATCCCGATCCCGTTCCCGCGGCTGTTCAGCGTCCAGGAGACGCCGTCGGTCACCATCCCGCTGTCCGAGGCGAACCTGGTCCCCCAGGGGGTGGCGCAGCACGGGCTGGTCGGCGGGGCCCGCGGCATCACCCGGGAGGAGCTGGCCGCGCTGGTCGAGCAGGAGATCGCCGCCCGGAACCGGGCGGCGCGGCGGGACGCGTGCCCGCCGGCCGACGACGAGAAGAAGCGGCTGGAGAAGAAGCTGGCCGAGGCCGAGGGGAAGATCGAGCGGCTGTCGAAGGTGCTCGACGCGCTCGACGACAAGCTCACGGCCCCGGCGGGGGGGTGGGGACCGGCGGGAGGCCGGCCGGCCCCGCGGTGAGCTTGTCGAGCTTGCCGGCGATCCCCTCCACCTTCTTCTCGATCTGGTCGAGCCGCTGCTCGATCCGGTCGACCCGGGCCTTCAAGTCGGCGCACGAGGCGGCCGGGGCCGGGGCCGACTCCTGCCGGGCCGACTCGCGGCGGACCAGGTCGCGGATCAACTCGGCCGCCTCGACCTGGGTCAGTCCGCGGCCGCCGAGGACGGCGGACTCGGTCGCGGCGGCGAACTGCGTCGTCTGCAGGGCGATCGGGATGGTGGCGGTGGCGAACGCCGGGACGACGGTGGTGACCGGCTGGCCGACCCCGCCGCCGGCGAACCTCGTCCGGCTCCGGTTGATGCTCAGGTTCAGGAACGAGCAGAACTTCCCGCTCGCCCCGGACCGGTCGGGCGGCAGCACGACCCCGCCGGCCGCCCCGCCCGACCCGGCCCCGCCGCTCCCGCCGCCCGAGGGGGCGACGAACCGGACCTCCGGCTGCGACATCTCGACGACGACCTTCGGGGTGCGGCACGCCGCGGCCGGCGGGGGGCACGGGGCGCCGACGAGCGGCGGGCACGGGTCGGGCGGACAGTCGGGGAGCGGCCCGGACGGGTGGTGCAGGACCGGCGGGTTGGCGGCGGACGCCGGGGCGGCCACGGCGGCGCACCCGAGGCCGAGCGCGAGGCGGACGAACGCGGTCATGGGTCCCATCCTTGGCGTGGGGGTCGGCCCCGTCTCGTATCGGCCGCCGCGCCCCCCCGCTTGACCGCCGCAGCCTGCGCCGCCTCCCGCGACCGCCTGGATTCGTCGGGATGTGACGGGCGTGTGTCTCACATATAGCCCCCGGCTTGCCGGGGGTGCACGAAAACGAAGACCCCCGGCAAGCCGGGGGCTATGTGACGACCAGACCGTCACGGGACGCCGAGCGCCTTCTTCGCCTCGGCGATCTTGTCCTGGTCCGGCTTCGGCCTAGTGAACTCCTCCATCAGCGTCACCAGGGCCCGGTTGTCCTTCGCCCGGCGGTCGTTGAGGGCGACGATCAGCTCGTTCTGCTTCGCCTCCATCCGGGCGGACAGCTCGGCGACGAGCCGGGCCTGCTCCTCCTCCCGGGCCCGCTTCCCGCGCTCGGCCGCCAGCGCGTCGACCTTCGCCTCGATCCCGGCCAGTTTCGCCTCCAGGGTCGTCAGCCGCCCCTCGATCTTGTCCAGCCGGGCGGCCAGCTCCGGACAGCCGGAGCCCGCGGCCGGGGCCGGCCCGGGCGTCCCCTGCGCCCCCGGCGACTTCAGCCCGGCGGCCTGCGGCGTCGGGTCGCCGAGCATCAGCCCGCTCTGGGGGACGATGCCGCCGAACGAGAACGACTGCGGCACGAACCCGAAGCTCTGCGGGGCGACGCCGAACGAGAAGGACTGGGGGACGAACCCGAAGCTCTGTGGCGCGACGCCGAACCCCGGCCCGAGCAGGACGGACTGCGCCCGGGTGCCGGTCCCGACCACGACGCCCGGCGCGCCGAGCAGGACCGGGGCGTCGCCGCGGACCACCGTCCGCTGGCGGAACACGTCGCGGCCGAACGCGTGGACGGGGGTCGGCGTGGCGAGGGCGGCCGCCCCGACGGCCAGGGCCGGCCAGGCGAACACGGACTTGCGGACCGTCATGGCGGTGACTCCCCGGGGGTGCGCGGCCGGCCGGCCACGCCCGAACGCCTCCTCGCTATCTTACCCGGCTTACCCCGTCCGTCGAACGCCGGCGGGGCGAAAAGGGCGGCCCGGACGCCCCGTCCGGGCCGGTTGGGGCGCCGTCACCGGCCCGGGCGGAGGGTCACCGTGACCTCCCCGCTGGCGGTCGTGTCGACCCGGACCGTCTGGGGCGAATACCCGGCCTTGTGGACGGTGACCGCGTACACCCCGGGGACGCCGGCCGGGAGGGCGAACCGGCCGGCGTCGTCGGTGAGGGCGGCGAGGTCCGGGTGGGCCGGCCCGGCGGTGACGGCCACGCTCGCCGCCGGCACCGGCTCCCGGTCCGGGGTCTCGACCCGGCCGCGGATGCCGCCGTCGGCGGACTGGGGAGCCGGCCCGGAGGCCTGGCTGCCGACCCGGTGCGGCGCCACGCCGGACGGGGGCGCCGCTGACGGCGGCGGGTGGCCGCCGACCGACCCCGCCGACACCCGCCGCCCCGACCGCCCGGACGTGCTCATCGTGCCCTCGGCGTCAGGTGAGGTCGGGCTCATCGGCCCACGCCCGGATGTTCGCCCGGACCGGCGGGGTGATCCGGACGGCGGTCGTCCCGGCGAAGTCCCCGTCCTGCTGGATGGCGACCACCCCGGGGTTGTCCCCGACCAGGGGGAGGACCGGGCCGCCGCTCGTCCCGCCGAACACCGGGACCCGGTACACCAGCAACCGGTCCTGGGCCTCGCGGACCGCCCGCTCCTGCGCCCACAGCGGGCCGGGGCGGTCCGAGCAGTACCCGAGGGCGGCGACCGGGACCCGGCCGAAGTCGGGGTCCTCGGCCGCCACCTCCCGGTACGGGCCGGGGACCGGCTCGGGCAGCCGCACCGCCCCGTAGTCGGCCCGCCCGAGGAGTCGCTCGACCCACCCGGCGACCGACCGGAAGTCGGTCGCCACGACCGGCCCCCGGCCGGGCAGCCCGACCTCCACCCGCTTCGCCCACCCGCCGCGCCGGGCCAGGTAGACGCAGTGCCCGG
>PNKH01000173.1 GCA_013822345.1 Isosphaera sp.
GGACCGTCGCGGTGTGCCCCGCCAGGGTCAGCACCCCCCGCCCGGTCCGCGCGTCCCACACCCGGGCCGTGCCGTCGACGGACGCGGTCACCACCTTCGACCCGTCCGGGCTCCAGGCGACCGTGTTCACCCGGCTGGTGTGCCCCTCCAGCACCAGCAGCGGATTCCCGGTGGCCGCGTCCCAGATGCGGGCGATGTGGTCCTCCGACGCGGTCGCCACCTTCGACCCGTCCGGGCTCCAGGCGGCGCAATCGACCCCGCTCGCGTGCCCCTTGAAGGTCGGCGGGTCGGCCGCGCCGCCCGCGTCCCACACCCGGGCGGTGCCGTCCTCGGACGCGGTCACGACCCGCGCCCCGTCCGGGCTGAACGCCGCCGACCGCACCCGCCGGACGTGCCCGCGCAACACCCGCACCTCCGCCCCGGTCGCCGCGTCCCACACCCGGGCGGTCCCGTCCTCGGACGCGGTCACCACCCGCGCCCCGTCCGGGCCCCAGGCGGCCAGGTTCACGTCCCCGGTGTGCCCCTTCAGGACCAGTAGTTCTGCCCCCGAACGGGCGTCCCACACCCGGGCGGTCCGGTCGTCCGACCCGGTCACCAGCTTTGCCCCGTCCGGGCTCCACGCCGCCGACCGCACCGGGCGGTCGTGCCGGACTGCCAGCAACTCCTTCCCGGTCGCCGCGTCCCACACCCGGGCCGTCCCGTCCTCGGACGCGGTCACCACCTTCGCCCCGTCCGGGCTCCACGACGCCGCGTGCACCCCGCCGGCATGCCCCTTCAGCGCCACCACCAGGTTGCCGGTCGCCGCGTCCCAGACGCGGGCGGTGCGGTCGTCCGACGCGGTCGCCACCTTCGCCCCGTCCGGGCCGAACGCCGCCCCGTTCACCCACCCCTTGTGCCCCTCCAGGACCAGCAGCTCCTTCCCGGTCGCCGCGTCCCACACCCGGGCGGTCTGGTCCAGGCCGGCGGTCACGACCTTCGTCCCGTCCGGGCCCCACCCGGCCGAGTGCACGTCCCCGCTGTGCCCCTTCAGGACGAGCAGCTCGGCCCCCGACCGGGCGTCCCACACCCGGGCGGTGTGGTCCCCGCCGGCGGTCGCCACCTTCGCCCCGTCCGGGCTCCACGCCGCCGACTGCACCCACCCGTCGTGCCCCTTCAGGGTGAGCCGCTGGCCGTGGCACAGCCGGTGGACGTACCGCCACTCCCACCCGCGGAGGTCCGGGCGGGTGCTCTCCAGCAGGGCCAGGGCGACGGCGGCGTTGTCCCGGGCCTCCTGGTGGGCCACCTGGACCGTCCGCCCGTACTCGAACCGGGCGAGGTTCTCCAGCGCGTCCTGCTCCCGCCGCAGGGCGGTCCCCAGCTTCCCGTTCGCGGCCTGGAGGTCGGCCTGCAGCTCCCGCTCGTGCCGGAGCAGGTCCTCCACCCGCCCGCGGGCGTCGGTCGCCTCGACCCGGGCCCCCTCCGCGTCCCGCCACAGCCCGACCACCACGACCACCACCAGGGCCAGCAGCCCCGCCAGCGCCGACAGCCCGTACGCGGCGGCCGCCGTCGGGTTCCGCCGGGCCCACCGGGCGACCCGCTCCGCCGGCCCCGCCCGGCGGGCCGCGACCGGCTCGCCCCGCACGAACCGGCCCAGGTCGTCGGCCAGCTCCGCGGCGGTCGGGTACCGCCGCTCCGGCTCCTTCGCCAGGCACTTCCCGACGACCGTGTCCAGGTCCCGCGGCAGCCCCCGCAGGGCCGCCGGCGCGGCCGTCCGGATCTGGCTCAGCAGCACCTCGACCGAGTCGCCGGCGAACGGCCGCCGCCCCGCCACGCACTCGTACAGGATGACCCCGAGGGCCCACACGTCGGCCGCCGGGCCGACGAACTTGGCCCGCCCGGCCGCCTGCTCCGGGGCCATGTACGCCGGGGTGCCGAGCAGCACGTGGGCGGTCGCCGTCCGCTCCACGTCCCGCCACTTGGCGATCCCGAAGTCGGCCACCTTCGGGGCGCCGTCGGCGGCCAGCAGCACGTTCCCCGGCTTCAGGTCCCGGTGGACGATCCCGAGGTCGTGGGCCGCCGCCACCCCGCGGGCGATCTTCTCCACCAGCCCCGCCGCCTCCCGCGGCGGCAGCGGGTCGGCGGCCTTCAGCCGGTCGGCCAGGCTCCCGCCGGGGACGTACTCCATGGCGATGAACGGCCGGCCGGCGTGCTCGCCCAGCTCGAACACCTGGACGACGTGCGGGTGCCGGACGGCGGCCATCGCCTGGGCCTCGGCGGCGAACCGGGCCAGGGTCGCCGGCGGCACCCCGGCCAGCACCCGCTTGACCGCCACCTCCCGGTTCAGCCCGAGCTGGCGGGCCCGGTACACCCCGCCCATCGCCCCCTCCCCGACCTTCCCGAGGATCTCGTACCCGGGGAGGGCGTCGGGCGGGCCGGAGCCGGCGGCCGACGCGGCCGCCTCCTCGGCGGACTGGCCGACGGTGCCGGTCGGGTCGCCGGACCGGCTGGCGGTCGGCTCGGGGCTGGCGTGGGGGTGGGTGCGGTCGGCCTGGCCGAGGTGGCTTCCGGACCGCGGGTCCGGGAGGTCGTGCGTCTCGTCGGCATGCGGCACGGCCGTCTCTCCGTGGGAGTGAGGCCGATGCTACCGCGCCGCCGGCTCGCCGGGTAGCGGGTTCGGGTCCGCCGCTTGCGGCGTTGCGGCCCCCGCAACGCCGCAAGCGGCGGACCCGAACCCGCTACCCGACCAGCATCGGGGCCGGGCTGCTGGAGAAGTCGGCCGGCGGCTCGACCCGCTCCTCGTCCCCGCCGCGGTCCCGGAACACGTGCAGGACCCGCACCCGGGACAGGTCGTCGAACTTCGGCTCCGGGTACACGTCCGACCGGAACGGGTTCCCCGGCTCGTAGTCGTGGATCATCACCCGCACCTTCGGCAGCCCGCGGAAGTGCTGCTCCTCCGCCCGCCGCCGCCCCCCGTGCATGTCGTACACCTCGGCCACCACCCGCAGCACCCGCTCCAGCGCCTTGAACGTCACCCCGTCCTCGACGAACACCATGTCCACGTGCGTCGCCCGCAGGACCGCGTGGGCGTGCTGCCGGGCCCGCGGCGGGATCGCCCGGCTGTACGGCGGGCCGACCAGCGGCGGCGACGGGTCGCCGCCGGCGTCCGCGTCCTCCCGCCCCACCCCCTCCACGAACCACCAGTGCGGGGCCAGCCAGAACCCGCCGCCGCCCGGGTTCTTGAACGCGCTCGCCCGCTTGAACAGCCGCTTCAGCCCGCGGAACAGCTGCCGCCGCACCGCGATCTCGTCCCGCCGCTCCAGCCGCGGCCGCACCGCCCCGGTCGCCAGGTCGTCGGCCGACACCTTCAGCGGCCAGACCGGGTCGAACTCGGTCGCCTCCGACCGCTCCGCCGGCACCACCTCCACCCCGACCTCGCCCGCCGCCCGCGCCGCCGGCACCGACCGCACCTTCCACCCCCACGCCCGGACCGCCGCCGCCGCCCGCCGCACCCCCTCGGGGTCGGCACCCGCGACGTGCGCCGTCGGCGGGGTCCGCCGGGCCGGGTCGTTCCGCCGGGCGGACCACACCCGCAACCCGAGCACCGCCATCAGCCCCGGGACGAACCACGCCGCGACCGCCCCGAACAGGGCCGTCAGCGGCATCTCGTCGTCCAGCCGGGGGGCGCCGAACAGCCGCCCGCCGCACGCCGTCAGCAGCACCGCGAACACCAGCAGCGCCGCCAGCAGCGCGACCAGCGCCAGGACCCGCCGGACCGGGACGGCGTACACCGGCCGGTCCGGCCCGGCCCGCCACAGGACGGCGGCCCCGTCCCCGCCGCGCGGCAGGTACGCGGCCCACGCCCCGGCCGCGGCCGCCAGGCACAGCCCGAGGACCGCGGCCGGCGGCACCACCCAGGCGACCGCCGAGATCAGGATCGCGTACCCGACCACCACCAGCACCTCGACCCCGCGCCGCTGGTCGGTCTCCCCGAGCCACCGCTTCATCATCTTGTCCAGGACCGCGACCGGGACGAACACCCCGGCGAAGGTGACCACCAGGAGCGCCGCCCACAGGCACAGCAGCAGGGCGAGGTACGCGGTGTACGACGAGTACACCCCGGCCACCCGCCACCCGGTCGGGAACGCCGCCCACGCCGCCGCCGCCAGGGCCGCCCACCCGAGCAGGGCGGCGGCCGCCGCCCACACCGCCGGCGGGGTCCGCCGCGGCACCGGCGGGGTGCCGCGGAGGTCGATCCCGTGGTCGTACCGGAACCGGCCGAGCGGGGACAGCAGCCCGCCGACCAGGCCGCCCAGCGACCGCACCCACCCGAGCGGGGCCCGCCGGTGCCGGGCGGCCACCGCCAGCACCCCGATCAAGAGCGCGGTCGCCGCCAGCCCGTCGTGGAAGTCGGACCGGGCGTACCGGCCGTACACCTCCAGCCCGACGAACAGCCCGCACACCGCCAGGGTGAACCCGCCGCCGGCCAGGAGCCGGCCGCCGCGCGGCAGGACCGAGTGGAGCAATCTCATACCGCTATTCCACCACGCCGCGGGCCGGATGCCAACCGGGCACCCGCACCATTCTACCGACCCGGGGTGAGCGAGGACGAAGCAATCGCACGCGGATGGAGAGGATGAAGGACCGGACGCCGACGGTCAGACAGGAAGGGTGCGGGAAAACGGGCGGGGCGGGCGGGGCCCGCGCCCCACCCGCCCCGCCGCCGTCGGCGTTACCCCGACCCGGCCGCTACAACAGGTTCAGCGCCAGCCCGTCCACGAACGCGGTCGAGGTCCCGGTGTCGAGCCCCTCCACGCTCAGGACGTGGCTCCCGGCGGTCAGCTCGAAGGAGCCGGTCGAGAACGCCTCGTACCCGACCCCGGCCGGGGTCACCCGCCCGACCTCGACCCCGTCCACCTTCACCACCACCGTCTGGTCCCCCTCGTTGAAGAACCGCTGGGCGGTGTCGAACGACACGGTGTAGGTGCCGGCCGCCAGCTCCACCGCCTGGCTCGCCCGCCCGTTGTGCTGGAGGAACAGTACCTGCTGCCCCTCCGGAGCGATCTGGTCGTTGGTGAACCCGCTCCCGTTCCCCGACACCCCGGCCCACTCGGTGTACTCCCACGGGCCGCCGGTCGGGGCGTACTCGAACGACAGGAACTCCCCGGACCCGACGCCCAGCGACTCGAACCCGCCGTCCAACAGCCCGTCCGACGGGGGCGGCGCGGGCGGGGCGGGCGGGTCGACGGGCGGGGCGGGCGGGTCGACGGGCGGCGGGTCGACGGGCGGGTCGACGGGCGGCGGCGGGTCGACGGGCGGCGGGGCGGCGCTGCCGAACTCGTCGTGCCCGATGTCGACCGCGCCGCCGCTCGGCCGCGCGGTCCCCTCGAAGTCGAACGCCGGGGCGCCGGCGGTGGTGCCGGCGTCGACCGCCGGGCTGCCGTCGGCCAGGTGGAAGTCGCCGTTCGCCGGGTCCGCGAACAGGGAGAACGGGTCGGAGGTGAGGAGCGAGTTCGCGTCCAGCCCGGTGAACGCCTGCCACTGGGCCAGGGAGATGCCGCTTGACCCGTTGTCGATCGAGAACCGGTTCTCGGTCAGGTTGTGGTCCGAGACGAGCCCGGCGAGGCTGTCCGGGGAGACGAGCAGGGCCCCGCGGAACGAGTGGGCGCTGAACAGGACGTTGTTCACCACCGTCGCCCCGGTGCTCCCGCCGTTGATGCTCAGGGCCCACCGCCCGCCGGCCGCCACCAGGACGGTGTTGTTCGCGACGAGGTTGTCGGTCGACCCGGTCGCCCCGTCCTGCCGGAACAGGGCGATCCCGGTCGCGTGGGCGTCGGTGATCAGGTTGTTCCGGACGACCGAGTTCACCACCCCGTCCAGGTTGATCGACGCCCCGCCGGCGAACCCGTTGTTCGAGATGACGTTGTTCTCGATTAGGGCGTTGCTGATCGTCCCGTCCCCGCCGACGCTGGCGTCGGCGTTGATCTGGATCCCGCTCCCGTTGTTCCCGAACACCGTGTTGTTCCGGATCGTCGGCCGGTCCCCGCTGTTGGACACGTAGATGCCGTGCTGGGCGGCCGAGTTGGACGTGACGTTCCCCTCGATCAGCAGGTCGGAGCTGAACCCGGTGAAGATGCCCCAGACCCCGTTCCCGTCGGTCACGTTGTTCCGGATCTCGACGAACTGGTTCTCGACCGCCCGGATCCCGGCCACCGGCATCCCGACGACGGTGAACCCCTGGACGGTGACGTAGTCCGCCCCCTCCAGGTTGATCCCGTGCTGGCCCCGGACCGGGTTCGGGGAGACGATCGTCGCCCCGGGCTGGGCGGAGAAGGTGATCCGGTCGGACGCCGTCCCGTCCGTCCCGAGTTGGAACCCGGCGTACTCCCCGGGCAGGACGTTGACGGTGTCCCCGGCCTGGACCTGGTTGGCCGCGAACTGCAGGGTCCGCCACGGGGCGTCGGCCGTCCCGGCGGACGCGTCCGACCCGGAGGTGGAGACGAAGAACACGGCCGGGACCGCGCGGTCCTCCAGCCGCTCCGCGCCGAGGCGCGTGCGGGGGTTGCGAGTGCGCAAGTGTGTACCTCTCCCAAAGTGACGGGCGTGCGGGTCCCACCGACTGCGAGTGTCGGGACGGGGCGAACGGGTTCCATCCGGGCGAGGGGGACTGCGAGTGTCGGAAAAGGTACTACGTCCCGCGGCGGGATCAAGACCAGACCGAACGATTCCGGCTTTTATTGTCCCGCCGAACCTGACACCACGTCAGAAACCCGGGTGTGATATAGGGTTGATGTGAGCCGGTCCTCGCCGCCGTGTGAGGTGACCTTCATGGACCGGCCGCCGGGTCACTTTCAACCCGAGCCCCGGGCGGAACCGGGTCGGTGGGGGTGCCGCGGGCGGAGAGGTGCTTCGGCACCCGGACCGGGACCACGTCCCACGCCAGCCCGACGGCCTGGAGGAGGCGGACGAAGGTGAACGTCAGGTCCAGCTCCCACCACCGGTGGCCCTGGGAGCACGCCCGCGGGCTGGCGTGGTGGTTGTTGTGCCACCCCTCGCCGTTGGTCAGCAGGGCGACGACGACGTTGTTCCGGCTCCGGTCGCCGGTCCCGTAGTTCCGGTACCCCCACCGGTGGGCGGCCGAGTTCACCAGCCAAGTGATGTGCCAGACGTACACCGTCCGGACCAGCACCCCCCACACGAACACCTGCACCCCGATCTGGACGGCCAGGTCGGTGGTGTCGGCGGCGAGGAAGCCGATGCCGAACCCGAGGGCGGCGATCAGCGCCGCGTGGAGGGCGTAGACGAGGAGCCACTTGTTCCCGCGGTGGAGCCAGCGGAGGAACGGGTCGGTCATGAGGTCCGGGATGTACCGCTCGAAGGTGGACAGCGACCTCTGGCGGGGGTCGGCGGTGTAGATCCACTGCATGTGGCCCCAGAAGAAGCTCTCCTGGGGGCTGTGCGGGTCCCCGTCCTCGTCGCTATGCTGGTGGTGCATCCGGTGGACGCACACCCACCACAGCGGGGAGCCCTCCAGGCTGCACACCCCGCACAGCACCCACAGCCGCTCGAGGGGCGTCGGGAACGCCGCCGCCTTGTGGGTGAGCATCCGGTGGTACCCGAGGTTGATGCCGAGCGACCCGAAGACGAAGTTCCCGAGGAGGACCAGCGGGATGCCCCACCACGCGAAGGCGTAGGGGGTGAAGGCGGCCAGCGCCAGGACGTGGATGGCGACGATGGTGACGAGGAACCAGACGACGAGCTTCGGGCGGGTCAGCGGGGCCGGGACGGCGACGGTGCTCACGGGGGGTCTCGGCGGCGGTGCGGGCAAGGCGGGGTCAGGAAATCATAGGCGTCCGGGAGACGGGTGTCAGCCCCGTTCCGCCGCGACGCGAAGGGGAGCGCGAGCCGCCGGGT
>PNKH01000174.1 GCA_013822345.1 Isosphaera sp.
TGACGGACGAGTTGTACGCCGCGAACACGTCGGGACCGGCGGTCGGGGGCTTAGCCTTCCCGGCGGCCTTCGGCCCGGCCGCCCGCGCCTTCTGCCCGTTCTTCGGCACCCCGGCCCCGGCCGGGAGCAGGTCGGGCGGGTCGCCGGTCAGGGACAGGACGCGGGCGACCGCGGCCTCGCCGTCGGCCCACCGGTCCCCGTCCCACGCCCGGGCGAACACGTCTCGGGTGTGGTGCCGGCCCGGCGCGCGGAGCCAGTTCCCGAACTTCCCGTCCGGGACGGTCGGCTGCTTCGGGAACGTCTCCGGGGCGGCGGGGAACCCGAACTCCCCCGCGTCCGTCACGAGCCACCGGCCGAACGCATGCAGTACCGGTCCGGGCAGGTCCCGGTCGAACAGCACCCACAAGTGGTATCCGCCTGCGCCCCAGGTGGCGAGCAGCGGACGGAGCCCGAGGGCGGTCACCTTCCGGTACAGGTGGGCGGCGTACCGCTCGTTCCGGGCCGGGTCGTCCCCGGGGTCGTGAGCGTCGATGTCCACGGCCGCCCACCGCCCGACCCCACCCCCGCCAGGGGCCAGTGGGAACGAGCCGACCACGTCCTCAGAATCGGTTCCAAAAGGGTCAGGCAGCGGCCTTGGGTGCGTAGCGGAACTTCCGCCGCTCGCGGGGCGGCCGGGCTCGGCGGGCCATCCGATGGATGCTGCTCAGCTTCACCATCGCTGCACTCGTGGCCGGCAGCCGCTCGAAGTCTCGTACCAGCCGCCGGGACCGGATCAGCCCGGCGAATGTCTGCTCCACCACCCACCGCTTCGGGAGCGGCTTGAACCCCTTCTGGCCCTCCGGCCTGCTCGTCACCTCGACCCGCAGCCGGTCCTGGCCCCGCAGCCACTCGTCCAGGGCGTCGTTGCGGTACTTCGAGTCGGCCCAGACCACCGACAGCCGGGGGAACGCCTCGGCCCGCAGCTCCGTCAGCAGCCGCGGGGCAGTGGTCCCGTCGTCCCGGTTGGCCGCCGTCACCAGCACGACCAGCAGCAGACCCAGGGTGTCGGTGACGATGTGCCGCTTCCGCCCGCGGACCATCTTGCCCCCGTCCACCCCGACCTCGGCCCCGCCGTGGGCCGTCTTCGCGGACTGGCTGTCGATGCACCCGCCGCTGGGGGTCGGGTCGCGTCCCAGCTTGGTCCGGACCTCGACCCGGAGGGCGGCGACGAGCCGGTCCCAGGTGCCGTCCGCCTCGAACGCGCGGAAGAAGTTGTACGCCGTCTTCCAGTGCGGCAGGTCGTGGGGCAACGCGCGCCAGGTGCACCCCTCCCGGTTGACGTACAGGAGGGCGTTGACCACCTCCCGCGTGTCGTACTTGCGGGGCCGCCCGCCCGGCCTGGCTGCCGGGATGAGCGGGGCGCTCAGCTTCCACTGGGCGTTGGTCAGGTCACTGGGGTAGGGCTTCCTGCTCATCCCGACAGGCTACCACCCACACCCTTTTGGAACAGATTCTCAGTGCTGGTCGCCCGGAAGTGCCGGACGAGCAGGCCCCGGGAAAACGGCTCGCGACAGCCCTTGTTCGGCCGGGCCGACTTCGCCGTCCCACCGGACTTGCGGTAGTACCCGCCGAACCGGTCGGTCCGGACGAACAGACGGGCGAGGGCCCAATCGGCCAGCTCGCCGGCCCGGGCGTGCCAGGCCGCGGCGGAGGTGTCGGCGGCGGTCATGTGCGTCCGCCCTCGATGGGCCGCAGGTGGCTCACTTCAGGCCCCCATCTCGGCCAGCCTCCGCGACGCCGCGTCGCTCGCCTTCTTGCGGGCGGCCGGTGTCCGCGGCCGACCGGCAGTCGTGGCGTCGGCACCCGCGGCCGTGTCGGTGGAGGTGAGCGCGGCCATGAACCGGGCGATCGCCGCCTTCGACGTGAGCCAGCGGCCGCCGAGCCGGGCGGCCTCCAGCTTCACCACCCGGCCGCCGCGGCGGTGACCCTGGTTGACCCACCGCCAGACGGTGGACTGGCGTGCCGTCCCCGCGCCGCGGTAGGCGGGCAGCAGGCGGGCGGCCGCGCCGAGGCTGAGCGCGTCGCCGTCGAGGATCTCGGACAGGATGGGGTCGGCCATCGCGGCGGCCTCGCACGGGGGTGTACGAGGGCCACGGTAGGCCGTGGTCGTGACGTGCGACAGCGGGGCGAAACGTTTCGCCCCGCTCAGCCGCCCTTCAGATAACCTCTCAGGGTTTCCGAGGTGTACCTCTTGTGGAACCGCTCGAAGACCAAGTCGGGTATCTCCTTCCAGGGGGCGGGCGGCTCTTTCTCCCGAAGCCCACGCACGAACGCGACCACTTGCCGCTTGCCAGCATCGGCCGGCCGGCCGACCTTCGCCAGCCCGCCGTGTCCCGGGGGGCACACGACCGCCAGCGCCTCTGCGGGTGCGACATCCAGGCGGGTCGCGAGCCGGGTGAAGACTTCCTCGCCCCGCCGGATCGCCTCCTGCATCGCCGCCGGGAGGGCATACCGCCACTCACCCAGGCAGGCCGGCCAGGTGTCATCGACCCTTCGCGGGTGGTGGAACCACGACACGCCCCACGAACCGGACGGCGGGTTGTGGCGCCGGACGGGGTCGAAGAGTTCCTGACAAACCCGGCGGGCCTCGGACAGCGGCGCCGGGTCCAGCCCGGCGAGTTCGGCTTCCAACATGAGTCGCTCGGCCGCCCGGTAGTGCGCGCGGTTGAGGGCGCACCGCGTCGCGTACTTTTCTTCGGGCGTGGCGTCGTCGGCGCACTCGATCCCCTCGCCGATTAGGGGGTACCCGACCCACAGCGCGACGGCCTCCTCGACCGCCGCGGGAGCGGTCGTCAGGTGAGGTGGAGTCGAAGAGCCCGATCGCCTCATCGAACCAGGCGCGGTACCGCGCCCGCCGCGTGGTATCGGACATGAGCTGTCCTCGCTGAGCCGGGCGCGTCCGTCGGCACTACCCGACCTCAGCCGCGACCGCCGCGGCGAGGGCGTCGTTCTTCTCGGCGTACACCTGGGTCACGTCCGCCTTCGCGTGCCCGAGCAGCACCTGCGCGGCCTCCAGCCCGTGGGCCTTCCGCACCCGGGTGGCGAACGAGTGGCGGAGCTGATTCGGGTGCCACCGGTGGGCGTCCCGCCACGCCTTCAGCTCGACCTTCTGGCCGGCCGTCAGGCGGGCCTCCCACGCGGCCCCCGTCTCACCTTCCTGTTGGGCGAGCGGGGCCGGCGGCGGGAACGCGCGGTCGCACGCCCGGTCGATCGCGTGCCCGAGGCTCGACGGGGTGTAGTGAGACCCGGCCGTCCGGCGCGGCCGCTTCGCCCGCTTCCCCGCGTTCCGCCGCATGTGGCTCGGGTACTTCGGCGTCTTCCGCCCGGCCGACCGTTCCGCCCGCTGCTCCCCGACCGCGGCCGCCGGGCTGAACAGGTAGGCGTCCGGGTCGTCGGTGAAGAACCCCTTCAGCAACTCCTGCCCCCTCGGGCCGATGGCGACCGTCCGGACCTTCCCCCGGTGGGCCGTCTTGTGCTCGCGGACCGTGTACACCCAGACGGCCCCGGTCGTGTCGAGGTCGGCCCGGCGGACCCGGCACGCCTCCCCCGGCCGCATCCCGGTCAGCCGCTGCAGCTCGACCAGCCCGCGGGCGTGCCGGCTCAGGAACGGGAGGGTGGCGTCCACCACCGCGTCCGCGACCGGGCCGACCGCCTCCGTCTCTCGGGCCGTGGTCCGCCCCTTCTGCAGCCCGCCGACCAGCGCCAAGCCTGTGAACGTTTCCGCCGGGATCAACTCCTCGCCGGCCGCCCACTTGAACACCCGCTTCGCGATCCGCGTCCGTCGGTTCACTTCCCCGCGCGACAGGGACGCGGCCACCCACCCCTGCCGGACCGCCTTCAGCTTTAGCGCGGTGAACTCCCCGGCCGGGAGGTCTGCGTACACCTCGCGGATCGCCTTCACCACCAGCTTCACCGTCACCAGCTCGCTGGTCGGCCGGCCGTCCGGCCCTCGGTAGTGGCCGTTCGCGTGCTCCAGGTATGCGAGCAGCACCTCGGCCACGGTCAGCCCGGACCGGTCGGCCACCCGCGTCCCGGCCGGGCTCACCTGGTGTTCGAGGAGGAGCTTGCCGAACGCCCGGCGGGACTCGTCGGACCCGAACGGACCGGGAAGCAGCACGTCGTGGTACGTCCCGGCCGGGTCGGTCCAGACGGCCCGGGCGCGGCCGGACTGCTTGTGCTCCAGGTAGCGCGGGCAGGCTTTCCGGGGGCGTGGCATGGCGGCTCCAGGAACGAGAACGGGTTTCCTGGAAAGATTCCAGGAAACCCGGAGTGTCGTGACCGCGTTCTCGGGGGTCGCGAACCGCTCGCAACCGTTATAGTTCCTGGCACTTCTTGCGAGTAGCGGGGGCCGGGTTTGAACCGGCGACCCATCGCTTATGAAGCGAGCCGCTGTCCATCACTGAGCTTAGTTTTTTAGGCTATTTCTCCGCTTCCCCCGGCTCTGGTTCCGTTCTGGTTCCGTTATCTCGGCCAGCATCCGCTCCCCGACCCGCCGCATCGCCGCGTCCGTCTCGAACGCCTGCGACGCGTCCAGGTAGTGGGCCCGGGCGGTCTGAGCGTGCAGCCCGAGGGCCAGGGCGGCCGCGTCCGCGCTCCCCAACTCCCGCACCGCCGCCGTCACCGCCCGCCGGCGGAGGCCGTGGGGGCTGAGCCCCGGGCGGTCGGGGTGGGCCTCGCGGTACTCGCGGAACAGGTTGTTCACGACGTGGTAGACGGTCCGCCACGAGAACGCCGGCGGGTACCCGTTCGACGCCTTCCGGTACTTCGGGATGTCCGCGAACAGGCCCTCCCACAGGTGGACCGGCCCGGCGACCGCGCGGAGGGCGGCCGCGAGTCGGGCGGGCAGGGGGAGGGACCGGGCCTCCTTGGTCTTCACCACGTCCGGGCTGAAGGTCAGCGACCCGCCGCTGAGCTGCCCGGTGCGGAGCCGGCACACGTCCGCGGTCCGGCACCCGGACACGAGCTTGAGTTCGAGGAGGGCGTGGAGCGACGCCCAGTCCGGATACCGGGCCCGGGCCCACTCGAAGAAGACGCGGACGTCGTCGGCGGTCGGGGCCGGTTTCCTGGCCCGCTCCCCCTTCGGCGCGCGGACCCCCTTCCACAGGTTCTTCGCGAGGCGCCCGAGGTCGACCAGGTGGTTCGAGAACCCGGACAGTCCGCGGAGGTAGTACGACAGGGTGGCCGGGGACCGCTTCCCCCCGCCGTTCCCCCGCCGGGACGGGGCGGCCAGCCAGAGCCTGCCGAACCGCCGGACCTGTTCCTCGGACACGTCCAGCGGGGAGGCGACCTCCGGCAGCACCTCGCGGAACGCCTTCACCGCCGCCCGGTACTGTCGGAGCGTCTCGGACCGGGTGTGCGGGCTGGTCCGCCCGACCTCGTCGAGCAGCTCGTCCCACCCGGGGCGGGCGGCCACCGGTCCCGCCGGGGAGTCGGGCCGGTAGACGGCCCGGAGGAGGGCCGGGGCGTCCGCGTGGAGGGCGTCGGGCGGCGTCTTGCCGCGGGCGTCGTGGGTGGTGAGGGCCTTCACCTCCCGCCCGTCCGGCCCCCGGAACACCACCATCCACTTGCCGCGGTCCCGGCGAACCCGGGCCGAATAGGGCACCCGCTCGCCGCCGATGTCGGCCGAATGTTGGAACCGCCTCACGGCTCACCTCCGGGTGGTTTGAGGGGCATTCTACCCGGGCCGACCCACGGCGATCGGAGCGAGCCCGCAAGGGGACGGCAGCAACAGAGAGCGAAAGTTATGGAGACCCGGGGGCGGGAGAGGCGGAAAGTTCGGCGGCCGGTCGCGCCAGCCGACACGGGGGGGCAGGCCCGTGGCCCGCCCCGGCCCCGCCCCCGGCGGACCCGATTGTGAACAGCCGGACGGACCGCGGGAGGACCGCCCCCGGTCGCCCGTCCGCTGCCCGGAGGCCCCGCCGACACCGGCGGGCAGTTGACATCCTTCTGCCCCGGCCGGCGGCCCTCCCCGCGTGGGGCGGGGCGGCCCGGGGCAGACTTCCGTTAGGAGACCGATGAGCACGACGATGAGACCGATGGGTCCGCCCGACCTCCACCCCCGCCACTCCCTGGCCGCCGGCCTGGCCCAGCGGCTCCAGCTCCTGCTGGAGCCGGACGCCGACGGGTCCCCGCCCGCCCTCTCCCCCCTGGACGCCGAAGCGGTCGGGCTCGACCTGCCCGCCGTCTACGACGCCCTCGGCGCCCTGGAGGAGCGGGCCGCGGTCTACCGCGAGGACGGGGTCGACGCGGTGGCCCGGGCCGCCGACCAGGACCGGGACCGCCTCCGCCGGGCCGAGGCCCGGCTGGGCGTCCTGTTCGCCCGGCTGGCGGCCGAGGCCGACCCCGACCGGCGGGCCGCCCTCCGGGCCAAGGTCCGGGCCGAACTCTGCTGGGGCCCCCGGACCCGGGCCGCACGCCGACCGGCCCCGGGGTGGCGTCACCGGTGGCACGGGGGTAGGGCCACGGGTGGCCTCCGTATTAAGAGGGAGTGGAGTCTGAGTGGGAGGTTGATGTGGGGGGGACTGGGAAGGGGTGGGTGGGCAACCGCCACCCCCCGACCCACTCTTGGCCCAGGTAAGCCTACCGGGCGAGTCGGGGGTGAGCTTATTCTCCTCCCCTGATCCTCCCGGTGGCACTGGTACAGCCTACCGTGCGAGTCGGGGGTGGGCCCTGTTCCTCTCCCCCCGACCGGGGGCTCGGGGTGATGGGAAGGACAAGTCGGAGTCGGTGTGACAGGACAGGGGACGCGAAGCAAGCCCGCCCCCGACTCGCCCGGTGGGCTCCTGAGCGGGAAGCACCCGCCTGTGGATGAGACCGACTTCCGGTGGTCCCCCGGCCCGGTAGTAGGGCCCACCCCCGACTCGCCCGGTAGGCGGTCCGACCGCCCCGGGCCGCCGGCCCGGTCACCCCGCCCGCAGGCAGTCGGGGCCGTCGTACCTCGGGTTGTTGACCAGAGGTGAGGCGTCGGCCGCGACCATCAGTGCGGCCGGGAACGGGGCCAGCATCCGGAGCAGCTCGTCCGCCGGGGTGCCCGGGTCCAGCCAGGCCGCGCACCGGTCCGGTGGAACGACCACCGGCATCCTGTTGTGGACCTCGCCGACGATGCCGTTCGCCGTGGTGGTGATGACCGCGGTCGTCAGTAGCGGCTTCCCGTCGCCCGTCCACACGTCCCAGACTCCGGCGAGGGCGAACGGCTTCCCGGTGCCAGGGCGAACCGCCGGGGCCCCTCGACCACCTCGCCAGTGGGGCGGCCGACCCGGCCGCCATCCCTGTCGAAGACAGGGGCCCGCCCCCGACTGGCTCGGCGGTCGCGAGAAGCGGACCGACCGGGCGAAGACCAACCCGATTGGCGGGGCCGGGCCCACTCAGCCCACCGCTCCGAGGCACTATGGCCATCCCACAGACCGGCGACCGCGAACGGCCTGCGGGCCGCACGGCTCACCGCCGCCGGCGCCGGTCGGCTACCTTGTCCCCGGGGAGGGGCCGGAACCAGTCCAGCGTGGAGTCGCCCACCAGCACGTCCTCCGCCCCGTCGTCAACCAGGTCGGCGGCGGCCAGGAAGGCGTCGCCGTTCTCCCGGTCCGGGCCGCCGGTCCCGTCCGTCAGGTTCGCGATCCGGGTCGCCAGGTCGCGCCGCGACGCCCACTCCGCCAGCAGCGCGGCCAGGGCCGC
>PNKH01000175.1 GCA_013822345.1 Isosphaera sp.
CCGGGCCGGCGGGGTGGTAACATTCGGTTGCTGCTCAGACCGCACGCCGCCGCCTCCCCCACCCGCCCGAGGGCACCCATGCCCGCCCGCACCTGTCCCGACTTCCGCCACACCCTCGCCCGCCCCGACCGCCGCAGCTTCGTCAAGGCCGGCGTCCTCGGCGCCGCCGGGCTGTGCCTCGCCGACCTGCTCAAGGCGGAATCTCCGGTCGCTCACGCTCCCGGCTCGCCCGGCAAGGTGAACTCCGTCATCATCCTGTGGATGCGCGGCGGGCCGAGCCACCACGACATGTGGGACCCGAAGCCGGACGCCCCGGCCGAGGTCCGCGGCGAGTTCGGCACCATCGACACGAACGTCCCCGGCATCCGGCTGTCGGACATGCTACCGATGTCGGCGAAGATGATGGACAAGTGGTCGATCGTCCGCAGCCTGCACCACCACGACGCCGGGCACTCGGCCGGCGACCAGATCTGCTTCACCGGGTACAACTCCGGGCCGAACCCGGACGAGAACGTCCACCCGTCGGTCGGCTCGATCGTCTCGAAGCAGGTCGGCCACCTGAACCCGACGATGCCGGCCTACGTGATGATCCCGCGGCTGCTGCCCGGGGCCGGGTCGGCGTACCTCGGGGTCGCGCACAAGCCGTTCGAGACGCAGGCCGACCCGGCCAACCCCGGCCCGTTCGCCCTCCCGAATTTCCAGCTCGCGTCCGGGGTCACGCTGGAGCAGGTCGGCGACCGGAAGGGGCTGCTGAACGACTTCGACCGGATGCGCCGCGACGCCGACCGGACCGGCCAGTTGTCCGCCGCGGACCAGTTCCAGGCCCGGGCGTGGGAGATCCTCACCTCGCCGGCGGCCCGCGACGCCTTCGACTTGGACAAGGAGCCGGCGAAGCTGCGGGAGCGGTACGGGTTCATGCCGGCGTTCGACCCGAAGGCGTCGAACCGGTGCGGGGCGCCGAACTGGGCGCAGCGTATGCTGCTCGCCCGCCGACTGGTCGAGGCCGGGGTGCGGCTGGTGACCGTCGACCTGCGGTGGTGGGACACGCACGTCAAGGGGTTCGAGTCGCTGCGGGAGGGGTTCCTGCCGCGGTGGGACCGGGCGTTCACCGCCCTGATCGACGACCTTGACACCCGCGGGTTGTTGGACACGACGCTGGTGCTCGCGTGGGGCGAGTTCGGGCGGACGCCGAAGGTGAACAACGACGCCGGCCGGGACCACTACCCGAACGTGTTCAGCGGGGTGCTGGCGGGCGGGCCGGTGCGCGGGGGGCGGGTGGTCGGGGAGTCGGACGCGAAGGGGGCGTTCCCGAAGGCGAACCCGAAGACCCCGCAGGACGTGCTGGCGACGGTGTACCGCCACCTCGGGGTGGACGCCAAGGCCGAGTACCTGAACAACGGCCGGCCGATCCCGGTGCTCCCGAGCGGGAAGCCGATCGACGAGCTGTGTTGACAGGGTGCCGTTCGTCTTGACCCCGCGGGCCGGTGCGGCTACCCCGCCGGCCTCAAGCCTGCGGGGGTCCGTCCATGCGTACCGCGGTCCTGTTCGCCGTCGGGGCCATGCTCCTGACCAACGGGTGCGCGTACAAGATCGCTGCGAGCGGGACGGACCTCGGCACACTCGAGACCCGTGAGCAGGTCCAGGCGAAGTTCGGCCCGCCCGTCGTCACCGGCGTGACCGGCGGCAAGGCGTTCGAGGACTTCCGGACCCGCCGCAAGGTTGCCGAATCGGGCCACCACGTGTTCGCGGCGGAGCTGGCCAGCGGCTACAGCTTGGGTCTGCTGGAGGTCGTGCTGCTCCCGACCGAGTGCGTCGGAGTCGCGGCCCGGACGATACTCGGGCAGGACTTGCGGTTCGTCTACGACGAGGATGGTCAGGTCACCGCCGTGCTCCGGGACGGAGAGTACATCGTCGGCGACCCGCAGCCGCGCCTGGGACAGCCGGCCACTACGCCGCGACGCTCTCCCCGAACACCGCCCGCGCCCGCTCCCGACCCGCCTCGGTGAGCTTCAGCACCTCGCCGGCCCGCACCACGAGTCCGCGATCGGTCGCCCGCTCCACCACCGCCGCGACCCGCGCCGGCGTCCAGTTCAGGTGCCGGTGCAGGCCGTCGCACCGGGCCTCGTCCGCCTCCGCCGGCGTTCCCTCGTGCCCGTACAGGTGCACCGCCAGCATCGTCTCCTCGAACGCCCGCCGCCGCTCCCACCGCTTCAGCAGAAGTGCGACCTGACCGCGCTGCGGGGCGAACAGGAATGCCAGCCCGAATAGCCCCCCGAGCGCCGCCGCCACCGCCCCTGCGGTGTTGGTGTCGAGCCGGTCGGCGGCGTACACCCCCGCCCCCGCCCCCGCGGCCCCGACCCCGCACGCCAACCCGATCAACACCGCGAGCCGGTCGGTCAGCAGGTACGCGGTCGCCGCCGGGACGACGAAGAACCCGACCACCAGCACCGGCCCGACCGCGTCGAACGCCGCCACCGCCGTCACCGACACCACTGCCATCAGCCCGTAATGCATCAGCCCCGGCCGGAACCCCAGGCTCGCCGCCAGGCCCGGGTCGAACGTGCTCAGCTTCAGCTCCTTGAACAGCAGCCCGCACAGCCCGACGTTCGCCGCCAGCACCGCCCCCATCACCCACACCGGCGGCACCGCCACCCCCGCCACCCGCCACCGCGGGACGGTCGCCAGGTCCGGCTGGCCGAGCAGGACGGCGTCGATGTCGAGGTGGACGCTCCGGACGTGAGACACGGACACCAGCACCACCCCGAGCGCGAACAGCGCCGGGAACACCAGCCCGATCGCCGCGTCCGCCTTCACCAGCCGCGTCCGCTGGAGGAGCTCGACCAGCACGACGGTGAGGAGCCCGGTGAGCGCCGCCCCGACCAGCAGCCACGGCGAGTCGACGTCGCGGGTGGCGAAGTAGGCGAGGACGATGCCGAGGATGAGGGTGTGGCCGATCGCGTCGGATACCAGTGCCGCCCGCCGGAGGACGAGGAACACCCCCGGCACCGCACACGCCGCCGCGACCACCGCCAGCACCAGGATGAGTTCGCCCATCACCCGTCCTGTTTCACCGGACGCGGCCAGGCGGTCCACACCAGGCCGCGGGCGCCGCCGAAGGCGAGAGACGCGGCCACCACCACGGACGCGACGAGCACGATCGTCGGGCCGGTCGGGACCGCCTTGAGCGGGGCGCTGAGGTGGTGGGCGAGGAGCGTCCCGCCGGCCCCAGAGAACGCCCCGAACCCCATCGCCAGCAGCACCATCACCCCGAGCCGGTTCGTCCACTGCCGGGCCGCCGCTGCCGGGGCGACCAAGAGCGCCGTCATCAGCACCACCCCGACCGCCTTCAGCCCGATCACCACCGCCGCCACGGTGAGCGTCGTGAGGAGGAGGTCGAGGCCGCGGACCGGCAGCCCGACGCTGGCCGCGTAGTCCGGGTCGAACGCGAGCAGCTTCAGCTCCTTCCACGCCAGCGCGAGGACGAACAGGGCGAGCGCCCCGACCCCGCCGATCACCCACAGGTCCGGCTCGCGGAGGTTCGCGGCCTGGCCGAACAGGTAGCGGTCGAGCGGGTTCGCCCCGGCCCCGGGGAGCTTTTGGGCCCGCTGCATCAGGGCCAGGCCGAGGCCGAAGAACACGGCCAGCGTGCCGCCGAGGGCGGCGTCGGCCGGCACCCGCGACCCGCGCCCGACCACCCCGACCAGGACCAGCGCGACCCACCCGGCGACCGCCCCGCCGAGCACCAGCAGGACCGGCGACCTGGCCCCGAGCAGGAACGCGACCGCCACCCCCGGCAGCGCCGCGTGCGACACCACGTCCCCCTGGAGGCTCTGCCGGCGGAGGACGGCGAAGCACCCGACCGCCCCGGCCGCCGCCCCGAGCAGCGCCGCCCCGGGGGCGACCGTCCGGAGCGCCGGCACGTCGAACAGTGACAGCAGGGTGTCAATCATGCGCGAGGGCGCCTCCGGGGTGTCGCCTGCCGGTGTTACGGGTAGGCCGCCAGGGGTTGCGCTGCGCTCCACCCCCGGCTACCGTCGGCCGCCGCTCCGCGGCTGAAAGCAGGTTGTAGTCCCGGAGGGACGACCGCGTGTAGCCAGGGGTGGAGGCCACCGCCCGCTTCGGGCGGGGCCGGAACCCCTGGCGGGCGACCGAGACGACCGGAGGCGCGACCCCCGGACTCCCTATCCCCCCGTCTCCCGGCCCGGGTCGGCCGGCTCGCCGAGCCGCTCCAACTCCTCCCCCTCCCACGAGTCCTTCTCGTCCACCGGCTCGACGTGCACCGTCACCTCCAGCCCCGGCAGCGCCGCGGCCAGCGCGGCGCTCACCTCGTGCGCCAGGTGGTGCGCCGCCCGGACCGTCAGGTCGCCGTCGACGAGCAGGTGGAACTCGGCGAACCGCCGGGCCCCGGCCCGGCGGGTCCGGAGCATGTGGAACGCCGCCCCGGGCGGCAGCAGCCCGGCGATCACCTCCCGGATCCGGTCCCGCTCGGCCGCCGGCAGGGCGTGGTCCATCAGCCCGTTGAACGACCGGGCCACCAGCTCCCCGCCGGTCCACACGATGTTCAGCCCGACCGCGACCGCCAGCACCGGGTCCAGCCAGGTCAACCCGGTCAGCAAGACCAGGCCGAGGCCGCCGACCACCCCGACCGAGGTCCACACGTCCGCCATCAGGTGCTTGCCGTCCGCCTCCAGCACGATCGAGTGGTGCTTCCGGCCGTGGTGCAGCAGCACCCGGGCGACGACGAGGTTGACCGCCGACGCGGCCAGGGCGATCACCGTCCCCAGCTCCAGGTTCGTCAGCGGCTCGGGGTGGAACAGCCGGCGGACGGCGTACGCGGCGGTGCCGAGGCCGGCCAGGATGATGAGCACCCCCTCCAGGCCGCTGGAGAAGTACTCGATCTTCGAGTGGCCGAACGCGTGGGTCCGGTCGGCCGGGCGGGACGCGTACCACAGGGCGACGTAGGCCGTCGCCGCGGCGGCCAGGTTGACGAGACTTTCCAGGGCGTCGGACAGCAGCCCGACCGACCCGGTGACGCCGTAGGCGGTCCCCTTCATCCCGACGGTGACGAGCGCCGCCCCGACGGACAGGGCGACCGGCCAGCGGGGGTGGGTCGACGGCGGCATACGGAGATTGTACCCGGGTTCCCCGTCCCCACACCCCCGCCGGCGCGGCATAATCTCACTGGGCCGACACCCCCGGAGGGCCGACCAACCGTGACCGACGGCGAGGCGCTGCGGCGGGCGGTGCTCGCCGACCCGGACGACGACACCCCCCGGCTGGTGTACGCCGACTGGCTCGACGAGCACGACCAGCCGGACCGGGCGGCGTTCATCCGCGACCAGGTGGAGGCGGTCCGGGCCGACCCGTTCGGGCCGCAGGCCCGGGCCGCGGCCGACCGGGCCGCCCGCCTCCTGGACGCCCACCGGCTACGCTGGTATCGCCCGCTCCGGGGCGTCACCCGGGTCCGGTTCGAGCGCGGGTTCGTCGGCCACCTGGAGGTCGAGCCGGACGGGTTCGTGCCGGAGGCCGCGTCGGTGTTCGCCGCGGAGCCGGTCCAGGCTCTCCGACTGTACCGGTCCCCGGCCGGGGTCGGTCCCCCCGTCGACCCGGTCTTCGCCCTGCCCGAGTTGAGCCGCGTCCGGCGGCTCGAGTTCGCCCCGCGGACCGACCTGAACCCGGACGAGTGCCTGGCCCTGTCCAACAGCCCCCACCTCGCCGGGCTGCGGGACCTGTCGCTGCGGGGCAACGTGGTCCACCCCGGGTGGCTGGCCGACCTCCTCGGCGGGGACCGGCTTCCGGAACTCGCCGGGCTCGACCTGGCGGACATCACGAACCTCGGGCCGGGGGTCATGCGCGGGCTGGAACGGGCCGGGCACCGCGGGGTCCGCCGGCTCGACGTGTCCGGGGTGGTGTTCACGTCCGAGCAGTTGCAGCGGGTGCTGTCCGCCTGGAGCCTGCGGGAGGTGGAGGAGCTGCGGCTCGGGCGCACGGGGTCGGGGGCGGACGCGGGCCCGCTGTTCCACCTCGACATCGGGTGGGTGATCCCGTGGGACCGGCTCACCGTCCTCGACCTGGCCGGCCAGTGGCTCGGCCCGGACGGGGTGCGGGAGATCGTGCGGAAGCCGGAGGCGGCCGCCCTGCGGTGGCTCGGGCTGGCCCGGAACGCCCTGGACGCCGGGGCCGCCCGGCTGCTCGCGGACTCGAAGCACCTGCGACTGAACCACCTGGACGTGGGCGGGAACAAGCTCGGCCCGGCCGAGGTCGCGGCCCTCCGGCGGCGGTTCCCGGACGCGGTGGTGGTGAGCTGAACAGGGCCGGGTGAACTGCGACCGTCGGGGAGCGGGTGTTCGTGGTCCGACACCCGCTCCCTGACGATCGCGGCTCGCCCGGAAATGCGAGACGCCCGCGGGGGTGACCCGCGGGCGCCCGACGATGCGACGACGGCGGGCCGTCAGTCGGCGGCCTGGCGGCGCTTCCGGCGGACCCACCGGGCGACCCCGGCGACCGGCAGCCCGAGCCCGGCCAGGGCCAGGGTGGTCGGCTCCGGCACCCCCGGCGGGGGCGTGGTCACCATCCCGGTCGGGGTCAGGGTCTCGGTGATGTTGCTGTCGATCTCCCCGGTCAAGGCGGTCGGGTTGGTGGCGGTGAAGAAGCTGTCCTGGCTCATCTCGAACATCGAGGTGGCGGTGAAGTTGCCCAGCGTCAGCTGGCCGGACGGGATGGTCGGGCCGCTGTACTTCCAGGTCAGGTTGTCGGTCATCGGGTCGTCCTGCGGGTTCAGCCGGTCCGGGGTCGGGCCGGTCTTCGAGGTCGAGAACGACCAGAACCCGGCGGCCATGTCGTCCGGGAACGGGGACAGGACCATCCCGGACCCGGGGACGTACCCGCCGAAGTCGTAGATGGTGAAGTAGTCCCCGGCCTGCAGCTTCATGTCGCTCGGCAGCACCACCGAGTACGTCCACCGGAAGTTCCCGGCCTCCGGCTGGACGCTCACCGACACCGGCAGCAGCCCGGCGGACGCCGGGGCGGCGGCCGCCGCGACCGCCGCGGCGGCGAGCAGCCGGGCGGTCCAGGTCCGACGAATCATGCGTTCTCCTCCGTGAATGGCGACTCTCGGGCGTTCCACCCCGGCCGGCCCCGCGAACCCCTCCGTCGGCGGGGACCGGCCGTTCACACGGGACGGGGTTTAGACCCGCCCGGGCCCGCTGTCAACCGCGACTGCCCGGGGGCGGGTGCGGGCCGCGGCGCGGGCCGGCCGCGGCGCGGGGAACTTACCCCCGGCGGGAAGACGCGGTCAAGCCGGGTTGCGGGGGTGGCGCTCGGGTGGGGC
>PNKH01000176.1 GCA_013822345.1 Isosphaera sp.
TGGTGGGACTCGAAGACTCGGCCCACCCTACAAGACCCGGGTTGTCACTTCAGCAGCTCGGCCGGCGTCTTCCCGGGCTGCCACTCCTCGCTCTTCCGGAACCGGAACGGCGTCGGCTTGTACTCCCCGACCAGGGTCACGTCCGACTTCTCCGGGATCTTCTCGCCCAGCCCGACCGCCCAGTAGCAGCCGTTCACCACCAGCCGGCGGGTCGCCTCGTACTCCAGGTCCTGCGACGCCCCCATGGTGGTGCAGAACGCCCGCCCCGGCCGCCCGCCCACCTGGTACGTCCGGGCCCACGCCACCGGCATCATCGGTTCGTTCTTCTTCCCGGCGACCGCCTTCGAGTCCGGCTTCAGCGTCTCGGTCACCTCGCCGAGCACGAGGATGGTGCTGTCGCTCGGCGGGTTGGCGGTGTACACGTCGGTCGTCCCGAAGATCTCGCCGTCCTTGATGCCGCGGAGGATCGGGTTGTCCTCCTGGCCCTTGGCGAGCCGCCCGCGGGTCCCCTCCTTGCCGTGTGCCCCGTGGTGGTTCACCCACTTCTCCCCGAGCACCTGCCGGCCGAACCCGCCCTCCCAGCCCTTCACCCCGCTCCCGTTCCCGAGCCGGGCGTACTCCTTCTTCCCGCCGACGTTGAACGCGTGCGTCGAGGTCCGCAGCCCGACCACCGGGTTCCCGGCCTCGACGTAGTCGGCGAAGGCCTTCATCTGGTCGTCCGGCAGGTCGAGGAACCGGGTGAAGATGACGAGCAGGTCGGCGGTCTTCAGCGCCTCCAGCCCGGGGACGTTGTTGATCGTCGGGTTGACGGTGCCGGTCTTCGGGTCGGTGGTGAACAGGACGGTGCACTTGAACCCGTGGCGGGTGGCGAGGATCTTCGCCAGCTGCGGGATCGCCTCCTCCGACCGGTACTCCTGGTCCCCGCTGACGAGGACGACGTGCCTCCCCTTGCCGGGGCCGTCCTTCCCGTCGAGGACGACGGGCGGGTCGGCGGCGCGGGCGGGGAGGGCGGCGAAGAGCGCGGCGAGGGCGGCGAGGCGGGTCATGGCGGGTGCCGGGGTGAGAGGGAAGGTGGCGCGTCGCACAGTATACGCCGGCCGCGGCGGCCGGTACACTGCCCTGGCGGGCGCCGACGGGGTCGTCAACGCCCGCCAGGGGTTGCGCTGCGCTCCACCCCCGGCTACCGTCGGTCGTCCCTCCGGGACTTCAAGCCCGGAGCCGCGGAGCGGCGGCCGACGGTAGCCAGGGGTGGAGGACCCGCCCGCACCGGGCGGGGCCGGAACCCCTGGCGGGCGTCCACGGCCGGCGCACGACCCCCTGGCGGGCGACGGGAGGTGCCACATGTTCCGCGCGACGATCTGCGGGGTGCTCGCGGTGACGCTGCCGGCCGACGCCTCCGCCCAGACGTACCAGCGGCCGCCGAAGGCGGTCACCGACATCCTCGACCACGCCCCGCCCCAGGGCCTGGCGGTCAGCCCGGCCGGGACCCACGTCCTGCTCGTCCGGACCGCCCGGTACCCGTCGATCGCCGAGGTCGCGGCCCCGCAGCTGCGGCTCGCCGGCCTCCGCATCAACCCGGCCACCAACGGCCCGGCCCGCCAGACCCGGGTCACCGAGATGACCCTCGTCCCGCTCGCCGGCGGGGCGAAAACGGCGGTCTTTCTGCCGGAGGACGGCCGGGCCGGGTTCCCGGTCTGGTCGCCGGACGGGAAGCGGTTCGCGGTCCCGGTCACGACCCCGAAGGGGGTCGAGCTGTGGACCGCGGACCTGGCCGACGGGGCGAGGTTGGTCCGGGTCCCGGGCGTCACGCTGAACGCGGCGATCGGCGACGAGCTGCAGTGGATGCCGGGGAGCGAGTCGCTCCTGGTGCAGCTCGTCCCCGAGAAGCGCGGCGCCCCGCCGGCCCCGCCCGCGGCCCCGGCCGGCCCGGTGGTGCAGCAGTCCGACGGGAAGGCGGCCCCGGTCCGCACCTACCAGGACCTCCTCCAGAACCCGCACGACGAGGCCCTGTTCCGGCACCACGCCACCTCGCAGCTCGCGGTCGTCGACCTCGCCGCGAAGACCGTCACGCCGCTCGGCGAGCCGGCCATCGTCACCAACTCCGACCCGTCGCCGGACGGGAAGTTCTTCCTCGTCTCCCGGTTGAAGGAGCCGTTCTCGTACCTCCAGCCGTACTCGGCGTTCCCGCGGGCGGTCGAGGTGTGGGACGCGGCCGGGAAGGCGGTGCGGACGGTCGCCGACCTGCCGCTGCAGGACCAGGTGCCGATCGAGGGCGTGCCGACCGGGCCGCGGGCCGTCCGGTGGGTGCCGACGCTGCCGCACGCCCTCACCTGGGTCGAGGCGCAGGACGACGGCGACCCGCGGAAGAAGGTGCCGCACCGCGACGCCGTGTTCACCGCGTCGGTCGACGGCAAGGCGACGGAGTTGCTGCGGCTCGAGCACCGGTTCGCCGGGACGGACTTCTTCCCGACCGGAAACCGGATGCTGGTCCGCGACTACGACCGCGAGCGGAAGTGGCTCCGCACCTTCGTCGCCCCGACCACCGCCCTGCTGAAGACGGCCGAGCCGAAGCTGCTGTTCGAGCGGTCGGCGCAGGACCGGTACGGCGACCCCGGGAGCCCGCTCACCCGAGTCCTGCCGAGCGGGCACCGCGTCCTGCGGACGGCCGGCGACCCGGCCGGCGACACCCTCTGGCTGTCTGGCCCGGGGGCGGGTCCGAAGGGCGACCGCCCGTTCCTCGACCGGTTCGACACCGCCACCGGGAAGGCGACCCGCGTCTTCCAGTCCGGGGAGAAGGTGTACGAGGACGTGGTCGCGGTGCTCGACCCGAAGGGGACGCGGCTGATCGTCCGCCGGGAGTCGCCGGCCGAGCCGCCGAACTACGTGTACCGCGACGCCGAGCACGAGCGGCCGCTGACCAAGAACACCGACCCGTGGCCGGAACTCCGCACGGCCCGGAAGGAGCTCGTCACCACGAAGCGGGCGGACGGGACGGCGATCTCGTTCACGCTGTACCTGCCGCCGGGGCACAAGGACGGGGAGAAGGTGCCGGGGGTGTTCTACGCTTACCCGACGGAGTTCGTGTCGGCGGACACCGCCGGGCAGGTGGTCGGGTCGCCGCACCGGTTCACCGCGGTCGGCGGGTACTCGCACCTGTTCTTCCTGACCCAGGGGTACGCGGTGCTGGAGGTGTCGATGCCGGTGGTCGGCCCGCCGGGGACGGCGAACGACACGTTCGTCGAGCAGCTGGTGGCGAACGCGAAGGCGGCACTCGACAAGGCGGCCGAGTACGGCGTCGACCCGAAGCGGGTCGGGGTGATGGGGCACAGCTACGGGGCGTTCATGACGGCGAACCTGCTCGCCCACTCCGACCTGTTCCGGGCCGGGATCGCCCGGAGCGGGGCGTACAACCGGACGCTGACGCCGTTCGGGTTCCAGAACGAGCGGCGGACGTTCTGGGAGGCCCCGGAGGTGTACGGGAAGATGTCGCCGTTCTACCACGCGGAGAAGATCAAGGAGCCGCTCTTGTTGATCCACGGGCAGGCGGACAACAACGCCGGGACGTTCCCGGTGCAGAGCGAGCGGATGTACGCGGCGGTGCGGGCGACCGGCGGGACGGCCCGGCTGGTGCTGTTGCCGCACGAGTCGCACGGGTACGAGGCCCGGGAGTCGGTCGAGCACGTCCTGCACGAGCAGTTCGCGTGGTTCGACAAGTACGTCAAGGGGCAGAAGTGATGACCCCCCCGGTTAGCGACGCTTCGGAGAAGCGTCGGCTCGTCCTCGGGATCGACGGCGGGGCGACCAGCACGGTCGCCATCCTCGCCGACGCCGCGACCGGGCGGGAGCTCGGCCGCGGGGTGGGCGGGCCGTCGAACATCCAGGCGGTCGGGGAGGAGGTCGCGCTGGCGGCGCTGGACGAGGCGGTCGGGGCGGCGTTCGCCGCGGCCGGGGTGCGGCGGGCGGCGGTGGCGGCGGCGGCGCTCGGGCTGGCCGGGGTCGACCTGGACGGGAAGGACGTGATCCGGGCGTGGGCGGCCCGGGGCGGGCTGGCCGGGAAGGTGTCGGTCGGGAACGACGCGACGCTCCTGTTCGCCGCCGGCACCCCCGACGGGTGGGGCCTGGCGGTGATCGCCGGGACCGGGTCGAACGCCCTGACCCTGGACCGGGACGGGCGGGGCGGCCGGGCCGGCGGGTGGGGCTACCTGATGGGCGACGAGGGGAGCGCGTTCCGGCTCGGGACGCTCGCCCTGCGGGCCGCCTGCCGGGCCGCCGACGGGATCGGCCGGCCGACGCAGTTGCTCCCGGCGCTGCTCGGGCGGCTCGGGTCGGACGACCCGCGGGACTTCATCCCGGCGGTGTACCGCGGGGCGTGGGACAAGGCGGCGATCGCCGGGCTGGCCCCGGTCGTCCTCGACCTGGCCCCGACCGACGCGACGGCCCGGGCGATCTTCGAGGACGAGGTGCGGGAGCTGGCCCGGACGGCGGCCGGGGCGGTGGCCAACGGCGGGCTGGCGCCGGACGGCCTGCCGGTCGCGCTGACCGGCGGGCTGTTGCTCGGGAACGAGTCGTACCGCGAGCGCTTCCTGGCGGAGTTGCGGGCCTGCGGGGTGACGCCCGGGCCGGTCGGGCTGGTGGACGACCCGGCGGTCGGGGCGGTGGTGCTGGCCCGGAAGCTGTTGTAGGGTGGGCCGAGCCGGCGCCTCGCCGGCGAGTCCCACCACCTGCGTCGGGTGGGCCGAGCCGGCGCCTCGCCGGCGAGTCCCACCACGAGACGCAGGTGGGACTCGGCCGCAAAGCCGGCCTCGGCCCACCCGACTCACGCCGCCCGATCCGCCCGCGGGTACTCGCCGGTCTGGTCGGCGACCCACGCCGCGACCTTCGCCCAGTTCCGCCCGTCGCCGGGGGCCAGGTGCCCGAGCAGCCGGCCGCCGACCGCCCCGGTCAGCACCGACAGGTTCCCCGCCACCCCGTCGCACGTCAGCGCCGCCAGCACGGCCGCCGCCGCCGCGTTCCGGGCCGTCGCCGGCACCCCCGCCTCGTCCGCCCGGGCCACCACCTCCCCGGGGAACTGCTGCGCCAGCAACTGCCACAGGAACCCGTTCCGGGTTCCCCCCCCGGTCACCAGCACCTGCCGCGGCGACGGACTCGCGGGGAGCCACGCCCGGACCGCGTCGCCGACGGCGCGGGCGACCAGGTGCGTCGCGGTGCAGAGCAGGTCCGGGAGCGTCGCCCCGAGCTGCCGGGCGGCGTCGAACGCGGCCAGCAGGAAGCTCCGGCCGAACGCCTCCGGGTGGACCGCCTTCGGCGGCCGGCGGGTCAGGTGCGGGTGCTCGCGCCACCGGTCCAGCAGCGGCTCCAGGCACCGGCCCTGCACCGCCCGCTTCCCCCCGGGGTCGGCGGACTCCTTCCCGCGGGTGCCGTGGTACACGAGGGCGTCGAGGAGTTGGTTCCCCGGCCCGGCCTCGAACCCGACCGCCGCCGACACCTTCCCCCCGGCCGGCAGGAACAGGACCGACGCGACCGCCCCGAGGTGGACGAGGACGCGCGGCGCCGGGCCGGCGAACAGGAGGGCGTCGGCGGCGGCCGCGATCGGGTGCCCGGCCCCGCCGGCCGCCCGGTCCCGGTGGCGGAACCCGTGCACCACCGTCAGCCCGGTCTGCTCGGCCACCCGGTCGGCCACCTCCGGCCACGGGACGGCGAGGTCGGCGGCCGGGCGGGCGGGGTCGAGCAGGGCGGCGGCGAACACGTCCCGCGGCGACACGGCGGCCCGGGCGAGGACCTGGCGGGCGGCGTGGACGGCGGTGTCGGCGACGGCCCGGACGAACTCCGGGCCGGGAAGTGTGATCGCCCCGGGGGCGGCGGCCCGGACCGCGTCCCGGGCCGACGGCGGGAACGCCACCCGGGCGGCGGCGGCGACCGCGGGGGCGAGGTCGAGGCCGACCCCGCCGGCCCGGACCGCGGCCGCGTCCACGCCCTCCAGCCCGGAGCCGACGGACAGGCCGATCAGGATTCGCATGGGGGCGACGGGTGAGGGGCCGCGGGGTCGTCGGGAGCCACCGGACGGCGACCGGGGGCCGGCTCGCCGGCTCCGGACGGTGGGGTGGGAGGGCGAGGCTCCTGCCGAGCCGGAGCCCCACGGCTCGGCAGGAGCCTCGCCCTCCCGACGGGTCACGCCGCGGCCGCGAGCACCCCGTCGGCGGCCCGGACCGCGGCCTGGACGAAGCAGTCGAAGATCTGGACATCGAGGGCGCTGGCGGTCTCGGCCTCGGGGTGCCACTGGACCCCGACGCAGAACCAGTTCGGGTCGGTCGACTCGATCGCCTCGACCACCCCGTCCGGGGCCCGGGCGGCGACCCGCATCCGCTTCCCGATCTGGTTCACCGCCTGGTGGTGGGTGCTGTTCACCCGCAGCTCCGGGGCCCCGTAGATGTCGTCCAGCCGGGTGTTCGCCTCGATCAGCACCATGTGCCGGTGCGGGGCCCCGGTCTGGTCGAAGTGCGGCATCGCCCGCGGGTTGTCGGCCGGCAGGTGGAGGTGCAGGGTGCCGCCGGCGAACACGTTCAGCTGCTGCATCCCGACCCCGATCCCGAGGACCGGCGTCTTCCGCTCGAAGATGCGGGCGAGCAGGGCGCGGTCGGCGTCCTCCCGGCGGGCCGGCATCGGGTTCACGGCGGCGGTCAGGGCCTGGCCGTTGCGGCGCGGGTCCATGTCCGCCCCGCCGGTCAGGATGATGCCGGCGAGCTGGTCGAGGAGCGGGTCGAAGTCGGCGAGGTTGTCGCGGCGGACCGGCGGGAGGAGGATCGGCAGCCCGCCGGCGGCGAGGACGGCGTCGACGTACCCGGCGTTGAGCCGGAGCTGCGTCGGGGCGTTCTTTGGGGTGGCGTAGTCGGTGTTGATGCCGATGAGCGGGCGGGCGGGCGCGGCGGGGACGAACGCCTTGAGGGCGTCCTTGGCGCGGGTGGCCGGCATGGTTGCGGTCCTTCCGTGACCTGGTGGCGGGGCGGTCCGTGCCCCGCGGACGATTCCGAGAGGAGTGTAGCGGGCCGCGGAAGCCGGGTTCAAGGGCAAAAACCGGCGGTACACTGGGGTCGGCTTTGGCCTTCACCTCCCCCCCGGTGGGGGAGGTCGCCGCGCCAGC
>PNKH01000177.1 GCA_013822345.1 Isosphaera sp.
CCGGAAGGAGGTCCGGCTGCCGGTCTCCGACCCGAACCGGAACCAGAACACGGTCCAGGTGGTGTTCACCAAGACGACCGGGACGGTGCAGAACAAGCGGACGAACAAGCCGGCCGAGCCGAAGCCGCTCGACGCCGCCCCGGTGCCGGTGTCGGCCGAGGAAGACCCGCGGCAGAAGCTGGTCGACTGGATGGTCGACCCGAAGAACCCGTTCTTCGCCAAGGCGGTGGCGAACCGGTACTGGGCGCACTTCATGGGCCGGGGGATCGTCGACCCGCTCGACGACATGCGGGTGACCAACCCGCCGAGTAACCCGGAGTTGCTCGACGCCCTGGCGGCCAACCTCGTCGAGAACAAGTACAGCCTGAAGGCGCTGATCCGGACGATCTGCACCAGCCGGACGTACCAGTTGGCGAGCGCCCCGAACAACTTCAACAAGTCGGACAAGCAGTCGTTCGCCCGGTACTACCCGAAGCGGCTGTCGGCGGAGGTGCTGCTGGACGCCCTGTGCCAGGCGACCGACAGCCCGACGCGGTTCGGGGCGCTGCCGGCCGACCGGAACGCCCCGACCCGGGCGATCATGCTGCCGGACGAGTCGTTCCAGTCGTACTTCCTGGACGTGAACGGCCGGCCGCAGCGGGCCAGCGCGTGCGAGTGCGAGCGGGTGAACGAGGCGAACCTGGCGGCCGTCCTGCACATGCTCAACAGCGACGAGGTGCAGGGGAAGATCGTGCGGGCGGGCGGGCGGGTGGACAAACTGGCGTCGGCCGACGACAAGCGGCCGGACGCGGAGAAGGTGGACGAGTTGTTCCTGTGGGTGCTGTGCCGCAAGCCGACGGCCGAGGACAGGCGGGTGGCGCTGGCGCACGTCGACGCGCAGCTGGCGAAGAACCCGACCGGCGGGCGGAAGGCGGCGTTCGAGAACATCCTGTGGGCGCTGGTGAACACGAAGGAGTTCGTGTTCAACCAGTGACCTGTTCCGTCCGAGCCGGAAGCGTGAGCGACGGCCGACCTTCGGCCGTCGCTCACGCTTCCGGCTCGGACGGCCCGTTGACACCGGGCGGCCGCGGGGGGATGATCGGAGTCGGCCTTCATCCCCCCTCCCGCGAGGCCGCCCCATGTCCTCCCCCCCGCGCCGCCACACGGCGTTCACGCTGGTCGAGCTGCTCGTCGTCGTGGCGATCATCGCCGTCCTCGTCGGGCTCCTGCTGCCGGCCGTCCAGAAGGTCCGCGAGGCGGCCGCCCGGGCGAGGTGCCAGAACAACCTCCACCAGGTCGGGGTCGCCCTGCACAACTACCACGACGCGAACGGGAAGTTGCCCCGCGGCGGCACCACCTCCCCGTCCGCCCTGTCGCTCACCGGCGGGCGGTACGGCCACTCGTGGTGGGCCCTGATCCTCCCGCACCTCGAGCAGGACGGGCTGTACAACCAGTTCGACTTCCGCGGGGTCCACCACTCGTCCACCGGCCTGGTGTACGCCGCCCGGAACGAGTACAACGGCACCCTCCTCGCCGGGAAGCCGCTGTCGGTCCTCTGGTGCCCGTCGTCCACCCTGCCGCGGTTCGCCCTGGTCGGGAGCATCACCGGCACCACGGACGGGGTCGCCTCGCCGACCTACACCGGCGTCTCCGGGGCGGTCGACCACCGGACCCGGCTGGACCGGTCGGCGGAGACGGACCAGCACCGCGGGAAGGGGATCACCTCGCTCGGCGGGGCGCTGGTGTCGCACGAGGACCGGCGGCTGACCGACCTGACCGACGGCACGTCGGGCACGATGGTGGTGGGGGAGCAGAGCGACTGGTGCGTGACCGCGGCCGGGGCGCGGGTGAACTGCCGGAGCGACTTCGGCCACTCGTTCGTGATGGGGCCGGGGCCGGCGGTCGAGAACCGGCACTGGAACCTGACCGCCGTCCGGTACCGGGTGAACGACCGGGCGTGGGAGAACGCCGGGGTCGGGGAGCTACAGTACGGGCAGAACCGGCCGCTCCTCTCGCCGCACCCCGGCGGGGTCAACGCCCTGTCCGGCGACGGATCGGTCCGGTTCCTGCGCGAGACGGTCCCGCTCCAGACCCTGTACGACCTGGCCAACCGGGACGACGGCCGGGCGTCCGCCGCCGACTGACCCCGGTGCCCCGATGACCCGTGCCGCCCTGCTCGCCACCCTGTTCGCCGCCGGGTGCTCGGCCGACGGGCCGGGGCGCGGCACGGTCCGCGGCCGGGTGACGGTCGGGGACGAGCCGGTGACCGGGGCGGTGGTGCGGTTCGACAACCCCGAGACCGGGGTGGCGGTGGTGGCCCCGCTCGGGGACGACGGGACGTACGACGCCCGGACGTACCAGGGCGGGCTGCCGGCCGGGACGTACCGGGTGGCGGTGGCGCCGGGCGGGGTGCTGACCCCGGAGCAGGCGGCTGACCCGCTGAAGGCCGACGCGAAGGCGGCCCCGGCGCGGCCGGCGGTCGGGTTCGCGGCCAGGTACCGCGACCCGGCGACGAGCGGGCTGTCGGTCGAGGTGCGGGCCGGCGACAACCCGCCGTTCGACTTCCGCCTCGACCCGTGACCCGGGTCATGCCGGGGGCGGGTCGCCCTTGGCCAAATCCTTGACCGCGTCCGGGCCGAGTTGGGCGAGGGCCCACGCGAGCAGGACGTTCGCCACCTGGCCGGCGGACGGCGAGAACCCTGGCTCGGACACCGCCGCGGCCATCTCCTCCAGCCGCTCCCACTGGGCGGCGCTGACCGGCACCTTGGCCACCTTGTCCGCGTCCGGCAGCCCCGGCCGGCCGCCGGTCGACTGGAGCCGGCGGAACAGCTCCTGCCGCAGGGCGAACAGCGACAGCGGGCTGCCGGCCCCCTCGACCTTCGTCCCGGCCGGCTTCGCTCCGAGGGCCTTAGCCACCTCGGCCGGGTCGAGCTTGGGCTGCGTCGAGGGCTTGATGAGCATCTTCGGCTGCGTCGATTCCTTGACCCGGATCGGCACGTACCCGGGTTCCGGCGGCCTCGGGATCACGTCGCACCTCCAGTCGGCCCGGCGGGCGGGTCGTACTCCCGGATCAGGTAGAACCGGGTTTCGAACTCGAACGCGATTTCACCCTGGTTCGTCTCCCGCCCCATCCGGTGCAGGAACTCCCGGACGCGTGGCAGGTTCTCGCCGAATGCCCCGCCGTGGAGGAACGAGTACACGACGACCGGGTGCTCCCAGATGATCCGGTCCGCGTCGTTCAGCCACGCCCCCTCGACCGGCGGCATCGCCGTCGCCCCGCCGTTCAACTCCGACAGCAGGCGGATCGCCTCCAGGACCCACTTCCGCTGGTTTCCGATCTCGTTCCCGTCCTTGTCCTGGTTCGGGATGTAGACGGTGAAGCACTGGGTGGCGTAGTCGTCCCCGGCGCCGAGCGCAGCCGCGAGGTTGAACTCCCCGGACGGTGTACCGTTCAACCCGTTCCCGTCCGGCATGGCAACCCTCCGAACCGGATCGTACCCCTTTCGGGCCGGGAAGTCAACGCGGCGGGTCAGCGCTTCGCCCGTAGCTCGACCCACCGCGTCCGGGTGTTCTTCCCCGCCGGCACCAACCACGGCTTCTCGTCCGCCTTCCCGCCGAAGACGTGCGACGCGGTGTGCTCGCCGGCGTCGTCGGACCAGGCGAACGTCACCTCCGTCGGGTCGGTCCGCGGCAGCCGGTACGCCACGTGGACCTCCGCCCGGGCGTACTGCTTCCCACCGTCGTTCCGGAACCGCACCCGCACCGTTGACACCGCGCTGTCACCCGGCACCGCCGCGTTCCCCCAGCAGAAGCTCTGCGACCAGAAGTCCTTCGGCTCGTCGCCCTGCCGGTTCACCGACCAGTCCTTCACCACCGGCCGCCACGTCTTCCCGCCGTCCGCCGACCACTCCACCTGGTACTTCACCTTCGGGTCCGGCGGGCTGCTCGACCGGACGTGCGCCGCCGCGTACACCTCGACCGCCGGCTCGCCCCGCGGCGTCCTCACCTCCAGCGTCACCGCCGGGCTGTCGAACGTGCCGGCGACGACGTGGGCGGCCGCCTGCGGCAGCGTCGGCCCGGCTGACACCAGCCCCCGCCCGCCGGCCGCGAACGTCACCGCCGACCCGCCGTCCTTCAGCCGCGGCATCACCGCCGCGTTCGCCTGACACACCGTCGTCACCGTCAGCCCGCTGCCGGCGAGCGCCTTCGCCCCGGCGTGCAGCCGGAGCCAGTATTGACGGTACCCCTTCGCCTCTTGGGTCAGGTCGGGGTTGTCGGACAGCTTCCCGCCGTCGAGCCACGTCCGCCCGCGGTCCACCGACACCGACACCCGGCAGTCCGCCTTCCCGCGGACGACCAGGCCGTTCTTGCAACCCGGGTCGTAGATCCCCCACGGGGCGTCGTTCGGCGGCGTGGCGGCGATGACGTATGGGGTCTGGAACTCGAACGTCACCTGGGTGTCGTCCTCGGACACCACCCCCTCCTTGTAGTCGCCGGACGCGAAGTCGGGCGTGTACGTGTAGACCGCGTTCCCGAACCGGGCCTGCCCGGCCTTCGCCACCGGCCCGGTCTTCGACCCCCACATCGCGTCCGGCTGGTTCACCCAGGTGAGGTTCCGCTCCGGCCCGGGCACGCCGCCGGTCTTGTAGTTCCGCCCCCAGAAGACGAACGTCTTCCCGTCGGCGAGCCCGGGCTGCGGGTACCGCCGCAGCACCTCGCCGCGGCGGAGGTGGACGGTCGGCGGCGGGCCGGCGTACCCGGCGAGGTACTCGGCGACCTGGTTCCGGGCGTAGCTCGCGTTGTCGCCGGGGTGCAGCCCGCAGATCAGCCACCCGTGCTGCCGCTCCGGCTTGAACCCGCGGTCGGTCAGCTTCTTCCAGTCGGCGGCGATCTCCTTCATCCCGAGGAGGTGTTTGCCGGTCGGGTCGTACACGACGGTCGACAGGTCGTGGTCGAGGAGGACCCACTTCCCGTCGCCGTACGGCCCGCCCGTGAGGAACACCTCGAACGCCGAGTGCCCGGCCGCCCCGACCGCCCGCCCGCGGCCGTGCCCGAACCGGGCCTCCATCTCGGCCACCCACTGCGAGTGGGTGGTGCCGCACAGCCCGAACCCGTGGGCGAACAGGCCGGCCCAGTACTCCCGCGCCCGGACATCGCCGCCCTTCCCGAACCCCTTCCCCCACAGGTCCTCGGCCCCCTCCTCGCCGTGCCAGTAGTGGGTGTTCCGCCACAGCCAGGCGGCCAGGGCCTTGTCCTCGTCGGTGGCGCAGTCGCGGCCGGTGACGCGCTGGTACACGGCGGCCTGGGTGGCGAACAGCCGGTCCCAGGTGGAGCACGCGAGTTCGCCGGGGTACCACGGGTGGTCGGTCATGACCTGCGGGTCGCCGACGGCGGCGACGGCGGGCGAGGCGAGGAGCAGGAGCACGGCGGCGGTGAGGGATCGGGGCATGGGTCACCTCGGGGCTGGAAAGTAGCCGGCACACTCCGTGTGCCGTAGCCGGCGGACGGCACACGGAGTGTGCCGGCTACTTTCCGGACACGCCGTGTTGCCGCCCACCCCCGGCCGGGGTACATTCGGGGTCTGCCCTCCCCGCCGGACCCCGCCATGCCGCACGCCCACCCGCACGCCTTCGGGTTCCTCAACGCCCGCACCCGCGAGGGCCTCACCCTCTCCCGCCGCGGGCTCCTCAAGGCCGGCCTCGCCGGCGTCGGCGGGTTGACCCTCCCGCAGCTGCTCCGGGCGCGCGAGGCCGGGCGGGCGGCGACCGGGAAGAGCGTCATCCTGCTGTGGATGGCGGGCGGGCCGAGCCAGATCGACACCCTCGACCCGAAGCCGGACCGGCCGCCGGAGAACCGTGGGCCGTTCGGCGTCACCCGCACCAGGCTCCCCGGTGTCCTCGTCTGCGAACACCTGCCGAAGCTCGCCGCCGCCCTCGACCGGTTCACCGTGGTCCGCTCCGTGGACTGTCGGCACAGCAACCACGAGCCGAACACGGTGATGCAGACGGCCAACCTGAAGGCCGAGGCCCGGACCAACCCGGAGACCCGCCACTACCCGGCGATCGCCTCGCTCGTCGCCAAGTTCCACGGCCCGAACCACCCGGCCGCCCCGGCGTACGCCGCGTTCATGCGGTCCCGGTCGCACCTCGCGTTCGGCGGGTACCTCGGCCGCGGGTACGACCCATTCCTGGCGAACGAGGCGGCCCGCCTCCCGGTGTACGATCTGGTCGGGAACGACACCGGGCAGCTCTCCGGCGGGAAGATGTTCGAGCTGCCGGCCGACGTGCCGCCGGACCGGATGGGCGACCGCCGCGGGCTGCTCCAGAACTTCGACCGGCTGCGGGCCGACCTCGACGCGAGTGGGGCGATGGCCGGGATGGACCGGTTCGGCCAGCAGGCGGTCGGGATGCTGACCGGCGGGCGCGTGCGGGACGCCCTCGACCTGACCAAGGAGCCGGCCGCGACGCGGGAGAAGTACGGCAAGCACCTGTGGTGCCAGCAGGCGCTGCTGGCCCGCCGGCTGGTCGAGGCCGGAACCGCGTTCGTCACCCTCGACCTGAGCTACCACACCGCGAGCGGGACGTGGGACACGCACGGCGACAACATCCCGCCGTACGGCGGCATCCGGAAGGGCCTCGGCCCGCTGCTGCCGTTGTTCGACCACCTCGTCACCAAGCTCGTCGGCGACCTCGAACAGCGCCGGCTGCTGGACCAAACGCTGGTGGTCGCGATGGGCGAGTTCGGCCGCACCCCGCAGCTCGGCACCCAGGGGAGCACCGACGGGCGGAACCACTGGCCGTACGTGATGTCGGTGCTGCTGGCGGGCGGCGGCTTGAAGCACGGCCGGGTGATCGGCAGCACCGAGAAGGACGGCGGGCAGATCTCGGAGCGGCCGGTGTCGCCGGGCGACCTGGCGGCGACGGTGTACCGGCACTTCGGGGTGCCGCTCGACGCGACGTACACCGACCCGACGAACCGGACCCTGAACCTCCTCCCCGACGGCGGCGACCCGATCAAGGAACTGTTCTGACCCGGCTCCCGAATGGGATCGCCCGGG
>PNKH01000178.1 GCA_013822345.1 Isosphaera sp.
ACCTCCTCTTTCTACGCCGTCCGCCCCGCCCGTCAAGTCGAACCGACCGCCCTGCCGACGCTGCGGTCCGGCCGCCCGCCGGGTACAGTAACTCAACCCACTTCTCCGAGGCCGACGATGGGCAAGAAGAAGAAACCCGCCGACACCCCGTCCCTGTTCGGGGACGCCGGCGACGCGCCCGCGCCGGCCGCGGACGACGCCCCGCCCGCCTTCCCCCTCCCCGCCGACCTCGACCCGTCCTGGCTCGCCGCCCTCGCCCCCGAAACCCGCAAGCCGTACTGGGACGACCTCCAGCGGTTCGTCGCCGACGAGCGGGCCGCCCACACCGTCTACCCGCCGGCCGGCGACGTGTTCAACGCCTTCCGGTACACCCCGCTGGCGTCCGTCCGCGTCTTCCTCCTCGGCCAGGACCCGTACCCCGGCGCCGGCCAGGCCCACGGCCTTTCGTTCTCCGTCCGCCCTGGTGTCCGCCTCCCCGCGTCGCTCCGCAACATCTACCAGGAGCTGGCCGACGACCTCCAGATCCCGCCCGCCCGTCACGGCTACCTCGCGTCCTGGGCGAAGCAGGGCGTCCTCATGCTCAACGCCTGCCTCACCGTCCGCGCCGACAGCCCGAACTCGCACGCCGGCAAGGGGTGGGAAAAGTTCACCGACGCCGCCCTGGCCGCCGTCAACGCCCTCCCCCGGCCGGTCGTGTTCCTGCTGTGGGGGGCCTACGCCCAGAAGAAGACCAAGCTCATCGACGAGGCCCGGCACGTCGTCCTGAAGTCCGCCCACCCGTCCCCGCTGTCCGCCGCGAACGGGTTCTTCGGCAGCAAGCCGTTCTCGAAGATCAACGCCGCCCTGGACAAGACCGGCGGCCCGCCGATCGACTGGCGCCTACCGGACAAGGCAGAGGAATGAAGAATGGCCCGCAGATGACGCAGACTCCGGCGCAGATGAGACCAGATCAAACAAGTGGTTCATCCGATTTCATCTGCGTCGTCTCTGCGTCATCTGCGGGCCGTTCTTCGTCTTCGAGTGGGAAGCGCAGCCGGAACGTCGTCCCCCGGAGCGGGGCGGAGTCGATCTCGAGAGTCGCCTGGTGGTGCTCCAGCACCACCGCCACGAACGACAGCCCCAACCCCATCCCGGCGCTGTACCCCTCGTACAGGGCGTTGTCGCGCTTGGTGGTGAAGTGCGTCCGCAGGCAGTTCCGCCGCACCTCCTCCGTCATCCCGATCCCGTTGTCCCGCACCTCCAGCACCGCCGCCGACCCGTCCCGGAATGCCCGCACCGACACGTCCCCCTTCCACGACGCGGCCGCCAGCAGACGGTCGCGGCGGGCGGACGGGTCGGTCACGCGCCGGGCCTCGTCCCGCAGGTGGTTCCGCATCTCGAACGTCGCGTCCCGGGCGTTGAACAACAGGTTCTCGACCGCCTGCTGCAGGTGCGACACGTCCCCCCGGACCCAGAGCGGGCCCACCGGGGCGTCGGCCGAGACGGCGAGCTTCCACTTCTCCCGCCCCATCCCGGCCCACGTCCGCTCCGCCTCGCGCACCAGCCCGGCCAGGTCGACCCGGGTGATCTCCGTGCTCGCCGGGTCGCGGCGGACCGTGCGGAGGATCTGCTGCAGCCGCTCCGTCACGGTGCCGAGCGTCGCCCTCACCTCTTCGAGCATCCCCCTGCGGTCGCCCGCCGACCCGTCCGCCTCGATGCACCGGGCGAGGAGGTCGTTCGGCCGGACCAGCAGGTTCTTGATGTTGTGGGCGTAGCTCCCGGCCATGATTCCGATCCCGGCGTACAGCTGCGACTTCAGCTCCAGGGCCGCCTTCTCGGCCTCCGCCGCCCGCCCCTCCAGCCGGGCCGCGTCGAGCTGCCCCTCCAGCACCTTCCGCCCGAGGTCCTCGGTCGCCCGCTCCGCCTCCTGCTGTTTCACCCGCGCCTCCAGCAGGTCGCGCTCCGCCAGCTGCCGCTCCACCTGGGCCTGGAGCAGGGCCCGCTCCCGGTGCTCGGCCGCGGCCGCCGCCCGGAGGCGGTCGAGCTCGCGCGTCCGCTCCCGGCGGAGGAACCGGACCACGAACACCCCGGCGAGGACCGTGGACGGCAGCAGGACGGCGGCCGCCCGGGTTTGCCACACCCGAAACTCGTCCTGCTGCCGCTGCATCTGGTTGTAGGTGTGGACCCGGTATTCCAGCCGGATGACGGCCGCCCCGGGCCGGTTCAGCGGCGGCTCGAACGCCAGGCTCTGGAGCTGCGCCAGGGCGTGCCCGGCCGGCCGCGCCTTCGGCGAGTCCCACCGCACCGGCGGGGTGTCCGACCCGGGGAACTCGACCTCCAGCCGGAACACCTCCGGGAACAGCGGGAGCTGGGCCGAGTACACCCGGGTCGGCTCGGTCATCGCCCGGACGTGCTCCTCCACCTCCGCCCGCTTGTTCGTCACCCGGGTCGGGTCGGCGGCCGGGTCGGCGAGCAGGTCGGCGTACTCGCGGACGAGTTCGGCGAGCGTCTTGCGGAAGATGCGGGTGTTGTCGACCCACTCCCGCATGTCGGCCCGGTCTGACTCCTCGCTCCACCCGGCCCGGGCGTACAGCAGCCAGCCGAGCAGGCCGGCCATGACCGCCCACAACAGCACGAGCGGGGCCATCCGGCCGACGTACCGCCAGGTCGGGACGGCCGGGACGGCGGGCGGGTCGGGCGGGGTCATGGGCCGGCGTCCTCCGCCGGGCGGCCGAGCGGGGTCACGGCGACCCGCCGCCACCCCGGCTCCTTCGGGTGGCGGGCGTACACCTCCAGGGCCGCCCCGGCCGGCACGTCACCTGGGAACCCCGGCCGCAGGACGACGACGTGCTCCCCCGTCCCGCTCCGCCGGTCCCCGTTCGCGTCGAAGAACGGCGGGTCGAGGGCGCGGAGCCGGGCGGCCACCGCGTCCGGGGTGTCGGCCACGGCCGCCACCCCGTCCGGGAACGCGGCCGCGGCCACCACCCGCGCCAGCCGGGTGAACAGCCCGACCTCCTCGGTACTCGACCGCACCCCGCCGGGCGGCGGGGCGACCAGCTCGTACCCGGTCGGCGGCGCGCCGGACGCGGGCCGGTCCCAGTCGAACGGGTGGGCGTGCGTGAACAGCACCAGCGGGACCGGGATCGACCGGACCGGCCACGCGAACTCGCGGTCGCGGAAGAACGTGTTCACCGACATCCCGTCCCCGGTCACCGCGACCAGCTGCCGGCCGACGCCCGGGTCCCCCTGGACGATGGTCCGGAGGGTGCGGCGGGCCGGGGCGGTGACGGTCGGGATGACGAGCAGGGTGCGGTGGCCCGGGGGCGGGAGGTTGGCCAGGACGTGCTCGGCGGCCCCGGCCTCGGCCGGATTCGGGCGGTTCATCCGGCCGGTGCTGAACGGGACGCACTGGGTGGTCAGCACCAGCCCGGCCCGGCGGCGCAGCTCCTCGCGGAACTTGTAGCTCAGATCGGTCGAGTACGGGTCGTCCTTCCACTCGATGGCGTGCCCCGGGGGGGGCGGCCCGGGGGCCGCCTGGGCGACCCTGGCGGCGGCCGCCGCGGCCCACCCCCCGGCGGCGGCCGCCGGGGCGACCCCAACGGCGGCCGCCGCGGCCCACCCCCCGGCGGCGGCCGCCGGGGCGACCCGGAGCCCGGGCCAGACCACCGGCCCGGCGGCCGCGTCCGCCCCGGCGGTTGTCAGCGCGGCCCACCCCCCGGCGACGGCCGCCGGTGCGACCCGGAGCCCGGGCCAGACCACCGGCCCGGGGCGGAGGGTCGGGTCGGACAGGACGAAGTCGGTGACCGCCTCGGCCATCTGCCGGTTGGTGAAGCAGAACCGGAACGACCGGTCGTAGACGGAGATGAGCGGCGGCCCCTGGCCGCCGGCGGCGGCGGTGTCGTCGTCCGGGTCGACCTTGTCGGCGGTCGCGTTGGCGTGGAACAGGAGCGGCCGGGGGCCGGGCCAGGCCGTCTCCCGGAGGGCGTCAGCGAGGGTCTTGGCCCGGTCGCTGGACCACCCGCCGAGGACGGCGAGCGGGGGCGGGTCGCGGGCCGCCAGGGCCCTCGCCCACGCCTCCGCCGGGGCGTCGTCGGTCTGCTTGTACCACCGCACCCGCAGCGCCCCGGCGAACCCCTTGCGGCGGACCACCACCTCCGGGACGGCGGTCGTCTTCTCCGGGTACGCCCCGGACTCGTCGACCTCCAGCCCGGCCGGGCCGTCGCCGGCCATCTCCGCCCGCTTCACCCCGCGGACGAAGTTGTCCCACGTCTCGAACGCGGTCGGGATGTGGAGCCAGGCGACCTCCTGGTCGCCGGCCGGGACCGGTTCCGGGACGGCCGCCGCCCCGGCTGGGCGGAGCCGCCCGACGAGTCCGAGCCCGAGCCCCGCGGCCACGACGGCCGTGAGTACCATCCGCCACCGCATGACAGGCCCTCGCGCCCCGGTGCCCGTGTCAACCATGGTATCCGCGCCGGTAAGGGGCCGCCGCGGGAACCGGCCCCCGCGTAGCCGCGCGGACCTGCCTCGTGCTACCATTTCCTGTGCCTCCCCGCCCACGAGACCCGGACATGCGCACCCTCGCCATCGCCGCCGCGCTCGCCTTCGCCGCCCCGGCCGACGCGGCCGTGATCGTCCTCGCCAACTACACCCCGGCCGACGTCACCTACACCGTGACCGAGCCGGGCGGCAAGCCGCGGACGCTCACCCTGCCGGCGTACCAGGTCGCCCCGGTCACGGTGGCCGGGCCGGCCGACCTCGTCGCGCCGGCCGGCGGGAAGGCGGCCCCGGTACGGGTCGACCCGTACCAGGCGTATGTGTTCGTCCCGGACCCGGCCGGCGGGGTCGCGGTTCAGGGGCTGGAACTCCCCGGGAAGGCCCCCGCCGCCGACGCCAAGCCGGAACCGAACCCGGCCCCGCGCACACCGGTCAAGGTCCCGGTCACGCTGCTGGTCGACGACGCCGACCCGCGGGCCGAGAAGGGGTGGCAGCCGGATGTCCGGAAGCGGTTCGACGCGGCCGCCGCGATCCTCGAAGCCCAGACCGGGTTCCGGCTCGAACTCGCCGGGTTCGCTACGTGGAAGTCGGACCCCGCCGGGAAGTCGGCGGACGGCCAGCTCGCCACGTTCGAGAAGGCGGTGGCGGTGAAGCCGGGGACGCTGGCGGTCGGGTTCACGAGCCGGCCGCTGGACGAGGGCGGGGAGGCGCCGTTCGGGGCGTGCCGGGGGATCGGGTCGGGGCACGTCCTGGTCCGGACGTGGCGGCCGAAGACCGAGCGCGAGCAGACGGAGGTACTGTTCCGCTACCTGGCGGTGGCGCTCGGGGCGGTCGGCAGCCCGGACGCCGGGTCGGTGATGCGGCCGCGGCTCGGGGACGGCCAGGCGAACATCGCCCGGTTCGTGATCCGGCTCGACCCGCTGAACGCACTCGCCCTGAACCTGTGGGCCGACGCCCGCCGCGGCGGGGTCACCGACTGGGCCCGGCTCGCGCCGGCCGACCGGGTCCGCCTGTTCCGGGTGTACGCGGCGCTGGCCGTGGCCGCCCCGGACGACGCCCTCGCGGCCGACTACTACAAGCGGCTCAGGGACGACGACGTGAAGCCGCCGGACCCGGCGGTGCGGCCGGACCCGTCCGAGCCGGCGGACCGGCTGCGGCGGGCGGAGGCGGTCCGGGCGGTGGTCCGGGCGGTGACCGCCCGGGCGAAGGCGAACGCCGGCCCGGACGGCCTCGCCGGGGACGAGCTGACGGCGGCGCTGGTCAGCGCGGCCGCGGGGGCGGCGCTGGCGGCCGACGAGGCGGACCGGGCGGCCGCGTTCCTGCTCGGGCTCGGGGTCGCGCTGGACGACGGGTCGCGGCTGCGGGACGACCCGGCGACGGCCGCGGCGGTGAAGGAGGTGGAGACGGACGCGGAGCGGGCGGACCGGCTGGCGGTGCTCGGCAACCCGACGCTCCGGAACCGCCGCGACCTGTGCCGGCACTTCGCGGTCGGGTGCGCGGCCGGGGACCTGCTGACGCCGGCGGCGGCCGAGGCGGCGGCGGTCGCGGACGCGGTGGCGTCGGCCCGCCGGGCGAGCGGGGTGGGGTTCCCGAACCTGGCGGCCGAGTTCGCCGGGGTGGCGTTCGCGCGGAAGCTCCGGACGGACCCGGCGGGGCTGCTGCGGCGCGTCCGCGACCGGTTCTCGGCCGCCGACCTGGTGCCGGCCCCGGCCGGGCTGCGGGACGGGATGGGGGCGGAGAAGTTCGAGGCCGAGTTCGGCGGGCCGGCGGACACCCGGTTCCGGGTGGTGGTGGAGGACATCCGCCGGCGGGTCAACGCCCTGCCGGTGTACCGCGGCCGGGTCGACTGACGAGGCGTGCGGGGTTCCGGTACAATGGGTCCGAACTCGTGCGGGGAGTGCCGATGCTGCCGACCTACCCGGCCGTACTAACCGACGACCGCCTGGAGTGGAGCGGAGAGACCCCGCCCGGCCTCACCGGCCGGGTGCGCGTCTACGTCACCCTGCTCGACCCTCCACCGACCCCCCACGCCGACCGGGGGAATCGGGCGGTCGCCGCCCTGGAACGGCTCGCGGCCCTCGGCGGCTTGAGCTCCATCCCCGACCCGCTCGCCCGGGAGCGCGAGCAGCGCGAGGACCGCGACCTACCGGGGCGGGCCGACTGATGCCGCTCGACAGCAACATCATCATCTACGCCGGCCAGCCAGCGCACGCCGATCTCCGCCGGTCCCTCGCCGCTCACCCGCCGGTGGTGTCGGCGGCGAGTTACGTCGAGGTACTCGGGTACCACAAGTTGACGGAGACCGAACGACTCGCGCTCGAGGAATTCTTCGCCTGCGCCACCATCCTCCCCATCACCCGGGACGTGGTCGACGCGGCCGTGGCCCTCCGGCAGTCCCGGAAGATGACCCTCGGGGACGCTCTCGTGGCGGCTACGGCTCTGGTTCACAACCTCGACCTGGTCACCCGGAACGCGAAGGACTTCGCCTGGATCGTCGGCCTCCGGGTTCACAACCCGTTTCCCAACTAAC
>PNKH01000179.1 GCA_013822345.1 Isosphaera sp.
GCGGCGCCGGGTTCCCCGGGCCGAGCGGGACCGGGAGCGGCGGGCGGCCCGGGACCGGCGGCGGGGCCGGGGCCCGCTGCCGGACCTCCTGCCCGACGAGGACGGGTGCCGGCCCGAGCCGCCCGGGTTCCGGAGCTTCCGCAACGCCCTGAAGGCGCACGCCATGCGGGCCGGGCTGGCCACCCAGCTCGTGTGGGAGAGCACCCTGGACGGGTCGCGGCGGGTCCGGGACCCGGCGACGGTGGCCTGGAACTTCCTCACCGCCCTGTACTTCAAGGCCGAGAACCTGCCCCAGGAGCTCGGTCGAGGACCGGGCGAAGGCGGCCTTGAGGTCGCCGACGGCCGCAGGGGCCGCCGGCAGTGGTGGTGCGACCGCCCGCTCGACCCGGGCGAGGCCCTCGACGAGCGACTCGAGTGGCGGGAGGACAATGGCTCGGACCGCCCCCGCCATGTCGCCGACGCCGCCGTCGATGACCTTCCGGACGCCGAAGAACTCCTCGACCATCTCCGTAAACTTCCGCGCCCGCTCGGTCAGGCTGAGGGCTGTCTCCGCGGCGGGGTTCGGCCACCACTCGCGGGCGTGCCGGGCCAACTCTTCGGACGCCGGTGACCCGAGATGTTCCTCGATCGCCCCCGGCGCTTCCTGCCGCCAGCGGTTCTGAGAATCGACCAAGTCCTTGGCGTGGCTGGTCAGGTCGGGTACGGCGTAGAACACGACCTCGTCCGGCCGCTCGGGGATCGTCCCGTTGAAGACGTTCACCCACACCTTCGCCAGGTCTTTGCGGACCACAGGGATGCCGACGTTCGACTCGTACCGCTTGCACTGGATCAGCCGGGTGGTGACGCCGGCCGGGGTCCTGATGCGGTGGACGATGTCCCGTCCGCCGTCCCCGGTCCCGCCGTAGAGGAGGACGTCGTCGCCGGGGTGCTCGCGCTTCAGCAGGAGGAAGCAGAAGACCTCGAACTCGCGGTCCGACAGCTCGTGGAACGGCAGGGCGGGCCGCCCCTCACGCCAGTCGGGCTTCGACCGGTCGCCGCCGAGTTCGGCACGCGCCTGGGATTCGGTGCTGACGACGGTTCGCGGCATGGCCCGGTGCCCAGGTAGGTTTCCCGACTCCACCACTTTACCAGCCGGAACGTCGGGCCGGGAAGCTGCCGCGGGGGCGTCCGGAATCGCCGCAAATGTGGGCGAGGATGCCCGCCCGCTCGACGGCCGGCATTCGCGTTGCGACCGACGCACCTCCGCCGCCGTTGCCGCCGGCGCCAAGAGGTTCACCCGGGAACCGCGACAGGGCCCGGGCGCCGGTGGGGTGCCCGGTGTCGAGCCGGTCGTCCGGAGGACGGCGCCCGGGGGAAGGCATGGCGACGGTCGGCTACCACTGCTCCCACGAGCAGTTGACCCGTGCGAGTTGCTCGGGTATGCGCGGGCGGCCGAGCGGGCCGGGTTCCGGGCGGCGATGTGCCCGGACCACCTCCACCCATGACTCCCCGAGCAGGGCCAGAGCGGGTTCGCCTGGGCCTGGCTCGGGGCCGCCCTCCAGGTCACCCGGCTGCCGTTCGGGGTCGTCAACGCCCCCGGCCAGCGGTACCACCCGGCGGTGGTGGCCCAGGCCGCCACCCCTCACCGAACCGGGGTGGGGAGCAGGGCGAGGACGAAGGGGGCGAACACGGGTCATTCTCGAACGAGCACGCGGGCCGAGCAAGCGCGGGGGGTGGGGTTCGCACCCACGGCTCCGGGGGATTAGCCCGGCGAGTTGACTGGCTACTCCACCCCCGCGGGGTCACTTCTTCGGCGGCGGGGCCTTCACGGGCGCCGCCTTGGCGTCCTTCTTCGGCTTCTTCTTCTCCTTCTTCTGCGAGTTGTTGCCCTTGCCCATGACGCGGACCTCGGTTCGGGGCGGGACCGGCTAAGCCGCCGCTACCCCATCGTATCACGCCTGCGCGGGCGGGTCAGGCCGCGCACAGTCGGGCGGTAATTCGGAGCAGACCGCCCTCGCCAGATCTTAACGCCGCCCGCGACCGACTACCCCGGTTCCGCCGAACCTTCCGCCGGAGCGTCGATCTGATCTTCGCGGGAGGCGCTCGTGGCCCCCTACGGAATCCGGGGAAGGCGCCTTGACTTTCCGGCCTCCGGTGACGATACTTCACACAGCGGAAGGTTCCCCGCAGCCAGCCAACCCGGCTGGAGAAGGGCCGGTAGCCGGCGACAAAGCCGGTGGCCTGTGCGGGGGAGTGGAAGCCGAGGGCGGTGCGGCGACTTTCCGACGGCATGACACGCAGGCATGCCTTCACGCGGTAAGTCGGTCAACCACACCCGCCGGGACCCTGCAGCATTCGATCAAGAGTCAACCCCCTGGCGCTACCCCGGGGGGTTGTCCTGTTTGTAGACCGTCCGCGGCGCCGAACGACCCACGGCTCACCATCCCGGCACTGCCCCCCGCAGCGGCACCGGTAACGGGCACCGGCGGGGGGGCGATGCGAGCACACCGGGTCTACCTCCTCCACCCGCTCGAAACGTACCTGCCCGGCGCGGCGGCGTGGGCCGCCGAGGTGGAGGCGCTGCTCCGCGCGGACGAGGGGTGGGGCGAGTGGGACCTCGTCGTCACGCCCTACGACGACCAGAACAGCTTCGCGGTGCAACCCCTGTTCGTGCGCGTGCTCAACAAGCCCGGCCCGGTGGTGCTCGTGGAGGGCGTCCAGCGGAAGGCGCTGGAGAACCTGCGCGGCAGGCTGCGCACCCGGGCGGTCGTCATGGTCCCGGCGGTGGGGGATTCGACCGACCTGTGGGGCGCCGTGGCCGAGGCCCGCCGCCGGTTCGAGAGCGGGGAGCCGTTCCTGCCCCGGAAGCTGGTCGTGGCCGTCATGATCGTGCGGAAGCTGCGGAAGGGGAACTACTGGGCCGGGAAGGAGAAGGGTTACCTCTGGCAGGACGACCTGGCGAAGGGGCGGGGCGTGGACGAGCGGTACGCCGACATCGCCCACGTGGTGGCGAACGACCTGCTCCAGCACGAGGTACTCGTCTTCAAAACCAGCCAGGGGACGAAGAAGTACGCGCTGAACCCGGGGCGCAAGCCGGAGGCGCACGCGATCGCCGACGACGGTACGTTCCGGAACAGGAAGCTGGAAGAGATCCTCTGCCGGGACACCGAGGAGCTGTCGGCCTACCTCCTGAACGAGCCGCGCGCCGCGCAACGGTTCGCGATCCAGGGCAGGGGCCTGAAGCGGTTCGAGTGCGCGGCCGCGGCGGAGGCGGTCGAGCACGCCAGGGGGTGTCCGGAGTGCGACGGGTACGAGGTGTAGGTCCAGTTCGAGGAGAACCACGTCCTGCACGAGGCCCTCGGGGGCAAGCACGTCCTCGTTCAGTTTCTGGAAGGGTTCTTATGAGGCCCGGTGCCACGCCACCCCAACGCCACCCGGGTGTTATCCCCAAATTATCCCCAGCAGCAGAGAACCCGACCGGCAGTCCCAAAATGGAGAGGGCCGCAAACCCTTCGGCTTGCGGCCCTTGTGGTGAGCGAGGACGACGGGACTCGAACCCGCAACCACCGGATCGACAGGCTGGTCCGGCGGTTTTCCCCACGTCGGTCGTCAGCACGGGACGGCATCCGTCAGGACGTGACACGGCGTGTCGATCGCCTCGAAATTATAGGCGATTCACCCGGATCGGTTGTTCGCCACGGCGGGACGGGGGTGCACCGGCGTTGACCCGGCGGGACCAAACCGGGTACAACCAGGGGTACAACCAACCCCGGCGGGCCACCCCATGCCGTTCCTCACCAAGCTGTCCGTCACCCGGTACATCGACCCGACCGACCCCAGGAAGAAGCGGCGGGTCCCCGCCGGGACCCCAGGGGCCGTCAAGAAGGTCGAGGAGACCCGCACCTACTTCATCGTGGACAAGAGCGGCGGGAAGGTCCGCCGGGTCAACACCGGGATGACGGACCGGCGGGCGGCCGACAAGTTCTACGCCGACTGGCTCACGGCCAAGGAGCGGCGGGAGGTCGGCCTCTCCGACCCGCACGAGCGGGACAAGGACCGGCCGGTCCTCGACCACCTGGCCGACTACCTGGCGACGCTCAGGGGGGCCACCCGCAGCCCGCAACACCACCAGGAGGTCGAGCGGGTGCTCCGGCTCGTGTTCGCCGCCGGGGCGGACGACCGGGGCCGGGAGGTCCTGCCGGCGGTCGGGACGCTGCGGGACCTGACGGCGGACCGGGTCCAACAGTACCTCAACCGGATGACCGCCGCCGCGGGGACCCGGAACAAGCACCGCACCTACGTCGTGGGGTTCTGCAACTACCTGGTCGGGGCCGGGCGGCTGCCGCACAACCCGATCACCCGGCACTCGGTCCGCCGGGCCGTCGCCAGGGGGGAGGGCGAGAAGCGGCGGCGGCGGGCGCTGAGGCCGGCCGAACTGCGGCGGCTGGTCCAGGCCGCCCACGACTACCCCGTTCGGGCCGTGGCCGTGAACACCGGCGGGCGGCCGCGGAGGGACGGGACCAAGCCCCCGCCCCGGCCCGTGACGCTGAAGCCGGAGGTGCTGGCCGAACTCACCCGCCGCGGGCGGGAGCGGCGGCTGATGTACCGCCTGGCCATCCTCACCGGCCTGCGGCGGGGGGAACTGTCCCGGCTCAAGGTCCGGCACCTCGTCCTCGTCCGCCGCCCGCGGATCGAGATGCCGGGGGCGCTCACCAAGAACGGGCGGGACGCCGTGATCCCGCTGGTGCCGGCCCTGGCCGAGGAACTCCGGGCGTGGGTGCGGGACACCAGCCGAGTGAAGGACGACCCCGTCCTGACCGTCCCGGACCGGTCGAACCTCGCCCGGGTCCACCAAGCCCACCTGGAGTTGGCCGGGATCAGCTACAAGGACGACCGGGATCGGTACGCCGACTTCCACGCCCTCCGCACCTCCACACACGTGTTCCTCCGGCGCCGCGGGGTGCCGCTCCGGGAGCGGCAACTGTTCCTGAGGCACGCCGCCGCCGACCTGGCGTCGACGGCCTACGACGACGAACGGCTGACCGCCCTCCGGCGGGTGGTCCACTCCTTTCCCGGCTGGGGGTGTACGGCACGGGTGTGCCGGACGACGACGCGGACGAAAGTGTAGGGCCGTTGCCTCCGGCTCGCGGTTGACCGGGCGCTGCCCGACAAGTCGCCGCGACACTTCGACCTGCGTCGACCCGCCCCGGCACCCAGGGCCGTTTAGTTCTCGGGCTTGGGCTTGGCATTGAGCAGTCGGAGCGCTTCGAGTGGTCGAATGGCGAAGCGTCGCAGCGCCGCGGCGAAGTTCGGTAGCTCGGCTGCGGAGAGCAGATGCGTCAGGGCGTTGCGGGTCGCGGCCAGGACCTGCGGGCCGCTGCCGCACCGGACCCGGCTGGCGTCCTCACCGAAGGTGACATCGCGGACCCGGTGCAGGTTGTTCTCGATCGACCAGTGCGTCCGGTTCAGGGCGAGCAGTTCCCGGGCGCCCGCATCGATCGGGCCGAGGCTGGTGATCCCGTAGGCCGTTTCCTGCTCGGCGCGCCCGTCCGAGAACCGACGTGTCCGGTGGATCTGGAACACCTGGGCGACGCCCGGCCAGTCGCCGATGTACTTGTTCAGGGCCGGTGTGGTCGTCAGGGTCCGGGTTTCGAGCCGCCCGTGGCCCTTGCCGGTGGTCGTGACGGTGTCCCGCTCAGACGCCCACCGCTTCTGCTGGTAGGGGGGAAAAGGCCGAACTCTCGGCGAACATGCAGGCGATGTCGTAGTGCAGCGTGGGCTGGTTGTCCTCGACCGTGAACAGGTAGCCGCCCCGGCCCTTGACGACCGCCGCGCAGACGTCCTTCTGGCAGAACACGGCATCGCCGGTGACGACGGTGCCCGCCAGGGGGAGGACCCCCAGCAGCTCCAGGGCGGCCTTGTGCTCGTTGGTCTTGCGACCCACCCGGATCTGGGCGACCACGGCGGCGGCGCGGGGCGAGTAGGCGGCCAGGAGGTGGACGGCCGGCAGAGTCCCGTCACGGCTGCCCCGCGCGGTCTCGCCGTCGAGGCGGAGTTGGTCCCCCAGGTCGGGACAGCGGGCCAGAACCCAGCGGCCCAGTGCCGCCTCGACGGCCTCGACGTCGAGGCGCCGCAGGAGGTTGGAGAGCGTGGCCTTGCAGGGGGTCTTGGCCGAGCGGAGGCCCAGCGCGTGGGCCAGCGGCTTGCCGTGGTCGCGTGCGAACTGCGCGGTGGCCTCTAGCGAGCGCATGCCGGCGAGTGTGGCGACGACCAGGAGGTTGAGGATGGCCGGCAGCGGGTGACGCCACCCCGACCGCTTCCGCGGGTCGGGAGTCGCGGCCAGGACCTCGCTCAACGACGGCGGTGCGCCCATGTCAGCCTCCGGTGACGCGACCCGGAGGGCTGATACCCCGACTCCGCCCACCTGCCAAGATCAACACACTAAACGGCCCTGGCCCCCAGGCCGGCCTCCCAGGAGGATCGTGAACATGTACGACGTGCGGATGATCAAGGATTTTCTCGTGCAGTTGTCGCGCGAACTCGTCATCCAACTCGCCGAGTTGGAGGCGAGGCCGGTGCCGCCGGGCATCCGGAGCGGAGTGGATCAACTCCACAGCAGTCGGGGTGGCAAGACCCTGTTCCCGCCCCCGAACGCGACCGCCCGGCGGGAGCAACTCGCCGGAGTCCGCAAGGAGGTGTTGCTCCGGGCGATGGGCATGATCGAGGTGATCGAGGGCCTCGGGTTGCTCGGGACGGGGGGTCAGGCGGAGTGACATAAGAGGGAGGCGGCCGGGGCCGTCCCCGGCCGCCTCCCGATCGAAGTCTAGGGCATGGAGGATAAGAGGAGAGGGACCGTATGTCCGCTTTGTGGAAACGAACATGTCCCGTTTTGTGATGTAATAACCGGGTGGGTGACCGGGCGGCACGGTGATGCAGAGTTATTAACTCCGGGCGCTCGAGCGTTTCCCCTGATACATGAACCCGCCGACGATGTCCCATCCTC
>PNKH01000180.1 GCA_013822345.1 Isosphaera sp.
TCACGCGGGCGGGCGTGCTGTCCGGAAACTTCTGGCTGCCTACTTAGCCCCGGATCGTCCTGTCGAACCTGGCCTTCCTGTCCGCCCACCCGGAGGGCCTGCCCCAGCACGTCCGGCTGGCGGACGGGGTGGTCCAGATCACCGACGAGGCCGGGTTCGGGTCGGCCGGCGGGCTCACCACGTTCGGCGGCACCGACCTCGGGATCGAGCGGTTCGGCCCGAACGGGTCCCGCACGGTGAGCGAGCAGTGGGGGACGGACGCGGTCGGCGACCCCCGGGACGTGAAGGCCCTCCAGGACCTGTACCGGGTCGCCCTCGGACTCACCCCGCTCCCCGACCCGGAGGCCGTCGCCCTCCTCAAGCGGGGGCGGCCGGCCGCCCCCAAGTCCGGGGGCGGAAAGTCATCGGACGGGACGGGCGACTCCGACGGCGGGGACGGGCGGGTTCCGGTCGAGGTCGTGCTCCGGGACGTCCCCCCGCCGGGGTGGTTCGGGGTCGGGGGTAAGCGGGACGTGCCGGCCGACGCCTGCTACGTCGGCCGCACGGGGACAGGTACGCGTGGGTGACGGCCGCCGGGGTGCCGGGGCTGTCCCGGTTCACCCTGGCCGACCTGGCCGTTCTCAAGTACGAGACGGCGGGCGCCCGGCAGACGCGCGGGCTGGCCGTCACCCGCTGACGCCCCGGCCGGTGGGTCCCGGCCCGTGGGCCGGGAGGTGGTAGTAGGCGAGGGCGAGGATCAGGTACAGCCCCAGGAACATCGGCCCCTTCCGGCCAGTTCGACTCCCCGTCGTGGCGGACCAGGGGGATGACCGCCACGCTCGGCACCGCCGCCTCCGACAGCGTGAAGTGCAGGTCATACGGACGCGGCTACGTCGCCGCCGGTCGAGGCGGTCGGTCGGCGACCGGGCCGCCGGGTCGGGCGTCGGTCTGCCGCGCCCCGGGGGCGGGGGCGACCCGCCGGCCCTGGCGGCGGACGTACGCCCGGACCAGCTCGGCCCCGAAGAACAGGATCCAGCACGAGTAGTACACCCACAGGAGCAGGACCACGAACGACCCGGCCGCCCCGTACGCGGACGCGGTCGAGCCGTAGGTGATGTACAGCGCCAGCAGGTACTGCCCGGCCTTGAACAGGAGGGCGGTCACGACCGACCCGAACAGGACGTCCCGCCACCCGAGCCGGGCGTCCGCCAGGAACCGGAAGATCAGCGCGAACAGCAGGGCGACGACCAGGGTGGAGACGACCAGGTCGGCCGCGGTCGCGACCCACCCGGGGCCGCCGGCCACGTGCTCGCTCAGGACGGTCAGGACGGTGGTGACGGCCTGGGACACGAGGAGCAGGAACCCGACCACGAACACCATCCCGACGGACTGGACCCGGTCCCGGACGGCCGCCCACCACCCCCCGCCGGCCCCGGGGGTGATCCCCCACAGCCCGTTCAGCGCGTCCCGCAGCTCGGCGAACACCCCGGACGCGGTGAACAGCAGCACCGCCGGGCTGATCACGGTCGCCGGGACCCCCGCCCCCGGTCGGACGGTCTCGGCGACCATCCCCCGGACCGCCTCCGCCCCGGTCGGGCCGAGGAACTCCCGGGTCTGCCGCTCGACCTGGGCCGACGCCGCCGCCTCCCCGAACACCACCGCCAGCACCTTGATGGTGATGACCAGGAGCGGGGACAGGGACAGGATCGTGTACATCGCCACCCCCGCCGACAGCCGCATGGCGTTGTCGCGCCACCAGGCGGCCGCCGCCTCGCGCAGCAGCCCCCACGGGCCGGCCGACCCGCCGGGGGTCGGCGGCTCCGCCCGGTCCGGTCCGGGCCGGGGCGGCGGTCGGCGGCGGTCGTCATGACTCGCCCGCGGGGTCACTTGGGGGGCGAGCGGAACCGGTCGAGCGCCTGGCCCAGGTCCTCGACCGCCCCACCGACGCCGGACTTGAGGTCCTCCCACGCGTCCTCGGCGGCCGGGGCGGCGCGGCCGAGCCGGTCCGCCAGGGCGTCCCGTTTCTTCTTCAGCTCCTCGACCTGCTCCTCGATCTTCGCCCGGGCGTCCGCCCCGGCCTCCTTGGCCCGGTCCCGCAGGTCCTCGATCCGGTCGTCCACCTTGTCAACCACCTCCCGCAGCTCCCGCTCGTACTTGTCCTTCTGCCGGAACGAGTAGTCCTTGGCGGCCTTCAGGGCCTCCCGCACCTCCCGCCCCAGGTCCTCGTCGGTCGTCACCGCCGGCACCAGGGTGAGGAGGCGGTCCGTCCCGTCCCGGGTCTGGTAGGTCACCCGCACCTTCCGGCCTGCCGTGAGCTGCTTGAGCGTGGTCGGCTTGGCCGCCGTCCCGACCTTCGACTCGGGGGTGACCGCCAGCGAAACCTCTTTGCCCGCGGCCGTCCGGACGGTCACCCGGTTGGCGTCGGCGTCGGCCCGGACGACCTGGCCGCGGGCCGTCTGCACCTCGTCCGCTGCGTTGGCGAGGAAGGAGGCCGTGAACAGGGCCGGACACCCGAGACGAGAAAGACTCATGGGAACCTCCTGGCCGCCCCGGCCGCGGCCGGGGCGGAGACGGGTAGGATCGGCGGGGCGGTCACCGCTTCGGCTCGGCCGGCTCGGACACCTGGCGCAGGGTGTCGGCCGGGCGGGCCTCCCGCCCGGCGTCGACCGCCAGGTCGGCCAGGGCCACGATCCCGACCAGTTGCTTGTCGGCGTCCAGGACCACCACCCGGCGGATCTGGTGGGCGGCCATGGTGTCGGCCGCGTCCCGGGCGTCCTGGTCCTGGAACAGGTACACCACGTCCGGGGTCATCGCCTCCCGGACCGTTGCCCGGGTCGGGTCCTTCCCGTCGGCCGTCGCCCGGACGGTGACGTCCCGGTCGGTGAGCATCCCGGCGAGCCTGCCGTCGGGGCCGCACACCGGCAGCGGGCCGACGTTCAGGTCCCGCATCTTCCGGGCCGCCGTCTGCAGGGTGTCGTCCGGGCCGACGCACTCCACGTCCCGCGTCATGATCTCTTTGACGAGCATCGCTGTCCCCCCGTGCGGTCGGTGACCCCGACCCGCCGGACGGGGCCGCACGCGGCGGGCCGCCGGGAACGGCTTGCGGCGACGGCCGACGGCGGGTTCCTCTTTACCTGACACGGCCCGTCACTTGGCGGCCCTGCCGGAGCCGGCGTCCGTCGGGACGTGCCGCCGCGACCGCTCCTCCCGGGGCTCCGCCCCGCCCTCGCAGACCGGCAGCTTCCCGGCGAGCAGCCCCATCGCCTCGTCCACCGGGATGCGGACGACCCCGGCCCCGCGGTCCACCCACCCGGACTCCCGCAGGGCCGCCTCGTCGGCCGCCCAGTCGGCGGGGACGGGGTCGGGGAGGACCTGCACCGCCCGGGGGTAGGCGTCGCTCGGGTCGCGGTACGGGAGCCAGAAGGCGGCGTAGAACGCGACCCCCACGGCGGCCAACACGCCGGCCGACCACAGCGAGTAGCGGACGAGTCGGCGGCGCTCGGTGGGCGCGGGGTCGGAGGGGCTGGCCGGGGCAGGGTCGGGCACGGTCGGGGCCCCCGTCACTTCCCGGGGTCGGTGAACCGCCGGCGGACCTCGGGAGGGAGGTCCTTCAGCTCCGCGTGCCGGCTGAGCTGCAGCGCCCGGACGTAGGCGACCACCGCCCACCGGTCGTCCGCGGCGACCTGCCCCGCGTAGGCCAGCATCCGCCCGTACCCGCGGGTGATCACGTCGAACAGGTACCCGGCCGGGGCCCGGCGGAGCCGGTCGTCGTGGTACGACCGGGCCGGCGGGTAGCCGTTGGCGACGACCGGGCCGGCCCCGTTCCCGGCCCGCCCGTGGCAGACGGCGCAGTAGATGTTGAACCGCTCCCGCCCGCGCCGGAGCACGTCGGCGGTCACCGGGTGCGGGAGGGTGTCGGCGTAGTGCCCCGCCGGTCGAGCGTCGGGGCGGGCGGGGCCTCCGCCCCGGGCTTCAGGCCGGTGACCGGGTGCGCGTCGGCGTGGGGCTGCCCGCGCGCCACCGTCCCGGGCACCGGCTCCCGGGCCGACCGGCCGTCCGCGAAGAACCGGCCCGTCTCCGGCGGCACGTACCGCGGCTGGTCGGCCATCTTCTGCCCGCACCCCGCGAGCAGGCAAACGGCAACAGGCCAGAGGGAAGCGGGCCGGCGGGGGGCCTTCGTCTTTCTACAGCGGCACCTCCCACACCCCGAGCGGCCGCGTCTCGGCCAGGACGCGCCGGACTCCTTCCCGGTCGAACCGGGGGTCGGTCGCCCGGACGCACAGGAAGAACCGGGTCTGGCTGGCCCGGTCGAACGCCGGCACGCCGAACACCGGGTGGTGCGGCCGGGGTGGTGGTGAGCGTGTTCGGGGTGGTGCTCTGGCTGTGGCCGGACCGGCGGGAGCTGGAGGCGATGCGGACCAGCACCCTGCCGGAGGAGACCGGGCTGCCGCTCTGGACGACCGGGACGATGTCGCTCGGGTGGCTCGGGATGCTGGTCGTCATGTGCGTGGTCGGGTGGGCGGTGGTCGTCATGGTGTCCACCTACTTCTACCTCCGGCTGTGCTCGGCCACGGGGTGGCCGCAGGACGGGCTGCCGGCCCGGGGTGGGGGTTGCCGGCGGCCGGGTACGGGCTGTTGGTCACGGCCGCGGCCGCGGGTGGGGGAGGCGGGCGTTCAACGCCGACCACAAGCGGCGGTATCAGGTCGGTATGGGGGCCGCGTGCCTGCTGGTCGTCGGGTTCGTCGGGCTGGTCGTCCTCAACCAGACGCGGCTGGGGTTCACCTGTCGGGCGAACGCCTACGGGTCGGCGTTCTTCCGGCTGGAGTGGGCGGCCGTGACCGCGGCCCTGATCGGGCTCGGGTTGGCCGCGACGGGGTTCGTCCGAACGGTCCGGGCCGACCCCCACTGGCGGCTGTTCCAAGCGTTGCACGCCCAGATGGCGGCCCACTTCCTCCTGTTCGTCGCGGCGGTGGGGGCGGTGGTGTTCGCCACGCTGTACGTGTCGCCGCACGTGCTCTGACCGGGGGCGGAAATGGCGGCCGTGGCGGAGCAAGGGACCGGACGGGGCGAGGTCGCCCGGTGGCGGCTCTGGTTCGGGCTGCTCGGCGGGGCGGGCGCGTGGACGGAGCACCTGCTGCTCGCCTACGCGGTCGCCGAGTTCGGGTGCCGGACTCCGGCCGGCCACGACACCCACCTCGGCCTGACGGTCGTGACGTGGCTGCTGGTCGGGGTGTCGGCCGCGTCGCTGCTGGTGGCCCTGGCCGCGACGTGGGTGGCCCACCGTAGCCGCGGCCGGCTGTCCCGGGACGGTGACCCGGCCGCCGAGGACGCGCCGAGGGCGTACCTCGCCACCGCCGGGCTGATCCAGAGCGGGGCGTTCGCCTTCGTCATCCTGGTGGAGAGCGTCCCGATCCTGTACTACCTGCGGGACTGCTGACCGCACCGGCGAGGGCGGGCGGTGGGCGGCGAACTCCGGGGCCCGATTCCGTGGGCGGACGCCGGCGGGTCGCTCGGCCTGCTGGACTGGTGGGCCGGGTGGAACGCGGACCCGGTCGTCCTGTTGAACCTCGCCCTCGTGTCCTGGCTGTACGTCCGCGGGGTGGAGCGGCTGTGGCGGGCCGGGCCGGGCCGCGGCGTCCGGGCCTGGCAAGCGGGGGCGTTCGCCGCCGGGCTGGTCGCCGTCGCCGCGGCCCTCGTCTCGCCCCTCGACCGGCTCAGCGACGAGCTGGCGTCGGCCGACAAGGTCCAGCACATGGTGCTGATGAACGTGGCCACCCCGCTGCTCGTCCTCGGGAACCCGGTACTCGTCCTGCTGTCGGGGATGCCGGCCCCTTACCGGGCGGCGGCGGGCCGGGCGTGGCGGCGGGTCGACGCCGGCGGGCGGCTGTGGAACCCGTTCCTCGTGTGGGCGCTGTACGCGGCCGCCCTGTGGGCCTGGCACCACCCGGTCCTGTACCAGGCGGCACTCCGGAACCCGGTGGTCCACGACGCCCAACACCTGACGTTCTTCGCCGCTGCGTGCCTGTTCTGGCCCCGGTCGGGCGCGTGCGGCTGCACCCGCTGGCCGGGCTGCTGTACCTGTTCACCACGTCCCTGCACGCGACGGCGTTGGGCCTCCTCACGGCCCTCGCCCCGCGGCCGTGGTATCCGGACTACGAGGGGCGGACCGGGGCGTGGGGGCTGACCGCCCTGGAGGACCAGCAGCTCGCCGGCCTGATCATGTGGATGCCCGCCTGCGCGACCTACGCCGCGGTCGCGGCCGGCCGACTGGTGGCCTGGGTCGCGGCCCAGGAGGACGGCGGATGACCCGGTCGCTGTGGTTCCCGCTGACCGTCGGGCTGATCGTCGGGCTGTGGGCGTATACCCGGTTCGGGCCGGCCCCGGACCACGGGATGCCGGCCGGGGTCGGCGGCGCGGAGGAGCGGGAGCTGTACCTCTTGCCCGGCGGGCTTTGCACAACGGTGGCCGGTTTTGGGTCGGAAGTCGCCGTAAGTCGTTAAACGGCGTCCCGCAAACTCGACCCAGATTGCCCGGTCCGGAACCGTTGTGCAAGGCCTGCCCGGCGGGAGGTATACGGAGGCCGACATCGCGGCGAACGGCGGAGTAACGGCTACCGAGAAGTTCCGCGGCTTCCGGGCGAGGCACGATTTCGCCCCGGGGCCGGGCGACCGCGTCTGCCCGGTGACCCGGACCAAGGCCGACCCCCGCTGTGCCTGGACCGTGGGCGGAAAGGCGTACGGGTTCTGCTGCCCGCCGTGCGTAGACGAGTTCGTGCGGACGGCCAAGTGCAGTCTCAACCGACCGCCTGTTTGAGCGGCCCGGTGGGCTTGACCTCGAAGTGGGCAAACACCCGCTCCCGGACTTCGTCGGCCGTCAGCTTCCGATCCGGCTCGATGATGGCTCGCTTGCCGTGCACCCACTTCGGCTCGATGGGGTTGAGCCACGGGGCCTTGACGGGTAGCCCGCACACCCGGGTCCGGCACCCCTTCCCGGCCCGCC
>PNKH01000181.1 GCA_013822345.1 Isosphaera sp.
CGGTCGGAAAGCTGGACGGGTTCTCGGCCCCGCTCGTCGCGGACGAGGCGGTCGACTGGCTGGCGACCAAGCGGGACAAGTCGAAGCCGTTCTTCCTCGCCGTGTGGGCGCACGAGCCGCACCTGCCGATCGAGACCGACCCGCAGTTCCAGAAGCCGTACGCCGACCTCGATGAAGATGTGCGTCAGCACCACGGGAACGTGTCCCAACTCGACCACGCGTTCGGCAAGCTCATGAAGGCGCTCGACGAGCAGAAGTTGACCGACACGACGTTCGTGTTCTTCACCTCGGACAACGGGCCGGAAGGCGACGGCCTGAAGAACCGCACCCGCGGCAGCACGGGCGGGCTTCGCGGGCGGAAGCGGGCGATGTACGAGGGCGGCATCCGCGTGCCCGGCGTGGCCCGGTGGCCCGGGCACATCAAGCCGAACACCACCGCCGACGGCCCGGTGATCGGCAGTGACCTGTTCCCGACGGTACTCGGCGTCTGTGGGGTGAGGCCGCCGGCGGACCGGGTGATCGACGGCACCGACGTGCTCCCGGTGCTGACCGGCACGGTCGCGGCCGTCGACCGCAAGGTGCCGCTCTACTGGCGGCTGAACATGGCCCCGAACAACCTCCACATGGCGATCCGCGACGGCGACTGGAAGCTCCTCGCGGCGCAGGACTTCGGCAAGGTCGAGTTGTACAACCTGAAGACCGATCCGAAGGAGGTGACGGAACTGAGCGCGAAGGAGCCGGAGCGACTCGCCGCGATGACGAAGCGCCTGAAGGAGTTGAACGCGGAGGTCGAGAAGGAGGGGCCGGACTGGTGGAAGCGGCTCAGCCCCAACGGCGGCGGCCCGGTCAAGAAGAAGTGAAGCCGACCGCCTCGCGCTCGGCTACCGGTCGCGGTTGCGGGTCCCGTGGCCGGGCGCGTGGGGCGCCTCGACGTGTGAACGTGGGCGCGGTCACTTCTTGTTCGCGGGCGGGGTGGGCCAGGATCGGATCGCCTTGCCGTCCTTGTCCTTCAACGTAATCGCGTCGAGGCGGATTTCGCCGGGGGCTGTGGCGGGGTCGAGCCGGAGCCCCGTCAGCGCCTTCTCGACCGGCAACTTCACCGCGTACTCGTGCCACTCGCCGTCGTGCTTCGGCTCGAAGGTTGTGGACCGGTCGCGGTGGAACCCCTTGTCGTCGGCCGTCGCCCAGAAGACTTGGCCGGTGCCGCGGCTGCCCGACTTCATATTGAACTCGACCGTGTACGGCCCGGCCCCGGCCGGCAGGTCGCGGGCGACGATGTACGGGTCGCCGCCGGTGGACGTGACGACCAGAACCCCGTCCTTCGTCGCGACGACCGCGTCCTTGCTCGGCGTCCAGCCGGCCGCGCCCCCGGACGCCGCTTGCTTGCCGAACCCGGGGTTGGCTTTCGGGACGACCGCCTCGGTGTCCTTCAGGAAGGCGTCGATCAGCCCCGCGAGCTCCTTGATCACCTCCGGCTTCTCGGCGGCGAGGTTCTTCGCCTCGCCGACGTCGTCCTTCAGCTTGTAGAGTTCCAGGCGGTCAGTGACGTTATCGTTCTTGGCGTAGAACCGGATCAGCTTCCAGTCGCCCTTGCGGACCCACGTCGCCGGCCAGAACCCGGGGATCCCGACCTCCTGCGCCTCGCTCCCGTGCGGGAAGTGGGCGTACACCACATCGCGCACGGGCTTCTGCCCCAGGATCGCGGGCACCTGGTCCACTCCATCCACTTTGGTCATCGACTCGGGTTTGACGCCGGTCATCGCGAGCAGCGTCGGGAACCAGTCCACGCTGCTGAACAGCGCGTCGCTGGTCCCGGCCTTCACCTTGCCGGGCCACGCGACCAGACACGGCACCCGCGTCCCGCCCTCGTAGTTCGACGCCTTCCCGCTCCGCAGCGGCGCGTTGCTCGTCGCCGGGGTCTCCTCGTACCCCTTCGGGTCGGTGGCCCTCGGCGGGTACGCCCACCCGCCGTTGTCCGAGGTGAACACGACGATCGTGTCGTCGGCCACCTTTGCCGCGTCGAGCGCGTCGAGCAGTTTGCCGACCGCGCTGTCCATGTTCTTGAGCATCGCGGCGTACAGCGGGTTCCGCTGTGCGGCCTTCGGGTCGGCGGCCTTCTTGAATTGCTCGATCAGCTTCGGGTCGCCGTTCCAGGGGCTGTGGACCGAGTACATCCAGAAGTTCAGGTAGAACGGCTTGCCCTTCTGGGCGGCGACGAACTTGGCGGCCTCCCCGGCCATCCACTCGTCGATGTGTTCGCCCGGCTTGCCCTGGAACTGCGGGTCGGTGACGAACTTCCACGGGGCGAAGTACCCGCCGCCCGGCCCGGGGGCCTTGGGCGTGTGCGGGACGTCCGCGTCGAAGCCCTGGTCCTTCGGCTCGTACCCGGCACCGTGCCCGAGGTGCCACTTGCCGAAGTGGGCGGTCGCGTAGCCCGCCTCCTTGAACACCTCGGCGAGGGTGACGTACTCGCCCTTGAGCCGGGTGAGGCTGTCGGCCCCGATCACCCGCGACGTCGGCGACCCGGCCGCGAGCCGCTTCTCGAGTTGCACCGCGGGCAGGTGGCAGGCTGGGGCCGTGATGCCGGTGCGGGCCGGGTACAGTCCGGTGAGGATGCTCGATCGCGTCGGCGAGCACAGCGGGCTGGCCGCGTAGTAGTTCGTGAACCGCACCGCGCGGTCGGCGAGACGCTTCAGGTTGGGTGTGTCGTGGAAGGTGCTGCCGTAGGGGGTGAGGTCCGCCCACCCGAGGTCGTCGGCCAGGATGAACACGACGTTCGGCCGCTTCGGCCCCTCGGCATGGGCGGCGGGAGCGAGCAGCACGGCGGAGAGGGCGGAGAGGATCAGTCGGGTCACGGCGAAGCCTCGTGGGTTAGTGGTCACTTCTGCGGCACCCGGGCCGGTAGGAGCTTCTGGTCTTCGAGGAACTTCGTCGCGCGCTTCACGCACGCCTCGTAATCGTCCGGCTTCGCGCCCTTGCGGAACTCCGGATGGTTGAAGAAGCCGTGCCCGCGGCCCTCGAACGCCTCGACCTCGCACACGTTCCCCGCGTCCTTCATCGCCTTCGCGAATGCCTCCACCTGCTTGAACGGCACAGTTGTGTCGGCGGTGCCGTGGAGGACCAGCACGGGCGGCAGTTTCTCGCGCACGTGGTGCTGCGGCGAGATCGGCTTGAGTTCGTCGCCCCGCTTCGCCCCGCCGAAGCCCGCCGCCGAGGTGTCGAGTACGGGGTTGAACAGCACCAGCGCGTTCGGTGCGATGTCGGCGTCCTTGGCGCCCTTCTCGTCGAGGAAGCCGGGCACGAGCGCGGTACAAGCGGCCAGGTGCCCGCCCGCCGACCCGCCCGCCGCGACGATCCGGTTCGGGTCCGCGCCCCACTCCTTCGCGTGCTCCCGGACGTAGCGGACGGCCGACTTCGCGTCCCGCACCGCGTCGGCGGGCGTGGTTTTGTGCCGGGACGAGACGCGGTAGTCGGCGCAGATCGCGACGCACCCGAGGCCAGCGAAGTGCCGGGCGAACGGCTCGAACTGCGTCGGGTTCCAGCCCGACCACCCGCCGCCGAAAAAGAACACGATCGCCGTGCGGTTGTCGCCGGGTTTCGCGTCGGCCGGCGCGTAGATGTGGAGTTGCAGTTTGTCGCCCGATGCCTCCTTGTAGACGACGTCCTTCGGCGCCGCGGGCGCGTCCTTCTTCGGGGCGGGAGGCTCATCCTTCTTGGGAGGCGGGTCGGCCTTCGCCTTCTTCACGATCTGAACCGCGACGTCGTTCTTCTGCTTCTCGCCGGGTGTGCTGCGGCCGTCCGCGACGAACTTCTCCATCAACTCCGTGAGACGCTTCACCTCCTCGGGGTGCTTGGCGGCGAGGTCAGTCTTCTCGCCGATGTCGGCGGTCAGGTCGTAGAGGTGCGGCTTGGTGCCGTCAGTCGCGCCGCTGCCGGGGCCGAGGATCAGCTTCCACTTCCCGGATCGGATCGCGAACACGCCCGTCGAGGAATGGTGAACTACCGCCTCGTGAATCGGCTTGTCCTCGCCCCGTAGGAGCGGCATCAGGCTGACGCTGTCCTCGCCCGCGGTCGCCGGGAGTTTCGCGCTGAACACCTCGGCCAGGGTCGCGAGGATGTCCACCGAGCCGATTGCTTGCGAGCAGGTCGAACCGGGCTTCACGGTGCCGGGCCATCGCACGATGAATGGGACGCGGTGCCCGCCCTCCCACGCGTCGGCCTTGTACCCCCGCAGCGGCCCGCTCGGGAAGTGCCCGCGCGCCTCCAGGTCCTTCGCCCCGATGTACGGGGCGCAGCCGTTGTCGCTTGTGAAGACGACGAGCGTGTTGTCCTCGACGCCCGCCGCCTTGATTGCGTCCAGCACGCGGCCGACGACCGCATCGGTCTGCATCACGAAGTCGGCGTAGGAGTGCTTCAACGACCTCTTCCCCTGCCACTCCTTCGCGACGGCGATGGGGGTGTGCGGGGCCGTCAGCGGGAGGTACAGGAGGAACGGCGACTTGGCCTTCGACTGCTTGGCGACGACGTCGCACGCCCGGTCCGCGAGCGCGGGGAGGACCGCGTCGAGTTTCCACTCCGGGAGTGCCGGACCCTGCAAGCTCGCGAGGTTGGCCGTGAACTCCTTCGGGGGCAACAGTGTGGTGGGGATGCCAACGGTGCGGTCGTTCTCGATGAAGCAGTACGGCGGCCAGTTGGGTACGTCGGTGCCGAAGTACTCGTCGAACCCGCGTGCGGTCGGGCCGCCGGGGATGCGTTGGGCGAACGCCCGCTTCCACGCCGCGACGTGGTCCGCGGTCGGCTCCGCCGCGGCCTTGTCATTCCCCTTACCGCCGAGCCCTTGGAAGTGCTTCCGCTCGTCGGCGGGGATGGGCCAGTCCCAGCCGAGGTGCCACTTCCCGACGCACGCCGTGTGGTACCCGTGCTGCTTCGCGAGGCCCGCGACCGTGAGCCGGTCCGGGGCGACGAGCGGAACACCCCACACGCCCACGATCCGAGTCTGGAGCCGCGTGCGCCAGTGGTACCGGCCGGTGAGGAGTGTATACCGCGTTGGAGAGCAGACGCCGGACGACGAGTGTGCGTCCGTGAAGCGCATGCCGCCTTTCGCGAGCGCGTCGATGTTCGGCGTCGGGATCTTGCCCCGTTCGGGGTTGTAGCACGACACGTCCCCGTACCCGAGGTCGTCCGCGAGGATGATCACGACGTTCGGCTTCTTCGCGGCCGAGACCGGCGCGAGGCCCGCACCGAGCAGGGCAACGAGGCCGAGCAGGAATCGGTGCATGGAGAGGCTCCGGAGTGAGGGATGGCGTCAGTTCTTCTTGGCGTCGCGGAGAGGCCAGTCCGGGTGGTCCGTGCGCGGCGGCCATCGGTTTTACCGCCCTCGCGACCACGTCGGGCTTCTTCGCGGCGAGGTCGGTCTTCTCGCCCGGATCGGCCTTATTCCTCACAAACCTGCGCGCCCCCCGACCCGGCAGCACGCCGCGACGGCTCTGCCGGTTTGGTGCAACTGCCGGTTCGGACTTATTTCTTGTCGCCAGCCCCGGCGACAGGAAGTTCCAGAGCCTGCTTCTGTGCCAGCAGTCGCTCGCGCAGTTTCGCGTAGGGCAGATCCTGCACGGTCACCCCCTGCTTGGCCGCCAGCGCCGCTGCGACACCGGCACCCTGGCCGATCACCATCCACGCCCCCTCGATCCGCAGTGACGAGATGCCGACGTGCGTACACGACAGCGCGACCGGCACCAGCAGGTTGACACACTCCGCCGGCTTCGGCAGCACCGCACGGTACGGCACGTGATAGGCGTAGCCCTGCTTGGGCTCCTTCCGCCGCACCGGGAAGATGGTGCCCTCGTTGACCACGCCGCCGCCTTTGACGGCGATCCGTCGGCAGTCGTGCGAATCAATCGGGAATGACGAGATGGCGATCGGGTCGTCCTTCGCCGGTGTGTCGAGGATGTCCTTCTGCGTGATGACGTACATGCCTTTCATCCGCCGGGACTCACGGACGTAGAGCGCCGGAGGGAAGTGGCCGTGGCCGGCGAACTCGTCCTTGCACAAGCCGAACCGGCTGTAATGGTCCCGGGTCTTCACGGGGATGACGGGGTCGGTGGTCAGGAACTGAATGAACTCGAGGGTGTACTGCTTGTGCGCGTTCCAGATCGCCTTGCGCCCCGCTTCGTCAGCCGTGTGCCAGTCGTTGCCACCGCCGACCAGGCCGATCGAGAACTGCCCGCCGATGGAGTTGTTGCCGTCGAACTTGTCGCCGGGCAACGGATATAGATCGAAACCGACCTTGCCGATGTCGCCCCCGGCCCGCAGGTAGCGGCGGATGATCTCGAATCGGGCCGGGTCGTACTTGTCCGGCTTGGGCATGTCCACGCGGTTCTTCGGGTCGGCGGTCAGGCAGAGCCGGAAGCTGTAGGTCATCACGTTCGTGTCACCCTGATCTTCCGCCCCGCGGTTATCCGCGGTGAGCAGGGGCAACAGTTTGCCGGCGTCGTCGAAGCCGTTGATCTTCATCCCGGGCTTCGGGTATTGCTTGCCGGCCAGTGGTTCCTCGTGGTCCGCCCTGCCCTCGCGGCCGATGGTCCACGCGACCCCCGCGGCGGCCATGAGGTCGCCCTCGTAGGTGCCGTCAATGAAGACCTTGGCGGTGAACGTGCCGTCGTTCGTGACCAGCGTCTTGATCCGCGCCCCGTCCTTCGTGATCGACTTCAACCGGCGTTCCGTCAGCACCTTCACTCCGGCCTCGTCGAGGAGTTTCTTGGTCACCCGTTGCGCGACCTGCGGCTCGAATACCCATCTCGATTGGTCCTTCACCGCGGGGTTGTACGGTGCCTTCAGGCCGCGGTCGGG
>PNKH01000182.1 GCA_013822345.1 Isosphaera sp.
CACGCCGAGTTCTACCGGGTGGCGGAGGCCCGCCGGGTGGTGGTGGTGGTCGGCGGGCAGGCGCTGACGGAGGACGTGCGGCGGCGGATGGGGTACATGGCCCACGGGGACGGGTTCGCGCAGCTGGCGGCGCTGGCCCGGTCGCAGCACCGGCCGCCGGCCCGGCGCCGCGGCCGCCGCCCGGCCTGGGCCGGAACAGGCGCCGTGTAGGTTCGTGGCACAGGTCTTTTGACCTGTGCCACAAGAAGGGTGGTGGCTCGTGGCACGGGTCTCCGGACCTGTGCCGTCACCCGCGGAGGCGGGACCGGCGGCGGATCAGCTCGTCGACGATGGTGCCGATCAGGAGCGTCAGCCCGATCACCACCGGGATCACCCGGTTCCCCATCCCGACGAACGTGACCAGCTTCTCGATCGCCGGCAGGACCATCGCCCCGAGCACCATCCCGACCGCCGTCCCCTCCCCGCCGCGCAGGCTGCACCCGCCGAGCACCGCCCCGAGGATCGCGTTCAGCTCCTGCCCGGCCCCGGCGCTGTCCGCCTGGACGGTCGAGCTGTCCAGGAACAGCAGGAGCCCGCCGAGGGCCGCGAGCGCCGAGCAGACGACGTACACCACCGTCCGGTGCCGGTCCACGTTCACCCCGGCGTACCGGGCCGCCTGCTCGTTGTACCCGATCGCGTACCAGTACCGGCCGTACGCGGTCCGGTGGAGGAAGAACCCGACCGCGGCGGCCAGGGCCAGGAGCCAGGCGAACATCGCCGGGAACACCAGCGCCCCCTTCTCGTCCTTGCCGACCAGGACGTAGGTCAGGGCGTTCATCGCCCCGGCGAACTCCGGGTGGGCCTCGGTCACCTGCGACTGGTCGACCACCGTCCCGACCAGCCGGGCGGCCCCGCGGAAGACGAACATCCCGCACAGCGTCACCAGGAACGGCTGGAGCTTCAGCCGGGTCACCAGCAGCCCGTTCGCCAGCCCGACCCCGGCCCCGAACAGCAGCACCGCCAGGGCCGCCGGGTACGGGTGGAGGCCGTCCCGGGTGAGGGTGCCGAACAGGACGGCGGCGCACCCGACCACCGCCCCGACCGACAGGTCGATCCCGCCGGTGATGATGACCAGGGCGGCCCCGAGGGTGACCACCCCGTACCGCCCCTGGTCGTTCGCCAGGCTGGTCAGGCTGCGGCCGCTCAGGCCGGACTCGCTCGACAGCCACAGCCCGGCGTACAGGACGGCGAGCAGCCCGAGCACCCCGAGAATCCGTGTCACGCCGCGGCCCCCCCGGTGGCGAGGCGCATCACCGCCTCCTCGGTCAGCGCCGGCCCGGCCAGCTCCCCGGCCACCCGGCCCTCGTGCATCACCGCCACCCGGTCGGCCATCCCGAGCAGCTCCTCCATGTCGCTGGTGATCATCCACACCCCCACGCCCCGGCCGGCCAGCTCGTCGATCAGCCCGTAGATCTCCGCCTTCGCCCCGACGTCCACCCCCCGGGTCGGCTCGTCCAGGATCAGCACCCGCGGCCCCCGGGCCAGCCACTTCCCGTACACCACCTTCTGCTGGTTCCCGCCGGACAGCAGCCCGACCGGCCGCGCCGCCGACGGGGTCCGGACCCGCAGCCGGTCGATCCAGGTGCGGTGCAACTCCGCCTCGGCCCGCGGCCGGACCCCGAGCACCGACCCGAGCCGGTCGTGGTTCGGCAGGCTCAGGTTGAACCCGACCCCGGCCTCCAGCACCAGGCCGTGGAGCCGGCGGTCTTCCGGTACGAGGAGCACCCCGGCGGCGACCGCGTCGGCGGGGGACCGGACCCGCAGCGGCTCGCCCCCGAGCCGCACCTCACCCGCGGTCACCCGCCGCACCCCGAACACCGCCTCGGACAGCTCCGTCCGCCCGGCCCCGACCAGCCCGGCCATGCCGAGCACCTCGCCGGCCCGCACCTCGAACGACGCCGGGGTGTCGGGCCCGCCGGCGTACCGCAGCCCGCGGACCTCCAGCACCGCCGCCCCCGCCCCCGAGCGGTGGACCCGCGGATAGAACCGGTTCAGGTCGCGGCCGACCATCAGCCGGACCATGTTGTCGTGGGTGACCTCGGCCCCGGTCAACTCCCCGGCGTTGCGGCCGTCGCGGAGCACGAGGACCCGGTCGGCGCACCGCCGGACCTCGGCCAGGCGGTGCGAGATGTACAGCACCGACACCCCGGCCGCCTTCAGCCCGGCGATCACCCCGTACAGTGTCTCGGTCTCGCGCTGGGTGAGGCTGGAGGTCGGCTCGTCCATGATCAGGACGCGGACATCCAGCCCGAGGGCCCGGGCCACCTCGACCAACTGCTTCTCGCCCGGCGGCAGCGCCTCGACCCGCCGCCCGGCCCGGTCGGCCGGCAGCCCGACCCGCGCCAACAGGTCGCGCGCCGCGGCCGCCGTCGCCCGGCGGTTCAGCACCCGGAGGGGGCCGGCGGTCGTCCGCTCCCGGCCGAGGAACAGGTTGTCGGCGACGGACAGGTTCTCGGCGAGGTTCAGCTCCTGGTGGATCAGGCTGACCCCGGCGGCGGTGGCGTCGGCCGGGCCGGCGAACCGGACGGGCCGGCCGTCGAGCCGGACCTCCCCGGCGTCCGGGCGGTACACCCCGGCGACGACCTTCATCAGGGTCGACTTGCCGGCCCCGTTCTCGCCGACGACCGCCAGCACCTCGCCCGGGGCGAGGATGAGCGAGACGCCGTCGAGGGCGAGGACCCCGGGGAACTGCTTCCGGGCGGCGGTGACCTCGAGCCGCGGGGTGGGCATGGGGTCACTCCCCGGCCGACTTCCCGATCGACGCGAACTGGCCGCGGACGAGTTCGGCGTAGTCGGCCGCCTTCGGGAACTTGATCGTCAGCCCGTCGGCCGTCTGGTCCGGGCCGCCGTCCTTGGTCACCACCTGGTACGGGAGGGGCTGGGTCAGGAGCTTCGACTTGTCCCCGCGGGCGACGGCGGCGAGGATCTCGACCGACTTGTACCCGTAGTTGTACGGGTCCTGGACGACCGTCCCCTCGATCTCCCCGGCGGTGATCGCCTTCAGGGTGACCGGGTTCTCGTCGAACCCGACGATCTTCACCTTCCCGACCAGCTTGTTCGCCCGGACCGCGGACAGGATCGCCGGCGGGTTGTACGCGTACAAGCCGACCAGGCACACGTCCGGGACGCCCTCCAGCCGCTCGAGCATCGTCACCGGGTACTGCTGCGGGTTCTTGTCCGGCCCGCCGTCCGTCTTCGCCTCCCCGTCCACCAGGAAGTACCGGCCGTACATCTTCCCCTTCACGTCCCGACCGTTGAACGTCCGGGTGGCGTCGGCCCCGTTCGCGTCGGGGGTGGCGAGTTCGTCGAGGACGCCCTGGATGCGGGCCCCGCCGTTGGCCGAGATGTCGCTGCCGATGAACATCGCGATCACCCCGCCCTTCTCCGGCGGCAGGGCCCTCTTGACCAGCCGCCCGACCGCCCGCCCGGCCGCCTTGTTGTCCACCCCGACGTAGCAGAGCCGGCCGGTGTCCGGGTCGGCGTCGTTGTCCATGGTGAGCAGCGGGACCTCGGCGGCGACCCGGGTCAGGTCCTTCTTCTGCCCCTTCGGGTTGATCACGCTGACCGCGATCCCCTTTACCCCCTGCTCGACGAACGAGTTGATGATCGGGGTCTGGCGGGACACGTCCAGGGCCTCCGGCTGGCGGAACTGGAGGTCGACGTCGAAGTCCTTGGCGGCCTTGTTCGCCCCGGCCTCGCACAGGTCCCAGAACGGGTCGGCGCAGTTGGTCACCACCCCGACCTTGATCCTGCCGGACGCCGGCTTGTTGCACGCGGGGACGGCGGCGAGGCCGGCGGCCAGGGCGACGGGGAGGAGGGCGCGGGACAGCCGCGACATGGGAGCCACCCGGGGAGTAGGGGCGGGGACGGCGGAAGAGGTGTTGCCAGCGTACCGGCGGGGGGCGCGGCGGCAAGGTGTCACCGCCGCGGGCGGTCGCACAGGGCGCCGGCCGCGCACAGGCCGACCGCCCCCGCGGCCAGGAGGCCGGGCACCGCGTCCGGGGAGGTGACCACGCCCGCCGAGACGAGGGAGCCGACCGACGCGACGAACAGCGGCAGCACCCGGAGCAGCGACCGGACCCGTTCGCGGAGGTCGGGGTCGGTGATCCGGGTCGTCGTGACGAGTGCCCGGGCCGGTCGCTCGTCGCCGCGTTCCTCCGGTTCCGGGACCGCGTCCGCCCGCCGGACGACCAGGCCCGCGGCCAGTCCGGTGAGCAGCCCGACGGCCGCCCAGGCGAGGGACGTGCTGACGGCGGGCGGGAGCGAACCCGCGCCGGCCAGGGCCGCGTAGGGCGCGACCGCCCCGCCGGCCGCCCCGGCCGCCGCCACCAGCAGACCCCACGTCAGCGCCCGGCCGAACAGCCACCCCGCCGACACGCCGACGAGCAGGCCGGCGACGGCCCCGATCCCGGCGGACAGGAGGGCGACCCCGCCGACCTGGTCCGGGCTGACGCCGTGATACAGTTCGACGTTCAGGAGCAGTGCGGCGATGAGGTGTCCGCCGAACCACGCCAGCCCGGTGCAGGCGGCGCCCGCCGCGGCCCACGCGCCGGGGCTCGTCGTCCGTCGCGCGGCGGGGCTCATCGCGTGGTCCGGGGGCGGGCGGCGGGGCGGAACCCGCCGCCCCCGCGAGAGGTGACGCCCGGCGCGCAGTCGCATTTCAGGGTAGCAGGCACACCCCGTGTGCCGCCCGCCAGGCAAGACAGCGGGCGGCACACGGGGTGTGCCTGCTACCCTCCGGGGGCCTGCCGCCGGGCCGCGGACCGGGCGACGGCCGCCACCGGCAGCAGCTTCGGCCGCGGCACCACCGTCCCGACGATCCCGCCGTGCCGGTCCCACAACTCCCGGGAGCCGCCGCGGAGGAAGTCGAACACCGCCGGGTCCGGGTGGTCGGCCACGTACTCCCGCACCAGCTCCGCCATCCGGGCGTCGTACCGGTCCTTCGAGTACGAGTGGACCGCGTACCGGCCCGGGTGCCGCCGCAGGTCGCCGTCGAACGCCGGGCCGACGTGGTACAGCTCGTGGAACACCGTCACCAGCTTCTCCTCGAACGGCTGGTCGAGGAACCGCGGCAGGCAGAACGTCAGCAGGTACAGCATCTCCCGCCCGTCGACGAAGAACCGCTGCACCTGGTACTCGGCCGGGCCGTGCCGGCGGGTCAGGGCGCCGTCGGCGAACCGGAGCGGGGTGACCCGGGCCTGGAGGCCGTACCGGCTCCGGTTCCGCGACGGGGTGAACGACACCAGCACCCGCGGCATGTGGACGTGGCGGAGGTCCTCGCACCGCCCGGCCACGTCGGCGCACAGCCGCCGCATGGCGGCCGAGAAGTCGAGCGGGCGGGCGTCCGGGGTGGGGGCCGGGGCGCGGCGGCCGCCGGGCACCACCCACCGGGCCGGCAGCGGGCGGGCGGCGCCCCAGCGGAGCTCGAGCGGCGGGGTTCGGCCGACGGGTCCGGTCATCCGCGGGGTTCCTCGGGTGGAGGCCGGTGCGGGACCATGCTAAGGCCAGACCCCCCCCGGGTCAACGAACCACCGCGCCCGTTTCGCGGCATCCCCTCACGGGGCCGGGGTGACCAGCATCCGGACCGCGAACGACGCCAGCCAGTGCTCCCCGGCGTAGTCCCCGCTGGCGACGTGCTTCAGCGCCGCGTCCGCGTGCCGGGCGGCAGACTCCGCCAGCACCTTCCGGGCCGGGTCGTCGGCCGGCAGCGCCGCCGCGACCCCGCGCATGCACCACCCGCGGCTCAGGTTCAGCCCGTCGAGGTGGACCAACTGCGGGTCGGACCGGTCGGTGACCGTGGCCGGGGCGAACAGCGTCGCCGGCTCGCCCTTCGCCGCCCCCGGCAGGTAGCGGTGGAACCAGGTCCGGAACTCGGCCGGCGGCAGCACCCGCCGCATCAGGTCCGCCTCGCACAGGCTCGGGGACAGGAAGTCGGCCCCGTCCGGCTCCCACCGGGCCGGGGCGTCGGCGTCCGCCCCGAAGTACGCCTTCGCCCGCTCCTCGACCGCCGCCCGCAGCTTCGCGTCGCCGACCGCCGCCGCGTAGTCGTGGGCGAACGACAGCCCGAACGCGGTGTTCGAGTGCACCCCGGACCGGATCGGGTACGTCTGCTTCGGGAAGTGCTCCGCGTACCGCCCGGCGATCAGTTCCGCGAGCGGCCGGAGGTTCGCGGCCCACGCCTTCGCGTCCGGGTCGTCCCAGGTGTGCAGCTCCTCCGCCAGCTTCAACAGCCAGGCCCAGCCGTAGGGCCGCTCGAACGACTTCGCGTCGGCCCGGGCGAAGTACGCCGCCTCCGCCTTCAGGTTGTCGGCCGTCAGGTGTGCGGCGAGGACGGCCCGGATCTCCTTCGCCTCCGGCAGGTCCGGGTACGACTTCAGCACCCGGACCACGAGCCAGTGCCCGTGCACCGCCGAGTGCCAGTCGAAGCAGCCGTAGAACGCCGGGTGGAGCGCCCTCGGGGCTTTCACGTCGGCCGCGGCGGCGAACACGACGCCGGGCTTGTGCGGGTACTCCTTGCCGAGCCCCTTGAGGGCGAGCCGGGCAAACGCCGACGCCTGCTCCCGGGTTAACGTTCCGGCCGGGGGCGGCGCGGGGTCGGGCGGTGCGGTCACGGGGGCACACGCGGCGAGGGTGAGGGAGAAGAGGAAGACGAGCGTCCGGGACACCGCGGCCTCCGTTCGGAACGCCTGGACCGCGGCCGTCTCGGCCGCTGCGACGCCAAGCAGCGGCCGAGACGGCCGCGGTCCAGGCAAGAGTCAGCCTCGGCCC
>PNKH01000183.1 GCA_013822345.1 Isosphaera sp.
GACTCGCCCGCAGAGCCGGGCTCGGCCCACCCTACCCGGCGGCCGTCAGCCACTCGGGCATCGGCTGCAGTTTACCGGCCCGGTCGACGCAGGCTAGGGTGGTGTTCGCCTCGCAGATCACCGCCCCGTCCCGGAGCACCTCGTACCGGTGCTCCAGCCGGACCGGGGTGGCCCGGGCGACCGTGGTCCGGACCGTCAGCACGTCGTCGTAGTGGGCCGGGAGGCGGTACCGGATCTCGACCTTCGCCACGACCAGGAAGAACCCCTGGTCCTCCAGGGCCTTGTACGACCCCCCGCGGGCGCGGAGCAGCTCCGTCCGGGCCTGCTCGAAGTACACCAGGTAGTTCGCGTGGTGCAAGAGCCCCATCCGGTCCGTCTCGGCGTACCGCACCCGGACCTGGATCTCGCCGGTGAGCATCGGGCGCTCCGCTCCGCGTCACGGACGCGTCTGCGACGCGTCGCTAACCGGGGGCTGTCGCCGCCCCGCCGTCACTTGATGAACCCGACCCGGTTGTACGGCCAGAACACGAACACCGCCTTCCCGAGCATCAGCCGGCCCGGGACGGCGCCCCAGCTCCGGCCGTCCGAGCTCTGGGCGCTGTTGTCCCCGAGGCACAGGTAGTGGCCCGGCTGGACGTACAGGAACTCGGCCCGGGCGTCCCCGCCGCGGCGGGTGTAGTACACGTCCCGGTGCAGCACCAGGCTCCGCACCGTCACCTCCCCCTTCGCCCCGACCCCGGCCGGGGCGAGCACGTCGTTCGCCCGCGTCCACCCCTCCGGCTGGACCCCCGGCGACGGCCGCGGCACCTCCTTCCGGCCGATCTCCTCGGTGTCCACGAACGCCGCCTCCTGCTCCGGGGTCGGCGGCGAATAGTCGCCCTCCGCCCCGAAGTCGATGCGACGGCCGTCCACCCACACCCACAGCCGGCAGTCGGCGTTCGCGAACCGCACGGTGTACTCCTTCCCGGCGGACACCCGGCACGGCCGGGACGGGGTGCCGAACGCCTCCCCGCCGGGGCCGGACCGGGACAGCGTCACCTTCCCCTCGGCGAACGTCGCCCGGAACCGGTTCACCCCCTTCGACAGCTCCAGCGCGACCTCGGCCCCGGCCGCCAGCGTCACCTTGCACTCCAGGAACAGGTCCCCGACCCACCGGGCGTCGTCCCCGCTCTGGTGCCGGACCTCCAGGGTCGGCTTCGGCCCGGGGACGACGCTCCGCCCGGCGTTGTACCCGAGGAAGTTGTCGACCGGGCCGGGGGCCTGGCCGGCGAGGGCAGACGGGTCGGTCGGCGGGGTCGGGTCGTACAGGTCCGGCGGGTTCGTCTTCCACGGCATGGCGAGGTGCCGGTACCGGACCCAGTGCCAGTCCGCCCCCTCGTGCCGGAACACCTTCGGCTGGAGCTTGTCGTCCCCGTTCCAGAACGTCCCGGCCTTCGGGTCCGGGCCGGACTCCGGGTACCACCGGGCGGGGGGGACCACCCGGTCCCTCGGGTCCGGTTGCCGGTCGTTGTCCCAGACGATCCGCCGGTCGGCCAGCAGCTGCTCCTCGCCCTTGCGGACGATCTCGAACCCGGTGCCGGGCGGGAACCCGGCCGCCAGGGAGGCGTCGAACAGGTCGGTGGCGAGCGGGTTCGGGCGGGAGTACATGTAGTCCGACTTCCACAGGTCGTGCGGGTCCTTCGGCCGGGGGTACAGCGGCCGCCCCTGGTCGTCGACGGCGTCGGCCGGGTAGTCGAGGGCGCGGGTGACGTACAGGTCGCCGCGGTGGATGGCGACCGTCTCCCCGCCGAACCCCATCACCCGCTTGATGTAGTTCTGGGCGGTCCACTTCTCCTGCGGCTTCTCCGGGAACTTGAACACCACCACCTCGCCGCGGAGCGGGTCGCGGACGTGGAACAGCGGCTTGAGCACCAGCACCCGGTCCCCGGTGTTGTTCCCCGGGACCGGGTTGAGGTCCTGGATTCGGCCCTGGTACCGGCAGTTCGGGCAGGTGTACCCGTACAGCGGCATGATCCGCCCGTCCCGGCCCTCGACCTCGTCGTGCGAGTTGACCGGGAACTCGTGTCCGCACTTCGGGCAGGTGACGACCTTCTGGTACCCGTAGAGCGTCTCGGCCATGCTCCCGGTCGGGATGACGAACGCCTCGGTCACGAACAGCTTCAGGAGCAGGACGAGGACGACCACGAACACGATCGTCTCGACCACCTCCCGGGCCGCGTCCCGCGGCGGCTTCGGCTTCTTCTCGTCGGGCGCCTTCGGCTTCGGCTCGGCGGCGGTCGCGGTGGACATCTGCGTACTCGTCGGGTCGGGGGTCACGTCACCGCTTATTCGCTCGGGCCCGGCGGGTCTTGCCAGTCCGGGAGGGCGAGGCTCCTGCCGAGCCGGAGCTAACGGCTCGGCAGGAGCCTCGCCCTCCCGGCCCGCCGCCGTCGGAACCGTTGCTCAGTGCAACCACCGGAGCCGGGCCCAGTCCACCGTCTGGAACTCCCGCTCCCGGCCGCCGAACGTCACCCGGGCCGGGCGGAGCGGCTGGTGGATGAGAAACGGTTTACCGATGAACTCGGCCTCCGGCACGCCCGGGGTCGGCCATTTCCGGCTGTCCTGCGAGTTGGCGCTGTTGTCCCCGAGGAGGAAGTACTCGTCCGGGCCGAGGGCCGCGGGGCGGCCGTGCGGCGGCTGCGTCCCGTGCTCGCCGAACTGGGTGTAGACCACGTCCCGGTACAGCCGCAACTCCCGCACCGCCAGGCGGCACCCGCGCGCCCCGAGCTGGAACGGCCGGCGGACCTCGGCCCGCTTCGCCGCGGGGGGCAGGTCGGCCGGGGGGACGACCACCTTGCCGTCGACGGCCAGGATCACCCGCCGGTCGACGAACGCGAACTCGACCCGGTAGGTGCGGCCCGGCTCCAGGGCGAACCCGGTCGCCGACCCGATCGCCCCGTGCCCGTCGCGGCCCAGCGACACCCGCCCGCCGGCCCGCGGCCCGACCGACACCTCGGCGTGGACCGCGTCCGCCCCGTCGAGCAGGCGGACCGCGAACGACGCCTCCGCCCCCGCCGCACGCACCTCGACTACGCACTCCAGCGAGAAGTCGTTCGCCGCCGGGAGCTGGCCGAACGACCGCGGCAGCCCGTCGTAGCTGGTCCACGCCCGGACCGGCTCTTCCCTCCGGTCGTCCAGGTTGAAGTGCCGGTAGGTGACCCCGACGGCGGTGCGCGGGCCGGCGGCGTCGAGGGTGAGTTCCCCGCCGTTCAGGACCGACCCGTCGGCCGGTTCCGGCTGGCGGCCGGGGGTCGGCGGCAGGCGGGGGTCGTTCTCGGCCGGCTCGGCCAGGAACCGGAGGTTCCACCCGCCGGGGTCCGGGACGTGGGCCAGGTCGAACACCGGCACCCGCGTCTCCCGCAGCTCGGCCAGCCCCTTGCGGGTCAGCTCGCCGTCCGCGTACACCTCGCCGTCGAGGACGGCGATCGTCTCCCCGGGGAGCCCGAGGACCCGCTTGACGTACGGCCGGCGGTACTCCCTGGGGTCCGGGTCCGGGCAGTGGAAGACGGCCATCTCCCACCGCCGCGGCCTGCGGAGGTTGAACACGTTCTTGTCGACCAGCAGCCGGTCGCCGTTCAGGTCGCGGGCGTCGGCCAGGGAGAACCGCCGGCCGCAGTTCGGGCAGCCGGCGCGGGCGAAGTGCTCGGCCCCGGCGGCGGCGGTCGGGAACCCGACCCGGACCGGGTACCCGCACCGCGGGCACGGCCCGGCCCGGTGGTTGCCGATCAGGGCCGGGGCCATGCTCCCGGTCGGCACCCCGAACGGCTCGACCGCCACCACCCGGACGAGCACGAACAGGCAGACGAACCCGGCCGCCAGGTTCGCCAGCAGCCGGTACGGGGACGCCCGAGGCCGTCGGGGGTTGGGGGTCGGGGGCGGCGGGTCGGCGGGCGGCGGGGGTGGCGGGGCCGGCTCTTCCGCGACGGGTGACGGCACCGGTTCCGGCGGCGCGGCGGGCGGCAGCTCGTCGGCGAGTGGGAGTTCGGCGGACGGCGGGTCGGCGGCCGGAGTGGTCGGCGTATCCATGTCACACGACCCCGTTGAGCCGCGACGCGGAGTCCTCGGAGCGGAGCGCGGCGTCTCCCCCGCGCTCCGCTCCGAGGACTCCGCGTCGCGGCTCAACTCGGACCCCGTCAGTCGTCCGACTCCAGCACCGCCAGGAACGCCTCCTGCGGCACCTCCACCTGGCCGATCTGCTTCATCCGCTTCTTCCCCTCGGCCTGCTTCGCCCACAGCTTCCGCTTCCTGGTGATGTCCCCGCCGTAGCACTTCGCGGTGACGTTCTTCCGCATCGCCGCGATGTTCTCCCGGGCGATCACCCGCGCCCCGACGGCCGCCTGCAGCGCCACCTCGAACAGGTGCCGGTCGATCTCCTCCCGCAGCTTCTTCAGCACCACCCGCCCGCGCCGCTCGGCGTTCGACCGGTGGACGATCAGCGACAGCGCGTCCACCTTGTTGCCGTGGACGAGGATGTCCATCTTCACCAGGTCGGCGGCCCGGAACCCGAGCACCTCGTAGTCCATCGTCCCGTACCCGTGGGTGACGGACTTGAGCTTGTCGTACAGGTCGTAAATGACCTCCGCGAGCGGCATCTCGTACACCAGGATGACGCGCTGCTGGCTCAGGTACTCGGTCCGGACGAAGACGCCGCGGCGCTCCGTACACATCCCCATCAGGTCGCCGATGTTCGACGCCGGGATCAGGAAGCTGATCCGGACGATCGGCTCGCGGAACTCCTCGATCAGCCCGGCGTCCGGCACGTCCTGCGGGCCGTGCACGGTGACGACCGTCTTGTCCTTCTTCTGGATCTCGTACGTCACGTTCGGGGCGGTCTGGACCAGGTTCAGGTCGCTGTCCTGCTCCAACCGCTGCTGGATGATCTCGCGGTGGAGCATCCCGAGGAACCCACACCGGAACCCGAACCCGAGGCCGTCAGAGACTTCCGGGGCGTAGGTGAAGCTGCTGTCGTTGAGCTTCAGCTTGCCGAGCGCGACGCGGAGGTCCTCGAACTCGTTGTTGTTCACCGGGAACAGCCCGGAGTACACCATCGGCTTCGGCTCCTTGTACCCGGCCAGCGGCTCGGCCGTCGGGTTCGCGGCGTCGGTGACGGTGTCCCCGATGTTGACGTTGTCGATGTTCTTGATGTTCGCGGTGAAGTACCCGACCTGCCCGGCGGACAGCTCGTCCACCTTGGTCGGCTCCGGGCGGAACTGGCCCATCTCGGTGATGGCGTACTCCCGGCCGGTCCGCATCAGCTTGACCTTCTGGCCCGGCTTGATGGCGCCGTCGACCATCCGGATGTAGACGACGACCCCCTTGTAGGTGTCGAAGTGGGAGTTGTAGATGAGGGCCTTGACCGGGGCGGCCGGGTCGCCGGCCGGCGGGGGGACGCGCTCGATCACCGCCGCGAGCAGCTCGTCGACGCCCTCGCCGGTCTTCCCGCTGACGCGGAGGACCTCGGCCGGGTCGGTCAGGACGGCGGTCTCCATCTCGCCGATGACGAAGTCCGGGCGGGCGTGCGGGAGGTCGATCTTGTTGAGCGTCGGGAGGATCTTGAGCCCGGCGTCCATCGCCAGGAAGGCGTTCGCGACGGTCTGGGCCTGGACGCCCTGGAAGGCGTCGGCGAGGAGGATGGCGCCCTCGCACGCGGCCAGGCTGCGGCTGACCTCGTAGTTGAAGTCGACGTGCCCGGGGGTGTCGATCAGGTTCAGCTCGTACCGGGTGCCGTCCTGCTCGTGGTAGATGGTGACCGGGTGCATCCGGATGGTGATCCCGCGCTCCCGCTCCAGGTCCATGCTGTCGAGCGTCTGGGCCTTGATGTCGCGCTCGGACACGGCCCCGGTCTTGAGCAGGAACTGGTCGGCCAGGGTGCTCTTCCCGTGGTCGATGTGGGCGATGATGCAGAAGTTCCGGATGTTCGCGGTCGGCGTCGGCATGTGGTCGGCGCTCGGGTGGCGGGAGCCCCGACAATCTTAGCAGCCGCGGCCGGGGGTTGGGAACCCCGGTACAATACCCCACCCGATACCCACGAGGTGCCCGATGCTCCGGACCATCTTCCTCACCGCCCCGGTCGCCCTGGCGGCGGTCGTCCTCGGGTGCGCGGCCGACCCGCCGGCCAGGGGGGTGGACGCCCCGGAGGTGCGGGCCGCGGACCTGGAGAAGGCGATCAAGGACCAGAAGGGGAAGGTGGTGCTCGTGGACTGCTGGGCGACGTGGTGCGCCCCGTGCGTGAAGAAGTTCCCGCAGCTGGTCGAGTTGCACCAGAAGTACGCCGACCAGGGCCTGGTGGTGGTCGGGGTGAGCATGGACAAGTACGGGGACGCGGACGGGTACAAGAAGGACAAGGTGCTGAAGTTCCTGGCCGACCAGAAGGCGACGTTCCCGAACTTCATCGTCGCCGAGCCGAAGAAGGACGAGGAGCCGCTCCTGAAGCTGCTCGGGGACTACTCGGCCATCCCGTACATGGCGCTGTACGACCGGGCCGGGCGGCGGGTCTGGACCACCGACGACACCCCGAAGCTGAAGGACGGCGAGCTGGCGAAGAAGATCGAGGAGGAGCTGGCGAAGAAGTGACCCGTCCGAGCCCGAGCGCCAGCGAGGGGTAGCCCCTCGCTGGCGCTCGGGCTCGGACACCTACCAACGAAACAACCCCGGCCGGACGGCCGGGGTTGCGGTGTTTCTGCCCGGTCCCGCGGGTGGG
>PNKH01000184.1 GCA_013822345.1 Isosphaera sp.
GTTAGGTAGGATGCAGATCCGGGGATGCCGACCTCCCTTTGTCGAGAAACCGTTCGGCCGTCACCACGGGGCCGGGGATGGGGTGTGCGGAGGCGGCACGGCCGGGAGTACGGAGTGAGCGATCCCGGACGGCGACGCACGCCGCCGTCAGCGCCGCGGAGTAACTCACTTCGACAGACCCGAGGCCGGTCGTACTCGGCGGGTCGTGGGTAGATGGCCTTCTGTTGCGAAGCAGCTACGCGTGCCGACCTGGTACTCACATGACCGATCGCGTTGTTGACAGGTCCGAACCTGGAGGGGACAATTCCCACAAAAAGGCAGCCGTCACCTCCGTATCGGTCGTCGCGGCTGACCTGCCCGTATCGTATGGGTCGCTAAGGAAGGCCGCCGTGCTCGCGCGCATCCCCCCCGACCGGCTGGCCGACATCCTCGACATCGCCGAGGACGGGATCGTCACCGTCGACGCCCGCCAGGCGATCGTCCTGTTCAACCGCGGGGCGGCCAAGCTGTTCGGGTACGACCCGGACGAGGTCGCCGGCCGGCCGCTCGACCTGCTCATTCCCGGGCGATTCCGTCCCGCGCACCAGGACCAGGTGGCCGAGTTCGGCCGCTCCCCCGAGCCGGCCCGGCTGATGGGCCACCGGCGGGAAGTTTTCGGCCGGCGGAAGGACGGGTCCGAGTTCCCGGCCGAGGTGTCGATCTCCAAGTTCGTCGTCGGCGAGGAGTTGCTGTTCACCGCGATCGTTCGGGACGTGTCCCAGCGGACGCGGTACGAGGAGGCCGAGCGGGAGTTGACCCAGCTCCGGGCCGAGGCCGCGCTGAGGTCTAGCCAGGAGCGGCTACGGCTCGCCCTCGACGCCGGGCGGATGGGCACGTGGCAGTGGGACCTGAGTACCGGTCGCGTCGAATGGGACGGGGCGCTCTTCGACCTGCTCGGGCTGCCTGCGACGCCCGCCCCCCTGACCGTCGAGGCGCTCTTCGACCGGGTCCATCCGGACGACCGGGCCGATCTCCGCGACCGGCTGGCCGCCGCCGCGGACCCCGGCGGCCAGTTCGAGGCCGAGTTCCGGATCGTCCGGCCGGACGGCGAGGTCCGGTGGCTGGCCGGGCGGGGCCGGGTGTCTCGGGTGCGGGACGGCGAGGCGGTGGCGATGCACGGCGTCAACTACGATGTCACCGACCGCCGCCGGGCCGAGGAGAACGTCAAGGAGATGACCCGGCAGCTGTGGCAGGCGGCCCGGCTGGCCGGGGTGGGCGAGCTGGCCGCCAGCATCGCCCACGAGCTGAACAACCCGCTCGGGACGGTCGCCCTACGGGTCGAACAACTCCTGGCCAAGACCCCGGCCGACGACCCCCGCCGGCGGGCGTTGGAGGTGGTCGAGGGGGAGGTCGGGCGGATGGCCGACCTGGTCGGCAACCTGCTCCAGTTCAGCCGGGCCGGCCGGGACCAGGTGTCCACCGTGGACGTGCCCGAGGAGATCGCCAAGACGCTCGAACTGGTCGGCCACCACCTGCGGAAGCGGCAGATCAAGGTCGAGCCCGACATCGCCCCGGCCGTCCCGCCCATCCAGGCCGACCGGCAGCAACTCCGGCAGGTGTTCCTGAACCTGTTCACCAACGCGGCCGACGCCATGCCCGACGGCGGGCGGCTCGCCCCCTGTCTGCGGACCGGACGACTCCCGGGCGGCACGCCGGCCGTCGTCGTGGAGGTGACGGACACCGGGGTGGGCATCCCGCCGGACCTCCTCGACCGGGTGTTCGAGCCGTTCTTCACGACCAAGGACGAGGGCCAGGGGACCGGCCTCGGGCTGGCCATCTGCCGCCGGATCGTCCAGCAGCACCAGGGCACCCTCGAAGTCGAGAGCAGACCCGGCCGGGGGACCACCGTCCGGGTGACGCTGCCGGTCCGGCCGGACACGAACGTGGCGGGCCTCCACCCGAACCGATGACCGCCCGGCACGCGACCGTCCGCCCGCCCCCCGAGGGAGTGCCTCATGCCCCCGCCCCAGCGAACCGGCCGGCTCTTGGTCGTCGACGACGAGGTCGAGCTGATGACCGCCCTGTGCGAGTCGCTCCGGGACGAGGGGTTCGAGGCGGAGGGGTTCGGCGACCCCGGGGCCGGGCTGGACGCCCTCGGCCGGGGCGAGTTCGACGTCCTCCTGTCCGACCTGATGATGCCCGGGACGGACGGCATCCAGCTCCTCCGGCAGGCACTCCGGGTCGACCCGCACCTGGTCGGGGTGATCATGACCGGGCAGGGGAGCATCCAGACGGCGGTCGACGCGATGAAGGCCGGGGCGCTCGACTACGTCCTGAAGCCGTTCCGCCTCCAGCAGGTCTTGCCGGTCCTCGACCGGGCGATGGAGGTCCGCCGGCTGCGGCTGGAGAACGTCCGGCTGCGGCGGGTGATCAGCGAGCTGACGTTCGAGTCCCCCCGGTACCACGTCGTCGGCGACAGCCCCGCCGTCCGGAAGGTCCTCCGCCTGGTCGAGAAGGTGGCCGGGACCGACGCGACGGTACTGGTCCGCGGGCCGAGCGGGACCGGGAAGGAGCTGATCGCCCGGGCGATCCACGGGAACAGCCGGCGGCGGGACAAGCCGCTCGTGACGGTGAACTGTGCCACCCTCCAGGAGAGCCTGCTGGAGAGCGAGCTGTTCGGGCACGAGCGGGGGTCGTTCACCGGGGCGGACAAGGCGAAGGCCGGGCTGTTCGAGGTGGCCGAGGGGGGCACCCTGTTCGTCGACGAGGTGGCCGAGATGTCCCCGGCCCTCCAGGCGAAGCTGCTCCGGGTGCTGGAGGACGGGCACTACCGGCGGGTCGGGGGCACCCAGGAGCGGACGGCCGACGTGCGGGTGGTGGCGGCGACGAACAAGCCGCTGGAGGAGGAGCAGAGGGCCGGTCGGTTCCGCGAAGACCTGTTCTTCCGGCTGAACGTCATCACCGTGGACCTGCCGGCCCTCCGCGAGCGGCCGGAGGACATCCCGCTCCTGGTCGACCACTTCCTGCGGACCCGGCAGGTGGGAAAGGTTCCGCTCACGGTCTCGCCCGACGCCGTGGCCGCGCTGGTCCGCTACGACTGGCCGGGCAACATCCGGGAGCTGGCCAACGTGATCGAGCGGGCCCAGATCCTGGCCGAGGGGAGCGAGATCACGCCGGACGACCTGCCGGACAACCTGGCCGCCGCCGCCCCGCACCGCCGCGAGCACCCCCCCGAGAGCCCGGACTCCCTGGACGCGGCCGAGTGCCGCCACGTGGCCGAAGTTCTCCGGCGCGCGGGCGGGAACAAGGTCCACGCGGCGAAGGCCCTCGGCGTCAGCCGGCGCACCCTGTACCGGCTGATCGACAGGCACGGCCTGGGGGACGGGCGGGAGCAACCCGGCCGGCCGGAGCCGGGCGCACACCCCTAGCACCGACACGCGGGGGCCAGCTCCCTCACCCGGCGGAGCAGTTTGCTCAGCCCGGACGCGATGACGCTGAACTCCGGAGCTTCGCCGAGGTGGCCGGCTACCTGCCCGACCCGCTCGGCGAACTGCTCCAATCGCGGGGATTCGTCGCGGCGATGCCAGGCCGGGACCGGCCCGAACGCGGGAGGTTGCCGCGGGCAGTTGCCGCGGGCAGGGTGCGAGACCCTGGCACACCGGCGAGACACCCGGAATGCGGGCCGGAGCCGTCACCGCTTCAGCAGGAGGATGGCACCCGCTCGCGTGCACCGGGGCACTCGTTCACCCTCGTCGGCCCGCCGCCAAGCTCCGCCCGGAGTCCGCGGCGGGCCGGTCGGTTGGCCCACCATGTCTCCAGCTCGACGAGCAGGAACACCCCGCCCGCAACGGCGAGGACCCGGCCCCACGCGGCGGCCGAGATCGGGGCGGTATGGAAGGCGGCGTGCATAGCCGGGGTGTAGGTGAACAGGAGCTGGAGCAGCACCATCCCGGCGAACCCGGCGAGGGCCCACGGGTTGCCCCGGAGCCCGCCCTCCAGCACCGGCCGCCGCAGGTGGCGGCAGTTGAACAGGTAGACGGCCTGGACCATCACGAACACGTTCACCGCCACCGTCCGGGCCGCCGCCTCGCCCGCCCCGGACCGCAGCTCCCACCCGAACAGCCCGAACGCCCCGGCCAGCAACGCCGCCCCGACCAGGAGCATCCGCCGCATCAGGCCGGGGGTCAGGAACGACTGCCGCGGGTCCCGGGGCGGCCGCCGCATCAGGCCCGGCTCCTTCGGCTCGAAGGTCAGTGCCAGCCCGAGCAGCACCCCGGTCGCCAGGTTGACCCACAGGATCTGGACCGGGAGCATCGGCAGGGTCGCCCCGGCCAGCACCGCCAGCAGGATCACAAGCCCCTCCCCGAGGTTCGTCGGGAGCGTCCAGACGAGGAACTTGGTCAGGTTGTCGAACACCGCCCGGCCTTCCTCCACGGCCGCCCCGATGGACGCGAAGTTGTCGTCGGTCAGGACCATGTCGGCCGCCTCCTTGGCCGCGTCGGTGCCGGCCGCACCCATGGCCACCCCGATGTCCGCCTGCCTGAGGGCCGGGGCGTCGTTCACCCCGTCCCCGGTCATCGCCACGACCCGGCCCCGGGACTGCAGCGCCTTCACCAGCCGGAGCTTCTGCTCGGGGGCGACCCGGGCGAACACGGCCGTCCGCTCGGCCGCGTCGGGCAGCTCGTCGTCGGGGATGTCGGCCAGCTGCCGGCCGGTCAGGACCGGGGGCAGCCCGCCCGGTCCCCCGAGCCCCAGCTGGGAGGCGACCGCGGCAACTGTCGCCGCGTGGTCCCCGGTGACCATCTTCACCTCCACCCCGGCCCGCCGGCATGCGGCGACGGCCCGGATCGCCTCCGGCCGGGGCGGGTCGATCATCCCCTGCAGGCCGAGGAAGGCCAGCCCGCCGGCCACGTCCGCGTGGGAAACGGCGCCGGCCCCCGGCGGCAGCTCCTTGCGGGCGAACGCCAGCACCCGCAGCCCCTCCATCCCGAACCCGGTCGCCACCGCCGCCACCGCCTCGCGGTCGACCCCGGCGCACCGGGCCAGGACCTGCTCGACCGACCCCTTCAGGTAGACCAGCCGCGGCCGGCCTTCCCCGGCGTCGTGGAGGGTGTTCCCTGCCGCGTGGGGCAAGGCGCCGGCCCAGAGTCGGCTGATGCACGGCGCGGGCATCCGGGCGATGGTCCGACCGATGGACCGTGTCATGGCGGGCGTGAACGTGCGAAGCCCGAAGGCCGCGGAGCGGGAACTCCGCCTGGTCTCGCCGATCTGCCGGTGGACGGCCGGGGAGTGGGAGGGGCTCAACGACCTCCCGTGGGACGAGGTGCAGTACACCCCGCGGCACGTCCGCCTCCTGTCGAACCACCTCATCCGTGCCTATGCTGAGGCCAAAAGAACCACCAGACCGGCCCGACGTGCGAGCCGGGGACAGACCCTCGTGTGAGGTCGCGGCGTGGGCACCTGAGTTTCCCCAGAGTTCGTGGAGTCCGAGTTAAGGGTGTAGACTCCGGGGGAGGAGAGCACCGATGGCCCGCAAGACCTACACCGGCGAGTTCAAGCTCCAGGCCGTGAGGATGATCACCGACCAGGGCCTGTCGGCGCCGAGGTGGCCCGCCGGCTCGGGGTCACCGAGGGCTGCCTGCGGGCCTGGCGGGAGGCCGCCCGGGAGCACGGCGAGTCCGCCTTCCCCGGGCGAGGGAGCCTCACCCCGGCCGACGACGAGGTGCGGCGGCTGCGGGCCGAGAACGCCCGGCTGCGGGCCGAGCGGGACCTGCTAAAAAAGGCCGCCGCCTACTTCGCCAGCCCGCCGACCTGACGTTCCGGTTCATCGCCGACCACCGCGGCGACTGCCCCGTCGCCTGGGCGTGCGTCGCCCTCGGCGTGTCCGAGTCCGGGTACCACGCCTGGGCCGCCCGGTCCCCCTCGCCGGCCGAGGAGCGGCGGGCCGAGCTGGTCGCCGCGATCCGGGCGATCCACGCCGCGGTGAGGGGCCGGTACGGGAGCCCGCGGATGACGGCCGAGCTGAACGCCCGCGGGCACCCCTGCTCGGAGAACACGGTCGCCCGGCTGATGCGGGAGCACGGCATCCGGGCGAAGGCCCCGCGGCGGCCCGCCCGCACCACCGACTCGCGGCACCGGCTACCGGTGGCCGACAACGTCCCCGACCGGGACTTCGACCCGTCCGGGCCGAACGCCGCCTGGTCGGCGGACATCACGTACATCCCGACGGCGGACGGGTGGCTGTACCTGGCGGTCGTGGAGGACCTGTTCAGCCGCCGGGTCGTCGGCTGGTCGACGGACGGGACGATGACCAGCCGGCTGGTGGTCGACGCCCTGGAGATGGCCATCCGCCAGCGGCTCCCGGGGGACGGGCTGGTGGCCCACTCGGGCCGGGGGAGCCAGTACGCCAGCGACCACTACCGCGGCCTGCTCGCCCGGCACGGGCTGGTGTGCAGCATGAGCCGGGTGGCCCAGTGCTGGGACAACGCCCCGGTCGAGAGCTTCTTCGCCAGCCTGAAGCGGGAGCTGGTGCACGACGAGCGGTACGCCACCCGGGACGCGGCGCGGGCGAGCATGTTCGAGTACGTCGAGGGGTTCTACAACCGGGTCCGCCGGCACTCGTCCCTGGGGTACCTGTCCCCGGCCGAGTTCGAGCGGACCTACAACCCGAAACGCCCGTAACTCCGGCTCCACTTTTTGTGGGGAAGACCA
>PNKH01000185.1 GCA_013822345.1 Isosphaera sp.
CAACGTCCGATAATGCCCCTTATGTTCGGTTCGCCCGCACGTCGTTTGGCCGCTCCGGCCGCCGGCCGCTACACCTGCGGTATGACCACACCCGCGGCCCCGCTCCCCCCCGAGGAACTCCCGGTCGGCATGGTCGGCCTCGGGATGATCTTCGACGAGACGTACCTCCCGTTCTTCCGGGCCAACCGCCGGCAGCCGCTGTACGTCCCGCCGGGCACCCCGGTCGCGTGCCGCCTCGCCGCCGTCGCCACCCGGACCGGCGCCCGCGCCGACCGCCTCGCCGCGGCCGAGCCCGCCCTCGGCCCGTTCGCCAACTTCTCCGGCCCCGACGCCGTCGACCGGCTCCTCGCGTCCGGCGTCCGGGCGGTCTGCGTCGCCACCCCGGACGACCGCCACCACGGGCCGGCGAAGGCCGCCATCGCCGCCGGGTGCCACGTCCTGATCGAGAAGCCGTCCGTCCTCCGGCTCGACCAGGTCGACGACCTCGTCGCCCTCGCCGACCGCCACGGGGTGCTGGCCAAGGTCGTCTACCACAAGCTCGCCGACCCGGACCACAAGAAGCTCCGCACCCTCGTCGCCGACGGCGTCCTCCGGCACGTCAACAACGGCTACTGCTCGCTGCTGGAGCCGAAGTCGATCTCGGGCGGCCAGTTCGCCGAGTGGGTCTCCGGCCGGAACCCCGGCACCTACGTCGCCGTCCACTACCTCAAGCTGATCGACTTCTCGTTCGGCCCGGCCTGGGCCCTGGACCGCGTCGCCGCCACCGGCCAGCGCGGCCTCGTCGGCCCGGCCGACGGCCCGACCTGGGACTCGGTCCAACTCCAGGTGACGTACCGCCACCCGGACGCCCGCGAGGCGACGTTCGATGTCCACACGAGCTGGGTCACCCCGGACAACTTCCCGGGGTACGTCGAGCAGGAGGTGCAGTTCCGGTTCGACAACGCCGTCTGGGCCGCCCACCAGCGGAAGCGCGGGGTCGAGTTGACGGTCGAGGGCCGCACCCCGCACGAGCTGAAGAACACCCCGAACTACCACTACAACGGCACGTTCCTCGAGCCGTGGGGCGAGCGGACCCAGCGCGGGTACGGGGTCGAGGTGATCGAGCGGTTCTTCCGCGAGGTGGCCCACGTCGAGTTCGGGGGCGAACCCGCGGGGCGGGCGGCGCGTCTCCGGGAGATGAGGGGGCTGGCGTACAACGACCTGTCGGCCGACCGCAACTGCGTCGCGATCGTGCAGGCGATGGAGGCGATCCTCGCCCGAGCCGCGGCCGGCGCCCCCGGCTGCCTCGTGAAGGTGAACGGCCCGGCCGGCGGCCTCGCGCTGTACGAGCCGGGGAATGCGACCCCGACCGTCCTTTACCACGGGCGAGTGTAGGTGCGGGCCGCCGGCCGGTGTCGTAGGGTGGGCCGAGCCCGGCTCTGCGGGCGAGTCCCACCACCCCCGCGACAAGAGGTGGGACTCGCCCGCAGAGCCGGGCTCGGCCCACCCCACTCCCGTGCGGAACGCGACCATGGACGAGAAGCGCCGGGTCCGGGTCAGCAAGTTCCTGTCCCGCGTCCTCCGCCACGCCCCCGGTGACATCGGACTGTCACTCGAACCCGGCGGGTGGGTGCCGGTCGCCGACCTCCTCGCCGGCGCCGCCGCGGCCGGCGTCCCGCTCACCCCCGACGACCTCGCCGAGGTCGTCCGCACCAGCGACAAGCAGCGGTTCGCGTTCGACGAGTCCGGCGCCAAGGTCCGGGCCAACCAGGGCCACTCGGTCGATGTCGACCTGCAGCTCGAACCCGCCGACCCGCCGGCCGTCCTGTACCACGGCACCGGCCACGGGGCCCGCGACGCCATCCTGTCCGCCGGCCTGGTCAAGATGGCCCGCCACCACGTCCACCTGTCGCCGGACACGGCGACCGCGACGAAGGTCGGGGCACGGCACGGCCGGCCGGTCGTGTTCGCCGTCGACGCGGCCCGGATGGCGGCCGCCGGGCACGCCTTTTTCCGGTCCGCCAACGGGGTCTGGCTTGTGGACCGGGTGCCCCCCGAGTACCTTCGACTACTGACCCCGGAGGCCCCCGCATGACCCCCCACCACCCCGGCGAGCCGGCCGGGAACGCCCTCCGCACCCGCCTCGCCGCCGCCGAGCCGAAGTCCCTCCGCACCTTCACCCCCTCCCAAGCCGCCATCGTCAAGAGCGCCGGCGTGTTCCACTGGACCGCCGACGGCCGGCGGCTGTACGACTTCACCTCCGGCGTCCTCGTGTCGAACCTCGGGCACAACCCGACCGGGTGGATGCGCCGGTTCGCCGGGTACATGGGCTGGCCGGCCGGCGGGTTCGGCCAGGCCGACGGGTTCACCCCGGCCGCCCCACTGACCGCGTACAACGCCGTCACCCCCGCCGAGGTTGACGCGAGCGCCCGACTCCTGAAGTTCCTCCGCACCTTCCCCGGCGGCGGGCGGATGGAGCAGGTGATGTGGGCCGCGTCCGGGTCGGAGGCGATCCACAAGGCCGTCTGGGCGGCCCTCAGCCGCGACAAGGCGCGGCCGATCATCCTGGCGACCCGCAACGGGTTCCACGGCAAGAAGGGGTTCGCGAACGCCGTCACCGGGTCCGAGGCCGACGCCGAGCGCGACCCGCGGGTCCGGTTCATCTCGTTCCCGACCGCCGAATGCCGTGACGTGTCGGAGCGCGACCGGCCGTTCGACCCGGCCCCGTACCGCCGCGAACTCGACGGCCTGCTGCACCAGTTCGGGCGGAAGATCGGCACGCTGATCACCGAGCCGTACCTCGGCGGCGGCGGGTCGTACCACCCGCCGAAGGCGTACCTGCAGCTCCTCCAGCAGTTCTGCCGGGAGAACGATGTCGTCTTCATCCTGGACGAGGTGCAGGCGAACTTCGGCCGGACCGGGTGCGTGTTCGCGTTCGAGACGTATGGCCTGGAGCCGGACCTGGTGGTGCTCGGGAAGGGCCTCGGGAACGGGGTGCCGGTGGCGGCGGCGGTCGGCCGGGCCGACCTGTTCGCCCCGCTCGACTACGGCGAGGCGTCCGACACCTGGAGCGCCAACCCTCTCAGCTCCGCGGCGGTGCTGGCGACGCTCGACGAGTTCGAGGCGCGTGACGTGGTCGGCGGGATGAGGGCGGCGTCGGCGGCGATCGAGGCCGGCCTGGTCGGGCTGAAGGAGTTCCCGTTCGTCGCCCACGTCCGCGGCGAGAAGGGCGGGATGGTGTGGGGCGTGGAGACGCGCGACCACGCCGGCCGGTCGGCGCCGGAATGGGCGAACGCGTTCGTGCTGGCGTGCTACGCTGCGGCCGGCGGCGACGGGGTCCACCTGCTCGGCCCGCTGTCGAAGAAGGTGGTCCGCGTGTCGCCGCCGCTGGTCATCACCGCGGACGAGGCCCGGGCCGCGGTCGTGCTGATGGCCGACGCGGCCGCCCGCCTCGCCACCGCCCCGGACCGGGTCGTGTAGTAGGGTGGGCCGAGGCCGGCTTTGCGGCCGAGTCCCACCTCCCTCACCCGCGGTGGGACTCGCCGGCGAAGCCCCGGCTGGGCCTACCCTACCCTCCGTGTGCCCATGCCGACCGAGTGGCTGACCGATGTCGTCGCGTGGCTGTCCGACGCCTCCGGCGCGCTGCCGCACGTCGTGAAGGGGGTGCTCGCGGTCGTCCTCGTCTGCGGGCTGTGCGGGATGCTCGGGTCGATGGTGGTCGGGAACCGGATGGCGTTCTTCTCCGACGCGATGGCCCACTGCGCCCTGGCCGGGGTGTCGCTCGGGTACCTCATAGTGTTCCTGGGCGGCGGGAACCCGGCCGAGCACACCGCGGCGGTGACGCTGGCGATGGTCGGGTTCGGCGTCGGGGTCGGGGCGGCGATGGTGCTCGTCCGGGACCGGACCGGGCTGGCCCACGACACCGTGATCGGGGTGTTCTTCGCCCTGGCGATCGGGTTCGGGGCGATGCTCTACCAGGTCCTGAACGTCCGCTTCCGGTTCAACGCCGAGACGTTCTTCCTCGGCAACCTCGTCCTGATCCCGGACGAGGAGCTGGTGTTCCTGCTGGCCACCGCGGCGGTCGTCGCCCCGCTGTTCGCGTGGCGGTACAACCAGCTCGTCTCGGCCAGCTTCAACCCGACCCTGGCCCGCACCCGCGGGCTCCCGGTCGCCCTGAACAACTACCTGTTCATCGTCGTCCTGGCGCTGGTCGTGAACGTCTCGATCAAGGCGGTCGGGGCGCTGTTGATCAACGCCATGCTCATCGTCCCGGCGGCGGCGGCCGCGAACCTGTCGCGGAACCTGCGGCAGATGTTCTGGCTGACCGTCCTGTTCAGCGTCGCGGCCGGGGCGGGCGGGTTCGCCCTGCGGAACAGCGTCGAGGTGCGGGTCGGGGGCGGGGACCCGGTGGCGTTCGGCCCGAGCGGGGTGATCGTGGTCGCCAGCGTCCTGCTGTTCTTCGGCACGATGGTAGCCGGGGCGGTGTGGAACCGGTTCGCCCCGGTCCTCGGCCTGGCCCCGCTGCCCGGGGGCGCCCGCCGGCACGTCCACGACGAGACCTGTTCCCACGACCACGGGTTCGGACAATGTCCGTGACTCCCGAACCCGTCCCCCGCCGCGGGCGTAGCACGCACGGGTGACCCGCCCCCCGCGACGGTGAGACGTGGACCCGAAGATCTCCGACTTCATCATCCACTTCAGCGCCGTCCTGTGGGAGGCGATGCCGTTCGTCGTCCTCGGGGCGGTCGTCGCCGGCATCCTCGAAGAGTTCCTCCCGCAGCAGGCGATCACCCGGTTCCTGCCGAAGGCGGCCGTCCCGGCGGTCATGGTCGGGGCGCTGCTCGGGCTGCTGTTCCCGATGTGCGAGTGCGGCATCCTGGTGGTGATGCGGCGGCTCCTGCGGAAGGGGCTGCCGCTGTCCTGCTGCGTCGCTTACATGCTGGCCGGGCCGATCATCAACGGGGTGGTGATCTTCAGCACCTGGGTCGCGTTCCGGGACCACGGGATCGGGCCGGAGATGGTCGGGCTGCGGGTCGGGCTGGCGTTCGTCGTCGCCTGCGTCACCGGCCTGGTCGTCCAGGTCCAGTACCGGAAGTACGGGAACGCCCTGCTGACGGCGGCCGCGGTGCCGCAGCCGGACCCGCCGGCCCCGACGGCCGTGCCGCTCGCGGTGGTCGGGGAGGAAACCCCGCCGCCCGGGTCGACGCCCGAGCCGCCTTACCCGCCGGGGGTGCGGAAGCCGCTGATGAAGCGGGTGAGCAACGTGTCGGCGACCGCCCTGCACGACTTCGTCGACATCACCGTGTTCCTGATCCTCGGGGCGGTGCTGGCCGCCCTGGTGAAGGTGAACGTCGCCCCGTCCGACATCCAGGCCCTGTCCCGGAACGAGCCGTACCTGACGATCCCGGCGATGATGCTGATGGCGGTGGTGATGTGCCTGTGCAGCGAGGCGGACGCGTTCGTGGCCGCCAGCTTCACCGACCTGCACGTGTCGGCCAAGCTGGCGTTCCTGGTCCTCGGCCCGATGCTCGACATCAAGCTGCTGCTGATGTACACCCGGGTGTTCCGCCCCCGGCTGATCGTGACCATCGCCCTGACCACCACCACCCTGGTGCTGCTGCTCTGCCTGCTCGTCCACGCCGTGTACGAGATGAACGGGTGGTCCGGCCTGCCGGCCGGCGCCCGCCCCGCGTGACCGACCCCGACCCCGAGGCGACCATGGCCCACGACCACCACGACCACGTCCACGGCGCGGACGCGAGCGGGTACTTCGTCGAACAGCTGCTCACCGTCCTGGTGTGCGGGCTGTTCGGGTTCGCGGCCGTCCAACTGTACCGGACCGGGATGCTCGACAAGACGCTGGCTCCGCAGTTCCACCTGTGGGTGCTAGTCGGCGGGATCGTCGTCCTCGGCCTGGTCGTGGTCCGGGCGGTGGCGGTGTGGCGGGAGGCGGGCGAGCTGCAGGCCGCGGAGGCGGCGTGCGCCGCCGACCACCAGCACGGCCCGGAGTGCGACCACGGACACGACCACGGCCCGCGCGGGCACGACCACCACGACCACGACCATGACGACCACGACCATGACGACCACGACCATGACGACCACGGGCACAGCCACGACCTGTCGTGGGTGTTCGCCCGGATGCTGGTGCTCGTCTTCCCGGTGCTCTTGTTCTTCCTCGGGCTGCCGGACAAGACCTTTAGCCAGGAGGCCCAGCTGAACATGGTCGGGAAGGAGACCGAGGTCGGCGGGCTGCGGGCGGTGGCGGCCAAGGGCGGGAACGTGTTCCGGTTCAACGACCTGAACGACGCCGCGTTCGACCCGGCCAAGCGGGAGAGCCTGGAGGGGCAGTCGGCCACCCTGGAGGGGCGGTTCAAGCGGCTGGCGGACAAGCAGTTCACCCTGTTCCGGCTGAAGATGACGTGCTGCGCGTCGGACACCGTCCCGCTGAAGGCGCGGGTCATCGTCCCGCAGGCGCTGACCGGGTTCAAGGACTTCGACTGGGTGCGGGTGCAGGGGCGGATCCAGTTCGCCGCGGTGCCGGGGGGGAGGCCCGGGGCCGAGACGTACATCCCGGTGATCGTGGTCGACGACATCAAGGACGTGAAGCAGGCCCCCGCCCTGAACGAGTACGAGCCGTGACGGGCGTCCGGAGTGGGTGTGGGGTCGCCGCTCGCGGCGTTGCGGGCGCCCGCAACGCCGCGAGCGGCG
>PNKH01000186.1 GCA_013822345.1 Isosphaera sp.
CTACTCGCTCCTCGCGGCGTTCACCGGCACCCGGACGATGCAGGGCCTCGGCACCGTGGCGAAGGCGCTCGAGCGGCCGCTGCCGGACACCTCTCCGGCGGCGCCCGTCCTGGCCGTCGAGGAGGGTACCGCGGCCGCGTACGGCACCGCCCCGCGGAACCTGTACGTCCAGGTCCGCGGCAACTACACGACGCCCGGCGAAGAGGCGCCGGCCGTGTTCCCCCGGATCCTCGCCGGGGAGGGCCAGGTCGAGTTCGTCCCGACCCGGCCGAACCCGGCGGACAAGCCGGAGGCGAACACGACGCGGTTCGGCCGGGTGCGCGAGCGGAGCGGCCGGCTCGAACTCGCGAACTGGATCGCGTCGGCGGACAACCCGCTGACCGCCCGCGTCGTCGTGAACCGGGTCTGGCAGCACCACTTCGGCGAGGGGATCGTCCGCACCCCGGACAACTTCGGCCGGCTCGGCGACCGTCCGAGTCACCCCGAGTTGCTCGACTGGCTCGCCGCCCGGTTCGTCGCCGACGGGTGGAGCCTCAAGAAGCTCCACAAGCTCATCCTGTTGTCGGCCACCTATCAGCGCTCGGCCGCCCACGACCCGAAGGCCGCCGTCGCCGACCCCGACAACCGGCTACTGTGGCGGTTCAACCGCCGGCGGCTCGAAGCGGAGGCGATCCGGGATTCGATCCTCGCCGTCGCCGGGACGCTCGACTGCACCGCCGGTGGGTCGCTGCTGGACAACGGCAACTTCGAGTACGTCGGGAACGAGCCGGCGAGGGCCGCCGACCGGTACGGGTCGGCCCGGCGGGCGGTGTACCTGCCGGTGGTGCGGAACAACGTGTACGACTTCTTTCAGGCGTTCGACTTCGCCGAGCCGCACGTCCCGTCGGGGAAGCGGGCGGCGACGGTCGTCGCCCCGCAGGCGCTGCTGATGCTCAACAACCCGTGGGTCGGTGGGCAGGCGGCGGCGTTCGCGGAGTCGCTGCTGAAGCGGCCCGGGGCGGACGCGGACCGGGTGCGGGCGGCGTACCCGCGGGCGTTCGGGCGGGAGGCGACGGCGGACGAGGTGACGCGGGCGCTGAGCTTCCTGGCGGACTACGAGGCGTCGCTCGGCGGCGCGGCCGACCGGCGGGCGAAGGCGTGGGCGGCGTGGTGCCGGGTGCTGTTCGCCAGCAGCGAGTTCGTCACGGTTGAGTGAACGCCCACGAAGCAATCGCACACGGATGAAGACGATGAAAACCGGATGCAGAGGATCAGAGACAATTGATTCTGTCTGATCCTCTTGATCGGATTTCAATCGCCTTCATCCGTGTGCGATTGCTTCCGTCACCTCGCCGGCACCGGGCCGGGCTTGTACACCCGGACGGCGGCGACCGGCACGTCCGGCCCGCCGGACACCTCCAGCGTGTGCTTCCCGTTCGGCAGCCCCTGGGCGACGGTCACCACCGCCTCGACCGCCGCGTCCTTCACCCCCGGCGAGCGGAACTCGTCGGTCCCGGTCAGCACCGACCTCCAGCGGATCGCGAACGGCAGCTTGACGTGGTTCTCGTGGACCTTCAGGCAGTACGCCAGGTTCCAGTCGTCCGGCTCGATCACCACCCGCCCGGACTTCGACACGAACCGCTTCCCGACCTCCCCGGCCCCGTCGTCCCCGGTCACCGACCCCGACACCGTGAACTTCCCGCCGGTGAAGTCGGCGTTCAGCTCGGTGAGCGTCAGCGTCCACTCCTCCGCGACCCGCGGTTTCTCCGACATCACCCGCAGGATCGTCGGGTAGTTGCTCGTCGGGTAAGCGGTGGTGCGGGTGAAGGCGTGGGTCTCGGCGAACTCGGACGGCTTCTTCCCGTCGATCCGGACGGCCGCCGGGCCGCCCTTCCCCGGCCCGCACACCAGGTCGACGCGGTTCCCCTCGAACGCCAGCGTCAGCTTCCCGTCCTCCCAGCCGACGTCCTTGCCGACCGCGAACGTCTTCACCCGGTCGTCGGCCGTCGCGGCGGCCTTCGGGTCGTGCCGCAGGTGGGCCGACACGATCTCGGCCATCAGGTACTCGCCGTGGGCGTTGAGGTGGACGCTGTCCCGGAGCAGGTCCTGGGTGCCCAACTTGTGGTCCGCGAGGTATCGCTTCCACAGCCCGCGGACGTCGGCCAGCTCTGTCGCGTACTTCCGCTGCACCGACGACAGGAAGGCGTGGTTGAACCACGGCTCCCACCGGGCCGGGGTGAGCTTCGCCGGGTCGGTCTCCTCCTCCAGCGGCTCCTTCGCCCGGGGGTGGTTGGTCGTGTGGAGGATGTCGGCGGTGGTCCGCTCGCGGGTCCGGCGAACGATATCCTCGTAGTCCGGGTGCGACCCGTAGACGTGGAAGATCAGCAGGTCCGGGTAGAACGGGTACAGGTCGGCCTCGGCCGTCTTGACCAGCATCTGGGCGGCGTGCCCGCTGATCGCCCGGTTCTCGACCACCAGGTCGGCGTGCGGGAACCGCTTCCGCAGGTCGGCGGTCACCGCCTCCGTCCACGCCTGGGCGGTGATCGACTGGCCGTAGAATAGGACGCGGACGGTGTTCCGCTTCTCCGGGGTGCTGGTCGCCAGCAACTGCATCGCCCGGCCGACGTTCTTGCCGTACGTCTCGACCGGGCCGAGCGACTTCGGGGCGGGGAACTTCGGCCCGTCCCGGCCGCCGGCCGGGACGGCACACGCGATCAGACCGGCGAACAGGACGGCCGCAAGAACGCGACGCGACATCACCGCCTCCACGGTTGGGGATGGGCTCGGGGCGACCGGGCGAACCGCGACCGTCAGGGAGCGGGTATCGGTGGGCAACACCCGCTCCCTGACGGTCGCGGTTCGCCGCCAGCCGGGCTCGCAACTGTAGTACGCCGGACCGCGACCGGACGCCACCACCATGCCGACGTTCCGCCCGACCCCGACCCGCCGCGACCTCCTCCGGGCGTCCGCCAACGGGTTCGGCCTACTCGCCTTGGCAGACCTGTTGCGGGCCGCCGACGCCCCCGCCCCGCCACTGGCCCCGAAGCCGCCGCACTTCGCCCCGCGGGCCAGGCGGGTCATCTTCCTGTTCATGCACGGCGGGCCGTCGCAGGTCGACACGTTCGACCCGAAGCCGCGGCTGAAGCGGCACCACGGCCAGCCGTACCCGGGGCTGAAGCCGCGCGTCCAGTTCGCGAGTACCGGCAACCTCCTGCAGTCGCCGTGGGCGTTCCGGCCCGGCGGGGAGAGCGGCCTCCAGGTGTCGGACCTGTTCCCGGAGGTGCGGAAGCGGGCCGACGACCTGTGCGTCATCCGCAGCGTCCACGCGGACAACTCGGCCCACGGCGGGGCGCTCCTGCAGCTCCACACCGGCAGCGACACGTTCGTCCGCCCGAGCGCCGGGAGTTGGGTGACCTACGGCCTCGGCACCGAGAACCAGAACCTCCCGGGGTTCGTCACCCTTAACCCGACGCTCAGCCACGGCGGGGTGCAGAACTTCTCGAGCGCCTTCCTCCCGGCCGCGTTCGCCGGCACACCGGTCGGCTACTCCGGCATCCCGGCGAAGGAGTCGGCGGTCCGCGACATCAGCCCGTCCGACGCCCCCGCCCGCCAGCGGCTGCAGCTCGACCTGCTGGAGGCGATGAACCGCGACCACCTGGCGGCGGCCGGCCCGGACGCGGCCCTCGAAGGGCGGATCGAGGCGTTCGAGCTGGCGTTCCGGATGCAGGCCGAGGCCCCGCGGGTGATGGACCTGGGCCGCGAGCCGGCGAAGGTCCGCGACGCCTACGGGATCGGCGACGGCCTGCCGACCGACAACTTCGGCCGGCAGTGCCTGCTGGCCCGCCGGCTGGCCGAGGCCGGGGTGCGGTTCGTCCAGTGCACCCACTCGTACAAGTGGGACCAGCACGACAACCTCTGCCGCGACCACGAGAAGAACGCCCGGGAGGTGGACCGGCCGATCGCGGCGCTGCTGGCGGACCTGAAGCAGCGCGACCTCTTGCGCGACACGCTGGTGTGGTGGGGCGGTGAGTTCGGCCGGACGCCGACCGCCCAGGGCGGGGACGGGCGGGACCACAACCCGCACGGGTTCTCGATGTGGCTGGCCGGCGGCGGGGTGAAGGGCGGGCACGTCCACGGGGCGACCGACGACTTCGGGTACTACGCGGTCGAGGACCGGGTCCACATGCACGACGTTCACGCCACGATCCTGCACCTTCTCGGGTTGGACCACGAGAAGCTGACGTACCGGCACGCCGGCCGCGACTTCCGGCTGACCGACGTGAAGGGGACGGTGGTGCGGGAGATCTTCGCATAGCGATTCCCGTCGCCGGGGCATGCCCGTTGCACCGGTCCCGCACGCCCGCCGCCCGCCCCCTTCCGGGAGAAGCCATGTTACGACTCGCGTGCGCCGCCGCCCTGGCGGCCGGGTTCCTCGGCCTGTCGTCCGCCGCCGGCGGGCAGAAGGAGAAGGACAAGGAGAGCAAGCTGACGTTCGAGATCTACAAGGGCGGGAAGGGCGAGTACCGGTGGCGGCTGAAGTCGGCGGCGAACAACCAGATCCTGGCGACCGCCGGGCAGGGGTACAAGGACAAGGCCGACGCGCGGAACAGCATCGCCCTGCTGCAGAAGGTCGGGACCGACGACAAGCTGACGCTGGAGCTGTACGAGGACGAGAAGAAGGAGCACCGGTGGCGGCTGAAGGCGGCCAACAACCAGGTGGTGGCGTCGTCGAGCGAGGGGTACAAGAACAAGGCCGACGCCGAGAAGGCGGTCGCCCTGATCAAGGCCCACGGGGCCAAGGCCGAGGTCGTCGAGATCAAGGAGTAGCCGCCGGGCGAGCCCGGGGCGTCGGCGGCGGGGTGGTCGGAGCGCCCGCCACCCCGCCGCCGACGCCCCGGGCTCGCCCGGATTTTCATTTTCCGTTTGCGACACGCACCGGATGCCGCTAAACTTCTAACACCCACCCGAGCCGCGCCACTGCCCCGCCGCGGTTCTACAGAATCCCACCCGCCTCTTCCCGGAGTCCAACCGATGCTCGTGATCCCCGGCGCGGCGGCCGCCAGCGACTGCGACCGCGTCACCCGCCGCGACCTCCTGCGGGTCGGCGGGTCGGGCGTGCTCGGCCTCAGCCTCGGCCAGCTGCTCACCCTCCAGGGGGCGACCGCCAAGGCCAACGGCAAGGACGAGGGCGGGCCGGGGTTCGGCAAGGCCAAGGGCGTGATCTTCGTCTACCTCCAGGGCGGGCCGAGCCACCTCGACTTGTGGGACCCGAAGGACAACGTCCCGGACAAGGTGAAGAGCGTCTTCGCCCCCCGCGACACCGTCCTGCCGGGGGTGAAGGTGACCGAGCTGCTGCCGAAGATCGGCCAGGTGCTCGACAAGACCACCCTGATCCGGACGATGAGCTACACCCCGAACGGGCTGTTCAACCACACCGCCGCCATCTACCAGATGCACACCGGGTACACCACCGACAAGGTGAGCGCGTCCGGGCAGCTGGAGCCGCCCAGCCCGAAGGACTTCCCGACGCTGGGGTCGAACATCATCAAGCTGAAGCCGCCGACCGTCCCGATGCTCCCGTTCGTGATGATGCCGCGGCCGCTCCAGGAGTCGAACGTCGTCGGCAAGGGCGGGAGCGCCGGGTTCCTCGGGAAGGGGTACGACCCGTACCTGCTGTACCCGCCGGGCGACGACCTGGACATGGCGAAGATGGACCGGATCCGGACCGACGACCTGAAGCTCCGGGAGGAGACGACGGCGGCCCGGATGGAGCGGCGGGCGACCCTCCGGGAGACGATCTCGAAGGGGATGCCGGAGATCGAGGCGGCGGTCGCCAAGCACGACCTGGACGAGTACTACGGGAAGGCCCTCGGGCTGGTCACCAGCGGGCGGGCGAAGCGGGCGTTCGACCTGTCCGAGGAGAAGCCGGCGGTCCGCGAGCGGTTCGGGAAGAACACGTTCGGCCAGTGCCTGCTGCTGGCCCGCCGGCTGGTTGAGGCCGGGACCCGGTTCGTCGAGGTGGTGTGGCCGAAGGTGGCCAACAGCGACAACCACTCGTGGGACGTGCACGCCGGTCTGTCGAAGCGGATGAAGGACCAGGCCGCCCCGATGCTCGACACCGGGGTGTCGGCCCTGATCGAGGACCTGGACCAGAGCGGGCTGCTGAAGGAGACGCTCGTCGTGGTGGTCGGGGAGTTCGGCCGCAGCCCACAGCGCGGGGTGAGCACCTCGGGGAACCAGAACCAGGACGACGGCCGGGACCACTGGCCGTACTGCTACACCGGGCTGGTGGCCGGGGCCGGCGTCCGCCGCGGGCACGTCCACGGGAAGAGCGACAAGACCGCGAGCGCCCCGGTCGAGAACCCGGTCCACCCGACCGAGCTGCTGGCGACGATCTACCACTCGGTCGGGATCAAGCCGGAGACGATCGTGTACAACCACCTGAACCAGCCGCGCGAGCTGGTCAAGGGCGAGGTCGTCAGCGGCATCCTGGGCTGAGAACCGCCGGGCCGCCACGGAGGGCGGCCCCGACCGGTCGGGGCCGCCCTCCGTGGCGGCCGCTCTTCCGCCGAGCCACCGTCGGTCGTGCGGGTTGGGTCCAGCTCGCTGCCCTGCAGCAGGGTGATGTTGCGTCACCCGAGCGTTCGCCACCGCAAGCGCCCCGGGGAGGGCTGTTCCAGCACCGCTTTCGGGTCGGGGCCCGA
>PNKH01000187.1 GCA_013822345.1 Isosphaera sp.
TCAAGACCAGACGCATGAAGGCGGGGTGGGACGACGACTACCTACTCCAAGTGCTGCAAGGAATCACAGCGGAATAAAGTGCGCACGCCCTGGCCGCCGCGGTGGAGTCGGCCCGGCACCTGATCGCACAATACCCCGCCCTGACCGGCTGGACGGTCGAGGTCTCTGGCCGCGCCGTCCGCACGCTCGGTCTTTGCGTCCACCGGCGGAAGTTGATCCGACTTTCGGGCGCCTACATCGAGCTGAACGCGGCGGACGAGGTGCTGGACACGGTCCGGCACGAGATCGCGCACGCGCTCGTCGGTCCCGGACACGGCCACGGCCCGGTCTGGAAGCGGATGGCCGTCGCGGTCGGGGCGAAGCCGGTTCGGTGCGCCCGCGGGGTGGTCCTGCCGCCGGGCCGCTGGTCCGCGACATGCCCGTCCTGCAACACGGTGTTCCACAAGTACCGCCGGCCTCGGCCGGGCCGCGTCCGCTGGTGCCGGGCGTGCGGCCGCGAACGCGGCCGCCTGCAGTTCACCCCGCAACTTGCAGCGCAGCCCCGGCCCGGTCATGGGTAGTTGGCGGCAGTCCGTCCGAGGTCATTCCCCGCATCATGAGGAGGCCACATGCCCGCGCGGCGTCCACCCCCGACCGGCAGCGAGCGGCCCGCCCACGGGGGCGGCGACGTCCCGCCGACCGCCCTCGAGGAGAAGCAGCGGCTGCTCGGCCACATGGTCCGCCTCGTCGCCCGGGGGGTCAGCAACGGGCTGTTCGTCGCCGGCCAGGGCGGGCTGGGCAAGTCCCTCACCATCAGCCGCACCCTCGCGGCGGAGGGCGTCCTCCCGGTCCTGATCAACAGCCATATCACCCCGCTCTCCCTGTACGCGACCCTGTTCCACAACCGCCAGGGCCAGATGATCTGGCTGGACGACTGCGACAGCGTGTACCAGAACCTCGCAGTCCTGGGGCTGCTCCGCAGCGCCCTGTGGGGGCTGGGGGAGCGGGTCGTGACCTACACCAGCACCCGGCTCGACGGCCTGCCGGCCCGGTTCGCGTTCGACTCCCGGATCATCGCCTGCGCGAACACCTTCCCCCGCCGGAATGAGGCGTTCCGGGCCGTGCTGAGCCGGGTCGACGTGTTCGAGTTGGCCGCGACCAACGACGAGGTGGTGGAGCTGATGCGGGCGATGGCCGCGGGCGCCCACGGCTCGCTGACGCCTGAGCGGTGCCTCGAGGTGGTGGAGTTCATCGCGAGGGCGGGCGGCTCGCGGCAGCTCAGCATGAGGCTGTACGAGCCGTCCCTGAGGAAGGTGGAGTACGCCGTCCAGAACCGCGTCCCGTGGCGCGAGCTGGTGCGGTCGCAGCTTGACCAGATCGGCGCCGACGACGGCGTCCCGCGGCCGCCGGACGCCCGGGGGCATGACCTCCGGGCGATGGCGCAGGCCGCCGCCGCTCACCCGGCCTCGGTGAAGATGCAGGAGGAGGCCTGGTGCGAGGACACCGGCAAGAGCCGGGCAACGTTCTACTGGGTCAAGCGGGAGTACGAGAGGCAGAGCGGGGGCGGGGGAGGGTGACGCGCCGGCAGCCAGCGGTGTGCGGATGCCGGGATGTCCACCCGACTCGTGACCCCACCGGGCGAGCCGCGTCCCGTCCGGGCAGCCGGGATGTCGCCCGCCACAAGACACCCGGGAGACCCCCGTGCCGCAGACCTCACTCGTCCTGCACACCGGCGCCCGCTCCGCCACCCGCGAGCGGGTGGCCCTCGTCCCCACCCCGCCCCGCACCCGGAGCTGGGTGCCGGTCGCCCACGCCCGGCTGCTCGACATCGTCCAGGGCAGCCTGGAACACGCCGGGATGGCCGTCGTCGGCGAGGCCCACGGCCTGACCGCCGACGGCGGCCGGTACTTCGGCCTCCATGCAGGTCGCCGCGGCCGACCCGGCGGCCGACTTCGCCCTGGTCGTCGGCCTCCGGAACAGCCACGACAGGACGTTCCCCGCCGGGCTGGTCCTCGGGGCGTCGGTCTTCGTCTGCGACAACCTCTCCTTCTCGGGCGAGGTGGGCCTGGCCCGCCGGCACACCGCCCACGTCGGCCGCGACCTGCCGCAACTGGTCGGGCGGGCCATCGCCGGGCTGGGTGACTTGCGCCGCCGGCAGGAGGAGCGGTTCGCCCGCTACCGCCAGCACGAGTTGACGGACGGCGCGGCCCACGACCTGGTCGTCCGCGGCCTGGACGCCCGGGTGGTCCCGGTGACCCGGCTGCCCCTGGTCCTGCGCGAGTGGCGCGAGCCGCGCCCCCCGGAGTTCCGCGAGGGCCGGACCGCCTGGCGGCTGTTCAACGCCTTCACCGAGGGCCTGAAGGGCAACCTCGACGCGCTGCCCCGGCGGACGCAGGCGCTCCACGGCCTGCTCGACGCCGCCTGCGGTCTGGCCGCGGACCGCGACTGACCGCCCGGGCGCACCGCCCGCGGGCCACGGAAGGCCCGGGGGGCGACGAGTCCGCCCGCCGGAGGAGGTTGCGGCAGCGCGTCCCGCGGCGTGAGGGTTGACCCGGCCGGACATCGCGAATGGAGGCAGACGCAGGTGACGACCCATCTGGCGGGCCACTTCAGGGCAGCGCGGCTCGCGCGGGGGCTGACGCTCGGAGGCCTGGCGCGGCTGGCCGGCTACCGCCGTGTCCGCAGGGCCGCGGGCCGGATCGCCCGCTTCGAGCGCCACGGCGTCGTCGGGGAGGAGTTGTTGGCCCGGCTGGCGGACGCGCTCGGCATCGACTTGTTCACCGTCGAGGAACTTCTGGCCCGGGACGGCGGGGGAGGCGCGGCCGCCGGGGCGGGAGACGCTCCCGGACACCCGCCCGTTTGATGACTCCTGGAGCTCACCTCCGGGTCGGGCGAACAACAGCCATCGCATGACCCGACCCACACCACCCGCCCCGAGCTCCCCGCGCGGGACAGACGCCGGCCCTCGACAGCGGCTGCTCGGCCCGGCCGATGACCACTTCGTTGGGTTCCTCGGCGGCGCACACCCGCCCGCGTCCCCCACGTCCGGCATCCCCCGGTCGCCCCGCGGCCGCAACGGTGCGTGGCACTCCGCCCCCCGGCGCTCCGGCCACACGCCCCCCTGATGAGTTGCGCCGCCTGGAAGGAAAGTTGCCCGGACGGGCCTGGTCGCCCTCCGCCGCCGACACCCTTGCCCGGGAGCTTCGGCGGCGCCGCCGGGCGACGCGGCGGCGTCTAGACCGCCCGGCGTGCGCGGTCTGCCGACGCCCGTTCAGCTCGTAAAGCCCTGACCCCTTCAGGAAAAAAAGTCAGCTTCGGTAAGCGTCCAAGGTTGTCTACACTCGACCGGTCATCAGGTGAAACGCACGTCGCCTTACCCAATGCTGGGACACGGCGTCAACGCACGCTGCGTGTACGAACGCCCGCGTCGCGGCCCAGCTCACACGACTCCCCGGAGTCGAAGGGTGGATCGCGTCATGGTTCAGACTCCCTGCGGGGCGGCCCGCGCCGCCGGCCGCGTACCGTTCCGCAGCCCCCTCCGCTACCCCGGCGGCAAGACCTGGCTGGTGCCCACCGCCCGCCGGTGGCTCCAGCATTGCCGCCCCGGGCTGCTGGTCGAGCCGTTCGCCGGGGGCGGCTCGATCTCGCTCACCGCCGCGTTCGAGGGGCTGGCCGCCCACGTCCTGATGGTCGAGCTCGACCCGGATGTGGCCGCCGTCTGGCAGACCGCCCTGGGCGACAACGCATCATGGCTCGCCGACCGGATCGCCGGCTTCCAACTCACGGTCGGCTCCGCCCGCGCGGTGCTGGGAGCGCCGCCCCCGACCGTTCGGGAGCGCGCGTTCCAGACGATCATCCGGAACCGGGTCGGCCATCGCGGCTGCATGGCCCCCGGGTGCGGGTGGGTTCGCCGCGGCGAGTTCAACAAGGGGATCACGGACCGCTGGTACCCGAAGACCATCGCGAGGAGAATCAGAGACCTGGCCCAAGTCCGCGGCCGCGTGGAGTTCGTCCGGGGCGACGGGCTGGAGGTCATGGAACGGCTGGCCGGCCGGACCGACGCGGCCTGGTTCGTCGACCCGCCCTATACCGTCTCGCGTCGGAGCCCCGGCGCCCGCCTCTACCCACACAGCCGGCTCGACCACGGGCGGCTGTTCCGCTTGGCGGCGCGGGCTTCCGGCGACCTCCTCATGACCCACGAGGACGACCCCGCGGTCGTCGGCCTGGCCGCCGCCCACGACCTCGACACGCGGCGAGTGGCGATGCGGACCGGTCGCCACGAGCAGAAGACGGAGCTGTTGATCGGCCGGGATCTGGGCTGGGTCGGTCGTGAAGAGCTCGAACAAGCCGCCTGACGACCGGCACGGCGGGTTGCGAAGGGCGGCCGCCGGAGGCCACTCACTTCGCGGCGAACCAGTCCGGGCCGCCACAGCCGAGGCAGACCCTTTCCCCGCCGCAGCGACATCCCGCGGCGCCCTCTACCGGCAGTGGTCACTATCCCGAGCGGCTCACCGTCCCGGGGGCGGTGTGCAGTCGTAAGTCATGTATCATTTTTTGAAATTGAGAAAGTTCGGTCGGAAATCCTAACGCCGCTGTTACTCGGCAAGGCCTGTGGCCGGCTCCGACGACCACCGATCATGTCCCCTCGTGTTGCCCTCGCGGTCGGACGGGCAGAACCACGACTCAGCCGCAACCACGCCGCCCCGCCGCGGTCGGGTCAGCTGGACCCCGGCTTGCGCCCCCGGCCCGGCCGGTCCTTCGGCGGGCGGCCCTTCGGGATCGGCGGCGGCTCGTCCCCTGGCGGAGCTTCCGCCTCGACCTCGCGGAAGAGTTCGGTGAGCGTCGTCCCCAGGGCGGTCGCCAACTTGAGCACGGCGGCCATCGACGGCACCTGGGCCTGCCGCTCCAGGACCGACACGTGCGTCCGGTGCAGCCCGGCCTTGTCCGCCAGCTGCTCCTGGTTCAGCCGGGCGAGCAGCCGACGGCGTCGGACCACCCGCGCGAACCGGGCCTGGAAGTCGTCGAGTTCCACGTTCGGGACCGGGTACGGGATGCCCCGATCCCACCGCCCCGCACGCCGGAAAACCACATTAGGAAAATACTTTGTTTTTTGAGTTCACATTTGCTACCCTGGCCGTGGCCGGTCCGGAGTCGTCTGCCGCTCCGCCCGGCCGTCGGAGTTCCCGCCCCCGCACCGCCGAGCGGAGTTCCACCCCGTGACCCGTCTCACCCTCCTCCTGCTGATCGCCGCCGCCCCCGCACTCGCCCAGGACAAGAGGGACGCGGCGGCCGGTGCCGCGCCCAAGTCCGCCCAGCACGTCGGCAAGAAGCCCGAGGTGGAGCCGCCGGAGAACACGCCGCCCCTCTCGAAGCTCAACGCCTCCCCGGGCCGCCACGACGGCAAGCACTTCTACTTCGAGAAGGCGGAGGTGTCGGGCCAGGTCCAGACGGACAAAATGGACTTCTTCCTGACGGTGTTCGACGAGAAGGGGAACCGGTTCGGGGCCTCGTTCACGCCGGACGGTGTCGCGGTCGTGCTGCACAAGGATGTTGCCGCCCAGATGCTCTCGAGTAAGGCGATCGACCCGAAGAGCCTGTACCGGGTCAACCTGCTCTGCTCGGTCGTGAAGGTCGAACCGTATCCGCAACGGTGGCACTGGGTCTCGTTCGTTTGGCGGATCGACTTCCTGGACCAGAATGGGCGCGTCGTACTCACCTTCAACAACAAAGCGGCCGGCGGTGAAGCAGACGGCCGCGCTACCGCCGGCCACGACGGTGGTGACGGGAAGAAGTCCGACGCCCGCAACGATCCCCCCGCCGTGCGGAAAGTCGCCGCCGCAGACCTCCTGAAAGCCCCCGCGGAGTACGGTGGGAAAGGTGTGGTGGTCACCGGGCTGAAGCTCAAGGGGGTCGACGCCGACAAGAGCCTCCCCGACGGCGTCCACCGCCTGAGCGTGATCCTCCCCGACCTCACCCACGCGCCGGCTACCGTTCGTCTGCGATGCGGACCTCGCGGCCAAACTCCGGGGCGCCCTGGGGAAGGACGGGGCGGCGACGGTCGAACTGTACTGCGGCGTTTGGGAGCTCCCCATCCCCATCACCGACGACTTCGGGCTCACCCTCAACGTACCCCGGCTGGTCGCCGCCGTCGGCCAGGTCACGTTCCTCAAGGCGGACGGCTCGCCCGACCGGACGTTCACCTCAAAGGTCCTCGAACAGGGCGGGGACGGTAAGGGCGGGGGCGTGGGCCCCGACCCGCGCGACGCGAGGGAGCCGAAGCTGACGCCGCTCAAGGCGATGGTCGGGACGGCCGGCAAGGAGAAGATGGCGTGGTGGATCGGGTCTTACAACAAGACGATCGGCGGGCTGCAGGTGGCCAAGACGGAGGACGCACTCGTGATCGCCTTCGACATCGACACCGAGGCCTGGAACAAGTGTGCGGTGACCGAGTGCTTTC
>PNKH01000188.1 GCA_013822345.1 Isosphaera sp.
CCCCGGGCGTTACAGACCGGCGGGCAGCTTGGCGCGGTACAGCTCTCGGCCCATCACTTCTGCCATTGCCGGGAGCCATCTAGCGCTACGGCTAAGCTGCCGGGGCCACCTGCAAGAATGTTGAAGCTCGGAGAACCAGGCTGACGGCCCCGGCCAGCTTCAGCCGTTGGTTACACACTGCTTTCAGCCGACTCGTTTGACAGCTGAGCGCTGTGCTTTCGTAGAACGGCTGCCACATGGTCATTATTGTTCGCGACCGCATCATCCAAGGGCGTTTGCCCCCGATGACCGGTTGCACGCCGATTGACGTTAGCACCGCGGGCGATGAGGATTTCCGCCGTTCTTCGATACGCCTTCGGGTCGCGGCGACCGCGGGAGGAACCACCCATTCGCCACAGCGTGCAGCGCGGTTGTGCCTACAACGGCATTCTGATTGACGTCAGCACCATGCTTCAACAGGAGTTCAACGGCGTCGGCACTGCCCGCATCCGCCGCCCATGCGAGTGGTGTGAGCCACCAATCTGTGGCGGAATCGTTGATATCGGCCCCGTACTGAATTAGACGCTCGCAGAGTTCTACCGCGTTTCGGTGGGCAGCCCAATGGAGCGGCGACGCGCCCCGTAATTGCCCTTGCTGCTCCGAATGCCCTTTAGCCAGGTCGGGGAAGTCGCTGAGCATCTCCAGCACTTCGCGATCCCGTTTATCCCGGATCAGGCTGATCAGCGCATCCACGTTTTGCATGACTTGTTCCTGCAGCGACTGGATTGTGTGCATAACTCCGATCCGAGGCGCGGATCCGACGCGCCGAACGCGACGCTGCGGAGCGCGGGACCTTGAACAGGCGCGTCACACGAGCGGTACGAGGTCCGCCCTGCGGCCGCCGAGTTCAGGTGGACGCGCTCGAGGGGCCGCTCCGCTCGGGCGGCGCAACCCCCGCTCGGCTGACGGCCCGCGTGCAAAGCACGCAGTTCAGCCGTCAGGCGACATCCCGCTTAAACCACAAGGCAACGGCAGCATCCGGGAAGGGCTGCTGTTGCCGCCGAATAAGAGGTCACGATACGGGGGCAGGACCGTCAGAAACTCCCGCCGACGTCCAATAGTTTCAAAACACCGAGAGGCGGGGCAGCTCCGGTTCACCGATTCGTTAGGCGGCAAAGTCGCGTCGAGTCAATCATCTACTTTGGACCGCCTGTTTGCTTTTGATGTGACCTTTAGTTCTTTCAAGTGCTTGTGCAAATGATCCCCGCCCCCTACGGTACAGCACGTGATCCGGACCTCATCCGATTCGATCGCCTCCCGAATCTTGTGATGGCTGATCACTTTATTGTCAATCACCACGGCCAGCCGGGAGCCGACGTGATCTCGCGTGTATGCCTTCAGTTCGTCGGTAGTTTGGAAACTCACCTGGGTGCATTCGTTTTTCTCAATTTTGAAGTCGAAATTCGATACCTTTTGAAAACGAAGGAGCGGCCGAGCAATCACCCGGAGTTTCTCAGTCGAGTCCCCGCTACCCTCCACAGGAACACTGGTCAGTTCAACGACCTTGATTTCAGGATCGCCCTTTGGCACGGCTTCATCGGCCGGGACGACCGGATAAACGCCATCCTCAAGAACGACACGAGTCTGAGCGGCTTCATCGAGTTCAGTCCGGGCACCAGCTACGGGTTTCTTGCTGTTCGGCTCCGAACACCCATCGGCCGAAAGGCACAGAAGGATGACGATAGTAGATATCGTCCGATCGCTGAAGCATTTCATCGAATTTACTCCGGGTAATGCACATCATGCCATGATTCCCACAGCCGAACAGCGAAACTCAGCAAAGCGCGGACCAGCTTCCCACTCCCGTATCGTCTCCCGGGCCGCGCCCGCCGCCGCGAGCAGACCGCCGACGGCAACCACAACCTTGTTGCAGCTCATCATGCCAAACCGAACGGCGGGCTCAGCGAAGGCGCCGGCGGGAGTCGCGGCCCGCCGGCCGTTGGACTCGGGCTCGGAAGGGCAGTCCAATCACCGCCAGTCCACGTGCCCGATCGTGAGGATCCACTGCCCCTGGCCTTTCTCCGAGGCGATGGTCTTCTGGTTCTTGCCGTCCGGGTCGCAGACCACCAGGAACGACTCCGTCTCCTTGGCCCTCACGTCCTCCGGCTTGCCCTCGTGGACCTCGCGCCAGGTGTACGCGATCCGCTTGCCGTCCGGCGACCAGCAGTAACCGAAGATCTCGCCGTTGAGTGGCGTGTCGCCGACCGCGGCCGCCTTCCCGGTCGGTATGTCGAACACGGCCAGTTCCTGTTTCGGTTGCCCCTTGTCCTTCTCCTTCGGGAGCGTCAGCAGTCGGTACAGCACCCGCTTCCCGTCCGGTGACAGGCGGCCGAGGGCGCTGAACTGTTTCTCGTCGGTGAGCGCCTTGTGTTCGGTCCCGTCGCGGTTCATCAGGTAGAGCCGCATCTGCGGCTTCTCCTTGTCGCGTACCACCCGCATGGTGAGGAAGTATTGCCCGTCCCGCGACCAGTCGGTCAGGAGGTGGTCGGCGGGAAGCTTGAGTGGCTTCTTCTCCTTCGTCTTCACATCGAGGACGAAGTGGGTGGCCTTCGGCGCCTCCCACGGGTCCGCCGTGTCGGTGAAGTCGGAACAGGCGAACTCGGCGCCGTCGGGCGACCAGCAGAACGTCTGGCACTCGGCGCCGAGGTCCGTGCCGGGTCCCTTGTCGTCGAGCGCCCGGACGTGGAGCGTCGGCGGGGAGCCCTCGCCCGCCTTGGACTTGACCAGGAAGGCGAACGTCTTGCCGTCCGGGGAGAGCCGCGCTCCGACGGCACCGCGCTCGCGGTCGCCCTTCTCGCGGTCCCCGGCGGCCTTCTTCTCGTTCTTGCCGTCGGGGTCGATGAGGGCGTGTGTGCCGTCCCGCCAGAGCAGGAGCCTGTTCGGCCCCTGCGGGAGCGGCTTGCCGGCGGGCTTCGGAGCCGGTTGGCCGGGGGTGGGAGAAAGCGGCCCGAAGACCGCGACAGTAGTGGATGTGGCGCCAGCGGGCGGGTCGGCGGCGACCAGTTGCCCTCCGACAAACATCGCGGACGCGAGTAGCCCCAACGCGGCGGCCAGGGTGAGGGTCAGCACCTTGAGCTTCTGAATGAACATGAGCCGCAGTACTCCTTGTGAGAGGGTGGCCACTGAGGCCGGGACGAGACCCGGGGCCACAGCGCACGCCAGCGCCTTCGCGGAAAGGCCGCCCGGCACGCTCGCGGGCGCGAGTCGTGCGAGTGCGGCCGTCAGCCCGGCGGTGGACAGCGCGACGCCCCGTTGACGCAACTGGTCGGCGAGCGCTTTGCGGGCCCTCGCCAGCCGGCTGGAGAGGGTTCCCTCCGAGATCCCGAGCCGCGCGGCGGCTTCGTGACGCGGCCGGCCCTCGAGCTCGCACAGGACGACCGGAATCCGCTGCTCGTCGGGGAGCCGGGCGATCTCCTCGTCGACAACCCTCGCCAGGTCGGCGGCCTCGGCCTCACCGGGCGGAGCGGCCGCGGGTTCCGGCAGGGTCTCGGCGAGCGTTTCTCGGCGGCGGCGGCGGTCATTCACGGTGCGTGCCCTCAGCGCGACCCGGTAGGCGACCCCGTGGAGCCAGGCGGGGAGCGCCGACCGCGGACGCACGGACCCCGCCTTCGCGGCCAGTATCACGAACACCGCCTGGAAGGCGTCCTCCGCGAGATGGTGGTCGCCCGTCACCCGGCGGCACACCCCGAAGACCGTCGGCCCGTGCCGGCGGACGATGAGCGCGAACGCCCCTTCGTCCCGGTCGGCCAGGAACCGGCCGAGCAGGTCCGCGTCGGGCGGGCCCGGGGCCTCGGCCCCGCGGCCGAGGCGGGTGACCAGATCGGACAGGTTCGCGGTCTTCATCTCGGCGACGGGTGGTCGGAAGGAAAGCTCTCGCCCTGGTAATCCACGCGCACCGCCCCGCGCGTCCCGGGAGCGGCCGGATTTGTCACGCGCCCGAGCCGCTCAGGCCGTAACGGGCACGACGACGAGCGGGTAGATCGGCACGGAGTGACCGTCCATCGCCCCGTGCAATCAGCCGGCTGCCGCGCACACCGGCCGACTCTCAGCGAAGTCGGTTCCTGCTCGATCGCCGACCGTTACCCCGTGCTCGTCCGCCAGAGACCTTCTTCCGAACCCTGGTTCAGAGGGAAGGCACGGTACCGTATTCATTCAGGGGCGTCCCTGCCCCGATACCCGCCCTCCGGGCGGAGCAGCGTCGCTCCCTCGGTCCTGCGGGCAGCGGTCGGAATGTTTTGCCCGGCGAGCCTCTCACGCACGATCAAACCCGGATACGGTTCGGGCCCGAACAAGTTATCCCACGAGCGGCTCGGACGGCACGGTCACGAGCCGGTCCGCTGAACGAGCGTCAGCCCACTGAGGGTTACAGGCACAGACCCTTTGGGCCCTCCGTCCGGCACCTCGCCCAGCCCGCACGGGCCCGCGCCATGAGCTCCCATAACGAACTATTGGGCGACGATCCCCGATCACCTGTAACGGAGGAGCCCCGGCCCGGTCCTCGCCTCGAGTGAGGTCACACAAAGCCCGGTTCTGGGCCGAGGTTGCCTCTTGAGTTACATCCCGGGGAGGGGGATCCGGATGGTGCCAGGCTCGACGCCGGCAGATCCTTCGCCCCCTCCCTCACGCACTCATCGCTTGGGACCGATACGCTTGAAGGTGTGGAGGGTCGGGTGCTTCTCGACGTCGAGCTTGTCGAGGTCGAACCCGTCGGGCCACGCCGCGTCACCCCCGTCCCCCGCGCCGACCGCGTAGAAGCACAGCCGGAGCGTATCGCCCTTCACTTCGTAGACGTAGCGGATCTTGGCCTTGTCCTCGTGGGTCGTCTGCAGGGTCAGCCGGGGGGGCTTCTGTCCCGCGTCCACCTCGATGTCGTACTCGCCCACCTTCGTCCCTTTCCCGTCGCCACCGCGCGTGAACTGGACCCACTTCTTCCTGTTCCCGGTGACGGTGACGGTGTCCGCGTCCCCGTCGAACATCTTCGTCTGCCGCTTCCCGTCCGGCCCGCGGCCCTCGATGCTGACGAACGCCCAGATCCCGACGACCTCCGCCGGCTTGGCATCCTTCCCGTCCTCCGGCACCAGCGCGTCCTTGGCCGGTTGCCCGCTTCCACCGCCCGGCACCAGCGCGTCCTTGGCCGGTTGCCCGCTTCCACCGCCCGGCACCAGCGCGTCCTTAGTCGGCGGTGCGGTTGTCGGCCGATCCACCGAAAGGGCGGCCGCGCCCCCCCCGCAGACGGCACCAGCCGCCAGGAGTACCGCGGTCGCGATCTTGAGTCTTGTCGTTGACATGGCCTTCATCACTCCCGTTGTTAACTCGGCAACGCCGGTCGTAACTGGCGGAGTCGCCGCCCCCGCTGCGACCGCCGTCGCCACTCGGACAACCGAACCCGCGAGCGCCGGCGGCACGCCCGCCGTCGCCGCCAGCGGCCAGACCGCGGCGGCGAGTACCGCCGCCGGCCCGACCCCCCGCCGCACGAGCCGCGCGTGCAGCAACTCCCGCCCGCGCTCGAGCCGGCCCTTGAGGGTCCCCTTGGGCAGACCCAGCGCCGCCGCCGCGCGGTCGTGACTCATCCCCTCCAGGTAGCACAGCACGAGCGGCCCGCGCAGTCGCTCCGGGAGGCGGCTCAGTTCCTCGTGGAGGACGCCCCGCACCTCCCGCCAGCTCAACTCGTCCGGACAGGGCGGGGCCGGGCAGTCCGGGGGCGGTGATTGTGCGTGCCCGCGCCGGGCGAACTCCGTCCGCGAGCGTTGCCCCGCCCGGTAGGCCACCCCGTGGAGCCAGCTCGCGAGCGAGTCGCCGCTGCGGATCGAGGCGGCCTTGCGGGCGAGCACGAGGAACGTCGCCTGGAACGCGTCCTCGACATCGGCCTCGTTCCGGAGGAGTCCCCGGCAGACGTCGATCACGACCGGCCCGTGGCGGCGGACGATCTCCCCGAAGGCCGCGGCGTCTCGGTCGGACGCGAACCGCCGGAGCAGTTCGACATCCGGACACACCTTCAGCCGGGGGGCGTCAGCCGCACGACGGATGAGATCGAGAATCGGACTTGGCAGCGGGCCGGCCATGCAAGTTACCCGAGTCAGGCGAACGCCACACACTTCATAGCCCCGCGAGACGAGACGCGAACCTGATGATTCCGAAATCGCAGGGCGAACTATCGGAGATCCCACTCCCGTATCGTCCTGTCATCCCGATTGGATCGCCTCAACCCGCGTCGCATCGCCCGCCCTGCTCGTCGTCGGCACGCGTGTTCAATGTCTTGCGGGCCATGGCGACCG
>PNKH01000189.1 GCA_013822345.1 Isosphaera sp.
TGCCTGCGGCGGGCCGCCGAGCTGACCGGGCGCGACTCCCGGCGGCTCCGCGTCGTGAGTTGCCACCTGGGGGCGGGGTGCTCGGCCACCGCCTTCCGGGACGGGGCGCCGCGGGCGACCACGATGGGCTACACCCCGCTCGACGGACTGATGATGGGCACCCGGTCCGGCGCCCTCGACCCGGGGATCGGAACCCACCTGCTGCGGGCCGGCCGGCTGACCGCCGAGCAGTTCGCCGACGCCGTCGAACACCGGTCGGGGCTGCTCGGGGTGTCGGGCGTGTCGGCCGACTACCGGCGGGTGGAGGCGGCCGCCCGCGGCGGGCACGAGCGGGCCCGGCTCGCCCTGAACCTGTTCATCGACCGCGTCCGGTCGGCGGTCGGCGGGTTGGCCGTCACCCTGGGCGGGCTCGACGCCCTGGTCTTCACCGGCGGGATCGGCGAGCACTCGGCCGACCTGCGGGCCGCGGTCTGCGAGGGGCTGGGGTGCCTGGGCGTCCGCCTCGACGCCGCGACGAACCGGGCGGGCGAGCCGGACCGCGACGTGGCCGCGGCGGACTCGCCGGCCCGGGTGCTGGTCGTCCGCGCCCGGGAGGAACAGGAGATCGCCCGCGAGGCCCGCAGCGCCCTCCGCCGCCCGGCGGCGTGCGACGGGTAAACCGGCGTGTTGTTCTCGTATCGTTTCACCCGCTCCGGAGGTTCAATGAAGGCGATCGACGAGCCACGCCTGGAAACCGGTCCGGTGGCTTGGTGCGCGGACGGGGACGAGGCCCTCGACTACCTGTTCCGCCGGGGCCGGTACGCCGGCCCGGGCACCGCCCCCCGCCGGCGGTCGTCCTGCTCGACCTGAACATGCCGGGGACGGACGGGCGGGAGGTGCTGGAGCGGATCAAGGCCGACCCGGACCTGTGACAGCTCCCGATGGTCGTCCTCACCACCTCGTCCAGCCCGGCCGACGTCCGCCGGTGCTACCGGGCCGGGGCGGCCAGGTACATCATCAAGCCGGTCCGGTTCGACGACCCCTGAGGATTGTCCACTATCTGAAGTGGTACTGGTTCGAGACGGTCACCCTGCCGGCCGGGTAGTTTCGGCCCGGACGGGAGGTCGCCCGGGTCGTCACACCAGCCGCCGGCGCAAGGGGGGTTCGCGTGTATCTCTTCCGGGGGTTGGTCGCGTGGGCCGTGATGATGGCCGGCGAGAGCGGCCTGGCTATGATCCGGACGCTGCTGCTGGCCCCGGCGGTGGGCGACTTCCGGGCGCGCCAGATCGGCTTCTTCGTCGGGGCGGCGCTGATCTTCGGCGTGGCCTGCCTTCTCATCCGTTGGATCGGGGCGAAGGCCCGCGGGCGGCTCCTCGCCGTCGGGCTCATGTGGGCGGCACTCACCCTCTTGTTCGAGATCGGCGTGGGACGGCTGGCGCTGGGCCTCACGGGGGAACAGTTGCGGGAGCGGCTGAGGGAGGACTACGACCCGTCAGGCGGGGGGCTCATGGGGGTCGGGCTGGTCGTCCTGGCCTTATCCCCGTGGGCGGCTCGGAGGCTCCGCCGGCCCACCCGGTCGGGCGTGGGGTTAACTCGCTCCCCGACCGCCGGGTCGGTTGCCGGGGGCCGAGCGGCGACTGTTGCCGCCGACCCCCGGGCGGTTAGCGAGACGGACTACCCGGGGGCCGGCTCCGCGTCCGAGAAGCTCGGCTTCCTCCTCAACTACGCCGTGCTGGCCCCGTCCAGCCATAACACCCAGCCGTGGCTCTTCCGGCCGGCCGGCGACTGGGTCGAAGTGCTCGCCGACCGGACCCGCTCCCTTCCGATCGCCGACCCCGACGGCCGGGCGCTCGTGATCAGTTGCGGGGCGGCCCTCGGCAACCTGCGGGTCGCACTCCGCCGGTTCGGCCACTGCGGCGAGGAGCGCGACTTCCCCGACGACCGGCAACCGGACCTCCTCGCCCGGGTCGGACTCGGGGACCGGCACCCGACCACCGCCGGCGACGTCGCCCTGTTCGACGCCCTCCCGCGGCGCCGGACCAACCGCCGGGCCTTCGACCCGCGCCCGGTCCCGGACGAGTTGCTCCGGGCGCTCGTCGCGGCGGCGGCCGACGACGGGGTGTGGGTGCAGGTCGTGAGCGGGGAGGACCGGCGGGCTGCCGTCGCGGAGTTGGTCGCGGAGGGGGACGTGGCCCAGGCGTCGGACCAGTCGTTCCGGCGGGAACTGGCGGCTTGGATGCGGCCCAACTGGAGCCGCCGGAGGGACGGGATGCCGGGCTACGCCCACGGGCTGGGGGCGGTGTCCTCGCTCCTCGGACCGGTCGTCATCCGGACCTTCGACTGGGGTCGCGGCCGGGCGGCAGCCGACCGCCGGTTGTCGCTCGGGTCGCCCGCGCTCGCCGTGCTGGGGACCGACGGGGACGGGCCCGAGGACTGGCTCGCCGCGGGCCGCGCCCTGGCGACGGTACTCCTCCGGGCCCGCGCGGGCGGCGTCGACGCGTCCTTCCTCAACCAGCCGATCGAGGTGCCCGGGTTGCGGGCCCGGCTGCGGGCGCTGCTGGGGACGCCGGGGCACCCGCAGTTGCTGGTCCGGATGGGGTACGGGCCGGCGGTGAGGGCCACCCCCAGGCGGCCCGTCTCCGAAGTCACCCTGCCGGGCGGGGGCCGCGGTGCCGGGCGCTCCGGGTGAGCGGCGCGGCACACCTGCGGGGGCGCGGAGGTCGGGCGCGGGGCCGCACGTCAGCTCGGCGAGGACCGGCTCGGCAGGTAAGTGTTGCCGATGTACTGGAACAGCATCCGCCGGGCGTTGCAATACTGGGCGTTCAGCGCGACTCCCGACCGCACCCTCCTGGCGAACGCCGCCGGCCGCTGGTAGAACAGGGGCGCGACCTCCCCTCAGCAAGGCGCACTGGGCGGCCGCCTCCCGTCCGGGTCGGCGGGGCCGTCCCCTCCCCCGATCGCCCACCCGGCCACCCCTCGACCCGCCACCGTCGTCTTGGCAGAGCCGGTAACAGGGGTCGCCGCCGTACAGGTGGTCGGTCCGCGCCCGGTAGCGCGGCTCGTTGTCCGCCGGGTCGGTGTCGGGCAGGTACACCGGCACCTCCCCGCCGAGGCCACGGACCCAGACCTGACGCCCCTCGCCACGGCCCGAGACTCGAGCGGCCCCGAGCCCGGTGGCGGGAACGGCAATCCCGCGGCCGGTCAGCCGCGGGCAGAGCCGCTCCTTTGCCCGAGCCACTCGAGCCGCCGGGTCGCGTCTGCCTGGGTCAGGCCGCCGAGGAAGCACAAGAGGACCGGGGCGCGGTACTCGTGGGGAGCCGGCCGAGTTCCTCGTGCGGCGACCGTACCGCGTCCGGTTCGAGCCCGGGTGCGGCGCGCGGAGCGGGGAGCCGGTCCGGGCGGTCGTCCGGGGCCGCCCTTCGGCGTCTGGCGGTGCGGGCGGCGGCCCGGTGGGCGGTCCGGCACAGTCACCCGGCGGCGCTGCCGCAGCGGCCGACGGCGCCGGCCTGCCGCGCCGGCGCGAGGGAGGTCGCCTGGCAGGCGTCCTTGGCCGCATGGTGGTCCCGCAGGACCGCGCGGCCGGCGGCCAGGACCATCCGCCGTACGCCGTCGGGCGCGGTCGGGAGGCGTTCTCCCGCGGCCGGGGCCGGCACCGCGGTGCGGCAGCTCCCGCCGTCCGGATGCGCCCCCGCCGCCCGAACCGCATCAGTCGACTTCAGGCGGCGGTGGTGCTCCCGGTGGGCCGCCCGGTCCAGCGCGACGAGGTTCCCGGGGGCGTAGTTCCCGCGGTCCCCGTCCCGGTGGTGGACGTCGTGCCCGGCCGGGACGGGCCCGTGGTGCTCCTCGTACACGAGCCGGTGCGGCAGGCATGGCCAGCGCTTCGCCTGGTCGGTGAGCGTGACGCAGGCGTACCCCTTCTTGTTCGCCCAGACGCGGTAGGTGACTCCGCCCAGCTCGGCGTACCGCACCGCCTCCGGCGGCCGCTTGGCGGCGAAGTACCGCTCGAGCCGGCCCACGTCGTCTGGGCCGTACCGGCGGACGCCATCGACCCTTGGTGGCTCGAGCACGTGCCCGGCCGCGTGGGCGTACCGGACCCGCCAGGGTCCGACTGACAGGCGGTCGGCCACCTGTCTGGTGTTCAAGGCTTGCTCCATCGGCCTCCTTCACTGGGTTCCAGTGGTATGTAGTCCCGCCGCTCCCGTTCCCGCCGCGTCGGGGCGGATCTGCACGACGGGGCCAGCCCTTCGGAACGCCAGGTGCCCTGGCGCGGCGTCCCGGGAAACGTGCGGGGTATCCGCGTGGCTCGGACGCCGTGGCTGGTCGTCCCACGGGCTAGCCGCCCGGCGGCCGACCACCCCGAGGGCCCGCATCGGCTTGAGGAACGGGGCCTTGGCGTACGCCCCGTCGGCCACCACCCACAGCGGCTTTCCCAGGAACCCGGGTCAGGCCCTCGCCCATCACATCAGGTCCACCGCCAGTTCGAGCTTGGTCTTGAACGGCGGCCGATGCCGCGGCTCGATGCCGGGCAAGTCCTTCCGCCGGACGTACTGCCGGGCCAGAAGCGGAACGGCGATCACGCCCCAGGCCGGGTGGCAGGCGAGCAGGCCGAGGACGACCCACACGTGCCTGTAGACGAACGGGCTGCCGGCCGGCCCGGGGCACGGGTTGTGGTGGACCCCGGCCCCCTGCACGTGCCGCCCGTACCGCTCGGTCGGGGTATCATCCAGGGCAAGCGTCAGACGGGCCGCGCCGGCCACCAGCGGCTTGATGACCTCGTGGGCCAGGTGTGCGGCCGCCAGGTCGGTCCGCTGCCCGACGGCGGCCACAGCCGTATAGCACCGGCGGTACTTGCCGCTCAGCCCGCCCGCCCGGATCCAGCTCGTGACCGTCCGCCGGCCTACCCCTGTCCCGCCCCCGGCCCGCACGCCCCCGGACGGCCACCTGGAGGGAGTGCGGGACCAGTTCGTCGCCCGGGAACATGCCCGGGGTGCTGGTGACGAGCAGGCCGAACCGCTCGACCCCGGCCCACGACAGCCCGGTCAGGTCGAAGTTCTGGTAGCCCAAGTCGTCCTCGGCCCACCGGACCTTGCCGATGACCCCGGTCCACTCCGGCTTGCACCCCGGGTCCAGGCCGCCGAAGTCGAGGACCACCCCCTTGGACGGCGGGTGGGCCTGTATCCCTTCCACCTCGAACCGCTCCCACGCGAGCGGCGGTCGGGCGTCGCCGGGCGTCCACACGACCAGCCTCGGCAGCGGCTGGGCGGTCTTGAGGACGGCGTTGCAGAGCGTCAGGTAATCCGGGTCCAGGTCCAGGTCCCCGAAGTACCGGTCCGGGCACCGCTCCTGCATCGCCCTGACGTTCCCGCCCGTCTCCCACAGCGGCTCCCGGTCCTCGTTCGGGTCCAGGCCGACCGCCTGCAACTTGGAGCACCACCGCTCGTACTCCCCGGTGCGTTCGTACCGAATCCCGTGTTCCTTCTGCATGTCGTCCTCCTCCAAGCGACGGTCGTGACGCCGGCCCCGGGGAACGCCCCTGGCCAGGAGGCACGAGCCCCCGACCAGCCCCTTCAGGTGCTCGACCTCCCGCAGGTCGGCCCCGGTCACCCGGGTGAAGTTCAGCCCCAGGCTTTCCAACCTGGTCAGTCCTGCCGGGTGGTCCAGCCCGCCCCGGGAACGGGGTGGCCCCCAGCCACAGGCCCTCCAAGGCGTGCAGGTCCCGCAGGTGCTCCAGCCCCCGGTCGGTGACGCCCGTCCGGCTGAGGTTGAGGCGGGACAGGCCCCGCAGCCCGGGCAGCCTCGTCAGCCACTCGTCCGGCACCCGCCGGTTCTCCAGCGAGATTTCCCGGACCGTGAAGGGGCCGCCGGGCAGGTCGGCCAGGTCCCTCACCTTCCGGGACGCCCCCTCGCCTTCGACCCGCACCTCGACCCACCCTCCGGTACGTAACACCCACGCAGCCGCCGCCCGGTCGGAGCCGGCGGCCGTGGCGGGCAAGGCGGGACCGGTCTGCTTTCGCCCCGATGCCGGCGACGGCTCGGCCGTACGAGACCCCGGTTTATTGAGTCTGATACATGCACCCAGCGTGGGTGA
>PNKH01000190.1 GCA_013822345.1 Isosphaera sp.
CGCGGACTTGGCCCCGCGTGCGGCGGCGAACGGCAGCCCCGGGCAGGCCCCGGTGATCAGGACACACCCGCTGCGGGCGATAGCCCGGCCGAGCGATTCGGCCGCGTCCAGGTGGGCCGGGGTCATGTCGCCCGACGCCCCGCCCATTACCCCGACCTTGAGCGCCATCCCCGGCCGGGCCGGGTTATCCGATTCGCTACCCATGTCCTTCCTTTTCCGTGCCGGGCACCCGGCACGCGAATCAGCCCGGGATTGTTGGCCCCGGTCCCTCGGACGGTGTTCGAGAGTCTCTTCCCTCCCGGTCGCGGGCGGCGGACTCCGCGATCTCCCTCCGGAGGACGTAGTTCAACACCGTCCGGAGCACAATGACCGCCGCCAGTTGGCCGAGGTCCGTCCAGGTCGGGGTCGCGGCCGTCCGGAGGATGTCGGCCGCCACCTGGAATTCCAGCGCGAGGACGAGCCACCGGCCGAGCGCGAGCCGCGTCGCCTCGGTCTCCGTACCGGGGTCACCCTTCCGCACGAGCAAGACGAACGACCGGATGGCCGCCCGGAGACAGGCGAGAGTCACGACCGCTGCGGCGGCCAGTTGGACCCCGGCCGCCAGGTGGAGCGCGGCCGCACGGGAGTATTCCTCCATCGCCTCCCTCCGTCCTTTCTGGCCTCCGCTCGATCAGCCGCCGGAGCTCGACCCGTCACTGCTTGTCTGGTTTCTGCTTCAAGGTTTCGCCGACCAGCAGCACCGCGGGATACAAAACTTCTTCCTCCTCCTGGATGTGCAGGATCAGTTGTTCGGCGAAGGCCGCGTACTCGGGCTTGGATTCCTCCTTGGCCGCTGTGGCCAACTTCTTGAGTCCGACGATCAGGTCGCGGTGCTCGCGGCGGATCTGCGGAAGGTTCTCCCTCAGCGACGCCGCGATCTCCCGTGCTTTCGCGTGCCCGGATGGGACTTGGCGCTCCGCCAACAGGGGCAACAGGCCGAGGGGCTTGAAGACCTCCTTGCCTTTTGCGAAGTGGGCGACCGCCAGCTTCTCGATCGACCGGGCTGCATCGCCAACCTTGCCGGGGTCTTTCGTGGCCCGCGTGAACTCGGCGACGAACGCCTCGTGCCGCAGCCGGAGTGCTTCGGGAACTTTCAGGGCGTCCTGTTTGGGTCGAGGATCGTCGGCCGATGCCGGCTGTGCCAGCCGCACCGTAGGGGCAGCCACACCCGCGAGTATTGCCACGAGTAGAACCGCAAGAGTCTTCATCGCGGGCCCCAGCTTAGTGGGTTGAATCTGTCGGTCCTCGTCAGACCCTTCACGCCTCCCGCCAAACCGCCCGGCACCCACCGGCGAGGTGGCCGGCTTCGGCCGGCCCCCAGGTCCCCGCGGCGTAGTTCGGGAACAGTGGCGGCGGGCCGTCCCGCCAAGCGGTGAGGACCGGGTCTACGAACGCCCACGCGGCGGCCACCTCGTCCGACCGGAGGAAGAGCGTCGGGTCGCCCCGGAGGGCGTCGAGGAGGAGCCGCTCGTAGGCCTCGGGGACCGGGCCGTCGAACGACCCGGCGTAGCCGAACGCCATCCGGACGGGACCGAGGGCGAGCCGCATCCCGGGCCGCTTCGCCGCGAACGAGAGGCTGATCCCCTCGTCCGGCTGGAGCCGGAACGCGAGCGCGTTCGGCTGGCCCCCGGCGTTACAGCACTCGCACGTCGGCCCGCAGTCGCACCCGCGGTCGCACAGCCCGCCGCCCCGGACCGGGGCGGTGAAGAGCCCGGTCGGCGGCCGCTTGAACTCGACCGCCACCTCGGTCACCCGCCGGGGTAGCCGCTTCCCGGCCCGGAGCAGGAACGGCACGCCGGCCCACCGCCAGTTGTCCACCTCGGCACGGAGCGCCACGAACGTCTCGGTCGCCGAGTCGGCCGCCACCCCGTCCTCGTCCCGGTAGCCCCGGGCCGGCTCCCCGCCGACAACCCCGGGGCCGTACTGCCCCCGGACCACCCGGCGGGTGACGTCGGCCTCCCGCACGGGGACGAGGTTCCGCAGCACCTTCACCTTCTCCGCCCGGATGTCGTCCGCGCCGAGCGAAGCGGGGGGCTCCATCGCGACGAGGGCGAGGAGCTGGAGCAGGTGGTTCTGGGCCACGTCCCGGAGTGCGCCGGCCCGGTCGTACCACGCCCCCCGCCGCCCGGTCATCCCGTCCCCCTCGGCCATCGTGATCTGAACATGGTCGACGTATCGGCGGTTGAAGAGCGGCTCGAAGATGCCGTTCCCGAACCGGAAGGCGAGGAGGTTCTGCACCGTCTCCTTGCCCAGGTAGTGGTCGATCCGGAAGAGCTGGTCCTCCCGCAGGAACCGGAGCAGGTGCCGGTCGAGGGCCAGGGCCGACGCGAGATCCCGGCCGAACGGCTTCTCCACCACCGCCCGGGTCCACGGCGTCGAGGTCCCCGGCGCGAAGAGGCCGGCCCCGGCCAGCCGCTCGACGACGGCCGGGACGTGGTCCGGGTCGGTGGCCATGTAGTAGAGCCGGTTCCCGAGTTTCCCCCGCCCGGACTCGATCTCCCCGAGCCGCCGGGCGAGGGCCGCGTAACCGTCTGCCGCTGTGAAGTCGGCCCGGTGGTAGAAGACCGACCCGGCGAACCGGTCCCAGTCCGCCCCGCCCTCGACCGCGGCCAGCGTGCGAACCGCGTCCCCGAGTTCGGCCCGGAACCGTGCGTCGTCCTTGTCCCGCCTTCCGACCCCGACGACGGCGAACGGGGCGACGAAGTACCCGCCGCGGCTCAGCCGGAAGAGCGCGGGCACGAGCTTCCGGGCCGTCAGGTCGCCGGTCGCCCCGAACACGACCGCCGTGAACGGCTCGGTGACGCGGACCGGTGGCCCGCCCGCCCCGGCCGAGGCCTGCTCAACGCTGACCGGGCCCTGAGTTGCTGTCGCCGTCATCGACTTTCACTCCCTTCGGGCGCTCCTCGGGATCGCCCGGCCACTTCCGCCGGCCAGCGCCACCTACGGCTTGTCCGCCCCGTCCCGGTGGCCGTGCCCAGGCCCCATGGGACCGCCGTGCCCCGGCCCCATGCGGCGGTGCTCGCCCATCTCCTCCCACATCCGCCCGTGAGCCTTCCCGCCCTGCCAGCAGCCCCGCCAGTCGAACGAGTGTTTCTGGCTCCCCTCGTCCCGCATCGCCATCCAGCCGTGACGGATGGTTCCGCCGCGAGCCCAGTCGGCGTGGCCGTAGAATCTGCTGCACGTCCCCGCCGGGTCGGAGGCCATCGGGTGGGGCATCAACTCGGCGCTGTTGTCCCCGCTGCCCACGGTGATTGGTTCATTCTCGACCGGCCGCGGGGACTTCAGGTCTTTGTCCCAGGTGTGGACCATCAGCTCCCCGGTGTCGGCGTTGGCCAAGAGCTCGGCGTAAGCCGTCCCGTTCTTGATCGGCACCACGTCCCCGCCGTTGGGACCCGCGGACGGCGCCGTGGTCTCGGACCGGTTACACCCGCCCGCCAGAACCCCCGCCGACACGACCAGGGCAATTACTGTCGTTCTCATACCAGCCTCCCAGATGGGGGCGTCCGTTGTTTGTCCGAGCCGGCCGCCCCGCGCCGAGCCGGAGTCATCCGATCCTCACTTCCCCACCCCTGCGCTGCTCGGGCTTCACGAAAGGAACGGACCTTCCAGTTCAGCGAGAACAACAGGTCGAATTCTCGTCTCGCACCTGGTTCCAGGGCATCCGGGCCAGAAGCATTCCCATGCCGCACGTGTCGGTGACGCCCGCGAACACAAGACCGGCACCGATGAAGGCGGACAGAAACACGAACCAGAGGTGGATCGTCAGGGCCAGCACAACCCCCAGCAGGACCAAGGACCCCGCGGCGATCCGAACCTGGCGCTCCAGGGAGATGGCCTTCTTGCCGCGCACAACCTGGCCACCGGCCTTCTCCCAGGCCAGGGTGCCACCCTCAACAAGGATGACGTTGTGGAACCCGGTAGCGACAAACTTCTCGCACGCTTGCTTGGCCCGACCCCCCGACCGACAGATGACGAATAGGGGTTCGGCTCCATCGTCGTTTCGGCCGCGCATGACGGCCTGTGGGTCGAGCCGGTCGAGCGGCACCAAGCGGGCGCCTTCGGCATGGATTTCCCGAAACTCGACCGGTGTCCGCACGTCGATCAGGTCTACCGGCTTGCCTTCGTTGCGTAACGCCAGCAACTCGCCGGAGGTGATGGTCTTCACGCTCATGATGGATTGTCCTTTCTGTTCCAAAGACCGGCCGCTCCAATCGGGGACGTCGCCACACCACCAAGGCCGTCCGGGGACGGGTGACTAGTCGGCCGGCTGTCGCCCGGCGCTGCTGTCATCGCAACTTCGCACATCCGCAGCCTCTCGTCGTTGTCCCCTTCACGCCCGCACCATCACGACCGTTCGCCGCACACCTCGATCCGGTTGGCCACGAGCGGCAGCCCGGTGACTGCCATTGCGACGTGCTGGGCGACCTGCTTGGCGTAGTAGCACGTCGCCCGGCCCTCCAGGACGACCCCCTGATCCAGAACGACGAGCCGCCGGTCGTACACGTGGGCGCGGCCGACCAGGCGCTGCCGGACCAGCGATGCGAGGGATTCCGTGTCGGCCGGGGGCGCGTTTGCGGTCGTCATGGCGGACTCCAGTTCGGACCCCGGCTGGTTCCCTTGCGCCGAGGGTCTCATACGGCGGTTCAGTGGTGTTTGTGCCAACCGACCCCCTTGATGTCGTTCCACGCCGTCGTCTGGTGGCAGAGGAAGCACTGTCGCACGTCCGCGTGCGGCTGCCCGGCCACCCGCTTCGAGACCATGTGGAAGTGCCCCATGTAGTGGCTCGGCGGGGCCTGGTGGCACTGGGCGCACTCGGTCGATTGTGCGGAGGGGTGGCGGAACTCCGGGATCGTCCACTTGTCGGTCCGGTGGCACTGGGCGCAGTCCTTCCCAAAGAGCCCCTGGTGCCGGTCCTTCGTCCCGTGGCATGCCGCGCAGTCGAGGGCGGCCTCCGGCCGTGAGATCCCCGGGTGTGGCCCGGCATCGCCATCGGCGAGCCACCGCCGCAGCCGGTCGGCCGCCTGCCCGTCCCCGGACGTAACCTTGTCAAGCCCCATCCGGGTGAGGGCCGCGTGGTCCATCGCGGTCGGGCGGACCGCGACGCCCTGGTGTTCCCGGTGGCACTCCCGGCAACTCCCGACCGTCGCGTGGAACGCGGTCGGCTCGCGCTGGAGAACCCGGCTGTCGGCGTGGCAGGCGATGCACTTGTCGGCCGTGACCCCCTTCACCGGAGTGTGGCAGGCGGCGCAGTTGTCCGTGAGGAAGGCGTGGGCCGCCGACAGGTCGCCGGGGCTGGCCTGCCGCTCCCACGTCGCGGTCCGGCCCAGCGCGGTGTACCGGGTGAGCGCCCAGACCCCGGCCGCCCCCGCGAGCACGACCGCGGCCACCACCGCCCACCGCTTCCACCCCGTGAGGGTCATGCGAACCACCTCAGCCCGTAGTGGATGCCCGCCCATATGTGGAGGGCCAGCAGGAGGTACATCAGGACGCTCGTGAC
>PNKH01000191.1 GCA_013822345.1 Isosphaera sp.
CCGCGGGTGAGCATGCCCATCGACGTGGCCATGCCGGTGCCGGCCGGCATCCCGGTCGCCGTGTGCCCGCCCATCGGGCCGACCATCGTGGACATGAAGTTCATCATGTGGTGGAACATGTGGCAGTGGAGCACCCAGTCCCCGGGGTTCCACGCCACGAACTCGATGTCGTACGCCTGGGCCACCCCGACCAGCACGTTGTTGCGGGCGACCCACGCCGTCACCGGCATCCGCCCGCCCTCCGTCCCGGTGATCCAGAAGGTCATCCCGTGGAGGTGCATCGGGTGGTGGTCGATGACGCTGAAGTTCACCAGCCGGATGCGGACCCGGTCCCCCTGCCGGACCACCATCGGGGTGACGTACGGGGCGGCCCGGCCGTTGGTCGTGAAGATGTTGAACTCCATCGACATCGTGTTCGTGACCGACGCCCCGGGGAGGATCGCCCACTCCTGGAGGATGAGCGCGAAGTCCCGGTCCACCGGCGGGTCCCAGGCCGCCTTCGGGTGGACGATGAACAGCCCGACCAGCCCCATCGCCTGCTGCATCGGCACGTGGGTGTGGTAGAAGAAGGTGCCGTTCTGACGGAGCTCGAACTCGTAGGTGAACGTCCCGCCGGCCGGGATCGGGTCCTGGGTCAGGCCCATCACCCCGTCCATGGCGGCCGGCACGTCCAGACCGTGCCAGTGGACGGTGGTGGCCTCGGGCAACTCGTTGTGGACGATGATGCGGACTTTGTCCCCCTCGACGACCTCGATCGTCGGGCCGGGCATGCTGCCGTTGTAGCCCCAGACGTCGAACCACTGGTCCGGCAGGAACTCCCGCTTCATGTGCTGGGCGTGGAGGTGGAACTCTTTGGCCCCGTTGACCATCTTCCACGGCAGCTTGGGCACGTCCGGGTGCTCGACCGGGACGGGCGGCTCGCCGGACTTGCGGCGGCCGGGGGTCAGCTTGCCCCGGTCGCCCGGGTCCGCCGGCCCGTAGTTCTTCCCGCCCCCGCCGTGCCCGGCGTGCGGGTCGTCCTTCGCGGGCGGCTTGTCCTGGGCCCCGGCCGCCCCGGCCAGGAGCCCGCCGGCCAGCGCCGTGCCGCCGAGGAGGAAGTTGCGACGATCCGAGTCCGCGCTCATGGCGCACCTCTCAGTGTGGGTGAGGCCCGCCAGCCTTCAAAGCCATTCTCCCCCATCCCGGGGACGAAGCCCAGGCTTTGTCTCCCGGACACGGCCCGTTGAGCCGTACAGTCTTGACGATTAGTCCGAAGACCCTCACTGCGGGGGGATGGACGAGCGAAGGGCTTCACGGGCGGCCTGGCCGCCCGCTCCGGACTCACGTTGCCCCTGACCAGCGTAGGCCCGGGACCGATGACGTGTCCCGGGCCGCCGCCAGGCGCTTTAGGCCGCGGCCCCGGCCATCGTGCGGCACTCCTCCGCGCACCGCCGGCAGGCGTCGGCGCACCGCTGGCAGTGTTCGGGCTTGTGCTTCCCGCACTCGGCCCCGCAGGCGTCACAGACCTCGGCGCACACCCGGCAGACGCTCGCCACGAACTCGGAGCCCCGGCTCATGAACGCGGCCGCGAGCCAGCAGACGGCCGCGCAGTCGCGGTCGAGCCGGACGCACTCCGCCATCATCTTCACGTCCGACTCGCCCAGGCAGGCGTTCGCGCAGTGCTCGCACTCCTCGGCGCAGCGGACACAGGCCTCGATACACGACTGGTGTTCACGGTGTGCCATGACAACACCTCCAAGAACGGGGGAAATGTAACCGTGCCCGCCAGCCGGTTCATTGAGACTCAGCAACTCGGGTGCCGCGCCGGGAGTCCGGGGTTATCCCGGGCCGGTGAGCTTCTCGGCGGCGAGGTACTCGACCGCCGGCCACTGGCGGTGGACACACTTCACGCCAGCGAACCCCGCCCCCGTGAGGTACTCAGGCAGCCGGCCGCGGAACTGATCCGCGGTGTACTCGACCGACTCGAATCGGCCTACTTCTCCTTCTTCGTCGTGACCTCGACCTTGGTGACCACGTGCTTCCCGCCTTCCTCCTTCATGGTGACCTTGACCTGGGTGTGGGGCCTGATGTCTTCGAGCTTCGCGTCCTTGCCGTCGAGGGTGACCTTCGCGTCCTTGGGCACCGGGTGGGTGTGCTCCTTCTTGTCGGCGGTGGCCATCGTGAGCTTGCCGCCCTCGACCTTAACCACGTGCCCCTCGTGGACGTGGTCCTTCTTCTCCTGCGCCCGGGCGGAGGCCCCCCAGCCCACGAGGACCAGGCCCGCGGCCAGCAGGCACGCGGTGGTGATGCGATGCGTCATGACGTCCGTCCCCTCGGTGAAGTGGCGGGCGACCCGTGCGATGCTCGATGCCGGCGGTCGCCCGCGACCGGCACCGACGACTCCTGCCAACGCCAGCCGGTCCGCACCGGCGCGGTCAGTAGCCCTTGTGGGGGTCGCCATTTTCCGGGCGTGGGGCAAGGGGCTGCTCCTCGTGCCCGTGCCCGCCCCGCACCTCCGGGGCCAGGATGGCGGGATCGACCCCGGCCCCGCCGCGGTAGACGATCCGCCCGCCGAGGAACCCCCCGGCCGCGAACAGCGCGGCGGCGAGGAGACCCACGACCCGCACCTTCGCGCCGGGAGGCTCGGGGTGCCGCCTGAGGAAGACGACCGCCGCGAACAGGCCGAGCGCGGCGGCGTTCACCCCGAGGTGCCAGTACATAAGAGTGTGTGCCTCCGCCGTGTGAGCCGGAACGGTGAAGAACACTACCGCCCCCGTCGCGGCAGCCACGATCCCGGTGATGACGCCCGCCGCCATCAGCCCCGTCGCGGTGCGGGCCAGGTCCGCCCGCTCCCTCCACCAGGCGTACAGGTCGAGGGCCACCGCCCCGAGGAGGAACGCGATCGGGAAGTGGACCGTCGCCGGGTGCCACTCCCAGGGCGGGAAGGCCCCGCCGGACGGCCCGGTCCCCCCGTGTGCGAGCAGTGACATGGCAAGCCCTCTGCTGTGGTCGTCACGGGGCGGAGGCCGCGCCCGCGGTCGTAACCCCGGAGGTAGTCACCGGCCGGGGTCCGGGAACGAACCCCCCTTGGTCACAGGTACGGGCACCGGAAGCCGAGCGCCTCGGCGAGCCCTGCGGGAAGCGGGGCCAGCGTGAGCACGAGGACCGCGAAGAGGAGCACCCCGACGGCCCACCGCCCGGCCCCGACCGGGGACAGGTCGTTCCGCGTGGGCACCCCCTTCTCCCCGGCCAGGAGGTACACCAGGATCGCCCACCCGAGGAGACCGCCCCAGACGAACAGCCCGAGGAACAGGAGGGCGAAGAGGGCGACCGCGCCCGCCGCCGCCCCGCCCGCGCGGCCGAGGAGGGCGTCGGCCACGTGGCCGCCGTCGAGCTGCCCCACCGGCAGGAGGTTGAGCGCCGTGACCATCACGCCGATCCACCCGGCGAACGCGGCCGGGTGGAGCCGGAGGTGCTGCCCGCCGGCGAGCTCCTGGCCGACGGTCAGCTTCGCGAAGAGCGCGAGGAGCGATGACGACCCCGGGTACGTCCCGCCGTCCGCCATCGGGACGACGGCCGAGTGCCCGAGCCCCCACCAGAGGAGCGGGACGGCGACGAGGAGCCCGGCCAGGGGGCCGGCCGCCGCCACGTCGAACAGCGCCCGCCGGTCGGCCGGGAGCCCCCGCATGCTGATGAAGGCCCCGAACGTCCCGAGCCCGAAGGGGACCGGGATGAAGTACGGGAGGCTCACCGCCAGCCCGTGGTGCCGGGCCGCGAGGTAGTGTCCGAGCTCGTGCACCCCCAGGATGAGGAGGAGCGGGATCGCGTACGCGAGGCCGTCAACGATCCGGCCCGGCTCCCGCCACACGTCCGCCCCGGCGTGGTGGGCCCCCACCGCCGCGGTCGTCACGAGAGTCAGTCCGAGGAGGAGGGCGTTCAGCCAGGGGCGGTCACCGGCCGGCGGGGAGGCCGGCGCCGGGACGAGCAGCACGACCGGTCGCCCGTCCGCCCCCTGCTGGAGGAGCGGCGTCGTCCCCGTCCCGGCGAACCGGGCCTCGAGCCTCGCGAACACCTCGTCCGGCGGGCGGAGGAGTTCCCCACGCAGGAGGAGGGTGCCGCCGGTGTCTTCGGTCGAGTCCACCCGGAAGACCTCGTCGAGGCCGTCCGGGGGTGCCGGCCGGGGCGGCGGGGGCTCGTGCCCGGCATGACGGAGAGGGCGATGCCCCGGGTGGCAGGAATCGGCCGCGAGCGCTGCCATCGCGAGGCAGCAGAGGAGCATGACGGCCGGGAGGAGGATCGGGTTGACCGCCACCCCGGCCAAAAGCATCACGAACGCCGCGGCCAGCGGCAGCAGGCAGATGAGGTGCGGCCACCAAGACCACCGTCGGTGTTGCATGTCACGTTCCATTTCGCACCGGCCCCGCCGCCGCTACGACAGCGGCCGGGGAGCGGGGTTCGGTTCCCGTCTACCACGCCCCCACGCCCGGGCGGAAGCCGCCCCGTGAGATCCGACGCCGACCTCGCCCCTGCGGCCGGGCTCCGAAACCGTCACCGTACCGGCCGGGCGTCGCGGTCCGTCACCGGTGCGGGCGGGCTTAACCCGCCACCATGCGCCGACACACTTCCGCGCACCGCTGGCACGCCTCCGCGCACCGCTGGCAGTGTTCCGCGTGGGTGTGCCGGGCGCACTCGGCCCCGCACCCCTCGCACACCTCGGCGCAGACCCGGCAGACCGCGGCCGCGTACCGCGACCCCCGGCTCAGGAACGCGGCGGCCGCCCGGCAGATGTCCGCACAGTCGCGGTCGAGCCGGACGCACTCGGCCATCGCCTTGACGTCGGCTTCGCCGAGGCACGCCTCGGCGCAGTGGTCACACTCTTGGGCGCACCGGACACAGGCGTCGATGCAGCTCTGGAATTCATGATGTGTCATAAGTCACCTCCCGTCGGGTTTCGTAGTCGCGGCTCACGCCACCGGCGCCCTTGCAAAGCCCCCGCCCGCCGTAAGCCGTCCCGACCCTACGCCCCGCCACCGGGCCGACGTATGAGCGCGGTCATGACGCACCGCCCGCGGCACCGGTCGCCGGGATCGCCGGGCGGGAGTACCGGTCTCGGTCGGCGTCGAAGGCGGCCACACAGCCCGGGCAGCAGAACACATACCTCTGCCCGCCGTGGGACCGCTCGGCGAAGGCCGCGGCGGCCGGGAGCCGCATCCCGCACACCGGGTCGGCGAGGATTTCCACCGGGTTTGCCGCCCCCTCTCCGAGCCGCCAGGTGCCCTCGAAGCACGACGGCCGGCGGTAGTGCTCGGTCCGGTAGACGCGGAGCAACTCCCCGACCAGTCTCTTCGGGTCCGGGTCGTACACGACCCGGGCCCCCGTCTCCTTGGCGCAGGCGGCCAAGATGTCCCGGACCATGTCGCT
>PNKH01000192.1 GCA_013822345.1 Isosphaera sp.
CCGCTCGGCGGGAACTCCCGGGTGCCCGCAAGCGGCTCGCCGCTGTCGTCGGCGATCCGCCGCTCCAGGGCGTACAGGTCGTAGAACGCGGCCCGCACGGACCCGACCACCCCGTACCGTTCGCGAAGGAGGGCGAGCGTCGTCTGGTCTACCTCCTTCGCTGCCACCGCCTGGGACAGCGAGAGCTTCCGCCCGGTAACGATCTCCTGGGTCACCTGCGGGGCGGTGATGATGCCGACCGGGCCTTGCCGGTCGCCGAGTTCGTCCCCGATAACCGCCAGGACGGGATTCGGGTAGAGTCCCGCCTGGACGTACTTGCCCTGGGCCGCGTCGATGGCGAACGTGGCCTTCCCGAGCCGCGGGTTCCGCCCGACCGCGAGCTGCACCAAGTCGTCCACCTGGACCGGACCGGGTGACGGGGCCGGCCCGTCTGGTAGCGGAGGTAGCTTTTTCCCCGTTGGCTCCTGGTATCCCACCCGGGTGATGAGTGCAGTAGAAGCTCGTGAGGACTGTCTGGCCGCCGCGAGCGGGTACGAATCGGGTGCTGGGTGTGGCCCGGAGGCGCAGCCCACCGCACCGATTGCGAGGGCAACACCCGCAAGCCAGCCGAGTGTGCGGTGACCACCCGATTGAGACAGATTCCGCATGACACTCCTCCTGCCCCGACCGGACGGACCGGGGGCTTGCTTGTGACACCCGGCGGGAATGGCAACCGGGTGGAAGGCGGAGGAGTGGACTCAGCAGCGAAACGAATGACAATACCTGAGCCGGTCCTGTGTCTGTGGGACTGGCTCTGGCGCGTCGCGGAGAAGCAGGTGCCGGCCGAATGCCGGAAGGAATGGGATGGCGTCGCACAGTGCCCCAGCCGAGAAGTCGCTGAGGTCGCGGTCACACGACAAGCGCTCTCCAGTTGCAGTCGGCAAGACGAGATCCACGCTCGGTCCGGGTTGGCACGGCACGCGAGGCACGGGTTTTCGCTCGATCGGCTGCGGTTGCTCGGCGGCCCGGTGCGACTTGCACGAACAGTGGTGCTTCCCGGTTTCCGGTAGTGCTCGGGGAAGGGTCTTCGCGTTCGAGGACGTGTCCCGGAAGAGTATCGCAAGCTGGCAGGGGCAACGGAGCGGCCCGCCGGCAGTAACCGACATGACTGCCGCGATGATCGCCGCCACTGCCCGCATGGCCCCACACCCGGAATGGCCGTGGTGATTTACCGATTCCCCGTGTCATCCACCATCGACCAGGGAGGGCCGGGATATTGAGTACAATTGGAACACTTCGGAAAAGCGATAACATCTGATTTCCCGGACGGGAGAGTGGTCCAGAGTACATCGCGCGAGCGTCGTCCGGGCTCGCACGTGGCCACTGCCCGAAGAGTTTCCCGAACTTCCTGGTGGTTCACACGGTTCGAGTCGATGTCGGGGCGGTGGACTGCAATCTCAGTCAACTTTGCTTTCCGGGCACCGCTACCTATGATCGGACGGTGATGAGCGGTCACTTGGGACGAGTCGGTATGCGTCTGCTCGTCAACCTCCTCCTGATACTCCCCACCGCGGCGGGCCCCTGGGTTTGCTGCTGCACCGCATCCGTGGGGTGAAGCCGCGCGTAGTCTGACGCGACACCACCGAGGATGCCGGGAACGCCACCCTCTCTCGCAGGTCCTGAGCTTGAGGGGCCGGCGTCAGCTCCCATACAATCATTGCTGACCCGTCTCGCTTCAGGTGGTTCAACGTCCACGGAGGTTTCCGTGCCGGAGTCTTCCGCCGCCGACGTCCGGGAGGATGACGCCCGCCGGCGGGAGGCCCGCCTGACGGCCATCCTCGACACGGCGGTGGATGCGATCATTACCATCGACGAGGCCGGTCGGATCGAGTCCTTCAACCCGGCCGCCGAGCGGCTGTTCGGGTATCCCGCCGGGGAGGTCATCGGCCGGAACGTGAACTGCCTCATGCCGGAGCCGTACGCCTCTGAGCACGACTGTTACCTGGCCCGCTACCTGGCCACCGGGGACCCGCGCATCATCGGCATCGGCCGCGAGGTACTCGGCCGCCGCAAGGACGGGACCACCTTCCCCATCGACTTGGCCGTCGGCGAGGCGAAGACGCCCCACGGCCGGGTGTTCAGCGGCATCGTCCGCGACCTGACCGAGCGGAAGCGGGCGGAGGAGGAACTGCGCGCGAGCAACCGAAACCTGGAGGGGGCGCTTGCGGAGCTGCGGGTGAAGAACGAAGAAGTGAAGGCCATGACCCAGCAGCTCTGGCAGGCGGCCAAGTTGGCCACCCTCGGCGAGCTGGCCGCCAGCATCGCCCACGAGTTGAACAACCCGCTGGCGACCGTGAGCCTCCGCGTCGAGGCGCTCCTCACCCAGACGCCCGCGGACGCCCCGCAGCGGCCACTGTTGGAGGTGGTCGAGCAGGAGGTCGAGCGGATGGCGGGGCTGGTCGCCAACCTGCTCCAGTTCAGCCGCCGCGGCCAGGCCCGGGCCTCCACGGTAGACATCCCGGAAGAACTGCTGCGGACGCTCGACCTGGTCCGGCACCAGCTCCGTAACCGGCGGATCGAACCCGCCTACGAGGCGGTCCCGGGACTCCCCGCGTTCCACGGCGACCGGCAGGCCTTGCGGCAGGTCTTCCTGAACCTGCTGGTCAACGCCATCGATGCCATGCCCGAGGGGGGGACGCTGACGCTCCGGGTCTTCGCGGAACGCGCCGCCGCCGGCCCGCGCGTCCTGGTGGTCGAGGTCGCCGACACCGGTGTGGGCATTCCGGACGAGCACCTGGCGAAGGTGATGGAGCCGTTCTTCACCACCAAGGAGGAGGGGAAGGGGACGGGCCTGGGCCTGGCCGTCTGCCGCCGGCTCGTCCACGAACACCAGGGGGCGATCCACCTCCGCAGCGAGGTCGGCCGGGGGACCACCGTCCGGGTCACCCTGCCCGTCCCGAGCGAAGCCAACACCGAGCACCTGGGTCGGTCGGAAGCCCGGGCCGGACTCGATACCACCGAGACGGGGTCATGAAACCGCCGCGCCGTAGCCGCATTCTGGTCGTCGATGACGAGGTCGAGTTGATGCGCGCCCTCCGCGACTCGCTGGAGGGCCACGGCTACGACATCACCGGCGTGTCCTCCCCGGCGGACGGCCTGGCCGCGCTGGAGGCGGGCGGGTTCGACGTGCTGCTCAGCGACCTGATGATGCCGGGCATGGACGGCATTCAACTGCTGAAAAGCGCGCTGCTGATCGACCCCCACCTGGTCGCCGTGATCATGACCGGGCACGGGACCATCCAGACCGCGGTGGAGGCGATGCGGCTCGGGGCGTTCGACTACGTCCTCAAGCCGTTCAAGCTCCAGGCGATGCTCCCGATCCTGGCCCGGGCGGTGGAGGTGCGGCGGCTGAAGGTGGAGAACGTCCGGCTGCGGCAGCGGGTGGAGCAGCTCGCGTTCGAGTCGCCCCGGTACGAACTGGTCGGGCACAGCCCGGCCATGCGGGCGGTCAAGCAGCAGATCGAGAAGGTCGCGGCGACGGACGCCACCGTGCTGATCCGGGGGCCGAGCGGGACGGGCAAGGAACTGGTCGCCCGCGCCCTGCACCACAACAGCCCGCGGCGGGACCGGCCGTTGGTCGCGGTCAACTGCGCCACCCTCCAGGAGTCGCTCCTGGAGAGCGAATTGTTCGGCCACGAGAAGGGGGCGTTCACCGGGGCCGACCGGGCCAAGCCGGGTCTGTTCGAGCAGGCCGAGGGCGGCACTCTGTTCATCGACGAGGTCGGCGAGATGACCCCCGCCCTCCAGGCCAAGCTGCTGCGGGTACTGGAGGACGGGCACTACCGCCGCGTCGGCGGCACCCGGGACCTGTACGCCGACGTCCGGGCGGTGGCCGCGACGAACCGCCCGCTGGAGGAGGACCAGAAGGCCGGGCGGTTCCGGGAGGATCTGTACTACCGGCTGAACGTGATCACCATCACCCTGCCCGCGCTCAAGGACCGCCGCGAGGACATCCCCCCTCTGATCGACCACCTGCTTGCCTCCCGTCAGGTCGGCTCGGTCCGGTTCACGATCACGCCGGACGCCCTCCACGCCCTGCGAAGGTATGACTGGCCGGGGAACGTCCGAGAACTGGCTAACGCCTTGGAGCGGGCGCAGATCATGGCCGAGGGGCACGAGATCACCCCGGACGACCTGCCGGAGACCATCGCCCGCCTGCCCGCGCCCCAGCCCGATGACCCGTCCGACTCCTGCACACTCGGCGCGGTGGAGAGGCGGCACGTTCAGGAGATGCTGGGACGCAGTAACGGCAACAAGGTGGCAGCGGCCAAGTCGTTGGGCATCAGTCGCCGCACTCTGTACCGGCTGATCGACCGCTACGGCCTGGGCTGAAGCTCGACCCTCGTTCGCCGAGACACGATTCGGCCCTCCCGCCGCAGTCCCGAAAGCCGCCGGTGTGAGTCCACGTCGGGATCGAATGATCGGCCCGTTTCCGGCCGAATCAAGCACCGTCGGTTGACTCCGCAACTCGATCGGCCTTCAGTCCTCGGCTGAGTCACTTCCGGCTTCGCGGTGTGCGTCCCTGGCACACTCTCGCAAATCCATCGCTGATCACGTCCCACGCCTGAAGCTCGATTCCAGGCGGAAGTCGCAACCGATCGTGGCGTTGTGTCGTTCCGAATGCGTCCGGCACGTTACCTGCTTTAGGACCCGTCACGTCCTGCGTGTGGCACCGGGTGGCTTGGTACGAACGCCCCCGGCTCGGACTACCCCGGCGGCGATTCGGGCATCGTGTCGCCGCCATTCCCCACTTGGAGGTGCTGTTATGACCTGGCTGCAATCGACTCGGAGCAGGTACGTCGCGGTCGGGATGGTTTCGGCCGCCCTCGGGTTCCTGATCGCCCTGCCGGTGACCGGCACCGCCCAGGATAAGAAGGATCCGGCCCCGACCGCCTCGCTGACGCAGCCCGCCGACCCGAACAAGGAGCTGGTCGAGCAGATCAAGCTGCTCAACACGAAGGTCGCCCGGCTGGAAGCAGCCGTGGCCAAGATCGCCCCGCCGCCCGGGGGTGGGATGGCAGGAATGGGCGGCAGCGGTGGCGGTATGAGCATGATGGACGACATGATGGGTGGCATGGGCGGCAAAAAGAAGGGCATGGCCGGGGGGGCGGGAGGCGGAATGGGCATGATGGACGACATGATGATGGGCGGGATGGGGGGCGGGTCCGGCGGCGGGATGATGATGGACGACATGGACATGATGGGCATGGGCAGCATGGGCGGCGCGAAGGGCAA
>PNKH01000193.1 GCA_013822345.1 Isosphaera sp.
AGCCAGCAACTGCTCTCGCAGGGACACGCCCCGCTGGCAGTACGCCGCCGCCAAGTCGGCGCTCTCGCCCTTGTGCCACGCCCCGAGGTTGTCGCAGACCCGCGCTAGCACCTTCCGGGCGTCCCGGTCCTCTTCGGCGTCCAACGGCTCGAGCAGGTCGAGGGCCCGCTGGTACGACGCCCGGGCCGCCGACCGGGTGTCGGCCCCCTTCGCCTGCAGGTCAGCGAGCCCGGCGTGCCCGCCGGCCAGGTCGACCACCCACGCCCGCTCCCCGGGCCGCTCGGCCAGGAGCCGGTCGTACCGGCCGATCCCCTCCTCATACGCCGCCCGGGCCGCGGGCCCGTTCCCCAGCTCGCTCTCGACCCGCCCGACCCGCAGGTACGACTGCGCGGCGGGCGCCTGCAGTTCCGGGTCGGAGCTGTTCTCCGTCAGGAAGTCCTGGAAGTAGTCCCGGGCGTCGCCCAGTAGCTTCCCGCGTAGGGGCCGCAGGTCGTCCGTCTTCAGCCGCTCGTCCTCGGCCACCGTCACGAAGTACCGGTTGACCGCGTCCCGGGCCTGCGCGAACCGCAGGTCCGCCTTCTGCCGGGCGTCCTTCTCCCGGCCCAGTGCCGCCGTCTCCCGGCCGAGCGCCGCGTTCACCTGCCAGAACCCGACCCCGAACGCCACCGCCCCGATCAGCACCGCCGCCAGGAGCGAGTTCACCAGCACCCGGTGCCGCTTCGCCCACCGCGCCACCCGCTTCGTCCACGGGTCCCGGTACGCACCCACCGGGTCGTCCGCCAGCCACCGGTCCACGTCCTCCGCCAGCGCCCCCGCCGACGCGTACCGGTCCGCCGGCCGGGCCGCCATCGCCTTCAGGCAGACCGCCTCCAGCGCCTTCGGCACATCCCCCTTCACCTCCCGCGGCCGCGGGAACTCGCCCCGCTGCACCCGCCCCAGCACCTCCGCCCGGTCCGTCCCGCCGGTCACCGGGGCCCGGCCGGTCAGGAGGTGGTACAGCGTCGCCCCGAGGGCGTACACGTCGGACGCCGGGCCGACCTCGTCGCCCCGCCCGGCCGCCTGCTCCGGCGGCATGTACGCCGGCGTCCCGACCACCGCCCCGGCCCGCGTCCCGGCGTCCGCCGCGGCCCCGGTCTCGCCGTCCGTCTCGGCCCCGCCCCCGTCCACCGTCCCGGACGCCACCGCCGGCGCGTCCGCCGCGGCCGCCGGGTCGTCCGCCGCCCCGACCTCCTTCGCCAGCCCCCAGTCGACCACCAGCGTCTCCCCGAACGCCCCGACCATGACGTTCGCCGGCTTCAGGTCCCGGTGGACGATCCCCTTGCTGTGGGCGTACCCGACCGCCTGGCACACCGCCTGGAACCGCCCGAGCAGCTGCCTCAGCCCGCGGGCCTTGCCGGCCGGGTCGGCCGAGGCGTGGTGGGCGGTGATCTGGTCGAGCAGGGTGTCGCCGCGGACGAACCGCATGGCGTAGCACGGCCGCCCGGCCGGGTCGGCGACCAGCCCGAACACCGGCACCACCCCCGGGTGCTCGAGCCGGGCGGTGACCTCCGCCTCGGCCAGGAACCGGCGGCGGCTGCGCGGCTGGTCGGCGAACCGGTCCTGGATCCGCTTCAGCGCCACCTCCCGGTTCAGCTCGGTGTCGGTGGCGACGTACACCTCCCCCAGCCCGCCGCGGGCGTGCAGTTGGCGAACCGCGTACCGGCCGACGGCCCCGGCGGCGGCCGCCGCCGGGCGGTCCGCGAGGTCCGCGCCGATCGTGGGGAGGTCGCCGGCCGACTGACCGTGGGGGTTCATGGGTACGCCCCGGGCGAAGGTTTCCGCTCGAGCAGCCAATTGGAGTCGACCGACGACGCCCAGGCAAGTCAATTCTTAGCAATGGCCACGTTCTTAAACTCAGCCCGATTTGCCATACTAATTCTCTAATTCATTATGTGTTACAATTATTATAGTTATTGGAGCCGTGATGCCGGGCCGCGCCGCGGCGGCACGAGCCGGTCGGCCTCGCCGCGCTCGACGGGCACGTCCGGTCGGCCGGGGGTTCGCGCGTGCGGGTGTGGTCGCCGCGGCCGACTCGCCGGGCGGAAGCCGAGATTGTGACCCCAGAAGCGGCGACGGGCGAACGGGCTCGGACCGGGGGCGTGATGCCGCGGCCTACGCCGGTCGGACGGCACCGCCCTCGGGGGTACGCCGAGACCGGCCTGGCCGACCCCGACGGGGGTCGCGTCTGGGCCTTGCCCCTCCGGCAGCTCCGGGATGACCCGAGGGGTGACGAGTGGCGAACGGGTAGGGGAAATCGCTCCGCCGGATCGAGCTTCCTTCCCGAAGTATTCCAGTGCGCCCGGTGGGGATCGAACCCACGACCACAAGATTAAAAGTCTCGTGCTCTACCGACTGAGCTACAGGCGCCGGTCCGGGGGACGGACTCCCCCATCCTAGGGGCGGGGCGGGCGGTTTCCAACGCGGACCGCCGTCCCGCCGGGGAGCCGCCCGCCGGCCTTCAGGGTGGCGACCACGCGTCGTGGTCGAGGTTCTTCGCGGGCACCGCCGACCCCTCCCGTGAACAACGGGTCGGGGTGTACCACGCCCGCCGGGGAACGAAAGGCCCCGGGGCTTGCGGCCCCGGGGTCGTGGGTTGCGTTCCTCTCCCGGTCGCGGCGGCCCGGTCACTTCTTCTTCGCGTCCGGCTTGGGGATGTCGGCCAGCTCGACCGGGACCGGGGCGTAGTGGCTGAACTCCATCGAGAAGCTCGCCTGCCCCTTCGTCGCGCTCCGCAGGTCGCTGGTGTACCCGAACAGGTTCGCCAGCGGCACCTTCGCCATCACCTGCGCCACCCCCTTGTCCTCGCTCGTCTCCTCGATGATCCCCCGCTTCCCGCTGATGTTCCCGGTGATCTGCCCCTGGTAGTCCTTCGGCGACACCACCACCACCTTCATCACCGGCTCCAGCAGCTGGATCCCGGCCCGCTCCTGGGCGTCCCGGAACGCCTCCAGGGCGCACAGGTAGAACGCGTCCTGCGACGAGTCCACGTCGTGGTACTTGCCGAAGTGCAGGTCGAACTCCAGGTCGACGAACGGGAACGGGTACTTGTACCCCTTCTTCGCCCCCTCCCGCAGCCCCTCCTCCACGCTCGGGATGTACTCCTTCGGGATCGCCCCCTGGGTGATCGAGTTCACGAAGTACACGTTGTTCGGGTCCGGCTTCACCTTCGGGTCGCCCAGCTCCTCGATCTCCCGCACCTTGTCCTCGATCTGCTCCGGGGTCAGCGGGCTGTACTTCACGTTGATCACCGCGAACTTCCCGCGGCCGCCGGTCTGCTTCACGAACCGGTACTCCAGGTCCACGCTCCGGGCCAGGCTCTGGCGGTACGCCACCCGCGGCTTCCCGAGCCGGATCAGCTCGGTGTTCTCCTGCGCCACCCCGATCGCCCGCTTCAGCTTCTCGATCGAGATCTCCAGGTGCAGCTCGCCCATCCCGGAGATGATGACGTCCTTCGTCTCCTCGTCCGTGTGCGTCTTCAGCGTCGGGTCGTCCCGCACCAGCCGGTTCAGCGCCTCCCCGACCTTCCCGGCGTCGAGCTGCTTGGAGAACGTCAGCGCCTGGGCGATGACCGGCTTCGGGAACTGGATCGCCTCCAGCGCGATCGGCCGGTCCGGGTCGCACAGGGTGTTCCCGGTGAACGTGTCCGCCAGGCCCATGGCCGCGACGATGTCGCCCGGCCCGGCCTTCTCCAGGTTGATCCGCTTGTCGCCCATCATCCGGTAGAACCGGGCGATCCGCTCCCTCTTCCCGGTGATCACGTTCGTGTACGACTCGCCCGGCTTCAGCTCCCCGGAGTACACCCGGATGTACACGAGGTCGCCGTTCGCCTCGGCCACCGTCTTGAACGCCAGGGCGCTCATCGGCTCGGCCGCGTCCGGCTTCCGGGTGACGACCTCCTTCGTCTTCGGGTGGACGCCGTCGACCGGCGGGCGGTCGAGCGGGCTGGGCAGGCAGTCGACGACGAGGTCGAGCAGGTGCTGGACCCCGTGGTACATCTTCGAGCTGCCGCAGTGGACCGGGGTGAACGTGTTGTCCAGCGTCCCCTTCCGCAGCGCCTTGCGGATCAGGTCCTCGGGCACGTCCTTCCCTTCCAGAACCAGCTCGGTGATCTCGTCCGACGCGGCCGAGATGCCGTCGAGCATCTGCTCCCGGCGGGCCTTCGCCTCGGCCAGGTACTGGTCCGGGATGTCGGTGACGAAGAACTTCCGGAACGTCTTGTCGGACAGGTCCCGGGTGATCAGCTTCATCCCGATCAGGTCGATGATCCCCTCGAGCGCGTTGTCCTGCCCGGCCGGGATGGTGACCGCGACCGGGTTCGCCCCGAGCTTGGTCCGCATCTGGGCGACGCAGCCCCAGAAGTCGGCCCCCATCCGGTCCAGCTTGTTGACGTACGCCACCCGCGGGACCTTGTACTTGGTCGCCTGCCGCCACACCGTCTCGCTCTGGACCTCGACCCCGCCCTTGGCGCAGAACACCCCGACGGCGCCGTCAAGGACGCGCAGGGACCGCTCGACCTCGGCGGTGAAGTCGACGTGGCCCGGGGTGTCGATGATGTTGATCGAGATCGGGGCCCCGGCCCGGTCGGCCCAGTCGATGGACACGGCCGCCGAGTTGATCGTGATCCCCTTCTGCCGCTCGAGCGGGTCGAAGTCGGTGGTGGTGTCCCCGTCGTCGACGTCCCCGACCTTGTGCTTGGTCCCGCTGTAGTAGAGGATCCGCTCGGTGGTGGTGGTCTTCCCGGCGTCGACGTGGGCCATGATCCCGATGTTGCGAACTCTGTCGAGCATCTCTGTCGGCCGGGAGGTTGCCGGCTCCTCAGTGCGGGACCGGGGCGGGGAAGTCCCGCCCGGGACGGGGTGAACGCGACCGCCGCCCGCACCCGGGGCGGCGACTAGGGTTAGACGCGCCGCCCGCCGAAGGGGTTCAGCGGCGGCAGGCACCAATACTGTATCGTACCGCAGAAGGACGACCCGTCCACCCCGGCCGCGTGAAGGTGGGGTGAAGACGACACCCGGGCGAGCGTCGGGGCGT
>PNKH01000194.1 GCA_013822345.1 Isosphaera sp.
GGGTCGCGGCTAAACGGGCTCAGATGGTGATGGTCATGTTCTGAACCAGCTTCCGCACGTGCTTGGCGAGCAGGTCGAACTCCAGGTTGACCGCGTCGCCGACGGCCCGCAGGCCGAGGGTGGTGTGGTCCCGGGTGTGCGGGATCAGCATCACGCTGAACCGGTCCTCCTTCACCTCGACGACGGTCAGGCTCACCCCGTCGACCGCCACCGACCCCTTCGACACCATCAGCTCGCCGAACTCCTTCGGGAACGCGAACCACGCCGTCAGCCAGTCGCCGCCGGGGACCAACTCGGCGACGGTCCCGGTGGCGTCGACGTGGCCGGTGACGAAGTGCCCGCCGATCGGGTCGCCGGCCCGCAGCGCCCGCTCCAGGTTCACCCGGTCGCCCGGGCCGAGCCTGCCGAGCGCCGTCCGGGCGAGCGTCTCGGGGCCGACCTGGAACGCGAACGCGTCCCCGTCCCGGCGGACCACCGTCAGGCACGCCCCGTTCACCGCGACGCTCTCCCCGACCTCCAGCTTCGGGGCCAGCGCGGCGTCGGCCAGGGTGAGGAGTCGGCCGCCGTGGCCGTCGTCTTCGGCCGCCCGGACGGGTGTTAGGGCTTGCACAAGTCCCGTGAACATGGGTAATCTGAACCCCGTCTGGTAAGCTGACCCGAACACGTCCCCGGCGCGACCGCCGCCCCATCATACCAAGGAGGGACCGCACGGGCAGTGGGGTCGCGTGTCGGGGTCACCCGAAAGGCCCCGCCGTGAGCGCCCCGACGGCTCCCGCCGAGATCGCGTCAACCGCCCCGCCCGCCCCGGCCGATACACCCGGCACCACCCCCCCGCCGAGGCCGGGCATGACCGCGTTGGACCACTGGCACCCGGTTCTGCTCGCCCGCGCCCTCCGCCGCAGGCCGGTCGGGGTCACCCTCGCCGGCCACCCGGTCGCCCTGTTCCGGACCGCGTCCGGGGCCGCGGCCGCGGTGTCCGACGTCTGCCCGCACCGCCGGCTCAAGCTCAGCGCCGGCGAGGTGGTCGGGGACGTGATCCGGTGCAAGTACCACGGGTGGACGTTCGACGGGTGCGGCCGCGGGGAGAGCCCCGGCACCCCGAAGATGACCGCCTGCACCACCAGCTACGACGTCCGCGAGGAGCACGGGCTGGTGTGGGTCCGCAACCGCGGGTCGTCGGCCGCGTTCCCGGCGGTCGAGGCGGACGGGTTCCTCCCGATCTGCACCCTGGAGCACACCATCCCGGCCCCGCTGGAACTCGCCGTCGACAACTTCAACGAGATCGAGCACAGCGGCACCGTCCACGACACGTTCGGGTACGACCTGGACCGGATGCACGAGGTGCGGGTCAAGGTGGACGCCACCCCGGACAGCGTGGTGGTCACCAACGCCGGGCCGACGAAGCGGCTGAACCGGGCGTTCGGGTGGCTGCTGAACGTCCGCCGCGGCGACACGTTCCACGACACGTGGACCACCCGGTTCTCCCCGGTGCACTCCGTCTTCGACCACTGGTGGACGAGCCCGGACGGCTCCCGCGAGGCGATGGTCCGGTGGCGGCTGTACATCTTCTTCGTCCCGCAAGACGCCCGGACGACGCGCATCTTCTCGCTCACGTTCGCGAAGTCCCGGTACCCGGGGCCGGCCGGCGGGCTGCGGCTGGTCCGGTGGCTGTTCCGCCGTGAGATCGACCGGGAGATCCGGGCGGACGTGGCCATGCTGCACCACCTTGCGGACCACGACACCGGGATCGAGGGGCTGAAGCTGAGCCGGTTCGACAAGGTGCTCGGGCTGACCCGGGAGCGGATCGACCGGGTGTACCGTGGCGGCACCACCCTCCGGGTGTTAACCGGCTGACCGGGAGGCCGGCGGGTCGGCCAAAACGCACCCGCCGGACGAAATCCGAACGGCCGGTCGTGTCGTAACCGCAGACCGTTACGACCATTTCCGGAAATCACGTCCGGGGCCGCACTTTTCGGCAAGGTTTGTGTTTCTCTACTGTAACACCTCCGGGTGGCGGCTCGCACCGCTCCCGGATCGCCCGCCACAGCACCGTGTCATTCGCCTGAGGCATCCGAGATGTCACACCCACCGTCCGCCCGCCCGTCGCGGTCGGGCTTCACGCTGGTCGAGCTGTTGGTGGTGATCGCGATCATCGCGGTCCTGATCGGGCTGCTCCTCCCCGCGACGCAGAAGGTGCGGGAGGCGGCCGCCCGGACGAAGTGCCAGAACAACCTGAAGCAGATCGGCCTGGCGATCGTGCAGTACGAGGACGTGTACAAGCGGTACCCGCACGGCCGGCTCGGGTGCGACGGGATCACCAACGGCCCGTGCGCCGGCATCCCGGACCCGAGCCCGCGGCGGAACGGGGTGAGCGGGTTCGTCCAGATCCTGCCGTTCCTGGAGGCGGAGAACCTGTTCAAGCAGTTCGACATGACGGACCCGGCGTGGAGCATCAACCAGACGACGTGGGTGGCGAAGAACCGGGCCGGGGTGGAGGCCCGCCCGGCGTTCTACGTCTGCCCGTCCGATGTCAGCCGGCCGTTCGTGGCCACGGGCGGGCTGAACGCGGCGACCGGGAGCTACGCCTTCGTCCACGGGTCGGTCGGGCCGAGCCGGGGGATCGACGGGAACATGAAGGTGGCCAACAACGGGATGTTCAACTACATGGTCGCCCAGACCCGGCAGCAGATGACCGACGGGGCGAGCAACACCGCCCTGGTCGGGGAGACGGTCGACGCCCACACCGACCTGTCCCGGAACATCTGGTCGAACGCCGGCCGGCACGAGAGCTCGATGCGGAGCATGGACAACCCGCCGAACACCCGGCCGGGGACCGGGGTGACCACCTCCCCGTACGGCGTCCCGCTGTACGGCGGGTTCGGGAGCGAGCACCCGGGCGGGGTCGACTTCGCGTTCGCCGACGGGCACGTCCGGTTCGTCCGGGACGGGGTCGGGCTGGCGACGTACAAGGCGATGGCGACCCGGGCCGGCGGCGAGACCCTCCCCCTCCCGTGACCGGGGGCCGGCCGATGCGACTCCCCTCCCCGCGCCTCGCGGCGGTCGGCCTGGCGGTCCTGGCGGCCGCCGGGTGCGGCGGGCCGCGGGTCGTCCCGGTGTCGGGCCGGGTGCTGATCGACGGCCGGCCGGTCGAGCACGGGTTCGTCCGGGTGGCCCCGGACGGGCACCGGGCGGCGACCGGGAAGCTCGGCCCCGGCGGGCGGTTCACCCTGACGACGACCGACCCGGACGACGGGTGCGTGACCGGCACCCACCCGGCGGAGGTGATCGCCCTGGAGACGCTCGGCCCCGGGGCGCAGAAGTGGCACGCCCCGAAGGCGTACGGCGAGGCCGGCACGTCCGGGCTGACGGTGAGCATCACCGGCCCCACGGACGACCTGGCGATCGACCTGACGTGGGGCGGCGGGAAGCCGTTCGTCGAGCGGTTCGGGAAGGAGTAGGCGAGCGGCGGGACGGCCGGGTTTCGGAAGGTGGTCGGGCGACTCCGCAGGTGGCTTCCCCTCACCCGGCCCGGCGAAGCGCCGGGCCGACCTCTCCCCAGCGGGGAGAGGTGGGGGTGGCTGGCCACCTCGAATGCTTTGCGGATCGTGTACGTTCGGAGGGGCCGCGGTGCCCCCACCTCTCCCCGCTGGGGAGAGGTCGCCGGCGCTTCGCCGGCGGGTGAGGGGCGCCACCTTCAGAGAACCCCGGCGACCGTCCCCGCCCCGGCCGCCGTCACGTCCCGTGCTCCCACGCGTTGACGGACTTGACCTGCTCGGGGGTCATCTCGTCGATCGCGATGTTCGTGCTCGCCAGCTTCGTCCCGGCGACGGCTCACGCCCGGTTCAGTACCGGTAGTGGTCCGACTTGAACGGGCCGTCCTTGGAGACGTGGATGTACGCGGCCTGCTCCGGCGTCAGCTCGGTCAGCATCACGTTCAGCGTCTTGAGCTGCAGCCGGGCGACGTGCTCGTCCAGCTTCTTCGGCAGCACGTACACGCCGACGGGATACTTGTCGGTGTTCGTCCACAGCTCGATCTGGGCGAGCGTCTGGTTGGCGAACGACGAACTCATCACGTAGGACGGGTGGCCGGTGCCGCACCCGAGGTTCACGAGCCGGCCCTTCGCCAGCAGGATGATCCGCTTGCCGTCCGGGAAGATCACGTGGTCGACCTGCGGCTTGATCTCCTCCCACCGGTAGTCTTCCAGCGACGCCACGTCGATCTCGTTGTCGAAGTGGCCGATGTTGCACACGATGGCGTTGTTCTTCATCGCCTTCATGTGGGCGTGCGTGATGACCTTCAGGTTGCCGGTGGTCGTCACGAAGATGTCGGCCTTGTCCGCCGCGTACTCCATCGTCACGACGCGGTAGCCTTCCATCGCGGCCTGCAGCGCGCAGATCGGGTCGATCTCCGTCACCCACACCTGGGCCGACAGCGCCCGCAGCGCCTGGGCCGAGCCCTTGCCCACGTCGCCGTACCCGCACACCACGGCGATCTTGCCCGCGACCATCACGTCGGTGGCCCGCTTGATGCCGTCCACCAGCGACTCGCGGCACCCGTACAGGTTGTCGAACTTCGACTTGGTGACGCTGTCGTTGACGTTGATGGCCGGGAACTTCAGCTCGCCGCGCTTGTGCATCTGGTACAGGCGGTGGACGCCGGTCGTCGTCTCCTCGGTGACGCCCTTCACGGCGGCGAGCCGCTCGGAGTACCAGCCCGGCTGCGCCGCGACCCGCTTCTTGATGGCGGCGAACAGGACGCGCTCCTCCTCGCTGCCCGGCTTGTCGAGGACGTGGATGTCCTTCTCGGCCCGCGCCCCGAGGTGGAGCAGCAGGGTGGCGTCACCGCCGTCGTCGAGGATCATGTTCGAGAAGCCGCCGTCGGCCCACTCGAAGATGCGGTGGGTGTAGTCCCAGTACTCGGCGAGGGACTCGCCCTTGTAGGCGAACACGGGGGTGCCGGCCGCGGCGATGGCCGCGGCGGCGTGGTCCTGCGTGCTGAAGATGTTGCACGAC
>PNKH01000195.1 GCA_013822345.1 Isosphaera sp.
TTAGCTCAGGAACACAGCCGAGAGATTTGCGACCCAATGGTTGCCGCGCTGCTCAAGGGAGGTGAACCGCAGGCGCACCGGGCGGCCACTGTCATGGAAGTCCGCGATCGCGATCGCCGTCTCCGGCGTTGCTCCGACACACGATGGTTTGCCTCGGGTTCAGGTCCGTCATGTTCAAATGGAGGTAGGGCACTCTCAGGCCGCCGGTTCCCGGCGAGAACTCGACGGTCACGTCGTCGAAGGTATGGTCAGCCGCGAGAGCCTTGACCCCAGCCGCGTTGGTCGCTGTCTTCTCCTCAACCTGCATCAGAGCCATCACTCTTGCTCCTTCATCTCGCCAAGTGCGACCGGCCTTCTGCGGCGAGGGCAGAGTAGGCCGAACGACACAGCTCAGCAGCGGCGGGGGCCGAGTGAGCTACGAACCCCAAAAAGCCTACCTGCCCCCGCCGTCTGCTGCAGCGCCTGGTTCGGCGGCTTTCCTCATCCGCGACCGGACCAGGACTGTCGCAACGGTCAGCACCACGATCCCCAGGACTACGGCCCCGATGACCCACGCGGAGTGGGCTGAGACACCTTCGCGCTCCCGGACCAGCGTATGCTGGCCCCGGACCGGCCCTTCAGTGATGTCCAGGATCAGCTTGTCGTCGTCAAATCGGTAGTAGACCCGCCGGGGCAGTGCCTCATCCGGGGGGAGCTCGAAGTAGCGGCCGCGGGCGTCCTCCTGGACCCCGGAGAGGCGCCCGACCTTCGCAATGGCGGCGGGGGACTCCGGCACCGAGATCGACAGTTGGAAACCACCAAAGGGGTCGGTCTGGACGGCGAGTAGCCACTCTTCGCCCGGTCCTCGTTTCACCCACCGACCCTCAAGACGTTGGAAGTCCTCCGCCAGGGAGGGCACGGTGCCTCCCGACTGTGCCCATACGGGGACCGTGCCACCCAGGCAGAGCAGCACGGCAATGGCTCGGCTGATGTTCATGGCAGTCCCGTCGCGCCCTCTCCTCGCCGAACGACAAAGCTCACCTGCGGCGGCCGCTCTGGGCCGCCGTCAGGTGCAGCGCCTGGTTCGGCGTCTGCGCTACACCAGCGGGGTGAACCCCGCGAAGTCTCGGTTGAGCCGCTCCCGCATGGCCGCGTCCAGCAAGAACGGCCCCTGCTGAAACTGTCCAACGTAGCCGCCGAAGCTGCCCGCCCCGAACAGCGTCTCGACGTGCTCGCGGAAGGCCGGGCACTCGGCGATGGGCGGGGCGTACACAGCCTGGCACGGCCACCCGATCGGCCACCGCCGGGAGCCGTCCCAGTCGTTGTAGAAGTAGTCCTCGATCCGCTTGCCGGGTGGCATGGGCAGAAGCCGGACGGCCCCGACGATACGGCCCTTCATGCCTCCGGCTTGGTACACGTCCGCGGTGCCCTCCGGGATGTACACGCCGACCATGCCGGACGACCCGACGAGGTCGGCCGACATCGCCATCAGCGCCTTGCGGGCGTTCGCCGGCGCGCCGATGTGGGCGCAGTCGGCCGAGAAGCCGTAGTGGGGTGACACCCACCGGATGTCTGGAGCGACCGCCATCCGCAAGCCCTCCGCCGCCGAACGACCCAGCCCAGCGGCACCCGCCGAGGCAAGCCCGGAGCCCGGCCGAACAACGAGTCGGGCGGGTGTCCGCTGCAGCGCCTGGTTCGGCCCCGCCCCGCGATGGCCGACCCGCGGCCGGCCCACCCGACCGCGAGCCGCGCCGCGAGCACGCGCCCCGGGCGAGCCCGCGGCCGCCCCGGGCGGCCCTCGCTGAAGCTCCGGACCCGGACACCCCACACTCACGCCGCCCCGGTCCTTGTCTTCCCGACTCTCGCCGAACGAGTGATTGGAACAACTCGCAGCGGCGGCCGGGCCGGGCGTCAAGCGACCGCCAGGGACAGCTCGCCGCCGCGGGGGGGCCGCACCCGCGGGCGCTTGCCAACGCCGAACGACCCAGCTCAGCAGCCCCGCCACGGGGAGCTGAACCCTGGAAACAACCTACGAGGCGGGGTCTGCTGCAGCGCCTGGTTCGGCCTCGGCTGCACGCCTCTACGAACGGCCCCACGCTACCGGACACACCATCAGGCTGTCCTCGGAGTAGGCGTGGACGCCGGCCTCCAGTTGCTCCGCGATGCGGTCGAGCCACCCGCTCATGCTCGGGCCGAGGACATTGATCGGGCCAACCTCGTGGTTGAACTTGATGACGCCCCGCGATCCGCTCGGTGCGGGGTCGAGGTCGAGCATCACCGGATCGCCTCCGCCGTTGTCTGTGATTGGCAGCCGGAGCGGGGTCCACCATAACGGCCTGATTTTGGGACTCTCCAACTGCGTCGGCGACCCAAACCAGCCCTCCTCATGGCCCTTCTGAAACATCTGCCACTCGGTCGCGATTTCGGTGAGCGAGCGCAGAGAGCCGTAGTGAAGTATCCACCCGTCGCTGCCGTTGTAGCGCGAATACGACTCGCGGAAATCTGCCGGGAGTTTTTGGCCAACCCATGCCTCCAACTCCGCAATCTGCTCACGGGTTGCTCCGGGCCGCATCGAGAGCGTGCCCTCTGGCGTGTTCGCACCGTACCACTTGAGGATGCGCTTCCAACCCGTGGCTACGCCCATCCGCTACTCCCTCCGCGGCCGAACGACACAGCTCAGCAGCACCGCCGCACCAGAGGGCGATGCCGTCCCAGAAGCCTATCGTGCGGCGGTGTCTGCTGCAGCGCCTGGTTCGGCGTCCGGGCCTCCCGCGCCGGGGAGCGGTCGGAACCCATCCGGCCACCGCTCGGCCGGCGGCTGCGGATACCGCCGCCAGGCCAGGTACACCGCCCGGACGATGCCCCACCCGACGAACGCCGGTAGCACCCCGAGGACCGGCGGCAGGGTGAAGTGGGCGCGGCACCCGAACGCCAGCCCGGCCACGCCCGCCAGGACGAACACCACCCCGAGGGCGAACGCCAGCGACGCACACACCTTGTCGAAGACGTTCACGCCGCCAAGCCCTCCGCCGCCGAACTCTGTTTCGGCGTGCCTTTGTTTGTACGGCCCCGACCACACGAACCCCTGAGCCGGACCCTCGCCGCCGCTGCCGCCAATCGCAATCACGGTGTTGCGGCCCGCGTCGCCCGATCCGGGGCGATACCACCCGCCCATGTGCTGCTGGCCCCACACCACCACCTCGTCCGCGAACAGTGCGGACAGGAACTCCACCACGCTCTCGACGATGCGGTGCTCCCGCTCTGACTCCGACAAACCCTCCGTGTACTCGCTGAAGTGGCCGTGCGTCAGGTCGTCCACGCAGACCGTCAGCTCGTCCCCGTCGTCGTAGATGCTGACGCCGCGGATGCCCGGGTGGACGCCGGGGAACGCCGCGCACGGGTCGGGCGGCGTGCCCTCGACCAGCCCGCGATCCGCGAATCGCTCGCGGAGGACCGGAAGCAGAAGCTGCGACAACACACCCAAAGGCCCTCTGGTCGCCGAACGACTAAGCTCACCTGCCCGGGTTCCGCTGCGGGCTCTGACGCAGCGGGCCCGGGTCAGGTGCAGCGCCTGGTTCGGCGTCTGAGGCGCTGCCGGCCACCGACGCGGACACCGCTCCACCCCGACCACGCACCGCGAAGGGCCAACTCTTCCGACACCGGCCACCAACCGGGACCCCGGATCAGTCCGACCACGCACCCCGGAACACCAACTCTTGCGGGACCAACCACCGGCCCGGGCCACGCGGAGCCCGAGCCCCGCACCGCGGAGCCCCAACTCCGGCGAGGCCCGCCACCGACCGCGGAGGGCCAGCTCTGGCGACCCCGACCCGGCCACCGCCGCGGACCGGCCAACGTCCACGCCCGCGGTCGCACCGGAGGCCGAACGGCGGTCGCCACGCCACGCGCTCGCTCGGGCTCCGCCTCCGCGGCCGAACGACCCAGCTCAGCAGCGGCGGGGGCCGGGTGAGCAACACGTCACGAAAAGCCTACATGCCCCCGCCGTCTGCTGCAGCGCCTGGTTCGGCGTGCCTTTACTGCGGCAGCGCGAAGCCAGGAAGCTGCCGCACCTCGGCCGCGACCACCAGCGACCCCGCCACATGATCCAGCACCCGCCGGGCGCGTGCGACTGGGTCGTGCGGGAACTCGGCGTCGTGCTTGGGGTCGTCCACGTCGCTCCCGAGGATGTGGAACCGCCCGCCCTCGATGGTCATCGGCTCATTCGCGGCCCGGCTGCGATCGAACAGCAGGGCCGCCTTCAGGCCGGTGTGCCCGTGCTCGGGGCACTGGCACTTGAGGACGAAGCTGAAGTCCCGGAACGGCACGGTGAGCGACCCGACGTAGGTGCGGCCGGACGGCTGCTGCGGGACCGATAGGATGGTGCGGACGGCCGGGCACCCGCCGGCGTCCACCACCCCGCACTCGACCAGCTTGCCGCCCGAGTCGCCGAGCATCCGGCGGTAGAACGCGGCCAACTCCTCGACCGACGCGGCGTTGGCGGGCAGGTCAGGCGAGACCGGGAAGAAGTACACCCCCAGCCCATCGCCTTCCGGCGTGTGCCAGACCCGCAGCTTGCCCGGTTGCGGCTCGCCCTGGGAGGCGTACCCAGTGTCGTCGAAGCGGACGGCGTCGAGCGACGGCTGCGCCGCGCCTCCGCCACCACGCTTGAACAAGCCGAACATCGGTGCGTCCTCTGCCGCCGAACGACCAAGCTCAGCAGCCGGGGCCGCCGAGTGGGCTACGAATCCCAGAAAGCCTACCTGCGGCCCCGGTCTGCTGCAGCGCCTGGTTCGGCGTCTGGCGACTCCCCGGTGGAGCGGGCGACACGGAACGGACGCCAGCCGCCCGGCGGATCCCACTCGCCGCACCCCACGAGCACCTCGCCCGACCACGACTCCAACACCACGCCGTCGATGCCCAGAACGCCGGAGGACCAGACCAAGTTGCCGGACAAGTCGAACCGGAACAGCCGCTCGGCGGACGCGACGAACAGGGCGTCCGGGGCGGGGTACAGGTGCCCGAAGTAGCTGCC
>PNKH01000196.1 GCA_013822345.1 Isosphaera sp.
CACCACCTTCACTGTGGCGTACTTGCCGACGCGCAGGCCGTGGCGCCCTTGCGGCTTGATGGTGCTTTTGATCACATCGACCGCGCCGCCTTCCACGAGCAAACCGTCCTCCGGCCCGCTGAAGGGCTTCTTTCCATCCGTCTGGTTCCCGCTGAGAAGCGCCTGGTCGAGCACGCACTCGCTGTGACCTTTGACGCGGACGAGGACCCCCGACGAGTGGGCGATGCTCATCTCCGCCAGACGAGCTTTCGTCTTCTGCGCCGGGTCGAGCGACGGCAGGCCGCCATCCACCAGGATCAACTCGTCGGTGGCGATTGGATTCGATGAACTGTCGCGCGTGACGTCGGCCTTGGTGAAATCGAGAGTGGAGTTGCCTTCGACAAGAATGGCCCGGCCGCGGGTCGCAACGATTCGCTGCGCCTCGCCGGTCAGCTTCACTTTGGCCGAGTTGTCGAGATGCAGAGCGGGTTCCTTGCCGCCGCGAGCGCGCAGGTTGCCGGTGAGAGTCGAATCTTCGATGAAGACACCCGCACCGTCGCCGTAACTCGCGAAGCTGCCCGAGCAGCGAACCGTGGACTTCTCTACCACCGACAGGGCGGACGTGGTCACGGCGCTCTGGACCGTCACGTTGTCCATCTCCACGATTGAGGCGAACACCTGAATTCCGCTGTCCGTCACCGGGTTGATCATCGGCCCGTTCGGTCCCGTACCTGGCTTTCGGGTCTGCGTCCAGTGGTTGTTCTTGATGATGACGTGCTCGCACTTGTGGATCCCGAGACCGATGTTGGTCTCCTCCATCAGGCTTCCGGTGATGGTGAAGCCCTTCGCAACTTCGATGAGGCCGATGCCGTAGTATGGGCACTTCACGCACACGTCAGAGATGACGCCGTCGCATCCGTCCGCAGCCAGCACGCCGATCGCGCCGGCCGTCACCCGATTTCCCGTGCTGTTCAGGGTGGACCGATGCGCAACGATACCATGTCCGACTCCGGTTATCGTGTTGTCCTGCAGCCTCGCTTTGGTTCGTAGCTTGGGATCTTTCGAGTTGGTAGCCGCGTGAATGCCGGAGAGCGCGCCCCCGATCGTATTCGCCTGAGCAGTGCCTTCCGTGTCGAAGAAGTAAATGCCGCCCGCGCCGAGCTTGCGGAAATTGTTGTCGAACACGTCGCAGCCAATGCACTCCCGGAACATGACCCCGGCTCCGGGGTACTCTTCGAACGTGCATCGCTCCACCTTGACCCGCGATCGACCTGCATTCACGCCGACCTCGCTTCCGCGGATCGTGCTTGCTCTCAGCTTCGTGAACTTGCAATCGACCACCCGGACGGGATGATCGCCGAAACTTTTCGACCACTCGGCCGGTGGCTTCTTGAGGCAATCGCGGATCACCACGCCCTCACCACTCTCCGTCAACAGACAGCTCGAGATGTTCACGCCCGTCGAATTGCTGACGAAGATGCCTCGGTTGCGGACCGGCATCATTGCGTCCGTGGGATTGACCAGGACGTGTTCGCATTCATCGATTCGGATGCCGCCGCGCGCCTCACCGACCCGGACCCACACGTTCTTGCATTTCTCGAAGGTGATGGCGCGATTCACCGGACCTTCCGAGTTGACCATCGGGGCGACGCAGTTGACGAAGGTCATCGACCCGACCACCGTTCGGGCGCTGATGCCGACCCGAATGTCCTTGTCCTGGGCCAGGAACCCGCCGTCCTCCGTGAGGAGGTCGCAGTCGATGTCGGTGGGCCCGACGGCCATATCCACGGCCGCCTGCAGCGAGGCGGCGCTGGGCGCATCCGGCAGCCCCGGCCGTTTCGGGACGTAGATCTTCTTTCGGTTCTCCTTCTTGGGGTTCTCCTGGGCGGTGGCGGTGGTCGCCATCAATCCATATAGTCCGGTTCCCAGCATCAGAACACACAACAGTCGATACATCGGCTTCTCCTTCTCATACATGAACCTGGTATGCCCCTGAACGCCGCACAGGGGATCAGTTTGCGCGCGGATCGCGCCGCAGCCCCGGTCCGGGCTGACGCTCAAGGGTCCGCCCGTGTTAGTTTGTCGAGCGGCGCGCCGACGTGTGCGCCGCTCGATCGACCCCACGACTTCCTGTCGCCGAACAGCGGAGCTCACCCGCGCGCTCGTTCGGCCGCCGCCGCAGCCGGCCCTGCGGAGCTCGGGAGGTCCGCCCGCCGGGTCGGGGGGCCCGGCGGGCAACTGGCCGAAGGGGACGGCCGGCCAGGAACCGCGTCGGTGGAGCGAGTCCTCCGGGGCGACGACTCCTGGTAGCTGGCCCCGCCGCCGACAACCACCTCGTAAGCCTAGACAGCTCAAGGAGCTGCGGCGGCGGCCGAACGACACAGCTCAGCAGCCGGGGCCGCCGAGGGAACAATGACTCCCAGAAAGCCTACATGTGGCCCCGGTCTGCTGCAGCGCCTCACATGGTAGCATGCCGGGGTCGTTGAGGCGACAGCCCGGTGGTCGGGCCAACCGCATGCAGCGCCTGAGGCCCGACCTCGCGAACCAGATGGCGGACCGACCACCGGCGCTCCTCGACCTCGGATGCCATCCCGGGGCGGCTCACACCGAGCCACACCCCGCATTCCGTGAGCGTGAGGGGAGGTACGCCGTGGGCGCGGCCAGCACCGCCATCCACTTCGCCGGGGTCGACGTGTCCAAGGACACCTTCGACGCCGACCTGCTCGGCCCGACCGGGGCGAACCGCCCGAGGCGGTTCGCCGATGACCGGGCCGGCCACGCCGCCCTCCTCGCCTGGGCCGACCGGCAGGCCGCGGGCGGACAGATCCATTTCTGCATGGAGGCCACCGGCCCGTACTCGACGGCCCTCGCCACCCTCCTCCACGCCGCCGGGCGGGTCGTCAGCGTGGTCAACCCGGCCCGGGTGAAGGCCCACGCGAGGGCGTGCGGGCAGGGGAACATGACCGACCCGGCCGACGCCCGGGCGATCGCCACCTTCGCCCGCGACCGGAGCCCCCGGCCGTGGGCGCCGCCGTCCCCGGAGGTCCGGGAACTCCAGGGGCTGGTCCGCCGCCGGGACGACCTCCGGCGGATGGCCGCAGCCGAGAAGACCCGGCTCGTCGCCCCGGACCTGACCCAGCCGGCCCGGAAGTCGATCACCCGGGCGCTCCGGTTCCTGACGAGGGAGGCCGACCGGGTCCGGCCGAGGCCGAGGCGCTGGTCGCCGCGACCCCGGCCCTGGCGGCCGACTCCGCCCTGCTGGAGTCCGTGAACGGGGTCGGCCGGCAGACGGCGACCACCGTGCTGGCCGAGCTGCCCCCCGTCGCCGAGGTCCGGTCGGCCGAGTCGGCCGCCGCCCACGCCGGCCTGGCCCCGAGCGAGTTCGCCAGCGGCAAGTCGGTCAAGAAGCGCACCCGGCTGTCGAAGGCCGGGAACGTCCGGCTGCGGACGGCCCTGTACCTCCCGACCCTCACGGCGGTCCGGTTCAACTCCGTCCTCAGGGGGTTCTTCGACCGCCCGGTGGCGGCCGGGAAGCCGAGGATGCAGGCGGTCGGCGCGTGCATGCGGAAGCTGGTGGTGCTCTGCTACGGCGTCCTCAAGAACCGCGCCCCGTTCGACCCCGACTGGGCGTCACGAATCTCCGGTTGACAACACGCGACCTGGTTCGGCGTCTTCGTCCGCCCGCCCGGCGGCCCACGCAGACACACCAACTCTGGAACCACGCACGCGGACACACCAACTCCGGCGAGACCAACCGCACTCGCCGATGCCCGACTCGGGAACCACGCACGCCGAAGCCCAACTCTGGTGAGGCTGCAACGACGACCCAACTCTTGCCACGCGATTCGGACACGCACGACGACACACCAACTCTGGTGTGCGATGACACCGCCAGTCATCGCGGCCGCCACAACTCGCCCACAGCCGCGGGGATCGGAACCGCCCTGCGTTTCCGCGGCTCCAACCGCTCGGCCTTCCGCCGCCGAACGATTAAGCTCAGCAGCGGCGGGGCACCGGCGGGCTGTGGTCCACGAAAAAGAATCATGCCCCGCCGTCTGCTGCAGCGCCTGGTTCGGCCTGCCTTTGCTCGCTGTACGCCTGGAGCGATGGGTACTCCGGGACGCCGATCCGCCGCAGGTACGCCTTGGCGGACGCGGCCAGGTCATCGTCGTCGATGCAGCAACCCATCAGCTCCCCGCGGGCGTTGACCGAGCAGACCAGCTCGTCGATCAGGAAGTAATCGGACATGGCCGCCCCGCACGCCGTCAACTCAGAATCGGTTCCAAAAGGGTCAGGCAGCAGCCTTCAACTTGTAGCGGAACTTCCGCCGCCCGCGTGGCGGCCGGGCACGGCGGGCCATCCGATGAATGCTGCTCAGCTTCACCATCGCCGCACCCGTGACCGGCAGCCGCTCGAAGTCCCGGACCAGCCGCCGGGACCGGACCGGGTGGGCGAACGTCTGCGCCACCACCCACCGCTTCGGGAGCGGCTGGAACCCCTCCTCCCCGTCCGGCTTACTGGTCACCTCGACCCGCAGCCGGTCCCGCCCGGCCAGCCCGGCGTCGAGGGCGCGGTTGTCCCGGTACTTCCGGTCGGCCCACAGGACCGACCGCCGGGGAAACTCCCCGGCGCGCAGCCCGGCCAGCACCCTCGGGGCGGTCGTCCCGTCGTCGCAGTTGGCCGCCGTGACCACGACGAACAGCAGCAGCCCCGGCGTGTCGGTGGCGATGTGCCGCTTCCGCCCGCGGACCATTTTCCCGCCGCCCACCCCGACCTCGGCCCCGCCGTGGGCGGTCCTGGCCGACCGGCTGTCGAGGCACCCGCCGCTCGGGGTCGGGTCCCGGCCGCGCGTCGTCCGCACCTCGACCCGGAGGGCGGCGACCAGCCGGCCCCAGGTGCCGTCCGCCTCGAACGCCCGGAAGAAGTTGTACGCCGTCTTCCGGTGCGGCAGGTCGTGCGGCATCGCCCGCCCGCCACAGCCCTCCCGGTTGACGTACGGGAG
>PNKH01000197.1 GCA_013822345.1 Isosphaera sp.
GTTAGGTGGTGCCGCCCGACGGGAGGGGAGGAATGGTTAGGACTAGTTGTGTGTGGGCGGCACACGCGCGCCGGCCGACCGACGGGTGGGTCGGTGTGAGCCGGTGCGAAGTCCAACCGGTCAGCGAAGTGATTACACGGGACGAAGGGGGCGACGTCCATGAGGGTCCGATAAAATTCTCGAAGTGGCCGACGGTTACGCTCGGGCACGAACCCGGACCCCCAGTCACTCCCGATCCGCGACGACCTGGTCCAACACCTGCCGCACCGCCGCCGCGGCGGTGGCCCCGACGCCCGAGAACTCCTTCCGCGCGCCCTTGAACGGCACCGCCGCCCGGAACACGTACCCGCCGTCGTCCGCCCGCTCGAGCTTCTGCTCCGCCCGCTTCACCCCGAACCGCTCCAGCTCCGCGTACAGCGCCTCCAACCCCTCCCCCGCCGCCTCCACGTTCCCCGCCGGCCGCACCCCGTCGCCGACCTTCCGCAGCGGCACGCGGTCCGCCCGGTCGTCGATCCCGAGCTGCTCGTCCTTGTAGTTCCCGGCCAGGCCGCTCGGGGTGGTGCCGATCCGCGGGGTGTACACCCCCTTGAACCGCTCCGGGTCGTCCGAGTACCCGGCCCCGCTCTTGTCCGCCTTCCCGACCGGGGTGGTGAGCGGGTCGCCCTTCCCCTTCGCCCCGACCGCCCCGCGGTCCGGCACCGGCACGTTCTGCGGCGGGATCCGGTTCGGGCCGTACACCAGCGGGTCGCGCTCCCGCGGCGGGGTCGAGCCGAACAGCCCGCCCCCGCCGCCGTCCTTCGACTTGCACCCGGCGAGGGCGAGGGCGGCCGCCAGCGCGGCCCGGGTGAGCAGGCGGGAGCGGGGGGTGTCGGCCGTCATCTTGACCCGCCTCCGGGGGCGGCTACACCAGCGAGGGGTTCGCCGGCACAGTCCGCCACCTGTACTGTCCCCGGTCGGGTGTCCGGAGTCCACGCCGGCGGCGGCCAAACCGGGCCCGGGCCGCCGCCCGCGGGTGGGGCGGCTCCCGGCGGGTAAACTTTACCGGCCGGCGGACTTTTCCGGCGGCATAGCCCCGGGGCGAGGCGGGTTCAATGGCGGATTTCCGGGTCGCGGTGATCGGCGGGGACGGGATCGGGCCGGAGGTCATCGACCAGGCCGTCCGGGTGGCCGAGGCGGCCGCCCGCCGGCACGACGGGGCGACCCTCCGCTGGACCCGCCTGCCGTGGAGCACCGCCTTCTACAAGCAGACCGGCCGGATGCTCCCCGAGGACGGGTGGGAGCAGCTGCGGCAGCACGACGCCATCCTGTTCGGGGCGGTCGGCGACCCGAGCGTCCCGGACAAGGTCACGGTCCACGAGTTGTTGCTGCCGATGCGGCGGCGGTTCGACCAGTACGTCAACCTCCGGCCGGCGTACCTGTTCGCCGGGGTGCCGTGCCCGCTGTCCGGGAAGAAGCCCGGCGAGATCGACATGCTGGTGTACCGGGAGAACACCGAGGGCGAGTACGCCCCGGTCGGCGGGCACCTGTACCCGGGGACCGAGCACGAGGTGGCGGTGCAGACCGGGGTGTTCACCCGCCGCGGGTGCGAGCGGATCCTCCGGGCGGCGTTCGACGCGGCCCGCACCCGGCCGCGGAAGACGCTGACGAGCGTGACCAAGTCGAACGCCCAGGTGTACGGGCTGGGGCTGTGGGACGCGGCGTTCGAGGCGGTCCGCAAGGACTACCCGGACGTGACCAGCTCGTCGCTGCTGGTCGACGCCTGCGCGATGGACTTCGTCCGCAAGCCCGAGGCGTTCGACGTGGTGGTGGCGAGCAACCTGTTCGGCGACATCCTGACCGACCTGAGCGCGGCCGTCACCGGGAGCATCGGCCTGGCCAGTTCCGCGAACATCAACCCGACGCGGCAGTTCCCGAGCATGTTCGAGCCGGTCCACGGGTCGGCCCCGGACATCGCCGGGAAGGGGGTCGCGAACCCGCTGGCGGCGGTGCTGAGCGCGGCCCTGATGCTCGACCACCTGGGCCTGGCGAAGGCGGCCGCGGCGGTGCGGGACGCGGTCAGCCGGGTGCTCGCCGGCGGGACGGTGCGGACGCCCGACCTGGGCGGGACGAACACGACGGCGGACATGGGCGACGCGGTCGTCGCCGCGATCGGGTGACGGCGGCGAACCCGGAGCGTCAGCCCGCCAGGGGTTGCGCTCCGGCCCGGGACGGGCCGTTCGCTCCACCCCCGGCTACCGGCGGTCGCCGCTCCGCGGCTGCGGGTGCAAGGTGTTTTCGCCCCGGAGGGGCGGGTGACGGTAGCCAGGGGTGGAGGCCGCCGCCCGGAGGGCGGGGCCGGAACCCCTGGCGGCGTACCCGGACGGACCGGGGCGCGTCACCCGTCGCTCACGCTCCGGGTTCGCCGCGATCGGGTGACGCATGCCGACCGGTCCCGAGATCATCCTGGCGCTGAAGGTCCTGGTGACCGCGGTCACGGCGCTGTTCATCGCGTCGCTGGTCGCGCTGGCGGCCGGCCGGCCGCGGCTGCACGGGCGGATCAACACCGCGTTCTTCGCCCTGACGATGCTCACCGTCGTCGGGTTCGAGGTGCTCCTCCAGTTCTTCGTCGACGTGACCTCGGCGTTCGACCCCGAGGCCCGGCGGGCGCTGCGGGTCCACCTCTGCTTCTCGGTCCCGTCGGCCCTGCTGCTGCCGGTGATGCTGCTGACCGGCAAGACCCGGCGGAAGTCGGTCCACGTCGCCCTCGGGGTCGGGTTCGCGGTACTGTGGGCCGGGACGTTCGTGACCGGCGTGTTCTACCTCCCGCACCGCTGACCCGATGCCGCAAGACCCCCCCGCCGCCGACCCGCCGCCGGACCTCGGCGGCGACTGGCACCTCGACGCCGAACCGGGTGCCGGGGAGGGCGAGGCTCCTGCCGAGCCGCAGCCCCACGGCTCGGCAGGAGCCTCGCCCTCCCCCAACCCCCCGCCGGCGACCCCCCCCCCGACCCCCGACCCGCCGTCGGCCGAGCAGATCGTCGAGGCGCTGCTGTTCGTCGGCGGCGACCCGCTGACCGCCGCCGCGGCGTGCCGGGCGGTCCGCGGGCTGACCCCGGACGGGTTCCTGGCGGCCGTCGACGCCCTCGGCCGGCGGTACCGGCGGCAGCGGCGGCCGTACGGGGTGGTGCCGAAGGACGGCGGGTTCGGGCTGGCGGTGCTGCCGGCGTTCCGGGGGCTGCGGGAGCGGCTCGTCGGCGGGCCGAGGGAGGCCCGGCTCGGTCAGCCGGCGCTGGACGTCCTGTCGGTGGTGGCGTACCGCCAGCCGGTGGGGAAGGCGGAGGTCGACGCGGTGCGGGGGGCGGACTCGGGGGCGGTGCTGCGGCAGCTGGTGCGGCTCGGGCTGGTGGCGGTGCGGCACCGGGCGGAGGCCGGCGCCCCGGAGGTGCGGTACGGCACCACCCCGCGGTTCCTCTCGGTGTTCGGCCTGGCCTCGCTCGACGACCTGCCGCGGCTCGGGGACACGTCGCAGGTGTAGGGCACGCACCGCGTGCCGTGGGGCGAAGACGGCACGCGGTGCCTGCCCTACTTCGCGGCGAACACCACCTTCCGGGCCGCCCGGTCGATCCCGACGAGGCCGCCGGTCTTCGGGTCGGCCGCGACCCCCTGGCCGGGGAACGGGCACGCCAGCGCCTCGACGAACTCCAGCTCCGCCCCGTCCTTCGGCAACCGCAGCCGGTACAGCACCTTGAAGTGGTGGTGGCTGACCAGCAGCGTGTCGCCGTCCCACACCCCGCCGGACGCGCTCATCCCGTCCCAGTCGGCGACCACCTTCGCCGGGAACGTCCACCGGGCCTCCTCCTTCCACCCGTCGCCGTACCGGACCAGGACGGTCTTGGCGTTGTCTGCCTGGTAGTGGGCGAAGCAGCACCACCAGCGCTTCCCATCGTGGACGTTCCAGACGAGGCTGCCGGGCGGGTTCTTGAAGTCGTGGAACACGGTCAGCGTGTTCGTCGCCGGGTCGTAGGCGCGGACCTCGCTCGCCTCCGGCCGGGTCGGGTAGTTCGAGTGGGCGCAGTATACCTTCCCGTCCTTCAGGAACGCGCTGTTCAGGTGCTTCGCCTCGCCCTCGCTCTTGGCCAGCAGCTTGCCGGTCGCCCGGTCGTACACCGCCACCGTCCCGTTCGAGACCGCGTACACCCGCCTCTCGTCCGCGGCCGCCGCCTGGGTCGCGAACTCGGACTTCAGCTCGCCGGCCGCCTTCCAGCCGGGCTTGAGGTCGAGCTTCGACCCGCCGTCGGCCGCCGCGCACGTCAAGAGCAGGAGCGCGAACATGGGTGGGTTCCGTGAAGTGGGGTTTACCCGGGCGGGGGAGAGGTTATGAGGTGACCCGCACGGTCGGGAAGGACCCCGGCCGGACGCGCACGGAAGCGGGGACACATGCGACGGATCGCGCTGTGGGTCGGGCCGCCGGCGGCGGTCGTGGCCGGGGTGACGTTGTGGTTCACCCTGGTGCCGGGGCGGTCGGGGGCGGGGTGAACCCCGGTGGGCTGCGGCCCGGCCGGCGGTCCGCCGGCCTTCGACCCGTTCTTCCAGGCCCCCGCGCCGTACTACCCGCCGCAACCGCCGCCGCGCCCGGCCCCGCGGCCGGTGGCGGTGCAGCAACCCAAGCCGAAGCCGCAACCGGCCCCGGTCGCGGCGCTGCCGGCCCCGGACTTCGCCCCGGTCGAGCCGGTCGCGGCGGCCCGGCCGGTGGAGGTGCCGCCGCCGGAGCGGCTGGGGATCACCCTCGGCGAACCGGCGGTCGTGGTGCCGGACCCCGGGCGGCTGGGGATCCGGCTCGACTGACTTCGGCGGGCGTCCGCCGCTTGCGGCGTTGCGGGCGCCCGCAACGCCGCAAGCGGCGGACGCCCGCCGAAGTCAGTCGAGCCGGATCCCCAGC
>PNKH01000198.1 GCA_013822345.1 Isosphaera sp.
GAGTAGGGTGGGCCGAGCCCGGCTCTGCGGGCGAGTCCCACCACCGCCGACGCCCGGTGGGACTCGCCGGCGAAGCGCCGGCCTCGGCCCACCCTACTCCCCGATCGGCTTGTCCCAGTCGGCGAGCTGACGCCGCAGGTCGTCGAAGTTCAGCCCGGCGGCGGGCCGCGGCTCGGCCCCCGGGTCGCCGGCGTCGCGGGCCTTCGCGGCCCGCAGCGCCTCCTCCAGCCGCCGCACCCACGCCGGCACGTCCAGCCCGACCCCACTGACGTTCGCGGCCAGCGGGGCGACCGCCGCCGCGAGCCGACCGAACGCCGGGTTGTCCTCGCCCTCCCCCGCCCGCGCCGCCTCCGCCGCCGGACCCACCCGGGCGGCCGCCTGGTCGATCTCCAACGGCAACAGGAAGCGTTCCTCCAGCCGGTCGCGGATCGTCCGCAGCCGCACTCCGTGCCGCGTCTCCAGCGCCCCGAGCCGGTCGAGCAGGTCCTCCGACAGCCCCGCCGTCTTCCCGGCGACGAACTCCCGCCACCGGGCCGCCAGGGCGTCGTTCCCGCCGCGGCACAGCACCTCGTGGGCCAGCGCCAGCGGCCGCATCCGCCACGCGTACCGGTCGTACCGCACCTTCACCCGCAGGAAGTCGAGCAGGATGTGGATGTTCTCGCCGTAGTCGGACTGCGTCGTCGTGGTGTTGTAGTCCCGGTACTCGTCGTAGTGCTCGACCAGCGCCTGCAGCACCACCTCGGCCGACTTCGCGGTCCGGGCCTTGTCCAGGTCGCCGCCGGCCCAGTCGTCCACCAGCTTCGGCCGCTTGTCCGCGTCGTCCCGCCCGGCCTCGTGGTCGAGCCACGCCGACACCCCGCGGGCCAGGATGCCGCGCATGTTCGACAGCCCGAGGAACGGGACCGTGAACAGGTCGCTCCCGTAGGTCCGGACGAACTCCCGGACCGGCCCCCAGTCGTCGTCGTCGGTCACCGACTCCAGCACCGACAGCCGGAGCGATTGGCTGTGCTGCACCCACAGCTCCTGGAACGCCTCGGCCAGGCGGAACAGCATCCCGGACAGCGGCCCGTCCGGGCCGGCGTCCTCGCCGCCGTCCGCGGCCGCGGCCAACAGCGTCTCCACCACCCCGGTCAGGGCGGTGCGGAACAGTTGGTCGAAGCTGCTGACCCGGCGACCCTCCGGCGGGCTGTTCCACTCCATCTGCCGGGCGAGCTTGGTCAGGTGGAACGTCTCGCGGATCAGCCCGAGCCGCGGCAGCCGGGTCAGGAGATCCTCGAGGACGTGGAGGGCCGTCTGGGCGCGGAGCACCTCGCGCGGCTTCCCGCCGTCCGGCGGCGGGCAGTACAGCAGCGGCTCGCCGCGGAACTGGCCGACGAACCCCGGCAGCACCGCCCGCACCCCGCCGGCTGACCCGCGGGCCACCGCCCGCTCGATCCGGATCAGCAGCGGCTCCCACGCGGCCGCGCCCGGCAGGTCCGGGGCCCGGCCGCCGGCCGACGGGAGTTCCGGCCCCGGGGTGAGCACCGCCGACAGCGCCCGGGCGGCCCGCTCGGTCTCGACGCACCCGGTGACCGCCAGTTCCAGGACGTGCCCGCGGAGCGCCCGGCGGCGGTCGAACTCGGTCATCCCCTCGTGGCCCGGGGCCGGGTCCGGGACCTCGACGGCGGTCACCCGGTCGAGCAGCCGGACGAGGGCGTCGCGGGTGCGGCGGGCGGCGGTCAGCCACCCGCCGACCGCCTCCTGCCCGGCCGGGTCGGACCGCGGCCACAGGTCCGGGCGGGCGGCGAGCCGCCACAGCTTCGCGACCGCGTGGAGGAACCGCAGCCGCTCCTCCAGCGCGTCCGACTCGGCCTCCAGCGGGAAGTCGTGGCCGGCCCCCTTCGGCTCCCCGCTCCCGGCGACCGACCCCTCCTCCCCGTCGTCGGCCGAGTCCTTGTACGTCATCCCCTCGTAGGCCGACTCCCACTCCGGCCCGCGCTCCTCGTCCGCCTCCTCGCGCGCCGCCCCGGCGAGCCAGCCGGCGGGGTCGAGCCAGTCCTCGGGGGCGTTCGCCTCCAACAGCTCGAAGAACCGCTTGACGAGCGCCGCCCGGGCCGCCGCCGGCACCACCTCGGCCGCCGCGACCGCCCGCACCCACCGCTCGGCCAGCGCCTCGAACGAGGCAGACGGGTCTTCCAGCGGGACCGCCCCGCCCTCGGACAGCCAGGTCATGAGCAGGGCCATCGCCGCCCGGTACTCGCGGCGGGCGATCAGCGGGTCGATCACCTGGGCGAACGCGGCCGGGCTGGTGAACCCCTCCCGGTGGCCGCGCCAGAACGCCACGTCGTTCGACGCCGGGGTCCGCCTCGCCCACGCGGTGAGCGCCGCGGCGACGTGCCCGGCGGCGTCCGCCCGCTCCGTCCCGACGACCCGCGGCAGGTCGGTGACGGTGGCGGTGGCGAACCGGTCCCACCACTCGGCGAGGCCGCGCGTCCCGGCCGCGAGCCGCTCGCGGGTGGTCTCGTCGCCGCCCACCGCCGCCGCGGCCGACGCCTTCGCGTACAGGTCGAACTGCCGGCCGATCTGGTGGATGAGCTCTTCCGCCCGCGGGTCGCGGACGGTGTCCTCCCGGCCGGGGAAGATCGGGAACAGCCCCTGGTAGCCGAGGACGTTCCACGGGTCGATGAGCGCCCCGCAGTCGATCCCGCGGCGCAACAGATCCTCGACTTCGGACAGAAGCTGGGCGGCGGCGGCCGGGTCGTTCCGGTCGGCGGCGAACCCGGCCTCGGTCTGGCGGATGCGGACCTCGGTCCCGAACCGGACGGCCGGGGCGCTGATCCGTGCGGCCTGTTCGCGGGCGGCCGCCGGGTAGCCCATCGCGGCGTACAGCTGGGCGAGCCGGCGGTCCTGGAGGTGGGCGGCGCGCTGGGTGGCGATCGCCTGGTTCAGGTACTGGCGGACGCCGGCGAACGGCTGCTGCCGCTTCTCCGCCTCGGCCCGCAGCCGCTCGCCGTGCGGCCCCGGCAGCTGCTTCAGCAGCCGCTGGTAGAACCCGTCGCGGTAGCGGGCGATCCGCGGCACCAGCTTCGACAGCGTGACGGTCGAGTCGTGGTAGTTCGGCCCGGCCCCGCTCACCCCGGCGCCCATCAGGATCGTCCCGGCGAGCACCGCCGCCGCCTCGAACAGCCGCTCCGCCGGGTCGCCGCCGGGACCGACCGACGGGTCGACCCACGTCAGCAGGGTGTCGAGGGTCATCTGCCGGAGGACAAACCGGCGGTAGAACCCGCGGCCGTCGATGGTGTGCGGGTCCCACTCCCCGAACAGGACGTTCGGCCGCTTGTTCACCGGGTGGAAGTGGTCGTGGGCGCGCGGGTCGAAGGCGAGTTCGTCGAGGTGGTCGGGGGTGAAGCTGGCTTCTTCCAGCAGCACCGGGTCGGTGGACGCGAGGAGTTCGAGCGCGGGGCGGATCACGTCGGCGTACCGGCCGGGGGCGACGCCCGCCCCCTTCAGGTACACCGGCACCGGCCGGACCTTCTCGTGCGGGTAGAAGTCGGTGTTCGGCCTGGTCTCCAGGACGGCGATCGGGCGGTACCCGACGTAGTCGTTGAGTAGGTTGATGGCCCCGGACACGACGCGGTCGGTCTCGTCCCACGGTGGGCCTTGCCGCAACATCGCTTCACACGCCCGGGCCAGGAAGAACGGCCCGAACAGTTCGCCCGGCGGCTGGTGGGCGAGGAGGTCGGCGTGGTGGGCGAGGTACGCGGCCGGGAGCCGCCCGAGGGCGGCGACGACCCCGCGCGCCTGGGTGGCGTCGCGGAAGACCGCCGACCCGCCCGCCTCCAGCTCCGCGAGGGCGGCGGTGAGCCAGCGGTGCAGCGCCTCCCACGGGGCCGGCTCGCCGGCGGCGAGCAGGAACGCGGCGGCGTCGGCCAGCCCCTTCTGGAACTTCGGGTCCGGCCGGCCGTCGGAGAAGTTCAGGTACCCGAGCAGCTTGCCCGGGTCGGTCTTGCGGGACAGGTCGTGGAAGATGCCGTCCATCCGCGGGCCGTTCCTTTCCGCCCGGGGGCCGCCCGGGCGTCCCTCCAGCATAAAACAACCGCGCCCCCGGACAAAGCCCGCGCCGGCCCCGGCGCGGGGGTTTCTCCCGAACTCGTTACCGGGCCGACAGACATGGCGCGTCCGCTGCGGCTCGTGGCTCTCATCTCCGGCGGCGGGACGACGCTCCAGAACCTCCTCGACCGGTCGGCGACGGGTCAACTGGCCGGCGCGGTGGTCGGGGTGGTGTCGAGCCGCGCGGCCGCGTACGGGGTGGAACGCGCCCGGCGGGCGGGAGTTCCGGTGGCGGTGGTCGAGCGGGCGAACCGCGACCGTGAGGGAGCGGGCGTTTCATCGCCGACACCCGCTCCCTCACGGTCGCGGTTCGCCGAGGACGTGTGGGCCGCGGTCCGCGGGTTCGCCCCCGACCTCGTCTGCCTGGCCGGGTGGCTGCACCTGCTGCCGATCCCGGACGACTTCCGCCACCGGGTGCTGAACATCCACCCGTCGCTGCTGCCGGCGTTCGGCGGCAAGGGGATGTACGGGCGGCACGTCCACGAGGCGGTGCTGGCTTACGGGGCGAAGGTGAGCGGCTGCACCGTCCACTTCGCCGACGACACCTACGACACCGGGCCGGTCGTGGTGCAGCGGTGCGTGCCGGTGGGGGCGGGCGACGACGCGGACGCCTTGGCGGCGCGGGTGTTCGGGGCGGAGTGCGAGGCGTACCCGGAGGCGATCGGGCTGATCGCCGCCGGGCGGGTGCGGGTGGACGGGCGCCGCGTCGTCATCTCAGGTTGAGGGCGGGTGAGTCGCTGTGCTACAAC
>PNKH01000199.1 GCA_013822345.1 Isosphaera sp.
GCTCCCGGGGACGCCGTTCAGTTCACCACGAACCCCGAGCGTGTGCCATGTCCCGCCCCCGCATTTTCGCCGGCCTGCTCCTCGCGTCCGTGTCCGCCGCGTCGTCCGCCGCCCCCGCACCGGCCCCGAAGCCGGACGAGCCGGTCCCGGCCGCCGCCGCCAGGCTCCTGAAGTACCGGAAGGTGCAGAAGGAGCTGAAGATGTCGGCCGAGCAGCGGATCGCGATCGTCGACGGGCTGGAGGACGTGGAGGAGGCGTTCGAAAAAGCCCTGGACGTTCTGGACAAGATGCCGAACGCCCCGGACGAAGCGTTCGACAAGCTGGAGAAGGAGCGGGCGAAGGGGGTGGCGAAGGTGCTGGCCGACGCGGCCGCCAAGGGGCTGACCCCGGCCCAGCGGTCGCGGCTCCGGCAGATCGACCGGCGGCTCCGCGGCCCGGCCGCGTTCGCCGACCCGGCGGTGCAGACGGCGCTCGGGCTGACCGACGCCCAGAAGAAGGCCGCCGCCGACCTCGCCGAGAAGGCGACCGCCCACGCCGAGCGATACCTCGACACCCTCGGGAACGACAACCACGAGGCGGTCAAGAAGGAGGTGCTGGCGTTCCGGGCGGACGGGGCGAAGGGGTTCGTCGCCGCCCTGACGGCCGACCAGCAGGCGACGTGGAAGGCGATGCTCGGCGACCCGGTGACCGGGTTCGACCCCGACGAGCTGTGGTTCGCCGTCTTCAGCGACGAGGACGCCGAGCCGGCCCCGGACAAGTGACGCCCGCTCCCGCGTAGCCGCGACCCGGAGTCCGCGGAGGGGAGCGCGCCACGTCCGCGCTCCCCTCCGCGGACTCCGGGTCGCGGCTACGCGGGGAATGTCCCACAACCCCCACACCCAGGTACCCGCCCCATGCCGCGCCTCCGACTCGCCCTCCTCGCCGCCCTCCTCGCCGCGGTCCCGAGCCGCGCCGACCACCCGGACAAGGTCCTCACCCGCGTCGCGTTCGGGTCGTGCGCCGACCAGGCGAAGCCGCTCCCGGTGTTCGACGCGGTCGCCGCCGCCAAGCCCGACCTCCTCGTGTTCCTCGGCGACACCATGTACGCCGACCTGGAGAAGGGGGTGAAGGTGACGCCGGCGGTGATCCGCGAGAAGTACGCCCTGATGGAGAAGGTGCCCGGGTTCGCGAAGCTCAAGGCGGCGTGCCCGATGGTCGGGACGTGGGACGACCACGACTACGGGCGGAACGACGCCGGGGCCGAGTGGGAGCACAAGGACGAGGCCCAGCAGGCCCTCCTCGACTTCTACGGGGTGGGGAAGGACGACCCGCGGCGGCAGCGGAAGGGCGTGTACCACGCCGCGGTGTACGGCCCGCCGGGGAAGCGGGTGCAGGTCATCCTGCTCGACACCCGGTACTACCGCAGCCCGATCAAGAAGGCCCCGTTCGACCCGAAGACCCGCATCTCGGCGTGCCTCCCGAACACCGACCCGGACGCCACCTTCCTCGGGGCCGAGCAGTGGGCGTGGCTGGAGGAGCAGCTGAAGAAGCCGGCCGAGGTGCGGCTGCTGGCGTCGAGCATCCAGGTGGTGTCGGACGAGCACCCGTTCGAGAAGTGGGCGAACATCCCGAAGGAGCGGGAGAAGCTGTACGCGGTGCTGAACCGGACCGGGGCGAGCGGGGTGATCGTGCTGAGCGGGGACCGGCACCTGGCCGAGGTGTCGCTCGACACCAAGGCCCTCGGGTACCCGCTGTACGACGTGACGAGCAGCGGGCTCAACCAGGGGTCGAAGAACTGGCGGGCTCCGGAGGCGAACGGGAAGCGGGTGGCGGCGATGCCGTACGGGGACAACTTCGGGCTGGTGGCGATCGACTGGTCCGGCGACGACCCGCGGGTTCACGTCACGGTGCGGGACGAGGACGGCGACACCACCTGCGGGTTCAAGGTCCGGCTCAGCACGCTGAAGGGGAAGCCGGTGGCCGAGGTCGTCCCCGCGAAGCTGCCGGCCGGGGTGCTGACGCCGGCGGAGGCGGCGAAGAAGGTGGGGGAGAAGGTGACGGTGCAGTTCGTGGTGGCGTCGGTCGGCGGGAAGGCCAACCTGTACCTGAACTCGGTGAAGGACTTCCGGGCGAAGGACAACTTCGCGGTGGTGCTCGGGGCGAAGGCGCAGGCCGGGCCGTGGGAGAAGGCCGGGCCGGACACGTTCGTCGGCAAGACGGTGCGGGCGACCGGGACGGTGAAGCTGTTCAAGGACGCCCCGCAGCTGGAGGTCGCCGACCCGAAGGACCTGGAGGTCGTCGGGAAGTGATGGCCGCCGCCGTCGGGTAGGGTGGGCCGAGACCCGCGCTTCGCGGGGCGAGTCCCACCACCCCGCCCGGTGGGGCTCGCGGGCGAAGCGCCCGCTTCGGCCCACCCTACCCGATCCAGTCAGCCGTCCACGTCCCAGACAACGACCTTGCCGGTGTCGGTGCCGGCGGCCGCCAAGCTCCCGTCCGGGCTGAACGCGACCGACCGCATCCGCCCGACATCCCAGGTGTACGTCTTCGCGACCTGCCACGAGGTGGTGTCGTACAGCTTTACCGCGGCGTCGTTGCTGGTCGTCGCAAGATACCGGCCGGACGGGTGGAACGCCACGCCGGTGAACCGCGCCTTCCGGTCGGGGCGGAGTTCGCGGGGCGGGCGGGCCAGGTCGCCCACGTCCCAGACCAGGACCGCCGGCGGGAACTGGGCGGCGAGGCACCGCCCGTCGGCCGAGGCGGCGAGCTGGTGGACCGACTCGAACCCGGCGGTCAGGGTGTGCGTCGTCCGCCCGGCGGCGCTCACCACGTGGACCCGGGCCTGGTAATCGACCACGTACCGGTGGCCGACCGCCCGGGTCCGGATGTCGTGGTCCTCGGCCCATGCGAACGAGGTCGTCCCCGGGAGGAGGGCGACGCCCTGGCAGACCCCGTCGTCCCGCGCCCGCGCCCCCCGCCGGCGGGCCGGCGGGTCCCGGCCGTTCAGCTCCCACCGCCCGAACCCGGGACCCCAGTCCCACTCCCGGCCCGCGTCCCAGAGGCAGGCGAGCAGTTCGCGGCCGTCGCGGGACACGTCGAGGCCGCCCACCCCGCACTCGGAGGGGTCCCGGGTCGGGAGGCGCCACACCTCGGCCCCGTCGGCCGGGTCGCGGGCGGTCACCCCGCGGCTGTCGCCGACGAGGAGCAGGCCGCCGGCCGGGTCGAACGCGAAGTGCCAGTACCGGCGGTCGAAGGCGGCGGGGAGGAGGTACCGGGGTTGGTCCGGCTCGCGGACGGCCCAGACTGCGAGCCGCCTGGCCGTGCCGCCGGCGGCCGCGACGTGCGCCCCGTCCGGCGACAGCGCCACGCGGTCGACGGTCTTGAGCGGGCCGCTCAGGACGATCACGCCCCGCCCTCACCGGAAGGTGTGCTCGGCCGCGGGAAAGGTGCCGTCCCGGACCTCCGCGCAGTACGCCGCGACCGCCGCCGTCACCGCCCCGCCGAGGTCCGCGTACCGCTTCGCGAACTTCGGCCGGAAGTCCGGGAACAACCCCAGCATGTCGTGGAACACCAGCACCTGGCCGTCGCACCCCGGCCCCGCCCCGATCCCGATCGTCGGCACCCCCACCGCCGCCGTCACCTTCGCCCCCAGCTCCGCCGGCACGCTCTCCACCACCGCCGCGAACACCCCCGCCTCCTCCACCGCCGCCGCGTCCGCCAGCAGCTGCTCCGCGTCCCGCTGCACCTTGAACCCGCCCAACTGGTGCACCGCCTGCGGGGTCAGCCCGACGTGCCCCATCACCGGGATGCCGGCGTCGACGCACGCCTTCACCGCCGCCCGCATCCGCACCCCGCCCTCCAGCTTCACCGCGTGCGCCCCGCCCTCCTTCAGCAGCCGGCCGGCGTTCCGCACCGCCTGCCGCGGGCTCACCTGGTACGTCAGGAACGGTAAGTCCGCGACGACCAGCGCCCGCCGAACCCCACGCACCACGCACCGCGTGTGGTACAGCACCTCGTCGAGCGTCACCGGGAGCGACGTCGGGTGGCCCTGCACCACCATCCCGAGGGAGTCGCCGACGAGGACGGCGTCCACCCCCGCCTCGTCGCACAGCCGGGCCGAGGTGTAGTCGTAGGCGGTGACCACGGCCAGCTTCGCCGCCCCCTTGGCGGCGCGGAAGCTGGGCACGGTGACCGGCCGGGCGGCGGGGACGGCGCTCATCGGGAGACCTCGTGGGCAGCCGTCATTCTACGGGTGTTGGATTTGCCCCGCCGCCGCGGTTCCCCGGGTAGAATGACCCGGCCCCGGAGACCCGCCATGTCCGCCGCCGAAGCCGAGGGGAAGGGCGTCGTCCTGTACGACGGCCGATGCCCGCTCTGCCAGCGGTCGGCCCGGTCGCTCCGCCGGCTCGACTGGCGCCGCCGGCTCCACTTCCAGGACTGCCGGGACGCGGCGAACCTGCCGCCGTCCGCCGTCCCGCTCGACGCGGGGCGGATGCTGGAGGAGATGCACCTGGTCACGCCGGACCGGCGGCGGGTGTACGCCGGGTTCGCGGCGTTCCGGTGGATGGCGTGGCGGATCCCGGTGCTGCTGCCGTTCGCGTGGCTGTTGTACCTGCCCGGGGTGCCGTGGCTCGGCCGCAGGGCGTACCGGTGGGTCGCCCGGAACCGGTACCACCTGGTGCCGTGCCACGACGGGGTGTGTAAGCTGCCGCGGCGCCAGTAACGTAACCGTTTAGCCGCGACCCGAAGGGGAGCGCGGGCGCCCGCGCTCCCCTTCGGGTCGCGGCTAAACGG
>PNKH01000200.1 GCA_013822345.1 Isosphaera sp.
CCGAGACCAGGATCCATCGGTGCGTCACGAGTGTATATATGGGTTGGGATATCTTGGACCACCTGCCAGTGAAGCCGTTCGGGATCTCCTAACGATTCTTGAGGAGTCTGACGACAGCCTTCGCAGTGTTATATTCTGGAGCTTCGGCGAAATCGGGCCGGGAGCACGTGCTGCGATTCCGGTACTCATCGACGCGCTGGGACATGCAGATGATGACGTTCGGCGAACGGCAACCGATGCATTGGTGAAGATCGGACTAGAATCAATTCCTCAACTATTAGCCGTGTTCATTCAGCGAGACTGGAGCAAATATTACAACAATAATGTATATGATTCTATTACAGATGTATTGCGGCTGATAGGTCCGATTGCAGTTCCGGCATTGGTCACCAAGTTCCGGGAAGGAGACGAGATCGAGAGGCTGAAAGCCTTGCTGTTACTCTACAAAATGAAAACGGCAGCAGTCGCCGCAGTGCCGGTACTTGCACTAGCGCTCCGGGAGTCTACAGTTGAGCCTGACAAACTACTGATGACCCTGAATTCGATCGCGCCACACGTCGATTGGAACGCTTTCCATGCGGGGCAGGGAACCGTGGCGGGAGTCGTGCAGTCGTTTCCCCAACCTCAGTGGATCGCCCGGATGGAGCGGTTGTCGGATGAGTTAATCGAATCGCTCCAGTCTTATTACATGGTCGGCAAAGTTTGCCTTGGCAAGGACGATGGCTACTTCAACGTCGGAACGATGAGCTGCATGGTCGGTGTGAGCCGTCCGATCTTCCATAAGCGGATGGAAAACGTGATCGAGTATTTCCGTCGACATTTTCTGGAGCACGGACACCCCCCCGCCAAACGACCCCCTTTCAGAGCGGCAGGCTATCGTGACTCGCGGGCGGAGGAAGAAGACCGCGTCGTCGTGTTCGAGGGCAACCGGTTTGGGGGCCGCGTTTGCGAACCGGCGGGCAGGTGGGCGTGGGAATTGACTCGCGACCTGCTGGAGCGGGAGGGCGCTCTACGGGTGGCGCCCGACGAGATCGTTGACAACTGTGATACTATGCGGTAACTGTTCGGCCGAATCGCTTATCAACTTGTTTCCCGTGTCTGCACCGCCCGCGATCGACTTCACAATAATCCGCTTTCCGACCGACCGGCTCACCGTCGCTGGCCTTCGCCGCGTGTACCCGCACTCCTTCGACCTCCCAGCCCCGGCCGGACCGACTCGGCGCGATTACTATCGGAAGAGCATTGAAGATACGCTGGGCGGCATCGTCGACGCCGAGCGGGTGATTGCCAGTCTCGCATTCAAGCGCGTCCTCGGACTCCCACTGACCGTGGAAGAATCTCGGCAGACGGGGGAAGACCACCTCAACGATCTGATCTGCTGCTACATGGAACTCGGTCTCGCGGCCGGTGAGCACCACGGCGAGCAACTGGCACGGGAAATCGAAACCCAGGCTACGGTCCAGGCCGCTCGTTACCTCAGCCACCCTCGTTAATCCAAACACCTAAAGAAGTTCCGCCTGCTGCGCAAATCTCGTAGCGCATGTCCAGGGCCGCCACCCCGGTGTGGTAAAACACCGGCGGGACGAGTTGGCGCTCGTCCCGCCGGCGGTCGGACCCCGGCCGCGGTGGACCGCGGGCGCGAGACCCACGCAGGGCTCCCCCTGTCTACCACCTCCCGGCCGGGGCCGCCACCCCTTTTACCCCGAACGCCCTCAACCCGCCGGCGCGTGCCCGGCCGGGCCGGGCGTCGTCTTGCCCCGATTCTCCGGGGCGATCACCCCTTGGTGGTCGGGAGGAACACATGCGGCCCGCCGCCCGCTGTCCAGACCCGCGCGAGAACGACCCGCTGCCGCTGACGCAGTTGCTGCGTCGGCTCGACGACTTCGGGGGCCCGATCCCGCTCCGGGCCCTCGAACGGCTCCTGGTCTGCTTCATGCCCGAGCCGGGCGAGTTGCAGCCCTACGAGCGATTCGATGACCGCCGCTACCGACGGAACTCGGTGCGCGAGACCGCCTGGTACGAGGCGGTGCTGATCTGCTGGCTGCCCGGCCAGCGGTCCCCAATTCACGACCACCGCGCCTCGGCTTGCGGGGTGCGGGTGACCGCAGGGCACGCCGAGGTGACGGACTTCGACGTGACCGACCCCGCCCGGCCGCGAGCGACCGCCTCGCGGCGGCTCGGACCGGGGGAAATCACCGTCTCGTTCGACCGGGACGCCCACCGCGTCGCCGCGGCCGACTCGCCGCTGGTGACCCTGCACCTCTACAGCCCGCCGCTCCGGGCGATGACGACCTACCCCGACGAACCGGTGTAACCGCCCCGGCGGTCCCCGACCCGCCGGTGGTCGGGGGCCGCGTGAACCGGCCCGCCGCCACCGGCAGCCCACACCCGCCGCCCCGGATGACCCGCCGTCGCCCGGGTCGCGGCGGTTTCGACCCTTCCCCTTCCTCCGTAACATCGGAGTTCCACCATCATGCTGAACCCACCCCGTGGCACTCAAACCCCCTGCCGAGCCACCGGCCCTCTCGGCCGCCTGCTGTCACCCGCAGCCCTGAAGACCGACTCCGCGTGCGTGGTCGAGTTCCATCAGGTCTGCGGCGAACTCGGAATCCCCCCTGAGGGGCGCAGCGCCCACGCGGTGGGGGTGGCCGACGAGTTCGCCCGCCAGCTCCCCGCCTTCGTGAGGATGCTCACCATCCTCGTGTTCCTGCCGGAACTGTACGAACGATTCCGCCGGACGTTTCTCCGATGCGGCCTCTCCGACGGCAACCGCGAACCCCTGCGGGACGCCGAGATCCAGGCGGCCGAGGCGGTCGGGCACATCGTTCAGGCCTTTTCCGGCCCCTGGTGCCGGGGCAACGCCGGGGCCTGGGTGGCACAGATCCGCAATAACGTCCTCCACCAGGCCCTGCGGGGCACCTGGCGGCAGGACCGACTGGGGCACCCGACGGACCCCGGCGTCCTGGAAACCCGCCCGGACCACACGGCCGCCTCCGTGTTCCTTGAAGCAGTAACGGAGCGGGAGCGGCTCATCGTCGAACTGTCGCTCAAGGGCACCCCACCGACCGCCATCGCCGCGGCGACCGACACGCCCGAAGAAGTCGTCGAGGCGACGATCCGGCGCGTACGCGACCGGCTCCTCTGAGCCGCGGATCGAGAACCCATCCCCCGCGGGCCGCACGGACGCGGCCTGGGCGGGTGTCGGCCCCGCCCCGTCACCGCAACCACGCCGAACCGCGCGGACACGACGCCCCAGCCGGCCCCGGGGTCTGTATTCCGCCTCCCACCCCCTTGGCCCCCCGACCTCGAACACCACCGGACCCGGAGAACCCGATGCCTCGTTGCGAACACTCACCGCCCCGCGCCCTGACCGTCCGCAGCTACGACGGGTTGACCCCCTGGCTGAGCGGGTTCGCCGCCCGCGTCTTCACCCTCGTCCTCCTCATCGGCCGGCCGGGCCTGGGGAAGTCCCAGATGGCCCAGCGGGCCCTCGAGGGGCAGCCGCACGGGTGGATCGACTGCCACGCCACCGGGCTGGCCATGTACTGCCGGCTCCACGAGCACCGCGACCGGCCGGTCGTGATCGACGACGAGAACAGCGTGCTGAGCGACCCCGGGAAGCTGAGTCTGATGAACGCCCTCTGCCAGACCAACCCGGACAGGACCCTCCGCTGGGACTCGACGACCCGGCTCCTCGAAGAGCGCGGGGTGCCGCCAGTGTTCCAGACGTCCAGCCCGGTCCTGGTCATCACCAACCGGCTGGCGAACCACGGCCCCCAGGTGCGGGCCATGATCGACCGGGGCCAGCCGCTGCTCTTCCAGCCGCCGGCTGCCGCGGTCCACGCCGAGGTCGCCAACTGGTTCACCGACCGCGAGGTCTACGAGTTCATCGGCACGTGGCTGGCCGTGATCCCCGGCCTGTCGATGCGGGACTACGTTAAGGCGGCGCAGATGAAGCGGACGGGGATGGACTGGCGGCGGCTGCTCCTGGAGCAGTGGCGGGCCGGCAAGCTGGCGGTGGTCTTGCGGCTCCGAACGGATGCGTTCTTTGCCACCGAAGAAGATCGGGTGGCGGCGTTCGTCGCGGGCGGGCACGGCTCGCGGGCCAGCTACTTCCGTCACGTACGGAGGCTGCGGGACCTGGGCGTCATCCCGCCGGAGGGGCCGGGCGCCGGGGAGGACCCCGCCGCGGCATGAGACGCCGAGACCCTGACGCCGCTCGCCGCACCCGGCAGTATCACCGTCTCAACGCCCAGCCGCTGGCCCCTGGCGGTTTTTCGTTTTTTCTTCTGGCGCCGGGCATCTTCGGTAGGTGGAGTCACCCGAGTGCGGTCCCCCGAAACACACTGGCCGCACCCCGGGCACCCGGCCGTCGCGCCCCGAGCGTGTGACGGGTGCTCGCCGCTCACGCCGCCGGCTGTGGGCATCCCGGCTCCTCGCCGACGTGCCGCCGGGCCTTCCCGAACCGACCCGTGGGTGACCGTCCCGGACCGTCGCCCGGCGTCACATTCCTTTCCACGACGGAGGTGGACACCGCATGACCAAACTCGTGGTCCTGTTCGTTGCGATCGCCAACATGCTCGAACTGCGGCGGGACCTCAAGACCGCTCGACTAGGGCCTA
>PNKH01000201.1 GCA_013822345.1 Isosphaera sp.
GTAGGAACAGCAACTTCTCGCCGTCCACGTTCGAGTGGGTGCCTGACATGCCAACCGCGTCCCACGGTCCGCGTTCGACGCACAAGAACGAAGTCAACGCGGACCGGCTCACTTTCCTGGAATTGTGACGTTGGCCAGCGGGTGTCCGCCCCCCACGCTTAGTTGTCGTGAAGGCAAACGCGAGGAGGTTGCCTCCCCCATCGACCCAATACTGGAGAACGTCATGCCTCAAGACACGGCCCGCCCGAAGCTCACCGAGAAGGGGCTGTTGACCCCGGACAACTGCGTCCTCGCGCTCATCGACCTCCAGCCCCAGATGCTGTTCGGCGTCTCGAACTTCGACCGCCAGTCGATCATCAACAACAACGTCGCCCTCGCCAAGGCCGCGCGGGTGTTCGGCGTCCCGGTCGTCCTCTCGACCGTGGAAACCAAGAGCTTCAGTGGCAACACCTGGCCGCAAATCCTCGCCGCCCTCGGCCACCCGGCCCCGGTCGAGCGGACCAGCATGAACTCGTGGGACGACGAGGGCTTCGTCGCCGCGGTCCGGAAGACCGGACGGAAGAAGATCGTCCTGACCGGTCTGTGGACGGAAACCTGCGTCGCCCTGCCGACGGTCCAGGCGATCCACGACGGGTACGAGGTGTACGTCGTCGAGGACTGCTGCGGGGACGTCAGCCAGCTCGCGCACGACAACGCGATGAAGCGGGTCGTCCAGGCCGGCGCCAAGCCGGTGACCGCGCTCTCGACGCTCCTGGAGTGGCAGCGGGACTGGGCGCACAAGGGCACCTACGACGCCGTCATGGACATCGTGAAGACGCACTGCGGCGCGTACGGCATGGGCGTCGAGTACGCCTACACGATGGTCCACGGGGCCCCGCCGACGAAACTCCCGGAGTATGTGGTCCCGACCGGGGCGTCACACCAATGACCCCGCGACGGAAGGAGGCGATCCTGACGTGGGTCGGGGTGAACGCCACGGCGGTCGCGCTCACCTTCACCCTGAACCCGCTGATGACCGGCTGGCCGTGGTTCGTCGGGTTCCTGGCGTTCAACACGGCGATGGTGGCCGGTTTAACGTGGTGCGTCATGCCGGCCCTGACGCGACTGTTCGGACACTGGCTCGAAGCTCCTCACGGAGACCGAACGGATGAACACCGCAGACCTGATCCTGCACAACGGCAAGATCACCACGAATGACGCCACGCCAGAGGCGGCGGCCGTCGCGTTCGCCGGCGGGCGGGTTGCCGCGGTCGGCACCGACGCCGAAGTCCTCAAGCTTCGCGGCCGGGCCACGACGGTCATCGACCTGGTCGGGCAGCGGGCGGTCCCCGGCCTCAACGACTCGCACCTGCACCTGATCCGCGGCGGGCTGAACTTCAACCTTGAACTCCGCTGGGACGGGGTGCCGTCGCTCGCCGACGCCCTGCGGATGCTCAAGGAGCAGGCGAAGCGGACGCCGCCGCCGCAGTGGGTGCGGGTGGTCGGCGGGTGGAACGAGTTCCAGTTCGCCGAGCGGCGGATGCCCACCCTCGCCGAGATCAACGCCGTCTCGCCGGACACGCCGGTGTTCATGCTCCACCTGTACGACCGGGCCATCCTGAACGCGGCGGCGCTGCGGGCGGTCGGGTACTCGAAGGACACACCCGACCCGCCCGGCGGGGAGGTCCAGCGGGACAAGCAGGGCAACCCGACCGGCATCCTCATCGCCCGGCCGAACGCGATGATCCTGTACAACACGCTGGCGAAGGGGCCGAAGTTGCCCCCGTCGTACCAGTTGAACTCGACCCGCCAGTTCATGCGCGAGTTGAACCGGCTCGGGGTGACGAGCGCGATCGACGCGGGCGGCGGGTTCCAGAACTACCCCGACGACTACGCCATCATCGAAGACCTCCACCGCCGCGGCGAGATGACGGTGCGGGTGGCGTACAACCTGTTCACCCAGAAGCCGAAGGGCGAACTGGAAGACTTCTCGAAGTGGGTCGGGATGACGAAGCCCGGAACCGGAGACGACTACTACCGGATGAACGGGGCCGGCGAGATGCTGGTGTTCTCGGCCGCCGACTTCGAGGACTTCCTCGAACCCCGCCCGGACCTCGCTCCGGGAATGGAGGGCGAACTGCACCGGGTGGTGAAACTGCTCGCCGAGCACCGCTGGCCGTTCCGCCTGCACGCCACCTACGACGAGTCGATTTCCCGGTTCCTGGACGTGTTCGAGGCGGTGGACCGCGAGGTGCCGTTCGGCGGCCTGCGGTGGTTCTTCGACCACGCCGAGACGGTGACCGAGCGGAACCTGGAGCGGGTCCAGGCCCTCGGCGGTGGCATCGCCGTGCAGCACCGGATGGCGTTCCAGGGCGAATACTTCGTCGAGCGGTACGGGGCGAAGGCGGCCGAGCACACCCCGCCGGTCGCAAAGATGCTGTCGATGGGTATCCCGGTCGGGGCCGGGACCGACGCCACGCGGGTGGCCAGCTACAACCCGTGGGTGTCGCTGTACTGGCTCGTGTCCGGGCGGACGGTGGGCGGGTTGGCCCTCTACCCCGAGGCGAACCGACTCGACCGGGCGACGGCCCTCCGCCTGTACACCCAGGGGTCCGCGTGGCTGTCCGGCGAGGAGGCCGGCAAGGGCGCTCTCGCGGTCGGACAGCTCGGCGACCTCGCCGTGCTGTCGGCGGACTACTTCGCCGCGCCCGAGGAGGAGATCAAGGGCATCCAGTCGGTCCTCACCGTCGTCGGCGGGAAGGTCGTGTACGCGGCCGACCCGTTCGCTGGACACGGCCCGCCACCGCTCCCGGTCACGCCGGACTGGTCCCCGGTGGCCATGTACGGCGGGTATCACGCGGGCGGGCGGCAGGCGGTCGGATCGCACGCCCACTCGGCTTGCTGTTCCCACGGGTCGCACCTCCACGGCCTCCTCCACCGGCTGTTCGGCCCGGCGAACCCGACCCGCGAAGACCCGTTCTGGGGGACCGGCGGGTGTTCGTGCTGGGCGTTCTGACCCGCCGGTCGCCCGACCGACCCGATGAAGTCATTCACCCACCGCATCACCCACGAAATCTGACCCTCGGAGATACGCCATGACACGCACCCCGTACCGCTTGACACTCGCCCTGCTCATCGGCATCGGTTGGCTGTCCCTCCCGTGTGCGACCGCCACGGACCCAGCGACCGCGGTGAAGGAGACGGTCCTCCAGGGGCCGGATCGGGTGACGCTGAAGGTGCGGATGGAGGGGCCGTCCACCGCCGACGTGCCGCTCCAGGTGGTGTGCTACTTCCGGTACACGAAGGAGGGGGTGAAGAAGATGCAGGGTGCCCCGGTCGAACTGGACAAGAACCTCGGCGGAGTCATCGGCGCGCTCCGGGACCGGGGCGAGTTCCAGGGCGACGAACTCGAAACCGCGCTGATCACCCCGCCCGAGGGGAGCATCAAGGCGAAGACCCTCCTGCTCGTCGGCATCGGCGACGAAGGGAAGCTGTCGCTCGACACGATGGAGCGGGTGGGGAAGGTCGCCCTGCGGGAAGCGGTGCGGTTGGGGGTGACGAAGGTGGCATTCGCCCCACTCATCCGCGACCAGGGGAACGACGTGTTCAAGACCGGGGACATCGAGACCGCCGTCGTCCGCGGGATGCTGCTCGCCTACGACACGGAACGGCGGCTCCAAGAGCAAGGGCTGGCGAAGGAGTACAAACTTGAGGAGTGGCGGGTCGAGGCCGGCCCGACGTACTTCGACGAGACGGTCGCCGGGGTGAAGAAGGCGATCGACCAGGCACAAACGGCGGTCAAGGCGCGGGACTCGAAGCCGTACTCGTCGAAGAACAAGTGACCGCACCGGGGACGTGCGACAGATCAACCGAACGGCCGTTGCCGTGGCGGGAGACGTAATGCGCAGCCTCGCCGCCCCCGGTCGAGTGGCCGACGTAGACAGCGTCCCGCAGACCGAGGTGCTCGACGACGGCCGCAGCGTCGGCGGCGTAGTGGTCCATGTCGTGCCCGTCGCCCACCTGGGTCGAACGCCCGTCCCGGCGCGTCGCGCACCCAGAACCACGATGAGGAACACCGACATGACTGACCTGATGAAGGCCGTTGTACTCGCCCGTTTCGGAGGGGCCGATGCTTTCGAGCTGCGCGATGTCTCCGTACCGCGAGTCGGACCCCGCCAGGTGCGGGTGCGCGTCCATGCGACCGCCGTCACCCGCTCGACATTCAGATCCGTCGTGGAGACTACGCGGTTCATGTGCCGCTCCCGGCGATCATCGGGCACGACATCTCCGGCGTGATCGAGGAAGTCGGTTCCCACGTGACCGAGTTCCGTGTCGGCGATGCGGTGTACTACACGCCCCGGATCTTCGGCGGCCCCGGCTCCTACGCCGAGCAGCACGTCGCCGACGTCGACCTCGTCGGCCGGAAGCCGGAGAACCTC
>PNKH01000202.1 GCA_013822345.1 Isosphaera sp.
GCTAGGGGGATCGTTCGCGCGGCCCGCTCGGCGGGATCGACCCAGTGCAGGTGCTCGCCGAAGCCGATGACCAGCCAGCCGCCCCACAAGCAGGCGTCCTCGAACGCGCACGCCTCGTCGCCGCGGTACAGGTCGATCCGCACCCGTTGCCCATCCCCGACGGAGGCGGTCAGATACCGATCCGGCGTCCCCAAGCCGGCTGGAACCCTCCCGACCCGAACCGGGGCGAGATCGAGCCACGGCCCGTCAATGGTCGCGGTAAAGGCTGGCACCCGCTTTGCGCCTCCGCCGCCGAACGACACAGCTCAGCTGCGTGGCCGGCTTTGCGGGCACGTCAGCTGCAGCGGCTGGTTCGGCGCGCCTCGCGGCACACCAACCGCCTGCCCGCCGCCGACCCGACCACACCCGCCGGTCGTGACCTCGCGGTGTCACCGGCCCGCCGCACCCGCGCCCGGACCGCTGCCGGGTCGGGGTTCTCCGGGCCGAACGACCCAGCTCACCTGCCGGCGGGGCGCGGGGAGCTATGACCCATGAAAAGCCGTCATGCCCCGCCGGTCAGGTGCAGCGCCTGGTTCGGCGTGCCTTTGCTGCGGCTGCCAAAGACAAACACGTCCTCGTGGTGGAAGCAGCAGGCCCACTGGAGCGTGTGATCGACGGCCACCATAGCGTACCCGACCGACCACGCGAACGCATCCCAGTACCGGACCACCATCCGCCACGACGCCCGGACCACCCGGTTGCGCTCGTAGATGAGGTACACCGCGCGGGGGAACGGGACGCCCCGCTCGTACAGCCACCGCCGGACTTCCGACCGGCGGGCCGGGTCGTTCCAGCAGTCGCGCACGGTGAGCAGGGTCTCCTGCTCGAACCGCTGCTCCGTGCGATCCGGCCAGCCCGGCGGGATGGCCGCAAACGCCCACTCGGTCACACGGGCGGCGTCCGCCGGAGCGAGAAGGCCGATCTGGGCCGCGTGGTTCGGGTGGAGCGGCAGGTAGTCATCGGCGAAGCAGAAGAAGCCGCGGTCGTCCTCGGGGAGTTCGTCCCACGGGCGAACCGACACCGGGAACGGCAACCGCTGATCCACCCCGACGCCCTCCGCCGCCGAACGACACAGCTCAGCAGCCGGCGGGGCTGAGTGAGCTACACATCTGGGAAAGCCGACATGCCCCGCCGGTCTGCTGCAGCGCCTGGTTCGGCGCACTTGCTGCCCCAGCCCAGCCCCTGCCGGGCCTCTGCCATGACCGCATCCATCGCTGCGGGATCGACGGCCAGCGGCAATTGCCACCGCACCGAGAACTCTCGCTCCAGTCCCTCCGGGAGCGGACGCAACAGCGACAGGTCGAAGTCGATGTCCAGTGTAGCCGCCAACGATTCGCCCCGCAGCTCGGCGAACTGCAGCCGGGTGAGGAACACCGAGTGGTGCGTGCCGCCCAGGTACACCCCGCCGTCCGGGTATTCTTCGTCCGGCCCGGACGGGAACCGGAACTCGCGGCCGGGCAGCGCCCGCCACTCGACCGGGCCGAGGTCGATGAACTCCAACTGCACGTCGGTCACCGGCTCGTCGGACGAGAACAACGGGCGACCGATCGGCACCGGCAGCGACACGCGGACGGGGAACGCGATGTCGTAGAACAGGGTCGGCGGTATCCGTGCGTGGGGGTTGGCGAACACCCGCGCCGTGAGCGTCGCCGCGCCGGGGGTGAACGCTTCGCCCATCGATCCGCCTCCGCCGCCGAACGACCGCGTTCAGCTGCCCCGCCCGGCTTTGAGGGCGGGGTCAGCTGCAACGCATGGTTCGGCCTGCCTTGCTACTCGTCCGCCTCCGACGCGCGGAGCACACCCGCCACCCAGTCGGAGTCGGGCCAGACACGGAGGCGGTACTCCCCGGCCTCCAAGTCCGCCGCGTACCTGGCAAGCCACTCCCCCCACGACGGCGCGAGCACCCACGCATCCGCCTCCCGCCGCCGCATGACGACCTGCCCGGCCCGCCCGCCCGGTGCCGGGTCCAGGTCGATGCAGACGGCGTGGCTCTCCCAATCGCACGTCAGCGGCACCCACCGCGGGCTCCAGAACGTCTTGCGGATCGGCCCCGTGACCTCCCCTGCGAGGTCCTCCCCGTGGGCAGCCAGCTGCTCGGCGATCCCGCACCACGACTTCCACTCCTCGACCACCGACTCGCCATCCGGATCGGCCACCAACGGGAGCAGGTATCCCCGCTCGAACAGGACGAGGTACGACCCGCGGCGGGACCCGTCGTGGGTGCGGTACGACTCCCGGACGTCCTCGGGGAGTTCCAGCCCCATCGCGGCCTCGGCAGCCCGGATGGTCGCTTCCGGGAGGCCGGGCGGGGGCGAGAAGCGGGACGGCAGCCCGTTGCCCCGGAGCCAGGCGTTGATCCGCGCCCAGGACTCGGCGACGCTCGACGCCACGACATCCCCCGTGCCTCCGGTGGCCGAACGACCCAGCTCAGCCGCGGCGGGGCTGCGGGAGCTGGACCCCTGGGAAGCGCGTCAGGCCCCGCCGTCGGCTGCAGCGGCTGGTTCGGCGTGCCTTTACTCGGTGTCCTCGCGGCGGTGCGAGTATAGCCAGTAGAAGTCGAAGTCCACGGCGAGCGAGTACCGGGCCAACCCCTCGGTGGCGGCCCGCTCGAAGTGCAGGCCGGGGTACTCCCGGTGGAAGTACCCGACCAACTGCATGACCCCGCCGAACTCCCGCGCCACCGCGGCGAACGCCGCCGGGTTGGCGTCGAGCTGGGCCAGCACGTCGGCGATATGGGCCTCCAACTCGTGAGTCCGATCGAGCCGCGAGTGGAGCGACCACCGGCTGAACCGCCGCTCCCGCCGTGTGCGGTCGCAGATGTCGCCCCGCCGCCAGCACTCGGTGGGCGGCACCCCGACCCTCGCGGTGATCTCGGCCGGGTCAAAGCCGTCGGACACGGAGAAGTAGGCGTACTGCTCGTTATCCGCGACTGCCACTCCCGAAGCCCTCCGCCGCCGAACGACCCAGCTCACCTGCCGGCGGGGCGCGGAGAGCTATGGGTCGCAGAAAGCCTACATGCCCCGCCGGTCAGGTGCAGCGCCTGGTTCGGCGTCATGGGCGCTGCGGTCAGTTGACGGTCGAGTCGTACAGGAACGGCATCGGCCAGCCGCACAGCGGGCACACGTCCCGGAACGACACCCAGAACCCGTCCGGGTGCGGCGGCCACTCCAGCGACTGCATCTGCCCGGCCGCCCCGCACCGGCTGCACGCGAGCTGCCCGAGGGCCTTGATACCGCCGGGGTGCTGGCCGACCGGCTGCCAGTCGGCCTCGGTGAACGGCCACTCGTAGTCCTGGTACTCCCCCCCGAACCCGTTCGACTTGGTGACCAGCGGCAGCGACCGCACCGGGCCGGCGAGGGCGGCGACTTGGCAGGTGCCGTGCTGCTCGGTGAGCCGGTGCATGGTGCCGCACGACCGGCACACCGCCTGCTCGCACTGCCCGTCCAGCGACCAAAAGTGATACCCGCCGATCTCAAAGGCAAGCGGGCAGCGGTCGCACAGATAGCCGCGCATCACACCCATCGCGCCCTCGGCCTCCGCGGCCGAACGACCCAGCTCAGCAGCGGCGGGGGCTGCTGGAGCTACACGTCACGAAAAGCCGACATGCCCCCGCCGTCTGCTGCAGCGCCTGGTTCGGCCCAACCACCCCTAGACTAGGCCCGTACAGTGTTGATAATGTGCGTATCGGTGTAGTGATCGCACTTGCAGGTGCAGACCGGCGCATTAGCGCAGCTGCCGTGCCGGCTTCCGTGGCGGTCAGGAGTAATGCAGTCCCACCCACCGTAGGTGGTCCAACAGAGGCAGGCCCCGATGGCACACTTTTTCCGGAGACGCGCCCACGCGCAGCAGTCCCTCCCGCTGAAGATGGTGGAGTCTGAAGAGCCGCCTTTGGTCTCGGTTTCGGCTTCGACCACGGCGAAGCCGTGCCCCTTGAGGAATTCGGTCGCCTTGCCACCCGAGATGTGCCCCCAGACCTCGTCGAAGACCTTCTGGAGGTCAGCGTCACTCAGTATGAGACGCTCCCCAGACTTGTTGAAGAACCGCAGGCCGGTGACGATCTTGAAGACACCGATCTCGACGTGAGACAGCACCTGGACCCAGGTGTCCCACTCCCGGTCAGGGAGTTGCCCGAATACCGCTCGCTTGATCAGATCGAGCTTCTGTGCCTGTCCGTCAGTCATAAACCACCTCCGTTGAGAAGAGAAAGGGCCGAACTCGGAATTCGTTTGCGCGGGCGGTACGCCCGCCCGCGCGGCCGAAGCAAACCAACCCCGGCGGTCATGGGGCCCCGGGTT
>PNKH01000203.1 GCA_013822345.1 Isosphaera sp.
CAGGTTGGTGACCTCCGGCTCCGTCATCGGTAACCCTCCCGATGACTCAGCTTACGGACCGGCGGCAAACCCGCGCTGTACTGTTAACGGCGGCCGTCAAGCCGTCCGGCTGGCAAGCGGGCCGTCAGGACGTGCGGTCGTCTGTCCGGTAGTCCTGGGGTCCGTCAGCCGATCTCCGGCCCATCCCCTCCCCGCCCACCGGGTCCGAGTGGCACGCTGCACGCGGCCGGCCCGGGCACAAGGGTCGAGACGAGCGGCTGCGCCGCCCTTGTGCCCGGCCCTTGTCGCCCCGTGCGGGCGCTCAGGCCATCGGCCCCGGTGGGCGGGGCCGGCAACCGAAAAGGAGACTCATCATGACGACCACCCAATCCGCCAAGAAGCGGCCCGACTACATCGCCTTCATCCCGCAGCCGAGCCGGGTCACCGGGCAGCCGCCCCGCCTGATCCGGGCCGGGTGCGCCTTCACCTACAAGAACGGCTCGATCGGGGTGCTGTTCGACCTGACGCCCCTGGCCGGGCAGGTCGTGCTCGTGGGCATCGACGACGAGCAGCCGGACCGGATCCAGTTCGGGCACCCGACGTCGGCCCCGCAGCTCGAGGTGAACCACGTCCGCGACACCGGCAGGGACAGCTTCTGGTCCGTGATCGGCGACGCCTACCGGGTGGACGGGTACATCTCCGTACTCGCCACCGCCTGGCCCCGCGACGGCAAGGTGGTCCTGACCCCGCCAAAGGCCACCCAGTAACCCCAAACCGGGGCGGGCCGGGTGGCCCGCCCCGCCAGCGAAAGGACTCGCGTATGACCATGAAGATCGACATCGACCTCGCCGACATCGTGGCGAGCAAGTACACGCAGGGGTTCCACGCCCCGGCCGACATCGACGTCACCACCCTCCTGGAGCTCGCAGACGACGACTGGCACCACGAGCTGGACCTGCGCGCCGTGCTCGCCGGGCAGCACGCCATCGCCCTGATCTGGGACGCCGACATGCTCCGGTCCCGCCACCCGCACCTCACCGCCGAGCAGGCGTGGGAGGCGCTGCGGGAGTGCGAGCGGAACTACACGGCCGAGGCGGGATTGACCTGGGATGACGTTTCCGAGGTCGTGAACGACCGGTTCCCGGACGCGGCGGAGGCGCGGCAGCGGCTGCTCGACCGGTTGCAGTCCCTGCGGCGTCAGGTGGAGGCACTGCCCGACGACCCCCGGGCCGACCCGGCCGGCTACGGCGAAGTCGTGGCCCGGCTCGACGACGTCGAGGACGTGATCCGCCGGACCGGGGGGGTCGCATGACCGCCCCCGCGATCAACCCGTTCCTGCACGCGGCCCCGGGGGCCGTGGCGTTTCCGAGGCCGGAGAAGCGTAAGCCCGTCTACGCGCTCCTGCCCGACGCCCCGGTTACCGGCTCGCCGGTGCCGGAGCTGACCAGCCTCTGGCACGACCCCGACCCCGGCCCGTGGGGCGACCGCCGGTACCCCGGCATCTGCCCCGGGTCCCTGATCCGGGCGCTCCTGCGGTTCTACCGGCCGGCCTCGGTGTACGACCCGATGAGCGGCAGCGGCACCTGCGCGCAGGTGTGCGCCGACCTCGGCATCGCCTGCCACGCGAACGACATCCACCGCGGGTTCGACGCCTGCGAGGAGCACTTCTCCGGGGCGTTCGAATTCTGCTGGGTCCACCCGCCCTACGCCCGGATGAAGCTCTACGCCGACGACCCGCGGGACCTGTCCCGCGAGCCGACGCTCGCCGGGTTCCTGGGCCGGTACGACCGGCTCATCCGCTCCTGTGCCCGGGCGGTCGTCCCCGGCGGGCACCTGGCGGTCCTCGTGGGGGATTACACCGACCGGGAGTGGGGGTACGTCCCGCTCGTCTACCACACCAAGGCCATCGCCTTCCGGGCCGGCCTCCGCCAGGCGGCGACCGACATCATCCGCTTCTCGCACGGGGCATCGAGCGGCCGCAAGGTCTACCGGAAACCCCTGATCCCCGGGCTACACGACGTATGCGTCGTGTTCCAGAAACCAACCACCAACGAGGAGGCTTTATGACCAATGAGAACTGCCTGGACGGACTCCGGTGCCCGCGGTGCGGGAACGAGGACCGACTGTACATCGTGACCACAGTCCTGGCGGACGTGACCGACAACGGCGCCGACGTTGCCCGGGGGAGCGAGTGGCAGTGGGATGACGCGAGCATGACGCGCTGCCCCGACTGCGACCGGGACGGGCCGCTGAACGAGTTTCGTACCCCGCCACAGTTGCCGCCCGATCCCGAGGGCATGAACTTCGACCGCGCCGCATGGGCGGACAAGGCGATCGCGGCTTTCCGCCGGGAGACCGGCACGGACCGGGAGGACGCCCTCCCCGATCTGCTCTGCGACCTGATGCATTGGTCCGACCGCGCGGGCTACCGCTTCGACGCGGCGCTGAACCGGGCCCGGGATCACTACGCGGCCGAGACCGCGGCGGAGGCCGCATGAGCAACGGTCCCACATCCGACTGGTTCCACCAGGCCGCGCTCGCCGTCGGGTTCGTCGCCCACGCCGAAGGCTGGCTGGCCGACTCCGACCGGGTGAAGCGGGCCGTGTACACCCTCTACGAGTCCGGCGAGTGGCCCGAACGCCCGCCCCCCGGTCTCCCGGTTCACGCGGTCGCGGTCCGGCCGCCGCTTGCCTTCCCGGGCGATCTCGGGCAGGATGCCCCGACGCGCTTGTCCACACGCCGCACGGAGGAGGTATGACCGAGACCCTGACGATCGACCACCTGGCGAGGTACGCCACGGCCCGCCTGGAGGAGGCGCGCCCGCAGGTCGCCCACTGGGCGCGGCAGGTAGCGTTCTGGCAACAGGTCGCAGACCTGACCCGCGACCCGGCCGACACCCCGCCGCCCCAACCCGAAGCCTGGGGCGGTCGCATCAAGCGGCGGCAAGAGCTGGCGAGGGAGTACCTGCGGCAATTCGGGGCCGCCCCGTCGGCCCGCCTCATCGCCGACTGGATCACGGGGCAGGGTTACCCGACCCGGTCGGACAAGCTCCGGCAGTACCTCTGGGCGGCCCCCGGCATCGCCTTCGACGAGTCGAAGGGCGGCTGGCACCTGACCGCGGCGGCCGCCCCCGGCTCGACACCCGCCGTCTCCGAAGGAGGCACCACGGGGGACCGCGGGTGACCGCCCGCGACGTGCGGGACGTGATCCTGGCCCGGCTGCCGGCGCTCGGCTCGCCCGGCGAGCGGTTCTTCCCGGACCCGGACACCGACCGGGAGCGGGCGTGGGAGCTGATCGCCCGCGAGTACGTCGAGGCCCTCCGGCAGTTCGACCGGCCCACCCTGGAGCGGGCGTTCGCCCGCGTGCGGGACACCAACACCACCGGGTTCTGGCCGAGCCCCGGCCGGTTCCGCCAGGCCGCCCTGTCCCTGCTCGACCCGGCACCCGACGCCGACGCGGCCAAACGCCGCGCCGCCGAGCAGCGGGCCGAGGCTTACGTCTCGCGCTACCTCAAGACCAGCAGGCTCTACCGCGAGGCCCGTAAGGACGGGTGGGCCGGGGAGCTGCTGGCGTACGTCCAGGCCGCGGCGTCGGTGCAGGCCCAGGTGATCGAGGGCACCCGCGGTATGAGCTGGGACCCGGCCCTGCTCGACCCTGCGTCCGACGCGGAGCCGAAGGAGCAGCTCGACGCCTTCGTCGCCGACTGCCGCCGCCAGAAGCTCGCCGAGGTCCGGATCGCCGTCCCCCGGGGCCGCATCGCGGCGTGGCGCGCGGCCGCCACCCGACGGCCGGCCCCGTCGTCCGAGGAGACGCCGTGGCAGGAGGTGATCGCCCGGCTCACCGCGGCCGCCAAACGCGGCGGCGGACCCGGGTAGCCGGTTCGGTCGAGTCCCGACCGACACAACGACCGCACGAGATCGCCCCCCACGACGCACCCCTGACGGCGGCGTTTCTACCCGCCTGATTCGCCTCTCTCGACGCGACGGAAGGGCCACCGGACGGGGCAGCGGAAATGGGTTTCAGACGTCTTCCCGAAGCGGAGCTTTGGGCCCCGTGCCGCGGGGGGCGTTGCACCGGGCAACGGCGGCCGCCCAGCCGGGCGACTGACTGCCCGGGCGGGCCGTCTCACGACAGCCCTGTCGGCATGCCGGGTTGACGGCTCGCCGTCCGGCTGGCCGGGCATCCGGCGGGCCGTCCTGCCGGACGGAATGACACCCCGGCGACTCGACGGCCACACATCTTGCTTGCCAGCCGCCCGGAA
>PNKH01000204.1 GCA_013822345.1 Isosphaera sp.
CCCGAGCCGCGGTCCGGATGTCCCGAACCGTGATTCCTGTCGCGTGTCGGAGGGTCTGAGATGGTGCGGCACCTGCTGCTGGCGGCGGTCGTCGGCCTCGCCGGGTCGGGGTCGGCGAAGGCGGTGTTCTTTACCTCGCAGGCGGCGTTCGCGACCGCCAACCCGGGCCTCCCGGTCCTCGACTTCGAGGGCATCGCCGGGCCGAACCAGGTCGTCCAGCCGGCACCGAACTTCGCCGCCCAGGGCGTGACGTTCGCCGGGGTGGTCGGCGGGCCGGGAGTCGTCGCCGTCGCGGGCCCCAACGTCATCGGCACCCCGAGCGCCTTCCTGGCCGTCAACGCGTTCGACCAGGCATTGGACATCAACTTCCTGGGGGCCGGGGTCGGGGCGGCCGGGTTCAACGTCGCGATCGGGTTCCAGCCCCCAACCCGGAGCGCGACGGTCGAGGTGTTCAGCGGGGCGACGCTGCTCGACACCCAGGTGTTCCCGACCGCCGACGAGAACGTGTTCACCACGTTCGCCGGGTTCTCCGGGTTCGCGTCGAACATCACCCGGATCCGGGTCACCCCGAGCACCGGCGGGTTCGTGCTGATCGACAACCTGGCGTTCGGGGCGGCGGCCGTCCCGGAGCCGGCGAGCGCGGCGCTCCTCGGCCTCGGGGCGGTCGGCCTTGTCGGGGCGCGGCTCCGGCGGAAGCGGACCGCCTGACCGGGGCCGCTACTCCGGTACCCCGAGTTTCTCCAACGCCTTCACCGCCGCGCGGCCGGCCTGCGGGTCGCCGCGCAGCTCCCGCAGCTTCCCGACCGCCTCCCGCGCCGCCGGCCCGACCTCGCCGAGCGCCGCCGCGGCCGCCGCCCGCACCGCCCCCTCCTTGTCGTCGAGCAGCCGCACCAGCCCCGGCACCGCCTCCTTCCCCGCCGGCCCGAGCCGCCCGATGCACGCCGCCGCCGCCGCCCGGGTGTCTGCCGCCGGATCGCGCAACAGCTTCTGCAGCCCCGGCAGGTCCGCCGCCGCCGGGCCGACCAGCACGAGCGACGCCGCGGCCGCCGCCCGCACCTGGCCGTTCTTGTCCCCCAGCCCGGACCGCACGTCGGCCGCCGCCTTTCCCACGTCCCCGTCCATCGCCGCCAGCGCCACCTTCGCCGGCAGCGCGAACTCCGGGTACTTCCCGCCGGCGATCTTCTCCACCTCCGCCCGCACCGGCTTCGCCTTCGGTCCGGCCGCCGCCAGCGCCCGCAGGGCCGCCACCCGGGCCTCCGTCGCCTTGTCGGTGTTCGCCATCGCCACCACCGCCGCCAGCGCCTCCGGCGGCACCGGGTCGAGCGTGACCAGGGCCGCGGCCGCCGCCCCGCGGACCCACGCCTCCGGCGCCGCGGCAGCACCCAGCAGCGCCGCCGACACCTCCTTCGACCCCGGGTCGGCGGCCGCCACCGCCGCGATCGCCCGCAGCCGCCGATCGCCGGACGCCGTCCGGTCGGCGACCACCGGCAGGAGCACCGCGATGCCGGGCCTCGCCGCCGGCCCCATCGCGATCAGGGCGTCGACGAACTGGTCCCGGGCCGCCGGGTCCGCCTCCTTCGGGACCGCCGCGGCCAGCGCCGCGGCCGCCGCCCCGCCCGCCGGCCCGAGCTTCTCCAGCACCTGCCCGGCCCGCAGCCGGATGTCCCGCTCCGCGTCGGTCGCCAGCTTCCCGAGCGCCGCGGCGTGCTTCGCCCCCTCCTCGACCGGGAGGACGCCGACCAGGCCGGCGGCCGCGAACCGGGCGTGCGGGTTGTCGCCGCCGAGCTTCCCGAGGGCGACCGGGACCAGCGGCTTGCCCGCCTCCCCCATTCGCGGGATCGCCTCGATCCCGGCCTGGGCGGCGGCGTCCGGGGCGTCGATCAGCCGGCGGACGTACCCGACCGCGTCGGCGGTCCCGTCCCCGACCCGGCACAGGGCGCAGGCCGCCTCCAGGGCGACGAACCCGTGCTCGTCGGCGAGCAGCCCCTTCAGCGCCGCCGCGGCCGGCTTCGCCGGCGGGCCGATCGCCCCGAGCGCCTCCGCCGCGAACCGCCGGACCAGGGCGTTCTCGTGCCCCAGCAGCCCCGCGACCGCCGGCACCGCCGGCCCGCCGATCCTCGTCAGCGCCACCCAGTACGCCTCCTCCGCCCCCATCCGGTAGTGGGACTCGGGGTCGTACTTCCCGCGGTACGCCGGGACCGCCTTGACCGCGTCGGCCAGCGGCCCGGCGGCGGCCGCCGCCCGCGGCCCGGCGGTCGCCAGCGCCGCGGCCACCGCCGCCCGGACGCGCGGGTCCTCGTTCGCCAGCCCGGCGGCCAGCTTCGGCACCGCCGTGTCCGGCACCGGGTCGCCCGCGGCGATCAGCGCGGCGGCGGACCACGCGGCGGCCGGGTCGTCGCCGGCCACCAGGTCGGCGAGCGCGACGGGGTCGGCCCCGCCGACCTCGCGGAGGGCGGCGAACGCGGCCGACCGGACCGCCGGCGACTTGTCGGTACACAGGGTTTGGATGTCGGCGGCGACCGGGCGGGCGAGCGGACCGAGCCGGCCGAGGGTGTGGGCGGTGTGCTCGCGGACGGCCGGGTCGGCGTCCGTCAGCCCGTCGCGGAGGATGGCCAGGCCGCGCTCCTTGAGCGCCGCCTCGCCCTTCGGCCCGCCGCGGCTGAGGGCCAGGGCCGCCCCCTCGCGGGCACTGTTCACCCGGGCCGGCAGGATCTTCCCGGCCCCGCTCGTCGACCGGTCCTTGAGCAGCTCCAGCACCGCCGGCACGGTCGGCGGGTCGGTCTCGACCCAGACGGCGAGCTCGTCGGCCGCCTCCTGCCGGGCCGCCGGGTTGCCGGTCCGGAGCGCCTTCAGCCAGTACGCCCGGTCGCGGGCGGTGGCGTCGGCCGGGTCGTCCGGCGCCGGCTCGGGGGCGGGCGGGGTCGGCGGCGGCTTCTTCGCGCACCCGAGGGCGGCGGACAGGAGGAGCCCGGACAGCACGGGGTGGCGCACGGCGTGACTCCGCAAGCCCGGGGCGACCTGGGAGGGCGAGGCTCCTGCCGAGCCGCGGGGCTCCGGCTCGGCAGGAGCCTCGCCCTCCCGAACAATCACTTCTTCGCCGGCAGGTCCTTGTACGCGACGCAACCGACCGTCGCCCGGACCGGGTCGGCGGACGACAGCCCCAGGTCGGTCCCCTTCACCGCGAACCGCAGCGTCAGCTGGACGCTCTCCGGGACCTCGGCGTCCTTCGCGTAGTTGAACTTCCAGGTGCCGGTCCCGGCGACCGCCGCGGTCTTCCCGCCGACCGCCAACGTCCCCTCGACCGGGAACGCGTCCTTCGCCGCCGCCACCTCGCCGCACTTCGTCAGGGTGAACGTGACCGCCGGGACCGCCCCCTCCGGGGCCACCTCGCCGAGCACCCGGCGGGCCTGATCGCCCTGCTTCTGCGCCATCTTGTCGCACTTCAGCGTGAAGGAGCCGGCCGGCCTCTTCGCGTCGAACGTGAAGGTGCCCTTGTCCGCCGGCTTGCCGTAGAAGAAGTTCGGCCACCGCTTCTCGTCCGGGTCGCGGAACTCGACGTCCGCGGTGACGTGCTTGGGGGCGTCCGGGGCGAGGCGGAAGACGGTCCCGTCCGGCGGCGGCTTGCGGGCCGGCTTCTGGGCGGCCGCCGGTCCGGCGAGGAGCAGGAGGGCGACGGCGGCGCGGGTCATGGCGGGGCGTCCGGGAGGTGCGGGGCCGTGTCGATTGTAGCACCACTGTTTAGCCGCG
>PNKH01000205.1 GCA_013822345.1 Isosphaera sp.
CGTGTCCAGCCCCAAAGACCGGGCGAAGGCGGTCATGGAGTCCTCCACGTCGACCACCGGGTTCTTGGTGCGGACGGCCTCGCTCGCCAGGTGGATCAGCACCAGCCGCGGCTTCTCCCCGTAGGGCAGCCCGACCTCGACGAACTTGCGGGTGGCCGGGTCGATGGCCGCACCCGCCTCGATCCGGAGGGTGGCGTGCCCCTGCCCCCGCTCCCACACCCGGACCCCCTCGCCCGGGTTGGTGTACGGGATGCCGCACTGGCACTGGACGGTGTGCAGGAAGTCGACGTCGGACGGGCGGTCGGCGCGGATGGCGGCCGCCGCGGCAATGAGCTTCCGCCGGCGCGGGCTCAGGGCCGGCACCGCCGGGGGGTCGGGCGGCCGGCTCACGGCAGGTAGCCGTGGGCCTTCAGCCACGGGCCGAGGGCCTCCTCCAGGATCTCCTGGACGGTGAACGGCTCGACCCGGTTCAGCTCCCGCTCCAGGGACGCCCGCTTCAGCGCCCGGGCGTAGTCCGCCCGCAGGCGGGAGGTGAGCGGCACCCGGCCGGGCTGCGGGGCGCGTGCCGGCGGCGGTTCGACCGCCGTGCCGGCGTAAACGAATTGCTTCTCCAGGGCCCGGTCGGCCTCCCCGCCCGGCTTGAGCCCCGCCACCAGCGGCCTGCGTTCGTTCATGCCTTGTGCCTCCCTGGTCATCCGTTAACCGCGCCCGCCCTGCGGCCGGCCCGCCCCCTCCCCTTCGCGGCGTCCGGGAACAGCTCGCGGAACAGGGTCTCGACCTCGCCGGCCGCCTCCCGGCCGCGGGACCCCATGTCCCGCACCACCGCCCCCTGGCCGGGGGCGTCGGCGTAGATCTGCCGGAGGGTCAGCGCGGTCTTCGCCAGCGGCAGCCCGAGGGCGGCCGCGGCGTCCTTCATGTCCTGGGTCAGCCGGTAGGTCTTGCCGACCATCGACAGGACGATCACCGCCTCCGGCCGGCCGGCCCGGATGTCCTGGGCCTGGCGGAGGACGGCCGTCGCCTGGGCGAGCGCCCGCACCTCCAGCATGCTGGCCTTGCACGGGACGAGGGCGAAGTCGCCGCGGAGCAGGAGGGCCCGGCTGGTCTCGGTGTTGCTCCCGGGCCCGTCGGCCACCACGAAGTCGGCCTCCTGGGCGAGCGCCGGGAGGGTGTCGAGGATCTGGTCCGGGTTGGCCAGCCGCACCGACCGCACCCCGGGGGCGGCCTCGGCGAGCCACTCGGAGCTGGACGCCTGGGTGTCGCAGTCGGCGAGCACGACGCGGTGCCCCTGCCGGGCGAGCCAGGCGGCGAGGTGGACGGACAGGGTGGACTTGCCGACCCCGCCCTTCGAGTTGGCGACGACGATGATCACGGCCGAAACCATTACACCGCCGCCGGCACGATGACAAGCCTTCCGTGCGGCCCGCAAGCATGCCGGGGGCGCGTGTGGCTTTCCGGCCACACGGCCGGCCGACCCGCCGGGCGGCGGCGCGGCTTGCCGTACCGCAGGCCGGGCGGCCGCGCGTCCGGCTTTACGCCCGGGCAGGCGGCCGCACGGCATGCCGGCCGGCCTGCCTGTCGCCCGGCCGCCATGCCGACATAACGTGTTGCAAGCATGTCGGCCGCCCGGCCTCCCGTCTGTGCGGCCGTCCTGGCGGTGAGTCAGCCGACCGGCTGACCGGGCGGCTTTCCCCGAGAAAAGAACCCCGCCCCCGCGGCCGATGCGGTGCATCGGGAAGACGCCTGAAACCAAAATTGCCGGGGCTTGTATAGCCTTCAGCCGCCCCTTCCTCCCGAGCCGTCGTCGGGCCTTGCTACCCGCGCCGCAGGCTACGTACCGCCGCCGGGCCCGCGTGGCGGTGCGGGGTGGCCCGCTTCTTGCTCGGGCCGGGCGCCCGCCCGGGGAAAGCCCCGGCTTTCCCCACGACCCACCAAGGACCCCAACCCCGATGCGCTAGAATCCGACATGCTCCGCGTCACCCAGCAGTCCGCCCCGGCCGCCGCCAAGCGGTACTACGCCTCCGCCGACTACTACGGGGAGGGGCTGGAGAACGTCGGCCGGTGGGGCGGCAAGGGGGCCGGGCGCCTCGGGCTGACCGGGGACGTCACCCGGGCGGCGTTCGACGCCCTGTGCGACAACCGCGACCCGCGGGCCGGGGAGCCGCTCACCGCCCGCACCCGCACCGGCCGCACGGTCGGGTACGACTTCACCTGGAGCGTCCCGAAGTCGGTCTCCCTCGCCTACGCGGTCGGCGGGGACGGGCGGATCCTGGACGCCTTCCGGGGGGCGGTGGCGGAGACGATGGCGGACGTCGAGGCCGAGATGAAGGCCCGCGTCCGCAAGGGCCGGCGGGACGAGGAGCGGGTGACCGGGAACGCGGTCTGGGCCGAGTTCGTCCACCTCACCTCCCGCCCGGTGGAGGGCGTCCCCGACCCCCAGCTGCACGCCCACTGCTTCGTCTTCAACGCCACCCACGACGGAACGGAAGGGGAGTGGAAGGCCGGGCAGTTCCGCGACCTCAAGCGGGACGCCCCGTACTGGCAGGCGGCCTTCCGCGTCCGCCTGGCCGGCCGGCTCCAGGACCTGGGCTATTCGCTCGCCCGCACCCGCGACGACTTCGAGCTGGCCGGCGTGTCCCCGGAGGTGGTCAACCGGTTCTCCCGCCGCACCGGAGAGATCGAGGAGCGGGCGCGGGAGAAGGGGATCACCGACCCGGAGCGGAAGGCCGAACTCGGGGCGAAGACACGCCAGAAGAAGACCGACGGCCTGTCCCGGAGCGAGCTGACCGCGCTTTGGGCGTCGCGCCTGGACGCCGCCGAGAGGGACGCGCTCCTGCCCGCGACCGGTGACCGCCCGGCCCGGCCTGCCGGCCGCGACGCGGCGGCGGTGGACTTCGCCGCCCGCCACCTGTTCGAGCGCGAGGCGGTGGTGGGCGAGCGAACACTCCTGACCGAGGCCCTCAAGGCCGGACTCGGGGAGGTGACGGTCGGCGGGGTGAGGCGCGCCGCCGCGTCCGCCGGCCTGCTCGCCGGGGAGCACGAGGGGCGGCGGGTCGTCACCACCCGCGAGGTGCTGTCGGAGGAGGACCGGCTGGTCTCCTTCGCCCGGGACGGGCGGGGCACCCGCCGCCCGCTCGGGCCGCCGGGGCGGGCCGTGCGGCGCGGGTGGCTGAACGCCGGGCAGCGCCGGGCGGTCGACCACGTCCTGGCCTCCCGCGACCGCGTCATCCTGCTCAAGGGCCAGGCCGGCACCGGCAAGACGACGCTGATGCAGGAGGCGGTCGAGGCGATCGAGGCCGGCGGCCGGCGGGTCGTGGTCCTGGCGCCGTCGGCCGGGGCCAGCCGGGACGTCCTCCGGGCCGAGGGGTTCGCCGCCGCCGACACGGTGGCGGCCTTCCTCCGCAGCCCGGACCGGCAGCGGGCGGCGGCCGGGCAGGTGGTCTGGGTGGACGAGGCCGGGCTCCTCGGCACCCGCGACCTGGCCGCCCTGTTCGACGCGGCGGCCCGGGCCGACGCCCGGGTGGTCCTGGCGGGCGACCGGGCCCAGCACGGGAGCGTCGCCCGCGGGTCGCCGCTGCGCCTCCTGGAGCGGGAGGCCGGCCTGCCGGCCGCGGCGGTGACCGAGATCGTCCGCCAGTCCGGCGACTACAAGGGGGCCGTCGAGCTCC
>PNKH01000206.1 GCA_013822345.1 Isosphaera sp.
CAGCTACTAGCATTTAGCTGCTACTCGTAGCTCCGGGGGTGCCCCATGCCCACGACCGCGCCCGCGAGCCCGCCGGTCCCCGGGTTCGTGCCCCAGTCCACCTTCCACCGGCTGACCGTTGACCAGTACCACGACATGATCCGCAACGGCATCCTGACCGAGGACGACCCGGTCGAGCTGCTCGAAGGCTACCTGGTGACCAAGATGCCGCGCAGCCCCGAGCACGACTACGCCGTCTCGGCCCTCCCGGACGAGCTCATCCGGCTCGTGCCCCGGACGTTCACCGTCCGCGGGCAGTGCGCGGCCACGATCCAGGAGAGTGAGCCGGAGCCGGACGTGGTCGTCGCCCGCGGGGACCGCACCCTCTACCGGCACCGCCACCCCGGGCCGGCCGACACCGCGCTCGTGGTCGAGGTGTCCGCGTCGTCGCTCCAGCACGACCGGACGGACAAGGCCCGGATCTATGCCCGGGCCGGCATCCCGGTGTACTGGGTGGTGAACGTCATCGACAAGCTAATCGAGGTGTACACGCAGCCGTCCGGCCCGAGCGACGCCCCCGCGTACGCCGACCGGCAGGACTACCCGATCGGGACCGCCGTCCCGGTCGTCCTCGACGGCGCCACCGTCGGCACGATCCCGGTCGCCGAGGTCATGGGCTGACGGCCGGCTTGAGCGGGCCACCGCCGCGGGCTAGGTTGAACGGGTCCCGTGTCCCATCCCCGACCGCCGCGAGGGCACCGCCGTGGACCCGCAAGTCAGCCCCGACGTGAAGCAGAACCGGATGACCGAGTTCATGAAGTTGCTGCCGCTGACCCTCGAACTCGCCGGCCTCGCGAAGGGCGACCCGGCCCGGCCGTTCACCGCCGACCAGATCGAGGGCCGGGCGATGACCGTCCGCACCGCGTTCAAGGCCGCCCGCAACCTGGTCAAGGACATCGCGGAGAACGGGGCCTGACCGGGGGTCGGGAGTCGGGGGTCAGGAGTCGGAAGATCGGGCCGACCGGTCGGCTGATTTTCTGACTCCTGACTACTGACCCCCGACCCCTGACTCCTGACCCCCGACTCCCGGTCAGTCGTCCAGCGCCGTGTCCTCGAGCGGCCGCGGGGACGACCCGCGGACGGCGATCCCGGTGGCGGTGGCGAACTCCCGGCAGAACGCCAGGGTGAGCAGCACCTGGGTCGCCCCGCGGGCCGCCATCAGCTCCCGGGTCGGGCCGCCGACCAGCACCCGCGGCGGCCCGCCGGTGTCGCACACCACCTCCACGTCGGTCCAGCTCATCCCCCGCCGCCACGTCGTCCCCAGCGCCCGGAACACCGCCTCCTTCCCGGCCCACACCGCCGCGAACTGCTCGGTCGTCTGCTTCTTCCCGTTGCAGTACCGCACCTCCCGGTCGGTGTACACCTGCCGGAGGAACGCCTCCCCGTGGGCGTCGATCAGCTTCCGCACCCGGGCGCAGTCCATCACCTGGCTGCCGAGTCCGACGATCTCCACGTCACGCCTCCGGGCTGAGCTTCGCACCGCCGGCCGCGGCCGGTAGAATCCGTTGGTTTACCCCTGTCCTATCGCCCGGCCCCGCGGACGACACCCCGGAAGGATTCGCCATGCCCGACCTGCTCGCCGACCTGACCGACGACCAGCGGGCCGCGGTCACCCACGGGGACGGCCCGCTCCTCATCCTCGCCGGGGCCGGCAGCGGCAAGACCCGCGTCATCACCCGCCGGGTCGCGCACCTGCTCGAACGCGGCGTCCGCCCCGGGTCGATCCTGGCGATCACGTTCACGAACAAGGCTGCCGGCGAGATGCGGGCCCGGGTCGAGCAGTTGGTGCCGGGGAACCGGGTGTGGGTGAGCACCTTCCACAGCCTCGGGGCCCGGCTCCTGCGGCAGTACGCCGACCGGCTCGGGTTCGACCGGAACTTCACCATCTACGACATCGACGACCGGAACAAGCTGGTGAAGGACGCCCTGGAGGCGACCGGGATCGACAACGTCCGGTTCAGCCCGGAGCGGGTCGCCGGGGCGATCAGCAAGGCGAAGAACCAGTTGACGACGCCGAAGGAGTACGAGAAGGCGGCGACCGACTTCTTCGCCCAGACGGCGGCGAAGGTGTACCACGGGTACGAGAAGCGGCTGCGGGCGGCGAACGCGATGGACTTCGACGACCTGTTGTATCTGCCGGCGATGGCCCTGCGGCACAACCCGGAGCTGCGGGCCGAGCTGGACGCCCGGTTCCGGTACGTCCTGATCGACGAGTACCAGGACACGAACTCGGCCCAGTACGAGATCGCCCGGAAGCTGTCGCTGGACCACCCGAACCTGTGCGTGGTCGGCGACCCCGACCAATCGATTTACAAGTGGCGGGGCTCGGACATCAAGAACATCCTCGACTTCGAGCGCGACTTCCCGGACGCCCGGGTCATCACCCTGTCGAAGAACTACCGCAGCACCAAGGCCATCCTCCACGCCGCCAGCACCGTCATCGACCACAACAAGCAGCGGAAGAAGAAGAGCCTGGTCACCGACAACGAGCAGGGCGAGCCGGTCCGCGTCGTCACCTTCGACAACGGCCTCGACGAGGCCGAGGGCGTCGTCACCCGGATCAAGGACGCGGTCACGGCCGGCCGGTTCCGGTACCGCGACCACGCCATCTTCGTCCGGATCAACGCCCTCACCCGGACCCTGGAGTCGGCGTTCGTCAAGCACGGCGTCCCGTTCCAGATCGTCAAGGGCCTGGCGTTCTTCGACCGGAAGGAAAACAAGGATGTCCTCGCCTACCTCCGGCTCCTGGTCAACCCGGCCGACACAGTCAGCTTCCTCCGCGTCGTGAACGAGCCGCCGCGCGGCATCGGCAAGGCGTCGCTCGACAAGCTCCAGGGCTTCGCCGCGGACCGCGAGATGTCCTTGATGGACGCGGCCGGGCGGGTGGTGATGATCCCGGCGATCAAGGGGCGGGCGGCGTCGGGGCTGCGCGACTTCCACAAGATGATGGCCGACCTCCGCGGCCGGCTCGACCTCCCGCCGCACGACCTGATCCGCCTCGTCCTCGACAAGAGCGGGTACGCGGCGGCGTTGCGCGAGTCCGGCGAGGACGAGGACGCGGAGCGGCTGGCGAACGTCGAGGAGTTGGTGACCGCGGCGAAGCAGTTCCACGACCTGAACCCGGACAGCACGGTCGCCGACTTCCTCGAACAGATCGCGCTGTCGTCCGACGTGGACGGGTGGGACGAGCAGGCCGACCACGTCTCGGTGATGACGCTGCACGCGTCGAAGGGGCTGGAGTTCCCGGTGGTGTACGTGCTGGCGGTGGAGGAGGGG
>PNKH01000207.1 GCA_013822345.1 Isosphaera sp.
ACCGGCCTCGGGGAGGTGTTCCACTACACCGTCACCGTGAAGGGCTGGGACTATGAGCGGGCGCCCGAGGCGGAGCGGGTGGAGAAGCTCACGTACCTGCGGACGGTCCACGACTGGTCGGTCCGGCCGGCGCTGCGGACCGTCCCCGGGGTGGCCGAGGTGAACGCCTGGGGCGGGTACGAGAAGCAGTACCAGGTCCGGCCCGACCCGGACCGGCTGTTCAAGTACGGGCTGACGTTCGCCGACGTGGTGGACGCCCTCGAGCGGAACAACCAGAACGTCGGCGGGGGCGGGGTCACCCGGGGGAACCAGTTCGTCCTCGTCCGGGGCCTCGCCCGGACGGCCGACCTCGGGCAGGTCCGCGGGGTCGTGGTGACGGCCCGGGACGGGGTGCCGGTCACCGTCGGGCAGGTGGCCGACGTCGAGGTCGGGCACGAGACCCGCCGCGGGTCGGTCACCGCCGGGGGCCGGGGCGAGGCCGTCCTGGGGCTCGCCTTCCTCACGACCGGGGAGAACTCGAAGACCGTCGCCACCGCCCTGCGGCGGAAGCTCGACGAGATCAGGCCCACCCTGCCCCCGGACGTCGAGGTCGAGGTCGTCTACGACCGGACCGAGTTGGTCACGGTGGTGATCGGGACCGTCCGCCGGAACCTGTTCGAGGCCGGCCTCCTGGTCGTCGCCGTCCTGTTCCTGTTCCTCGGGAACCTCCGGGCCGCGTTCATCGTCGCCCTCGCCATCCCCCTCTCGATGCTGTTCGCGTTCTCGGGGATGTGGCGGTTCGGGATCGCGGCGAGCCTCCTGTCGCTCGGGGCGCTCGACTTCGGGATGGTGGTGGACAGCAGCGTGGTGATGGTCGAGAACTGCGTCCGCCACATCGCCCGCGGGGACGCGGGGGGGCGGCCGAAGCGGGAGGTGGTCCGGGCCGCGGCGGTCGAGGTCCGCAAGCCGACCCTGTTCGGCGAACTCATCATCATGATCGTGTACCTCCCGATCCTGACGCTGGAAGGGACCGAGGGGAAGCTGTTCCGGCCGATGGCCCTGACCGTCATCTTCGCCCTCCTGGGCTCGATGATCCTGTCGATGACCCTCATGCCGGTCCTGGCGAGCTACGTCCTCCCCCGGCGGGTCGAGGAGCGGGAACCGCTCCTCATGCGGGTGGCTCTGGCCCTGTACCGGCCGGTGCTGCGGTTCAGCATGGCCTACCCGGTCCCGGTCTTCGCCTTCGCCGCCGGCGTCCTCGCGGTCGCCTTCGTCATGGTCGCCCCCCACCTCGGGTCCGAGTTCGTGCCGAAGCTGTCCGAGGGGTCGGTCACGGTGAACGTGGTCCGGCTGGCCGGGACGGACCTGGCCGAGTCGAACCGGGTGAACACGGCGATGGAGCGGATCGCCCTGGAGAAGTTCCCGGACGAGGTGCGGCACGCCTGGAGCCGGGTCGGGACGGCCGAGGTGGCGACCGACCCGATGGGGGCCGAGATCAGCGACCTGTTCCTCACCCTCCACCCGCGGGAGCGGTGGACCCGGGCGAAGACCCAGGCCGAGTTGGTGGAACTCCTGGGGCGGGAGTTCCGGGCCGTCCCGGGCCAGAAGGGCGAGTTCTCCCAGCCGATCGAGATGCGGATGAACGAGATGACCTCCGGGGTCCGGGCCGACCTGGGGGTGAAGCTGTACGGGGACGACTTCGACGTCCTGACCAGGGAGGCGGCCAAGATCGAGCGGGTGCTGCTGCTCACCCGCGGGAGCGCCGACGTCCGGGTCGAGCAGGTGACCGGCCAGCCGGTCCTCCAGATCAAGGTCCGGCAGGACGAGGTCGCGCGGTACGGCATCCCGGCCAAGGCGGTGACGGACGTGGTCCGGGCGGTCGGCACGCTCCCGGTCGGCGAGGTGGTCGAGGGGCAACTGCGGTTCCCGCTCGCCGTCCGCCTGCCGGACCGGTGGCGGGGGCGGGAGGAGGACATCGGGGCGATCCTGGTCGCGGCCCCGTCCGGGGAGCGGGTGCCGCTCTCGCGGCTGGCCGACGTCCGGGTGGTCGAGGGGCCGAGCACGATCACCCGGGAGTGGGGCCAGCGGCGGATCGCGGTCACCTGCAACATCCGCGGCCGGGACATGGGCACGTTCGTGGCCGAGGCGAGGCGGGCGGTGGGCGAGAACGTGACCCTCCCCAAGGGCCGCTACCGGCTCGAGTGGGGCGGGCAGTTCGAGAACTACGAGCGGGCCCGGGACCGGCTCATGGTCGTCGTCCCGGTGGCCGTGCTGCTGATCCTTGTGCTGCTCTACTTCACCTACCACAACCTGGTGGACGCCCTGCGGGTGTTCACCGGGGTGCCGTTCGGGTGGGTCGGCGGGATCTTCGCCCTGTGGCTCCGGGACATGCCGCTGTCCATCTCGGCCGTCATCGGGTTCATCGCCCTGTCGGGGGTCGCGGTCCTGGACGACATGATCCTGGTAAGCTACGTGCGGCAACTCCGGCGGAAGGGCGTCCCCGTCCCGGACGCCGTGCGGCAGGCGTCGCTCGCCCGGCTCCGGCCGGTCCTCATGACGACGCTCGTGGCCTCCCTGGGGTTCCTCCCGATGGCCCTCTCGACCGGCCAGGGGGCGGAGGTGCAGCGGCCGCTCGCCACGGTGGTGATCGGCGGGGTGGTCGGGGCGATGGTCATGTCGCTCCTGGTCCTCCGGGTGCTGTACCTGTTCTTCGACGCCGTCGCCCACGCCCTGCTGTGGGTGCTGACCCGGGTGTTCCGGGTGGACGGCGGGACGGCCCGGGGGCTCCTCGGGCTGGACGTGGAGGTAACGGACGACGAAGCGTCCGGGGCCGGGCGCGGCACGCGGAACGGGTCCGCAGTCGCCCCGGCCCTTCTTTCTCAGGGGTGAAGGAGGCGACGATGACGAAGTTTCTGTCGCGGGGCGGCCCCGCGCTGGCCCTGTCCGCGGCGCTCGCCTTGGCCGTGGCCGGGTGCGGCAAGAAGGACGACACGGGCGGCAAGGACCAGCCGGTCGTCAAGAGGGACGGCTACGGCGACCGCGACGGCCCCAACAAGGGCGGGGACAAGAAGGACCCCGGTAAGGTCAGGGACGGGGGCGACCACAGCGGGTGGTGGTGCGACGAGCACGCCCTGCCGGAGGAGGTGTGCGACCTGTGCAGCCGGAAGTACCGGGAGGCGGAGAAGGCGAAGGGGAACTGGTGCGAGCACAACCGGGTGAAGACGAGTTGCTTCAAGTGCAACCCGGGCGTCCGGGAGAAGTACGCGGCCGAGTACC
>PNKH01000208.1 GCA_013822345.1 Isosphaera sp.
GCTCGGCCGGAGCCTCGCCCTCCCAAACCGAGACACGACCGTGAACCGCGAACCGGGCCGATGATCGAGTTCGTAGTCCGGGTGCCGGACGACACCCCGCCGTGGCAGCCGGTGTACCTGGCCGGGGACGGCCCGCTGTTGCGCGGGTGGGCGGCGGACGGGGTCCGGCTCGACCCGTGGGAGGACGGCACCCGCCGGACCGTCCTGCCGCTACCGCTCGGGTTCCGCGGCCGGTTCCTGGTCACCCGCGGGCGGTGGGCGGACGCGGAGAACGACGGCCGCGGGCGGGAGCGCGCCCCGCGGGAGCTGCACGTCGACGGCCCGGGGGCGGTCGAGGCCCGGGTCGCCGGGTGGGGCCGCGGCGGCGTCCGCCACCACCCCGACTTCCCGTCCGAGTACCTGCCGAGCCGCCGCCCGGTCTCCGTCTGGGTGCCGCCCGGGTACGACCTCCACCCGACCCGCCGGCACCCGGTCCTGTACCTGCAGGACGGGCAGAACCTGTTCGACCCGCGGTTCGCGTTCGCCGGCAACCCGTGGTGGGCGGACGAGGTAACGGAGCGCGAGACCCGGGCCGGGCGGGTCCGCCCGCTGATCCTGGTGGGGGTGTGGAACACCGCGGACCGGCTGCGGGAGTACGCCCCGCGGCGGGACGGCGGGCGGACCGGGGAGGCGGACTGGTCGCGGGAGTACGGACGGTTCCTGGTCGAGGAGGTGAAGCCGTTCGTCGACACCCGGTACCGGACGCTCCCCGGGCCGGACGACACCGGGGTCGGCGGGTCGTCGCTGGGCGGGCTGATCGCGCTGCACCTGTGCCAGTGGTACCCCGGGGTGTTCGGGCGGTGCGCGGCGCTGTCCCCGTCGCTGTGGTGGGACCGGGAGTTCTTCCTCCAGCACCTGCACGCGATGCCGGAGTGGCTCGGGCGGTGCCGGGTGTGGCTCGACATGGGGACGCGGGAGGGGCCGACCGAGGAGGCGATGTTCGCCGGGGCAGACCGGGCGAAGCGGCTGGCGGCGCAGTTGGTCCGGCGGGGGATGCGGCCGGGGGAAGGGCTGGGGTTCGAGGTGGTCGAGGGCGGGACGCACGACGAGGGGGCGTGGTCGGCGCGGCTCGACCGGGTGCTGCGGTTCCTGTTCCCGGCGGAGGGGTGAGCGGCAGCGTGTCCGCCGCTTGCGGCGTTGCGGGCTGGGGCCGCCCGCAACGCCGCAAGCGGCGGACACGCCCTACGCGGGGCCGAGCGCCTTCCGCGCCGCGTCCAGCAGCGCGACCCGGGTGAACGGCTTACTGAGGAACCCGTCGGCCTCCAGGTGCATCGCGTCGTCGGCGTGCGACCCGCTCACCACCAGGAACCGGGTCCGCGGGCTGACCGACCGCAGCCGCGGGACGAACCCCCCGCCGCCGGCCAGCCCGAGGTCGAGCAGGACCAGGTCGAACGGCGGGTCGGCGGCCCGGACCGCGTCCGCCGCGGCGGACGCGTCCTCGGCCTCGGCCACCGCCCACCCGTCGGCGGACAGGGCCGCCCGGGCGACCAGCCGGACCATCGGCTCGTCGTCGGCGATCAGCACGGTCCGCGGGGCGGGCATGGGGCCTTTCGGGGTCAGGCGGCCGGGGTCAGGCCGAGCAGCCGGGCGGCGTCGCGGAGGATGTCGCGGTCGGACTCCGGCCGGGCCGGGCTGCGGGGGTGGGTCCTGTCGCACCCGACCCACCCGCGCATCCTCAGGAACATCGCCGCCGCGTGCTTGTACGCCGGGACCGGCTCCCGGAACGCGACGAACCCGAGGTACTGGAGGGCGTCGTTCAACTCGTAGAAGGCCGGGTCGCCGGAGTGCCACAGGGCGTCCCGGCGGGCGAACAGGTCCGGGGCGAACGTGCTCAGCCCGAGCAGGTAGTCGCTCCCGTACATCACCATGTCGATCGCCAGGTCGTTCCCGGTGAACACCTTGAAGTCCGGCCGGACCGCGTCCCGCAGCTGCAGCCGCCGCCACTCCGGCTCCCGGCGCAGCGACGAGTGCTTCGCCCCGAGACACTTCCGGATCCCGAGCAGCCCCCGGTACACGTCCAGGGAGTAGATACGCCCGAACGGGGCAAACATCGTACCGAGTTCGAACCCGATGAACCCGTCGCAGTGCCGGCCGATCTCGTCGTACGCGGCGAGCAGTTCCGCGTCCGGCAGGCCGGTGAGCCCGAAGCTCTGGAAGACGACCGGCGCCCCGCCGCGCTCGACGATGGCGGCGGTGCCGCGGAGGTAGGCGTCGCGGTCGAACGGGGCGCCGGGGGCGTCGCCGACGAACACCCCGGCGGCGAACGGCCGGCCGCCGAGGGCGGACCGGGTGGCGTCGAGCACCCGGACGCGCTCGGCCGGGGTGAGGAGGTTGGCGAACCCGGTGTCCATGTTGACGGCCGGGGTCAGCCCGGCGTCGGCGGTGCGGACGCAGTGGGCGGCGAACGCCGGCCAGTCGGTGTCGCCGGACTCGGTGAACGGGAGGAGGATGGCGGAGATGCCGGTGACCGCCCGCCGCGGGCGGATCATGGCGACCGGGTCGAGGGCGGGCGCGGTCATGGTGGCCTCGGGGCCGGGGGGCGTACCCAGCATATATACTGACGGCCGGAGGCCCGCCCCGTGATGACCCACCGCGACGCCCTGGAGGTGCTGGCCGCCCGCCGCGGCGACCACGTCGTGGTCACCACGATGGGGTCGGTCGGCATCTGGCCGGGCCTTTCCGACACCCCCCGGGACTTCCACTACCTGCCGTCGAGCATGGGGCAGGGGGTGCCGCTCGGGCTCGGGCTGTGCCTGGCCCGGCCGGGGTTGGAGGTGGCGGTACTGACCGGCGACGGCGGGCTCCTGATGAACCTCGGGAGCCTGGTGACGGTCGCCCAGTTCGCGGTGCCGCTGCGGGTGCTGCTGGTCGACAACGGGCTGTACGAGGTGACCGGCGGGCAGGCGGTGGCGAACGCCGGGCGGACGGACTTCGCCGCGGTCGCCCGCGGGGCGGGGTTCACCAGGGTGTATGCGTGTGAGACGCGGGCCGAGTGGGAGGCGGTGGCGGGCGAGGTGCTGAGCGGGCCCGGGCCGGTGTTCGCGTGGCTGAAGGTGGCGGGCGAGCGCGGCAAGGCGACGCCGTCGGCCCCGCGGCCGATGGCGGAGCAGATCACCCGGCTGCGGGCGGCGCTCGGCGAGGCGTGATCGCGGTCGGGGGTCTCGGTGCGTGGCGCCCCTCACCCGCCGGCGAAG
>PNKH01000209.1 GCA_013822345.1 Isosphaera sp.
CGCCGGCCCCGAACAGGGCCGCCCCGAGCAGCAGCGCCGACGCAATTCGCTTCTTCCCGTTCATCGCAGTGAACTCCTTGGTGGGTGAAACCGACATGGACGACACCCGGAACAACCAGACAGACTCGGAACAACTGGAAGGACGACGACGGCAGCGTGTGAGACTTGGCGTGTTTGTTGGCGGGGTGGAGCGGACCGCCCGCAGTTCCCCTGACGGACACCCGGTCATTGCCGCGTAAACACACCACGGACGGAAACTTCAGACCTCTGCAGATCACAGATTACTGACCCCCTAGACGCCGTGTCAAAGCGAAAACCGGAAAAAACCGGAGAAATCGACCCTCCATCTGTCGGGCCCGTCGGCACGCAGGTCGTTTGTGGCTCAGTAGCACCGCCTGAGCCGCTCCCGGGGCGGTCGGACTCTGCCCCGCCGTGATTTTCACCCGGCACCGGTCGAGCGGATTTTTCCGCCCGCGCTGACGGATTTTCCCCCCCCGGCCGGAATCGCGTCCTACGTACTGATGGCGGCATTACTCGCCGACTCGCCCACGCGGCCCGCCCCTGGGGGGACAGGCCGCGTGACCCGGTGCCGCCAACAAACCAGGTCGGGATCCGGACGGAGACCACCTAAACAAGGGGGGAGCGATGCGTCGTGACATGGGGCGGCTGTCTGCCGAGTTGCTGGAAGCCCGGGACACGCCCGCGTCGATCGGGCTGGACGCGGCCGGGGTGTTGCAGGTCCAGGCCGACGATGTCGGGGCCGTGCTGACCGTGTGGCAGGACGCCGGCGGGGACTACAACGTGTACTTCGACGACCGGGGCGCCGACGGGCCGCGGGTGCTCACGTTCTCCGGGGCCGCGGTCACCGGGATCAACTTCGTCGGCGGGTCCGGGAACGACGTGTTCTTCAACGCCACCGGGCTGTCCGACGCCGCCGACCTCGGGGCCGGGGACGACTACTACATCGGCGGGACCGGGGCCGTGAGCCAGGTCTCCCTCGGGGACGGCAACGACGTCGCCCTGACGCGGGCGGACAACAACATCGTGGACGCCGCCGACGGGGCCGCCAACGGCGACCGGGTGTTCAACTTCGCGGGCACGCTGTCGATCAACTCGGACGCCAACGACACCCTGACCAACTTCGGCACCGTCCTGTGAGTCGGTGAACGGCCCGTCCGGCGCGACGAGGGGGTCGCCCGGAAGCCGCACGTCGGGTCACTTGAGGCCGGGACACGCCCGGCCTCGGGTCGTTCTCGGCCCGCGGCCGCGCCGGCGGCCGGGTCGCGCCCGTCCGGCTCACTCCCCGCGTCCCGTCACGCCCCTTCACCGGGCCTGGCCGCAGCATCACGTCCGCGGCTTCTCCGCCACGTCCGACCGGGCAACAGGCACCCGGAGTCCGCTCGTCCGACCGGGCTGGAGTAAGCGCGCTGCAGGGGACGCGGTCGAAGCCTACTCATAATCCCGTCACGGATGTCGGATAATTCACGGTTCGGTCTGTGAAAAATGGCTATCAGCGTGCGACTGAAGTGAAAATCGTATTAAAGGCTTGACCGCGCCGGTCCGCATCTTTATATTCTCCGCGACTCGACTCGCACTCTCGCGCAGTGATCGCCCACTTCCGTCGCCAAGCCAGGAGCGCCCCGCCACGGACGTTCCTGGTCGGATGCGGCCGCGCGGGTTGTGACCGGACTCGCCCTCCCCCAGTTTGGCAGCCCTGACGGGCGTCCGCGTGCGGACGCTCCCGGGGCCGTTCCGTCCCTCGCCCGGTCCCCCTCGGGAGGATACTCCACTGTCCCTACTCGCCACCCCACTCGCCCGGTCCGCCCGCCGCCACGACGCCACCGGGCGGCACGACTCCCGCCCCCCGCGTTCCGGCCTCCGGCCGCAGCTGGAGAGCCTGGAGGACCGCTCGACGCCGGCGTCGATCGCCGACCTCGGCACGCTCGGCGGCTTCTTCAGCGGGGGTTTCGCGATCAACAACGCCGGCCTCGCGGTCGGCGACTCGGCCACCCCGGCCGGGCTGTTCGACAGCCGCGCCTTCGCCGCCGACGGGGCCGGCAACCAGGTCGACCTGGGCACCCTCGGGGGCGGGTTCAGCCGGGCCCTCGGCGTCAGCGACAGCGGCCTGATCGTCGGCGTCTCGACGACCGCGTCGGGTCAGTCCCGCGCCTTCCTCCACGCCGGCGGCGGCATGGTGGACCTGGGCACCCTCGGCGGGCTGGCCACCAGCGAGGCCCGCGCGGTCAACAACTCCGGGCAGGTGGTCGGCAGCTCGTCGGACGGCTTCTTCACCACCCAGGCCTTCCTCTACGCCGACGGGGTGATGACCGGCCTGGGCGACCTGGGCGGCGGGTTCAGCGCGGCCTACGACATCAACGCCTCCGGCCAGGTGGTCGGCACCTCCCGGAACGGGAGCTTCCTGCCCCACGCCTTCCTCTACACCGACGGGGTGATGACCGACCTGGGCGACCTGGGCGGGTTCATCAGCGAGGGGAGGGCGGTCAACGACGCCGGGCAGGTCGTCGGCTACTCCTTCACCCCGGCCTTCCAGGGCCACGCCTTCCTCTACACCGACGGGGCGATGACCGACCTGGGGACCCTGGGCGGCACGTTCAGCGAGGCGACGGACATCAACAACGCCGGGCAGGTCGTCGGCTACTCGACCGACATCTTCGGCGGGTTCCGCGCCTTCGTGTACAGCGGCGGGGTGATGACCGACCTGAACGACCTGCTCCCGCCGGACTCGGGTTGGCTCGCGCTCACCCGGGCGTACGGGATCAACGACCTGGGGCAGGTCGTGGGTGAGGGGGTGACGACGGACGGGTTCTTGCGCGGGTTCGTCATGAACCTCATCTAGAGCGGGTTGGTGTCGCCGCTTGCGGCGTTGCGGGCGCGGCCCCGCCCGCGCCCGCAACGCCGCAAGCGGCGACGCGCGACGGGCCGCGGGGCCGGCAAGGCTCAACACCTTGCCGGCCCCGCGGCCCGTCGCGCCCCCGGGGCCGGGTCGGGCGGTCAGGCGGCCCGCTTCAGGCGGCGGCGGACCATGCCGGCGAACGGGACGGCGGTGGCGAGCAGGACCAGCCCGGCCGGGGCCGGGACGGCGGGGGGAGTCACC
>PNKH01000210.1 GCA_013822345.1 Isosphaera sp.
GGACCGGGTCGAGTTCGCCCGCGCGGGCAAGGACGGGGCGGGCCAGAGCTTCAACGTGAAGGTGGTCGGCGGGGTGGCCGTCACCTTCAACTTCTCGACCAACGCCGGGCTGCCGGCCGGGGGCGGGCTGAGCCCGTCCCAGGTCCGGTGCCTGTACGAGGCCGGGGACTGTGACACCGCAGCGATGAGGCGGTTCGCGGCCGTTCTCCGGGCGGAACTCGGGTGGCCCGCGGACCCGCCCCGGGTGACCGTCACCGGCGCCCGGCCCGACCCGGCGGGCAGGGTCTCCGGCGAGCCGCGGTCGTCAGTGGCAGCGGAAGGCCCACCAACCGCCGCGGGCGACCCGCCCGCCCCGGAGGGTTGTACCCGGGCGCCCTCCACCCCGCACGCGGTGGCGGTGGCGGAACGGTTCGGCGACACGGACCTCGCGAACGCCGGGCGGTTCGTGGCGGACCACCGGGACGCGGCCCGGTGGGCGGCCGACCTCAAGCGGTGGCTCGTCTTCGACGGCCGCCGGTGGGCCGAGGACGCGACCGGGGGGCTGGCGGCCGGGCTCGCCCACACCACCGCCCGGCGGATGACCCGGGAGGCGTACGACGCGGTGCTCGCCACCACCCAGGCGGCCCGGGACGCCGGGTGCGAGGCCGAGGAGGCGGCCGCCGGGAAGGCCCTGACCGCGGCCAACAAGGCCCTGGCGTGGGCCAAGCAGACACAGGCCGCCAAGCGCGTGGCGGCAATGGTGGAGATGGCGAAGCCGTACCTCCTGGTCCCGGCCGCCGCCGACGTGTTCGACCGACACCCGCACCTGCTGAACGTGCCGAACGGGACGGTCGACCTGCGCACGGGCGAGCTGCGCCCGCACGACCGCGGCGACTTCCTGACCAAGCTCTGCCCGACCCCGTTCCACCCGGCCGCCGACGCCCCGGCGTACAAGCAGTTCCTCGCCGACTGCTTCCCCGACCCGGCGGTCGCCGGGTACGTCCGGGAACTGAGCGGGTACTGCGCCACCGGGGAGGTGTCGGGCCAGGACCTGCACCTGTTCACCGGCCGCGGGTCGAACGGGAAGGGGGTGCTGCTCGACCTGTGGACGGAGGTGCTGGGGGAGCGGGAGTACGCCGTCACCGCCCCGGCCGAACTGGTGGCCGACGGCGGGCAGGACCGGCACCCGGCCGAGAAGGCGGTCCTCCGCGGGGCCCGGCTGGCGGCGTGCCAGGAGACGGAGGACGGGGAGGTGCTGAACGCCAGGCGGGTGAAGGCGCTGACCGGCGGGAACCGGATCTCCGCCCGCGGGATGCGGGAGAACTTCTACAGCTTCCCGCCGACCCACACGCTGATCCTGGCGACCAACCACCTCCCCCGTGTCCGCGTCAACGACCACGCGACCTGGCGGCGGGTCCGGGTGGTCGAGTTCACCCGGACGTACTGGACGGAGTACGACCGGAAGATGAACCCGGACGGGGACTACCCCGACGGGGCCAAGGCGGATGTGACCTTGCCCGCCCGGCTGCGGGTCGAGGCCCCCGGGGTGCTCGCGGACATGGCCGCCCACGCCGTCGCGTTCTACGCGAACGGGACGCGGCTCGACCCCCCGGCGCAGGTCGCCCGGTGGGCGGCCGAGTACCGCCAGCGCGAGGACGTGATCGGCCGGTTCTTCCGGGAGCGGGTCGTTGCCGACCCGGACGCCCGAACCCGCGGGCGGCCTTCTACGCAGCCTTCCAGTGCTGGTACAAGGGCGAGGTGGACCCGGACGGCCACGGGTGCCCGGGGTCCCGCACCTTCTACGGACAGGCCGGCGACCGGTTCGGCACACCCCGGCTGATCGGCGGCCGCATGACGTATCTCGTCCGCCTCGTTGAGCTTTCCGCGCCGGCCGTGTGAGGGGTCCGTTCGGGCGGGGTTGGTGAGGATGGTGAGGTTGGTGGTCGAAACCGGGTTACCGCCACAAGGGGACCGGTCCCGTGGGACCGTCATACCGGTTTCGGGGTCGAACCTCACCATCCTCGCCATCGCCGCGCCGGCGGCCGTCCGCGGGTCCTTCCGGCCGGGGTCGGGCTTCCTCACACTCCAGGGAACAGTCAAGGTAGTAGACAGTCTTTGTTCACGATCAGTCAGGCAATCAGGGTGCGGTACGGAGGGGTTGCCATGACGCCGGGGGTTGCTGACGACCTCTCCGCGGAGGAGAGGCAGTTGCTGGCCGAGTGTTCCCGCCGGCAGCAGGAGATCGCGGCCCGGAAGTCGCCTCCGAAGTGGCAGGCGTGGGCGGTGCGGGACTGGGAGGACGCCCGGGAGTACGGGCCGCGCTACCTGCCGAGCGGGTGGTTCACGGGCGGCCGGGAGTTGCTCCCCGAGAAGTTCCGGGTGCGGTTCCTCCGGGCCGTCCGGGGCCTCGCCGCCCGCGGGCTGCTGACGCCCACCCGGACCGGGAACCGGCTGACCCACGTCAAGCTGACCGCGGAGGGGCAGCGGGTCGCCGCCGAGTTGGCGCCCGACGGGTGAGGCGACTTGGCCGGGCGCGGGGTTACCTGCCCCCGTGCCCGGGCGCGGCTGTCTTCGCCGGGACCGGGTAGACCTTCAGCACCTCGTCCCCGTAGTAGTTGATGACCTTGACCGCGACCTTCCCGGTCTTCGGCGGGTCGAACGGCTGGCTTGTCGTCGTGTACAGCTTCGCCCACTCCCCCTCGTCGATGTCCGCCCGCAGCGCCCGCTTCAGCTTGTCGTACGGCTCGTCGCCCCCGCAGAAGTAGGCGTGCCGGACGAAGAAGCTGTCCCCGTCGTAGCAGGTGTCGAGGAACCAGCAGGCGATGTCGTCCGTCCCGCCGCTCCGCACCTCGCCGGTCGTCGGGTCGAACACGTCCAGCCCGCGGATCTCGGCCACCAGCTTCCCGTCCGGCTGACGCCGAAGGTCGATGTCCGGCTCCCCGAACACCATGAACAGGTTGGCGCCCGCGGTCTTCTTCAGCTCGTCGCCCATCGCCAGGTCCGGGTTCATCCGGACGAACCACACCTTGACCCGCCCGAGCTTGGTTTCGAGTTGCTTCTCGGCCTCTTTACCCTCCTCGTAGATCAGCGGGTCGAACGCGAACCCGCACATCAGGAGCAGGTCGAACC
>PNKH01000211.1 GCA_013822345.1 Isosphaera sp.
GGGTGGGGGGGAGAGCCACACGAGTGGGGAAGCGGCACATGCGACCGTCTACGTCGTCCCCCCACCCGGCGGCGAAGCGCCGCCGACTTCCCCCACCGGGGGGAGGTGAAGGCCAACGGCCACCCGGCTTCGAGACGCACTCGTAGACTGGGGGCGGGGCCGCGCGCCCCGACCACCCCCGAGGGTCACCACATGACCGACGTGCCGGGCTACGTCCTCGGCCAGTCCGCCGACGCCGCCCGCCGGCTGCAGCTGCAGGACCGGCACTTCGCGGCCCCGTCCGAGCAGCTGCTCGACGACCTCGCCCTGCGGCCCGGCGACCGGGTGGTCGAACTCGGCTGCGGGGCCGGCGGGCTGACGCGGCGGATCGTGTCCCGGCTCGGGCCGGGCGGGGTGGTGGTCGCGGTGGACACGTCGGCGGGGCTGCAGGCGGAGGCGGCGGCCGCCCTCGCCGGGGCCGGCCCGGGCCGGGTCGAGTTCGTCACCGCCGACGTGTCGCAACTCGGGGCGTGGCTCGACGGGGCGGACGTGGTGGTCGGGCGGGCGGTCTTGCACCACGTCCCGATGGCGGAGTTCCTGCTGGGTCAGCTGCGGGCGGCGGTCCGGCCGGGGACCCGGCTCGGGTTCCTGGAGCCGGACTTCCGCACCCCGCTGGCCCGGCTCGCCTACCAGGAGGCGACCGGGGCGGCGGGGCTGGCCCCGCTGCGGGTGTGGGCGACGGCGATCAACGAGCTGTACCTGGCCCGGCGGATCTCGCCGTGCGTCGGGGCGACGCTCGGGCGGGCGGCGGAGGCGGCCGGGTACCGGGAGGTGCGGTCCGGGTGGCACGAGTTCCCGTCGGACGGGGCGGTGGTCGAGAACATGCGGATGTTCTACGACGAGGTGCGCGGCCCGCTGGCGGAGTACGGCATCCTGTCGGCGGAGGAGAACGCGGAGCAGCGGAAGCTGTTGGCGGCGCTGCCGCCGGGCCCGCACCCCGGGGTGTGGGGGATGCACCGGGTGACGTTCGTGGCCTGACCCCGGCCGGGGTACAATGGCCTCACCCCTGGAGGACCGACATGGGCACCGTGATCCTGGACGACGAGCTGAAGGCCCGGCTGAACGGGCTGAGCGAGCACCTGGAGGTCCGCGACGCGGCCGGGAAGCTGGTCGGGCACTTCCTGCCGGACACCGAGTTCGAGACGTACAAGCGGCTGGCGTACGACTGGGCGAGGGCCGAGTTCGCGCGGGAGGAGGCGGAGGAGGCGGCCAAGGGGATCGTCCGGAAGTGGGACGGGACCAACGGCAAGACGACGGCCGAGGCGATCGCGTACGTGAAGCGGATGGCCGAGCAGCTGGCGGGCGGCCGATGAACTGGACCGTCATCTGGCTCGACCCGCCCCTGAACGAGATCGCCCGTGCGGTGGCGCTCGCCTGGGGCACGCCCGAGTCCGAGGTCATCACCCGGGCGATGGCCCGGATCGAGTTGCTGCTGGAGCGCGACCCGGCGAACGCCGGGGAGTCGCGCGCCGGGCACGGCCGCATCCTGTTCGACCGCCCGCTCACGATCGAGTTCGAGGTCCACGACGACGCCCGGACGGTGGTCGTGACCCGGGCCCGGTACAACCCGGCCCCGGGGTCGCCGTGAGCGACGAAGACGCGCTGCTCGCCGCGATCCTCGCCGACCCGGACGACGACACCCCGCGGCTGGTGTACGCCGACTGGCTGGACGAGCACGGGCGGCACGACCGGGCGGAGTTCATCCGCCTCCAGTGCCCGACCGGCCCGGCCGCGGACGACCCGTCGGCCGAGGACCGGGCGGCCGAGCTGGAGGAGCGGAACCGCGGCCGGTGGCTCGCCGGGCTCCCGGCGTTCGCGGACGCCCACTGGGAGTTCCGCCGCGGCTTCCCCGAGATCCTGACCGCCCCGATCGAGTTGTTGCTGGAGCGGTACGAGGCGTTCGCCCGAGTTCCGTGGACCCGCGGGCTGTGCCTCCACGACGTGCTCGACGCGCCCCTCCGGGACTTCGTAGCCCGCCCGTGGAACCCGCGGTGGGTCGAACTGGAACTCGCCGAAGGTGGCCCTGACCCCGACGCGGACTACCTGAACCCGGCCGCGGAAGCCCTCGCCCGGTCGCCGCAGGTGCGGCAGCTCCGGACACTCCACTTCACGGCCTACCACCTGGCATTGTTCGCGCTACAGGCGCTGGCTCTGTCGCCCCACCTCGACGGGCTGCGGGAGCTGCGGATCGAGGGGAACACGCATCCCCCCTTCCTCGTGCCGCTGCGGAACCGGTTCGGGGACCGGCTCGTCGTCGGCTGACCGTCACCCCGCCCGGCCGAGGATGTACCGGCCCGGGTCGACCTCGGTCCGCAGGATTCGCAACTGCTCCTCGGTCGGCTCGGCGGTCGCCGCCAGCGGGTCGCACGCCCCCAGCTCGAACCCGGTCGCCGCCCGCACCTCCGCCAGCGTCTTCCCCGGGTGCAGGCTCTTCACCCGCATCCGCTTCGTCTCGGGGTCGAAGTCCAGGACGCACAGGTCGGTGATGACCCGGTGCGGGCCGGTCCCGGCCGGCAGCCCCGCCGCCTCCCGCGCCCCCGGGCCGGTCAGGTACCCCGGCGTCGTCAGGAAGTCGAGCTTCGCGGCGAACTTCTTCGCGTCGTGCTTGATCACGATCAGCGTCTTCCAGCAGAACGACGCCAGGTCGTTCGCCCCGCCGCTCCCCGGCAGCCGCACCTTCGGCCTGGCGTGCGTCCCGCCGATGAACGTCGAGTTCAGGTTCCCGTACGGGTCGATCTGCGCCCCGCTCAGGAACGTGTAGTCGACCACCCCGCGCTGGCAGAAGTGCATCACGTCCGCCATCGACGTGGCCATCACCGCCCGGTGGAAGGTGGTGCTGTCGCCGACGCTCACCGGCATCGTCGGCAGCAGCGGGGCGACCCCGCCGGCCTCGAACATGATGACCAGGTTCGGGGCGTGGGTCCGCTGGGCCAGCATCGCCGCGGCGCACGGCACCCCGGTCCCGACCGCCACCGTCCGCCCGTCGTCCAGCTCCCGGGCGGCGCAGCAGATCATCAGTTCGGTCGGCGTGAACGACATGGCGGCCTCCGTGGAGGGCCGCCCGGGG
>PNKH01000212.1 GCA_013822345.1 Isosphaera sp.
CTTTAGGAGGTCACGGCACTGCCCTACCTCCTTTCCTTCTGTCGGTAACCTCAGGGCCCGTAGATCTCGTAGGGCATCTTCCGCTCCGAGCAGAGGCGGTGGAATCGGTCCACGATGCATTCACACCATCGGCCGGCGAACACCAGGGCACGGGTGAGCTTGCCGTGGTCGTCGTAAACGAGCACGTCAGGGAGAATCCAGCTCAGCGGCCGTCGGTGCAGCATCCGCCACCCCTTCACGAATTCAGGCGACTTCATGTGGACGTCGAAGTAAAGCTCACTCAGGCTGTACTCTGCCCGAGCCGTCGCGGTGCCGCCGGGTGCCACGCCGTGGAGGCCGCAAGCAGCCTGCTTGAGCGGGAGCCCGAAGCCATCGATCGTCGCGGCGTCGATATCGCCACTGTAACTCTTCATGACCCCGGTACCGCGGTCTGTGATGCGATACGCCACTGACGGGGGCTGGAACTTCGCGCCTGAGGGGGGCGCGCTCCACGCCTGGTCGATCAGTCCGACGAGTTCACTCGGGGACGGCGGCGGTCGTCCCGGCAGCCAGGTGCAGAGCGGCCCCGGTATCTTCCGGTGTGGCGGAATCTCGACCGCCGATCTCGAGACGAGGCCGACGGCGGACAGTGATTTCAGTCGTAAGACGACCCTCCTTTGTGCGGATCGCTTCCACTCGTACCGTCCCGGCATGGTCATCGGCGGTGCGTCGGGGAGGAATTCGCTGAGCTGACGGGTCGAAGCGAGCGCGAACTGGTGGGCGAGCGGCCAGAGGAGATGAGCATCTCCTGGTTCGATCGGACCCAACGAGCCGTTCATCACGACCGGATCGCGGTTGAGTTCGGTCGAGTCGAACGGGAAGTCTGGGGGCAGCATCGGCGCGGCTCCTCGCGGAGCGCCCCGTGTGCGGAAGTTGGGAGAACCTCCGTTGAACACACGTTGCGTGTTCGGGGTGGACCCCCAACGAGCAACGTGCGTAAACTCTTGTCACGGCACTGTTCGCTGGCCGATCGGCCGGCGAACAGCACGGGGAATCGATTTCGACTGCTGGGTGCGGGTAAAGATCAGTGGGAACCGCGGATATATCACTCTCCCGGGCGATCGGCAATTTGGCAGACGGAGATGTTTCGCAGACTCAGCCCGGTCCTACGAAACCACCCAACGGCGGGCATATTTGGAACCGGTAATCGCGGGCGCATCGAGTTGACATGCCGACCTGCTGCGCCGACCGACTCCTCGCCCGACGCCGTACCTGCCTGCGAACGCTCACTTACGCTGCGGGGACGGGCCGCCCGGCTGTCCACCCGGGGGGTGGGCCGGCCGGACACGCTTGCCCGGTGGTTTTCGCCCGTGGTATACCGAGGTGGGGATTAAAAAAGTGCAGAAGCCCGGTGGGGCCGGGCTTCTGCGGGGATCTAGAACAGTGTCCTGATCACCCGGCGGAGGATACCTCCTTCGAGGTATCGCTTCGCCTTTTTATGAACCTTCTGGGCGGCTTGCAGGCTCTTGATGGCGTTCGGGATGTCGTCGGCGCTAAACCACTGCCGGTCCTCGGGGCGAGACCCCCTGTTCGCCACGAGGATTCGGTAGCTGTTCCGGATGGGGCACTGCTCGACGTAGAGGACGACTCGCACCGACCCGTGGTCGAACTTGTCGGTCCACGCCGTCGGCTTCGCCTCCGCCGGGAGCAAATACCCCACCCCCATCGCCGCCACGACCACCTTCTGCGCGCCTTGTTGCCTGTTTTTGCTTTGTTGCATTGCAGCTTCTCTGAAAAACCTCCCCGGCTGCCTGGCTACACCAGCCCTCCGTTCACGTCCCCGGGACCATCCCGGCGGAGTTCCTGACCGTGAAAGAAAGACCTGGCACCCGCCCGCAACAAAAACCTCCGCACCCCAGAAATCAGGGCACCGTCTTCCGTCCGACCCGTTCGGGTTGTCCGAACCGGGCCGGGGAGGCCCGGGCGGGTGCCCGGGCCTCGGGGTTACAGCATCTCCTCGTGCGGCTCGCCGGGGTCGATGTCCTCCAGCGAGAGCACGATCAGGCAGGGCGCGCCGTCCGGGGCGAAGGCCGCGACCGCCTCCAGCCGGGCGGCGTCCGGCAGCCGCTGCCGCGCCGACCGCGGCGCGGGGGCGTCCAGGTCGCTGTGGGCGAACCCGACCGGGAACCCGAACCCGGCGACCAATCGGTTCGCCGGGAGCTGCGCCCGCTTGAGCCCGTCCCAGAGGAACGCCAGCAGGTCCCAGAGCCGACCCGCCTCACTCGCCCCCCGGACCGCTCTCGGCACCACCACGTACCGCTCCCAGACCTGGCGGGTGACCTGCACCCGCCACCCCGGGACCCGGGTGGCCTGCCGCTCCGCCTGCTCCGTCACGTCAATCAACTCGACTTTCATGCTCCGTCTCCGTCGTCTTTGGGTGAGTATTCACCTCCTTTGCACCGGCGGTCGTCACGCTCACCGGCCGCGGTCCCCGGGATTGGGGGCCGCGGCGGCTGAACCGTGCGGGACCGCGCTTCGCGGCCGTGGGGATGAGGAACACGCTCGTCGCCGTCGATTTTGCGAGGCCGTTCGTGCCGACGGGAGGCACGGCGCACCCGGTCTTTTTGTGACCGTCTCCCGGGTGCCCGGGGAGAGGATGGGTCAAAGGGGCGGGGCCCCTGATCGAGGGGAATTGTAGGCCGTGGAAGTGGGTAGGAGTGAGGCCGAACGCCTGAATTTCAAGGGAGTTGGGCTCCCCCAACGCACCGCCAACGTGAGTCAAACGCGACGGCGACGCATACGAGTAGCACTTTTTTGGGCGGCCGCCGAACGGTGCGGGAATGGAACCGGCTGGTCACGCCGGTTCCGGGAGTCGGGGGCATTACCCGTCCCCGTCTACCTCTGCCTCGAAATGCATCCGAGCGATTCGCAAGATCTCGTCGAAGTCCTCCCCGTTCTGGTTGCACCAGTGTTGGGCGTCGGCGATGAGGTCGATAAGGTTGGTGCATTCGTCCTCGGG
>PNKH01000213.1 GCA_013822345.1 Isosphaera sp.
GTATTGGAGCGTTGACCGGTGGTGGACCGTTGACGAGCGGAAGGCACTCGGGATCGTGGAGAGCAAGCCGGTGGTCACGGTCTCGGAGTTCGCCAAACGGCTCGAAGACGAGCGGAAACAGATCGACGAGTCGCGGAAGAAGTTGCTCAAACTCCAGCAGGAGATGCCGAAGCCAGAGGCCACCGCCGACGTGCTTCTCGGGGACGGGGAGTTCTTCGAGTTGTTCATCGGCGAGCGGGTGCTGAGGAAGCAGTACCACGGCCTGCCGAAGGGCACGGTCCCGGTGTGGAGCGCGGACATGGAGAAGCCTTTCGCGTGGGGCACCACCTCCAACATCAAGAACTTCGACAACGACTTCGTCCTCTGGGGCATCGACTCGGACCTGTTCGAGTTCCGGATCGCCCGTCGCGGGGAGACGTTTCGCACGACGGACCACTGCGGGTGCATCCGCATCCTGGACCCGAACATCGACGCCTCGTACCTGCGACACCGGCTCGTGGCCTTCGCCGTGGAAAGCACGCTGAACCGGGAACTGCGGCCGAACCTCAAGACCATGCGGAAGGTGAGGGTCCGCTTCCCCGTGGCGTCGGACGAGCACAAGAAGCCGCGGACGCGACCGGCCGCACGTCGGAAGGACCCGACGGCCCCGGAACACGTCCCGCTGCTGGATTTGACCCTACAGCGGCGGATCGCAGGCTTCTACGACACGTTCGACGCCGCGAAGCGGGAGTTGGCGGAGCGGATGAAGAAGTTGGCCGACCTGGAACTAGAGCCGCTGACTTGGTAGCCGGGGTCACTGACGGTCCGGAGCCCACTCCCACTTCTTCGGCTTGTCCCAGTTCGGGGACTTGCACTTCGGGCACACCCGAGGCTTCTCCCGGTTCCGGGTGACCCACTCGTGCCCGCACCGGCACCGGCACGCGAGCACGGTCACCTCCACCGCGCCGAGTCCGCCCCCCGGCGGGCCGACGACTGGCTTCCGCTTGCCCACGAGACCCCCGGAGAAAATTTACCGAAGTAGCAATTTCGCGTTGACCCCGGCCCCCGCCGAGATGTATACTACGGTATCAATTGGCGGGGGTCAAGCGATGGACGTGCGAGCCGAACGCGGGAAGCACATCGCCGAGACGGGCAAGCTCAAGCGGATGGGCCGCGAGTGGTTCGTCCCGTCCTCGTCCGGGGACGGGAGGTACATCGTCCGCCCCGACCCGGACCTGCCGACCTGCACCTGCCCGGACTTCGAGTTGCGGGGCATGAAGTGCAAGCACATCTTCGCCGTCGAGTACACGGTCGAGCGGGAGCGGCACGCGGACGGGACGACCACCGTCACGGAAACCCTGACCGTGTCCGCCACGGTCCAGAAGAAGACCACCTACCCGCAGCAGTGGAGGGCGTACAACGCCGCCCAGAGCGTCGAGAAGGACCGCGTCCAGGAGTTGCTGTGCGACCTCTGCCGGGGCGTCCCGGAACCCGACCGCAAGCCCACCCGCGGGCAGAAGCCGCACACGGTCCGGGACTCGGTGTTCGCGATGGTGTACAAGGTGTACTCGACGTTCAGCAGCCGGCGGTTCTCGTCCGACCTGCGGGAAGCCCACGCCCGCGGCCACCTGTCCCGCCCGGTCCCCGGGTTGAAGACGGTCCAGTTCTTCGAGAACCCGGCCTTCACCCCTCTCCTCAAGCAACTCGTCCACCGCAGCAGCCTCCCGCTGCGGGCGGTCGAGACGGACTTCGCCATCGACAGCAGCGGGTTCGGGTCGAACCGCTTCGAGCGGTGGTTCGACCAGAAGTACGGGGTGACCCGGCAGAAGTGCGTGTGGGTGAAGTGCCACATCGCCTGCGGGGTGAAGACGAACGTCGTGACCGCGGTGCGGATTCTCGACAAGGACGCCGGGGACTCGCCCCAGTTCGTGCCGCTGCTGGCGGAGACGGCCGGCGGGTTCTCCGTCTCCGAGATGTCGGCCGACAAGGCTTACGGGTCACTGGAGAACTTCGAGGCGGTCGCCGGGTGCGGGGGGCAGGGGTACATCGCGTTCAAGGCGAACGCCACCGGGGCCGCCGGCGGGCACTTCGAGAAGGCGTTCCATTACTTCTCGTTCAAGCGGGAGGAGTACGTCCGACACTACCACAAGCGGTCCAACGTCGAGTCCACGTTCAGCATGATTAAGCGGAAGTTCGGCGACTCCGTCCGCTCGAAGACGGACGCGGCTATGGTGAATGAGGTGCTGTGCAAGTTGGTCGCCCACAACCTGTGCGTCCTCATCCAAGAGGAACACGAACTCGGGATCGAGCCGGTGTTCCGCCCCGCGGACCCGGGTCAGGCCGGGCTGATACGGATTGCGGACGGGTGATACGCATTACGCCCCGTCCGGCCCAATGCGTCGCAAAGCCGTCGGTGGAAGGGGACCACGGCGCCCGTCGTCTCCGTCGTCTCCGTCGTCTCCGCCGCGGGTGGGTCGCGACCACACGGGCTCACCCCCAACACCCTCGGCGGTCGTCGGTGGCTGCCGTCCCGTCGCCCCTCCGCCGCTCAGAACCCGGCGGCGGCCGCCCGCGGCTGCACGGACCGCCGCAGCCCCCGGGCGAGTCACTCGGCCCGCGTCGGCGGCGGGGCGGCCCGCCGGCGTCGACCGCCCACAGCCGGTGCAGCCACCGGCCGCTGTCGACCGGGAGGACCGCCGCCGGCCCGCCGGCGATGGCCCCACCCGCTCGTGCGGGGGCGTCGACCGCCGCGACGGAGTCCGCCGGCGTGCGGCCTAGTTCGGTAGTTCGTCGGCCGGGAACAAGAAACTGCGGCTTGACCCAGACAGAGATTATTTTAGTAACACGAGTGTTCAGATCCGATGAGGGGTCAAAGGCGCGCGTTAGTCTCGCGGGCGGTGTTCGACCAGTGTCCCGCTCGAGGAGCTTGAGGTTTGTGGCTGTCGATACGCCCACCAACGGGG
>PNKH01000214.1 GCA_013822345.1 Isosphaera sp.
GCGCGCGGCTACGGCAACCTGGGCATGATCCTCCGAGAACAGGCGAAGTACGCGGAGGCCGAGCCGCTCTTCCGGGCGGCCCTGAAGGTTTACCAGGCGGCCCGCGGGGAGGCCGACCCGGACACCGCGCACGGCTACGGCAACCTGGGCATGATCCTCGGAGACCAGTGGAAGCTGGCGGAGGCCGAGCCGCTCCTCCGGGCGGCCCTGAAGGTTTGCCAGGCGGCCCGCGGGGAGGCCCACCCGGACACCGCCATCGCTTACGGCAACCTGGCCCGCAACCTGTCCCGCCAGGGGGAGTACGCAGATGCCGAGCCGCTTTATCTGGTCGCCCTGGGGATCCTCCGGGCGGCCCTCGGGGAAGCCCACCCGCACACCGCTCGGGCCTACTACGACCTTACCTCCACCCTGGCCTCCCAGGGGAAGTGGGCGGCGGCCGAACGGTCAGCCGCCGCCGCGGTCGAGAGCTACGAATCGGCCCGGGTCGCGGTCGCCGGGGGACTCGACCGCGCCTCGTTCGGGATAACCGCGTCGCCGTACCGGCTGCTCGCCGCCGCCCGGGCCCGGCTCGGCCGCCCGGCCGAGGCGTGGGCCGCCCTGGAGGCCGACCTGGCCCGCGGGCTGCTCGACCAGACCGCCGACCCGGCCGCCGCCCCCACCCCCGCCGAGCGGGCCCGCGCCGCCGCCGTCCGGGACTCCCTCGGCCGGCTCTGTTCCCGCGTCACAGCCCTCGTCACGGCCCGGGAGCCGACCGCGGCCGACCGCAGGGAACTCGACGCCCTGAGGGCCGAGCGGGACAAGCTCGAGGGCGAGTTGGCCAGCCTCGCCGCCGCGCCCGGCCGCCGGGGCGTGGCCGACTTCGCAGCCGTCCGGGCCGCCCTCCCGGCCGACGCCGCCCTCGTCGCGTGGGTCGATCCCAGTCCCCAGCGAAACGGTGAGGGCCCGAGCTGGGGTTGCGTCGTCCGCCCCGCCGGCGACCCGGCCTGGGAGTTGCTCCCCGGGTCCGGCCCGGCTGGCGCGTGGACCGACGCGGACGCCACCCTCCCCCGCCGGTTCCGGGAGGCCCTGGCCGGCGGGGCGCCCCGGGCCGAGGTGGACGCGCTGGCCAGGCAACTCCACGCCCAGCGGCTCGCCCCGCTGGGGAAGCACCTGGCCGGGGTCAAGCGGTTGATCGTCGTCCCGGCCGGCCGGATGGCCGGGGTCCCGGTCGAGGCCCTGACCGACGCGTTCACCGTCAGCTACACCCCGTCCGGCACCGTCCTGGCCCGCCTCAAGGCCGCCCCGCGGCCCGCCGGGTCGGCCGCCCTGGCGGTCGGCGACCCGGTGTTCGCGACCGACGGCATCCCCGCCCCGCGGCCGGGCGGCGGCCTCCCGCCCGGCGGGCTGCTCGTCACCCAGGTCGTCCCCGGCGGGCCCGCCGCCGACGCCCGCATCCGGCCCGGCGACGTCCTCCTCAGGTACGCCGGGGCCGACCTGACCGACGCGGCCAAGCTGAAGGAGCTGATCGCCGCCCGCGCGAAGGACGCCTCGGTCCCGGTGGTCGTGTGGCGGGCGGGGGAGAAGGACGCCGCCACCCGCGACCTGAGGCCGGGCCCGCTGGGGGTGGTGCTCGACCCCGACCCGGCCCCGGCCGCGGTCGCCGCCCGCCGGAGGACCGACCTGGCGCTCGCCGCCCTGGCCCGCGGCGGGGACTGGCGGGAGCTGCCCGGGACCCGGGTCGAGCTGGACCGGCTGGCCCGGCTGTTCGGCGCCGACCTGACGGCCCTGACCCGGTCGGACGCGAGCGAGCAGCGGCTGGAGGAGCTGCGGGCCGGGGGCGGGCTGAAGCGGTTCCGGTACGTCCACCTGGCCACCCACGGGGAGGCGAACGACGCCCGGGCGTTCGACTCGGCCCTGATCCTGGCCCGGGACCGGCTGCCGGGGCCGACGGACGTCCCGAAGGCCGGGGGGCGGTCGTTCGACGGCCGGCTGACGGCGGCCGAGGTGCTGGCCGACTGGAAGCTGGACGCCGAGCTGGTCACCCTGTCGGCGTGCGAGACGGGCCTGGGGCGGGGCGGCGGGGGGGACGGGCTGCTCGGGTTCGCCCAGGCGTTCCTGGCGGCCGGGAGCCGGAGCGTGTGCCTGAGCCTGTGGAAGGTGGACGACGCGGCCACCGCCCTGCTGATGGACCGGTTCTACTCCAACCTGCTCGGCAAGCGGGACGGGCTGGCGAAGCCGCTGGGGAAGGCGGCCGCCCTGGCCGAGGCGAAGGGGTGGCTGCGGGACCTGTCGTTCGACGACGCCCTCCGGCTGAGTGCCGAGCTGGGCCGGGGGGTGCCGCGGGCGAAGGGCGAGAAGGCCCTGGAGCTGGCGGTCCCGGACGCGGCCCCCGTCAAGGGGGTGAACCAGCCCCGGCCGTTCGCCCACCCGCGGTACTGGGCCGGGTTCGTCCTGATCGGCGACCCGGACTGACCGACCCGCCCGGCGCGGGCGGCGCCGGGTCCCGGGACCCCGGACAACCGTCCGCGTGCGAACAGGTTGCGGATGTCCTCGGCCGCATCCGCGTCCAGGCGGCCGAGGAGTTCGCGGCCCCGTACCAGGCCGCCCGGGGGTGGGCCGGTAGCGGCGGGTCGGCGCAGCGTCGATTTCCACGTCCCCGGCCGCCGCGAGCGTCCGCAGGTCCGCGTAGACGCCCATGTCGAACGGGCCGTAGTCGTAGGGCTCGAAGTTGTGATGAGGCCCGCCGGTCCTCGCGGACAACTTCTTGTCGAGTAGGAACACCAACTTC
>PNKH01000215.1 GCA_013822345.1 Isosphaera sp.
CCCACCCTACCTGAAGGTTCACTTCTCCCACGACACCCGGTCGTCCGGCGCCTCGTAGTGGTACCCCCGGCCGAGGTGCTGGAGGAGCTGGTAGTTCTGGGCCGCGAGCATGCCGAACAGCAGGGCGGTCCACAGGCTGCCGCGCGGGAACCACCACGGCAGGAAGCCGAGGAACGACCGGTCGGACTTCGAGTCGAGGAAGCACACCACCCCGTACGCCGCGACGGCCGCCGCCACCCCGACCGAGACCTGCAGCGCCACCCGCAGCCCGCGGCCGCGCCACCGGCCCTCGCACAGTTCCTTCGACACCTGGCCGCCGTCGAGCGGGAACACCGGCAGCAGGTTGAACACGCCCCAGTACAGGTTCACGAACACCAGTTGGAAGTACAGCTCGTACACCAGCGGCCCGTTCGTCGCCCCCCAGTCGCCGACCCGGTCGGAGGCGTACACCAGCCCGCACAGGACGAACCCGGCGGCCGGGCCGGCCAGGGCGACCAGGACGCGGCGGCCGCGGCCGGCCACCCCGGACCGCGGCACCGCCAGCCCGCCGAACGCCCACAGGACGATGTGGGCGTCGGACCCGAACCGGCGGAACGCGACCGCGTGCCCCAGCTCGTGCACCAGGATCGACACGAACACCACCGCGACCCACACGGCCAGGTACGCCAGCCCGTCGTCCAGGGCGCTCGCCCCGAGCAGGGCGGCGACCAGCCAGAACAGCGGGTGGACCCGGACCGGGAACCCGAACAGGCGGAAGTTCAGGTCGTACGGGGTGCGGTCCGGTTCGGGGAACACGGCGGGCCTCCGGGGAGTCGACGACGGTAGTTCGAGATTGTACGGCGGCCGCCGGCGGGCCACAATCGCGGGGACTCACGGGCCGCGCCTCGGTTCGGTGGGGCAGGCATTCCTGCCTGCCAAAACTGCGGCAGGCAGGAATGCCTGCCCCACCGAACCGAGGCGCTACCGACTCACGAGGCCCGTCATGGACTGGTCCGCCCTCCGCTCGCAGATGCCGGTCGCCGCCCGGTGGGCGTTCCTCGACCACGCCGCCGTCGCCCCGCTCCCGACCCCGGCGGTGGAGGCGATCCGGGCCTACGCCGACAGCCTCGCCGCCGACGGGGTCGCGGCGGTCCGGGAGTGGTTCGCCCGGGTCGCCGCCGTCCGCCGCCTCGCCGCCCGGCTGATCAACGCACCGGATCCGGACGACGTGTTCTTCGTCCCGAACACGACGCACGGCATCGGCGTGGTCGCCGAGGGCTTCCCGTGGCGGCCCGGGGACAACGTGGTGCTGGCGGCCGACGAGTACCCGTCGAACCAGTACCCGTGGATGAACCTGGCCGGGCGCGGGGTCGAGGTGCGGACCGTCCCGGGCCGCGACGGGCGGGTGTTAGTCGACGACGTGCGGGCCGCGATGACCGACCGGACCCGGGTGCTGACGGTGTCGGCGGTCGAGTTCGCGACCGGGTTCCGCACCGACCTCGATGCCCTCGGCTCGCTGTGCCGCGAGCGCGGGGTGTTCTTCTTCGTGGACGCGATCCAGGCCCTCGGCGTCTTCCCGGTCGACGTGCAGCGGACGCCGATCGACGCCCTCGCGGCCGACGGGCACAAGTGGATGCTCGGGCCGGAGGGGGCGGGGATCGGGTACGTCCGGCGCGAGTGGGTCGACCGGCTCCACCCGGTCGGGGTCGGGGCGAACAGCGTGGTCAACCCGCTGGCCTTCACGACGATCGACTTCACCTTGAAGCCGCACGCCGGGCGGTGGGAGGGCGGGGCGTACAACGTCCCGGGGGTCACCGCCCTCGGGGCGAGCCTGGAACTGCTCCTGGACGCCGGCATCGGGAACGTCGAGGCCCGGGTCCGGCACCTGACCGACTACCTGTGTGACAAGGCGGTGTCACGCGGTTGGGAGGTGTACAGTAGTCGCCGTGACGGGGAGTGGTCGGGGATCGTGTCGCTGACGCGCCCGGGCCTGGCGGCGGGCGAGGCGGTGCGGCGGTGCCTGGCCGCCGGGGTGGTGGTGCGGGACCGCGGCGGCCGGGTCCGGGTCAGCCCGCACGCGTACAACACGGAAGGCGACATCGACCGCTTCCTGGACGCCGCGAGGTGACCGCCCATGCCGACCGCCCTCGACCCCCGCGTCGCCGTCTACACCGGGACGTTCGACCCGGTCCACCTCGGCCACGTCGACATCATCCGGCGCGGCTGCCGGGTGTTCGACCGGCTGATCGTCGGCGTGGGCATCAACCCGGACAAGGCGACGCTGTTCGACATCGGCGAGCGGGTCGAGCTGCTGAAGGCGGTGACCCGCGAGTTCCCGAACGTGGAGGTGCTGCCGTTCACCGGGCTGGCGGTGCAGTTCGTCCGCGGGGCGGGGGCGCGGGTGATGCTCCGCGGGCTGCGGACCCTGTCCGACATGGAGTACGAGTTCACCATGTCGCTGATGAACCTGAACCTGGACCCGGGGATCGAGACGGTGTTCCTGATGGCGAAGGAGGAGTTCTCGCACGTCAGCAGCTCGCTGCTGCGGCAGATCGCGGCCCTCGGCGGGGACCTGTCGAAGTTCCTCCCGGACCCGGTGAAGGCGGCGCTGGTGGCGAAGGCGCGGCAGGG
>PNKH01000216.1 GCA_013822345.1 Isosphaera sp.
CCACCCGCCGCGACACCAACCCGAACCTGCCCTACTCGGTTCGGGCGCCGAGGAACCGGAGGAGCACGGCGACACAGGCGGCGGCGAACCCCGGGTCGTTCAGGTGGAGGTCGAGTTCGACCACCTCCACGTTCGGGGCGACCCAGTTCCGGACGCTCTGGAACAGGGCCGCGTCGGCCTCCGGCCACCAGAACGGGCCGCCGGCGGCGTCCACCGCCGACACGCCCCGGAGCGGCAGCACCACCGCCGTCGGGCCGGCCGCGGCGCTCGCCTTGTGGGCGATCTCCCGGCCGAGCCGGTCCATCTCCTCCGGGGTCGTCCGCATCAGGGTGACGGTCGGGTTGTGGCGGTGGAACCGCCGGCCGTCGTACCGGGCCGGGACGGTGTCCGGCGGGCCGAAGTTGACCATGTCGAGGGCCCCGACCGAGATCACCTGCGGCACCCCCTTCAGGGCGGCGGCGGTGAGCCGGTCCGGGCCGGCGGTCAGGATACCGCCGGCGAGCTCGTCGGCCAACTCGGTGGTGGTGATGTCGAGGACGCCGGCGACCAGGCCGTCGCGGACCAGCCCTTCCATCGTCCGCCCGCCGGTCCCGGTGGCGTGGAACACCAGCACCTCGTACCCGGCCGCCTCCAGTTGCTTCCGGGCCGCCTCGACGCACGGGGTCGTGACCCCGAACATCGTCGCGGCGACCACCGGCTTGTCCGGCGCGGAACTCCGGTCGCTGACGCTCCCGGCTCGCCGGGCGGTCACCATGCCGGCCATCGCGGCGGCGGCGTTGTCGAGCACGGCCCGGCTGATCCGGTTCAGACCGGCGATGTCGACGACGGAGTGGAGCATCATCACGTCGCGGGTGCCGACGTAGTGCCGGACCTGGCCGCTCGCCAGGGTGCTGACCATGAGCTTCGGGACGCCGACCGGGACGGCCCGCATGGCGGCCGTGCCGATGGTCGTGCCGGCCGACCCGCCGAGGCCCATCACCCCGGACAGCTTCCCTTGCCGGTGCAACTCGGCGGCGAGCTTCGCGGCGCCGTCCGCGGCGAGGGCGACCGCCTTGCCGCGGTCGGCGGCGGCCTTCACCGCCGCGGCGTCCGCGCCGGCGGCGGAGAACACCTCGTCGCGCGAAACGTCCGGGGCGAACGCCGGCGGGCCGACCACCCCGCAGTCGGCGACGGTGACCGCCACCCCGGCGGCGCGGAGGCGGTCGCGGACGTGGGCGAACTCGGCCCCTTTGGTGTCGAGGGTGCCGATCAGCAGGACGGACATGGCTCGGCCCCCCGGGCGACCGCGGCGGGAATCGCGTGTTATGTTACCGGCGGTACCGGTCCCGTCGCCCGGGGGAAATACCATGCGCCCGGTCCTGCGGCGGGTGGCGGTCCACGGCGCGCTGACGGCGCTCGTGCTCGGCGTCGTCGGGCTGATGTTGGCGGAGTTGGCGTCGATCTGGCTGTCCGGGCACTCCGGCACCCGGGCGGCGACCGGCGCCCCGGTCGCCGCCGACGCCGGCGGGGACGTGGCCGCCCAGGTCCGCGCCCGCGTCCCGCTGCTGATGGCGGTCTGGGGGTTCGGGTTCGTCGCCGTCGGCGAGACGTTCCTCCACCTCCGCCGCGGCCGCCGCCCGGCCGCGCCGCCCGCCCCGCCGCCCGACCCGGCCGAGAAGTTGCTCGAAGAGATCCTGGCTCAGGTCGAGGCGAAGGCCGCTCCGGAACCGGAGCGTCGGGAGGGGGACGGGGTCGTATCCTGACCCCGGTCTTCCCACTCCCCACCCGCGGTCCCCATGTTTCCCCGACAGGACATCCTCGCCCGGCTGCGGGACCAGGTCGCGGCCGGCCGGCCGGTCATCGGCGGCGGGGCCGGCACCGGCATCTCCGCGAAGTGCGCCGAGGCGGGCGGGGTCGACCTCATCATCATCTACAACTCGGGCCGGTTCCGGATGGCCGGCCGCGGGTCGCTCGCCGGGTTGCTGCCGTACGGCGACGCGAACCAGATCGTCATGGACATGGCCCGGGAGGTGCTGCCGGTCGTCGAGCGGACGCCGGTCCTCGCCGGGGTGTGCGGCACCGACCCGTTCCGGGTCATGACGCGGTTCCTCCGCGAGGTGAAGGACGCCGGGTTCAGCGGGGTGCAGAACTTCCCGACAGTCGGCCTGTTCGACGGCACCCTCCGCGTCGGGCTGGAGGAGACCGGGATGGGGTACGGGAAGGAGGTGGAGATGATCGCCGCGGCGCGGGAACTCGACCTCTTGACGTGCCCGTACGTGTTCACGCCGGAGGAGTCCGAGGCGATGGCCCGGGCCGGGGCGGACGTGCTGATCCCGCACATGGGGCTGACGACCAAGGGGAGCATCGGGGCGAAGACCGCAATGACGCTGCCGGACGCCGCGAGGCGGGTGCAGGAGTTGGCCGACGCGGCGAAGGCGGTGAACCCGGACGTCCTCGTGTTGTGCCACGGCGGGCCGATCTCGGAGCCGGCGGACGTGCGGTACGTCCTCGACCACACGACGGGCGTGGTCGGGTTCTTCGGGGCGTCGAGCGTCGAGCGGCTGCCGACCGAGGTGGCGATCACCGGGTGCGTGCGGGAGTTCAAGGGCCTGAGCCTGTCGGCCGCCGGC
>PNKH01000217.1 GCA_013822345.1 Isosphaera sp.
CGCCGCCCGGCCGGACCCGGTTGATCGTCGCCGCCGGCGTCTCCAGGTCGACGATCACCTCCGCCGGCGGCGACTTCCCGGCCGCGTCCACCCCCCAGACGTGCTCCCCGGTGTTCGACGCCTTGTCCACCGCCCGCGCCCGGACGTAGAACTTCCACAGGTTCTCGTCCGGCACCTCCCACGCGTACCGCCCGGTCTCCGTCCCGGGGAAGTTCCGCAGCCGGTACTTGATCTCGTTCCACGTCCCGGCCCGCGGGTCCGGCGACCACTCCAGGTTGATCGGGTCCGGCATCAGGTTCGGGTCGGCCGCCTTCCAGGTGATCTCCACCACCGGGTTCCGCCCGGCCCCGCGGCGGACCTGCACCCCGGTCACCTGGACGTACGGCGGGACGGTGTCAACCACCACGTGAACCATCGGCGGGTCGTCCCGCTTCGGGTCGTCGGCCCGCTTCCCGGCCCCGCTCTCGGGGATGACGTAGAACCCGTAGGTGCCGTCCTCCCGCACCTCGTACGGGAGCGACACGGTCGGCTCCTTGTCCCCGCCCGGCGTCAGCACCGGGTTGAGCGGGAACCGCTTCACCTTCTCCCACCCGCCCTGGCTCCGGATCACGAACAGGTGCGCCGCCTGCACCCCGGACCGGCCCATCCCGCGGACCGTCGAGTCCACGTCGAACTTCAGGGTGTTGACGTAGTCCACCCGGGCGGCCGGCAGGGCCGGGTCGGCCGTCACCGGCGGGACCGCCGACGGCCCCTTCGGCAGCCCGACCGCCTGGCCGTCACCCGGCACCCGGACCGGGGCCGACACCCCCTCGTTCCCGGCCCGGTCGGCGGCCACCACCCGGACGTCCAGCGCCTTACCCGGCGCGAGCGTCCACGAGTACGCGTCGGCCGGCCGGAACTCCCGGTCGGTCACGTCCGTCCACTTCTGAATGTGCGGCCACTTGATCTGGAGCTTGACCCCCCGCGGGTCGAGGTTGTCGTCGGTCGCCCGCCACTGCACCCCGGTACCGGCCGCGACCGCCTTCACCACCGGCGGGGTGGTGTCGACCACCGTCCGGACCTGTGGGCTCAGCTCGTCCGCCTTCGGGCTGACTGACCCGTCCGGGTACACGAACTGGACGGTGAACTCGTAGTCCCCGTCCCGGTCGGCGGTGAACAGGAACCCATTCCGCCCGCCCTCCAGCGGGTCCAGCTCGGACACCTTCAGCCGCTTGGACTTCTGGAACGCCGACCGGTTGACGGCGTAGTAGAGCTGCAGTTCGGACGGCTTGTTCTTCAGCCCCGCGATCGTCTCCGCGGAGACCGGGATGCCGAACGTGCGGTGCGGCCGGTAGTGTCGCTCGAGGTCGCCCGGGTCCTGCGGCCGGGCGGGGGCGGCCAGGGCCAGGCAGCCGGCGACGGACCCGGCCAGGAGCAGGGCGGAAACGCGACGCATCGGCGCCCCCGGTGGTCGGAACGGTCCCGGTCAGGGGATCGGCCGCCGGGGGCGCGGGAGTTGAACGCAAACCCCGTTTCGAGCGGTGTCACGTCCGCCGCTTGCGGCGTTGCGTCGCACGCAACGCCGCAAGCGGCGGAACGTTCACCGCCCCACCGCCGCCCGCGCCGGCTTCGCCGCCGGCGCGGGCGGGGCCGCCGGCGCCGCGGCCGGGAACAGCCGTCGGTTCAGCAACCGGCTCACCCCCGGCACCCACAGCAGCACCGACACCAGCGACAGGAACCGCAGCCCCTTCGCCAGCACCCGCACCCCGTCGGCCCCGGTCTTCCCCGCCCCGCCGGCCTCGGCCACCGCGGTCCCCGCCGCGCCACGGTCCGCGACCGGCGTGACTTGGTTGTCCACGTCGAGGGCCAGGGCGGTCGCCGCGGCCCGGGTGTGGGTCGGCACGGCCGGGTTGAAGGTGAACGTGAGCCGCGGCAGCCCCGGCCCGCCGCGGAACCGGTCGCGGATCACCCGGTCCGGGAGGAACGCCAGGAACATCACGATCATCAGCAGCTCGAACACGTTCAGCCCCATCAGCACCCCGATCGCCGCGTGCATCGCCGTCGCCAACAGCAGGATCACCCACCGGAGCCGCGTCCACACCAGGAACGGCAGCGAGATCTCGATGAACAGGGTGAACCACACGGACACGATGCAGACGGCGTGGAACAGCGGCTTGTACGACGCCCAGAACCGCAGCATCGACTCGTACCACCCGTAGTGGAGCAGGGTGAACTCGGGGTTCACCACCACCTCCCAGAACGCCTGCCCGTTCCACCACGACTGCCCCTTCAGCTTCGACAGCCCGGCGGCCATGTAGATGAAGCAGACGTGCACCTGGAGCAGCCGCTGGGCGAACCCGGCCCCGACCGACGGCGGCGGGCAGGCCAGGAACGCCCGGGTGGCCGGGTCGATCGTGCCCGTCCGCGCCAGGCTCGCCCGCGCCGCCCGGTACCGGGCGATCAGCCGGTCCAGCGACAGCGCCGCCCCGCTGTTCCCGATCATCAGGTAGAACAGCAGGATGTTCATCATCGTGTCCATCCCGAACAGCACCTGCTGCGTCCGGTGGATGTACCCGAC
>PNKH01000218.1 GCA_013822345.1 Isosphaera sp.
CCGAGGACGACTACTACCGGATGGTCACCCTGCCGCTGCCGGACGAGGTGGTGCTGGAGGTCGGCGGGCTGGACTGGCTCGACGCCGGCAAGACCAGGCTCGCCGCCGCCACCCGCCGCGGCGAGGTGTGGCAGGCGGAGAACGTGTACGCCGACAAGCCGGGCGCCGGGGTGGTCGTCGGGAAGGAGCCGAAGACGGCCCCGGACCCGGCGACCACCGTCACCTGGCGGCGGCTCCTGTTCGGCCTGCACGAGCCGCTCGGCCTCCTCACCCGTCCGGACGGCATCTACACCGCCCAGCGCGCCGAGTTGACGCGGCTGAAGCTCGACCCAAAAGGCGAGAAGGTCAGCCGGGTGGAAAGCTTCTGCAACGACTGGGAGATCAGCGGCAGCTACCACGAGTACGCGTTCGGCCCGAAGCTCGACCACGACGGCAACATGTGGGTCACCCTGAACCGGCCGTTCGGCGGCGGGCAGGAGCCGACCGCGTACTGGCGCGGGTGGGCGGTGAAGGTCGACCCGAAGGGGAAGATGATCCCGGTGTGTCCGGGGCTACGGTCGCCCGCCGGCCTCGGCCCGAACGCCGCCGGCGACATGTTCTACACCGACAACCAGGGCGACTGGGTGGCGGTGTGCAAGCTGTCGCACCTGAAGCCCGGCTCGTTCCAGGGGAACCCGGTCGGGCTGGAGTCGTGCGACCACCCGCTGTCGAACTTCAAGAACCCCGGCAAGGGGTACCCGAAGAGCGGGCTGCGGTGGCCGGTCGCGGCGAAGGAGATCCCGCACCTCGTCGCCCCGGCGGTGTGGTTCCCGTACCCCGAGATGGGGAAGTCGCACAGCGACATCGTGTTCGACGCGACCGGCGGCAAGTTCGGACCGTTCGACCAGCAACTCTTCGTCGGCGACCAGGGGAACGCCATCGTCGTGCGCGTCGACCTGGAGAAGGTGGACGGCGAGTACCAGGGGGCGTGCTTCCCGTTCCGGAAGGGGTTCGCGTCCGGCGTGCTGCGGATGTGCTGGGGCCACGACGGCAGCATGTTCGTCGGCGGGACGAACCGCGGGTGGGGCGGCGGGTCCCGGCCGTACATGCTGCAGCGGCTCGTCTGGACCGGGAAGACGCCGTTCGAGGTGCTGACGATGCGGGCCGCCCCGGACGGGTTCAAGCTGACGTTCACCGAGCCGGTCGACCCGAAGACCGCCGCCGACCCGAAGTCGTACGCGATGAGCTGCTGGACGTACCACTACCACAGCGGGTACGGGGACAAGCCGCAGGACACGCACCCGCTGAAGGTGACGAAGGCGGTTGTCGGCGAGGACGGGAAGACGGTGACCCTGACCGTCGACGGCCTGGCCCCGTACTACGTCCACGAGCTGAAGCTCGACGGGGTACGGAGCAAGGACGGCCGGCCGCTGCTCCACCCGGTCGGGTACTACACGCTCAACCGCATCCCGAAGTAGGGTGCGTCGAGGTCCGCTTCGGACCGACGACGCACCGGCGCCCCAGGTGCGTCGTCGCTCGCAGACTCGCTCGACGCACCCTACACGTTCCGAGACGCCCCGCGCCCCTTTCCCCCCGGAGTCCCCCCATGCGCCGCCTGATCCTGCCCGCCCTCTTGTGCCTGGCCGCCGGCGCCGCCGCCCAGGACAAGAAGGACGCTGACCCGAAGATGCTCGAGAAGGTGAAGGCGGCGCTGCCGGACTCGGCCCCGGCCAAGCCGAAGGCGCCACGCAACGTCCTCGTGTTCAGCAAGACCGCCGGGTTCCGCCACGGGTCGATCGCGATCGGCGCCCGGGCGATCGCCCTGATGGGCGACAAGACCGGGGCGTACACCGTGTTCCACACCGAGGACGAGTCGTTCCTGGAGCCCGAGAAGCTGAAGAAGTTCGACGCGGTGTTCATGCTCAACACCACCAACGACTGCTTCCGCCCGAAGGTGGCCGACAAGAACAACAAGGCGGAGGTGGAGGCGGCGGCGAAGCGCGAGGAGGAGCTGAAGAAAAGCCTCGTCGACTTCGTGACGAGCGGGCGGGGGCTGATCGGGGTGCACGCCGCGACCGACACGTACAAGAACTGGAAGGAGTACAACCAGATGATGGGCGGGGCGTTCGTCAGCCACCCGTGGCACAAGGCGGTGCCGGTGAAGGTGACGGACCCGAAGAGCCCGGTGACCGCCGCGTTCGACGGCAAGGACTTCGTGATCGCCGACGAGATCTACATGTTCCGGGACGACACCGCCCTCCCGTCGGACCGCCGGTTCCTGCTGACCATGGACCTCGAGAAGATGGACGAGAAGGACCGGGCCGGCGGGAAGCGGAAGGACGGGACGTACCCGATCAGCTGGATCAACGCCTACGGCAAGGGGCGGGTGTTCTACTGCTCGCTCGGGCACCGGGAGGAGATCTACTGGAACCCGACCATCCTGAAGCACTACCTGGCCGGCATCCAGTACGCCCTCGGCGACCTCGAGGCCGACGCCACCCCGCTGAAGAAGTGACGACCCCGGC
>PNKH01000219.1 GCA_013822345.1 Isosphaera sp.
CGAGCACGTCGTCCCGGTCTCGCACGGCGGGAGCGACGACCCGGACAACCCGGCCCTCGCCTGCCGGGCCTGCAACGCCCGCAAAGGCGACGCCGTGACCGGGACCGACGACGCGACCGGCGACGAGGTGTCGCTGTTCAACCCGCGGGCCGACCGCTGGTCCGAGCACTTCCGGCACGACCCGGACTCGGACCGTCTGATCGGCCTGACGGCCGCCGCCCGGGCCGCGGTCACCCGTCTGGACCTGAACCACCCGCTCCAACTGATCGCCCGCGGCCTGTGGGTCCAACTCCGACTGTACCCGTGACGCCCGGTGTGAGTGGGACGGGCACGTCACGGCCCTGACTCAGGGGATCGGCTCGTCGGCCGGGGCCGGGCCTATCCAACACCTCCCCGGGATGTGAACAGGAATTGTGATCCGCCGCGGAGGGGCGGCCCGGCGGATCGGCGAGGTACGGGTAGGGGCGGCGGGCCGGCGGGTGACCGACCCGGCCCGCCGCCCGGCCGAAGCCGAGGGCGGACGGCCGATTGGCGCCAGTAGGCTACCGCCGATCACCCCCTTCACTACCGTTTCCGCTTGCATTCTGATGCTGCAAATGCGTCCACTTGCAACGCGGGCGGGATCGGGCAGAATGCTAGGAATTGTAGGGTGATCCGTGCCGGGGGAGGGTGGGGCCGGTCGCGTTCACACGGACGAAGTCACAGGTTCAAATCCTGTATCGCCCACTCTGCCCCGGCCACACACCCCGACCACTCGCCCCCTGAACACCACCGCCCGGCGGAACGGGATTAGCTCCCCGTACCGCCGGGCGGTCGACACACGCCCGTCCTGCCCGCACGATCTGTTCTCCCCCCGGGTGTTTATGCCACGGCTATTCGCCGCCGGGCTCGTCGCCGCCGTCCTCGCGGTCCCCGGCTGCGGCTCGGACGACCTCGACTCCCCGACCGCGGCCCGGCTTCGGGCGGTCGGCAACATGTACCTCGACTACGCGGTCGCGAAGAAGGGGCAGGGCCCCGACGCCGAGGGGCCGTTCAAGGCCCACATCCGCGGCAAGCCCGACCAGGTGCTCGCCCCGGCCGGGATCGACCGGAAGGAGGTCGACGGCCTGTTCGCGTCCGACCGGGACGGGGAGCCGTTCGTGGTCCTCTACGGCCGGAAAATCGCCGGGGTCAGTGGCACCGACGCCCCGGTGGTCGCCCACGAGAAGACCGGCAAGGGCGGCCGGCGGCTGGTCGTGTTCGCGAATGGGAAGGTGGAACTCGCCGACGAGTCCCGCCTCAAGGAGTTGCTGGCCAAAGACTGATCCCCTCATCCTCCCCGACCGGAGTTCCCATGCCCCGCACCGACCGTCCCGACCGGGCCGGGTTCACGCTGATCGAGTTGCTGGTGGTGATCGCCATCATCGCCGTCCTCGTCGGGCTGCTGCTGCCGGCCGTCCAGAAGGTCCGCGAGTCCGCCGCCCGCACCCAGTGCGCCAACCACCTGAAGCAGATCGGACTCGGGATCCAGAACTACCACGACACGTACAACCACCTGCCGACCCACGGGAGTGGCGGCGGCATCCGGCGGTTCAACGGCACCCCGGCGACCCCGAGGAGCGTCGACCCCGCCGCCCCGAACACCCCGGCGTCCGGGTATCAGACGGCCGGGGTGTTCTTCCAGGTCCTCCCGTTCATCGAGCAGAACGCCCTGTACGACAACCCGAGCGACAGCGCGATCGGGGCGACGCCGGTGAAGATCTACTTCTGTCCCGCCAGGCGTGGCCCGACCACCCGGATCGGGTTCGGCGGCGGACCGGTCGCGGTCAACGACTACGCCGTCCCGATGTGGGGGGTGGCGCAGCGGAACCCCGACGGGTCGACCATCCCCGAAGGCGGGGCGGTGCCCGGCGGGTGCTGGGGCTTCTGGAGCGACGCCGGGGAGACCAACCGGCCGCCGTCCCAGACCGACCTGACCAACTACGCGTTCTACTCGAACACCGCCCTCGTCCGGGGCGGCCGGCGCGGCACCCCGGCGGTCCCGACCGGGTACCCAACCGTAACCCTGACCGGCCTCAGGGACGGCACGTCGAGCACCATGCTGATCGGCGAGAAGTTCGTCGACCCGACTCGCTACCGGCCGGTGGCGGCGGCCGACGACACCGCCGGGTCCGGGAACTGTGGCGGCAACTGCGCCTTCACGGACCTCGGGTGGGTGAACGGGTGGGCGAGCTGGTCGACCAGCCGGTGCTCGATGAGCGGGCCGCACCGGGACGCCCCGTACGGGCCCGCCGGCCCGCCCGGGGGCCCGTGGGCGGCCGGGTGGCAGTACTTCGGGTCGGCCCACCCGGGCGGGATGAACGCGGTTTTCGCCGACGGCTCCGTGACCCACATCCGGTACGGCATCCCGAACGCGGTGTTCCAGCTCCTGGTCCGGAAGGACGACGGCCTGGTGGTCAGCCTCGCCGGCTTCTGACGGCAGCCGCCTCCGGCGGGGCCGGGCGGGAC
>PNKH01000220.1 GCA_013822345.1 Isosphaera sp.
CTCTGCAACCCCCCGACCCGATACCGTCATTACGACCGGACAGTGCTGGCGGGCACTCACCGGCCCCTCGGGGCGGATCTGGAGGTGTGGGATGCGTGCCCGCGTTCGAGCGTTCGTTTTCGGTGTTTCGTTCGCCGCGATCGCGGCCGCCGGGTGCGTGACCCCCGACCCGCCCCGTCGTCTCCGGCCACCGGCGCCTGGGCCGGGGGCCCTGGCCCCCGCGACAGGGGACCCCGGCGCTTCAACGTCTGGCGGCCAGACCACCCCAGCCGTGGCCACCCTCCCGGGCGGTGCGCCCGCCGGGGTCGTGCCCGCGTCCGGGGTCGTGCCCGCCTCCTTCGCCCCGGCCGCCGGCCCGCTGACCGTCGCCGACCTGGAGCAACTCGCCCTCGCCCACAACCCGACCCTCGTCCAGGCCGCCACGTTCATCGACGCGGCCCGCGGCAAGGCCCTCCAGGCCGGGCTCCCGTTCAACCCGACGGCCGGGATCGCCGGCGAGCAGATCGGGGCCGACCGGACGGGCGGGGAGTGGACGTTCTTCTCCCTCCAGCAGCAGATCGTGACCGGCGGGAAGCTCCGGCTCAGTCGGCTGAAGTACGAGCAGGAGGCCGAGCTGGCGGAGATCCAGGCCCACGCCCAGCGGCTGAAGGTGGTGAACGGCTTGACCGCCGCGTACTTCGACGTCCTCGCGGCCCAGCGGACGGTCGAGAACCACCGGCGGCTGTCGGAAAACGCCGAGGAAGCGGTCAAGACCACCCAGCAGTTGCTCAACCTCGGGCAGGCGAACCAGCAGGACCTGCTCCAGGCCCAGGTCGAGGCGTCCCAGGCCCGGGTCGCGGTCCGCAACGCCGAGACCCGCCTCCGGCAGGACTGGGTCCACCTGGCCACCCTGGTCGGCGTCCCCGACCTCCCGCTCCAGCCGCTCGCCGGCCAACTGGAGCCGGACGGCCCGGCGCTCAACCGGGACGAGTCCCTGGCCCGGCTGCTCCAGGAGAGCCCGGAGCTGGCATTCGCGGTGGCCAAGGTCCAGCAGGACCAGACCCAGCTCCGGCGCGAGCGGCGGGAGCCGATCCCGAACGTCACCGTCCGCGGGGGCGTCGGGTACAACTACGAGACCCGGAACCCGGTCGCGGAGGTCGGGCTCTCCCTCCCGGTCCCGGTGTTCGACCGGAACCAGGGGACGGTCCGGCAGGCGGCCGCCGACCTGGCCCGGTCGCAGGCCGAGGTGACCCGGGTCCAGCTCGACCTCCAGCGGCGGTTCGCGGACGCCTTCACCCGCTACCAGACGGCCCGTGAGGAGGTCGAGAACTTCCGCACCGAGGCCCTGCCGAAGGCCCGGAAAGCGGTCGAGTTGTACGAGGAGCAGCTCAAGGCGCGGCGGGCGGCGTTCCCGCAAGTGCTGGTCGCCCGGCGCACGGTGTACCAACTGAACGAGGAGTACAACAAGTCGCTGACGCAGTTCCGCCGGGCCGAGGTCGAGGTCCGCGGGCTGCTGCTGGTAGACGGGCTGACGGCCCCGTCGAACCCGACCCCGCCGGGCCACATCAACGCCACCCCGCGGCCGCGGTGACGAGTGAGGTCAGACGGGCGGACTCCGCAGCTGCGGAGTCCGCCCGGCCCATCCTGGTAGAAGCAGCACGATGAGGTCAGTGGTTGTGGCCGGCGTGTCCGTCGCTCCCGACCGAACGACCCGAGCCGCCGGTGGACTCACAACCCGCCGCCCCGCCGAGGCCGGCGGCACAAACCAGAGCCAACAGCACGAGCCGAACGATCCACTTCCGTGCCGACATGCGCGGTCCCCCCATTATGAAGTTCCCCCGCCAGCCGCCACGGTGCGTAGCCGAGCGTCAAGGCAATATCAATCCCGGTTGGTGACCTGAGGAGTGTCAAGGGTCGTGGCCCCGATCGGCCGGCAACGCCCGATCGGTCACTCCTTCTTGTGGCCCTCGTGTTCGTCCTTCTTGGGTGGCGGACCCTTCTTCGGGTCGCCGTGCCCCTCGTGGCCCTTGGCCGGCGGGCCCATCTTCATCCCGCCGTGGCCGCCGGCGGCCTTGCCCGGACCGGACCCCGGGACGCTCGCCCCCGGGGCCACCTCCCCCTTCCCGGACACCACCTTGTCGTACAGGTCCGGCGGGAGCACCCGGACGAGGGTGGTCAGCCCCTCGACGTCCGCGAACCAGCCGTTCCGCATCCCCCGCGTCTCCGGCTTGGCGAGCTTCTTCAGTTCGGATGCCGAGTAGCTGACCATCCCGGACATCTCCTGCGGGAACCCGGGGACCGTCGCGCCCGCGGGCCCGCCGTGCCCCCCGTGCCCGCCCGGCTGGCCGCCGGCCATCCCCGGCATCGCGGGCTGAGCGCCGCCGGCACCCATCATCGGGCCGGTCCCGACGGCCCGGTCGGGCCCGGTGTTCTCCCCCGTCCCCCGGCCGAG
>PNKH01000221.1 GCA_013822345.1 Isosphaera sp.
GACCCGCCACGATCCCCGGGTAGACCGCTCGACCCCGCCGGCGACGGCGGGGCTAGATAAATGACCGTCACCCGCCCTCACCGGCGGGGACAGAACCCGGCTTACAGGCCGGCCGACGGACCCGAACGGGGATCCCCCGGCGAGCGGCCGGGTTTACCCCGGCCGTCTTCGTTGGGCTCACGAAGACGGCCGGGGTAAACCCGGCCGCTCGCCGTTTCAGTCGTACCCGCCCCCGCCCTCGCCGAGCAGGTCGCCCTGCGGCCCGCCCTTGTAGATGCGGCGGCCGAGGTTGCCGTTGTACGGCGTCCACGCGCTCGGGTTGTTCCGGTCCTCCTTCAGCTCCCGCAGCACCATGTGCATCCGGGTGTCCAGCAGGTCGACCAGGTGCAGCAGCATCGCCTCCGGCGTCATCGGCACCTTCGGGCTGCCATAGGTCAGCTCCCCGTGGTGGCTCAGGATCATGTGCCGCAGCCGGAGCATCAGCTCGCGCGGGATCGGCTCGCCGGTCAGGTCCGGCACCTTCGCCGCCGCCTCCGCCAGCAACTCCACCGCGATCGGGATGTGGCCGACCAACTGCCCTTCGTCGGAGTACCCGAAGGCCCGGGCGTAAGTCAGCTCGCGCGTCTTCCCGGCGTCGTGCAGGAACACGCCCATCAGCACCAGGTCGCGGTCGACGCCGGGGTAGAGGGGGAGGAGCTTGTCGGCCGCGTCCATCATCGACACGGTGTGCTCCAGGAGCCCGCCGACGTACGCGTGGTGCAGCTTCACCCCGGCCGGGCAGGTGGCGAACGCGCGGGCGAACGCCTCGTCCATCAGGAGGCACTCGGCCACCGCCCGGAGGTGCGGGTTGCCGAGCCGCAGCAGGTACCCGCGGAGCCGGTCCAAGAGCTTCGGGACGCTCTGCTCGGTGTGCGGCAGGAAGTCGACCAGCTCGACCTTCTCCGCCTCCGACCGCTCCAGGTGGTTGAGGATCACCTGGAGCGACCCCTCGAACAGCTGGACCTTCCCGTCGGCGTGGACGAAGTCGCCGTTGTCGAACGACCGGAAGAACTGCTCCCCGACGTTCCACAGCCGGGCCGAGATGCCGCCGGTCCGGTCCCGGAGCATGAGCTGGACGTACGAGTTCCCCTTCCGGTTCACCCGGAGCTGCTTGTCGGTGGCCAGGAACACCTCGTCCAGGCTGTCCCCGTCCCGGAGCTGCTCGACGTAGCGGCGCGACATGCGATGCCCCCGAACGTTTAGCCGCGACCCGAAGGGGAGCGCGGGCGCCCGCGCTCCCCTTCGGGT
>PNKH01000222.1 GCA_013822345.1 Isosphaera sp.
CCCGGGGACAGGTCGACGTCGGTGTCGGCCGCCCTCAGCCTGCCGTTCCGGAAGAAGAGGGTGGCGGTGATCCCGCCCCGGTTCCCGCCGGCCGGGTCGACCGTCACCGTGCCGGCGGCGATCACCCGGTTGCCTTTTACCGCCACCTCGACCTTGTCCTGGACGGTGAACCGGTAGAACCCGTCCTGGTTCAGCTCGGCCACCGCCCGCAGCCACGCCATGACGACGGCCCCCGCGATCTCGGAGTCCGTCACGTCCACGGCCTCCCGCCGGAAGAACCTCCTCAACCCCTCCTCGCCGGTGATCGGGACCGGCCGGCCCCGGCCCTTCGGGACGGCGATCACGTTCGACGACTGGAACGGCTCCGGGGCGAGGAGGGCGACCGGGAACTGCCGGAACCGGAGGGAGAACAGGACGTGGTCCGGGAACGTCTCGGGGATGCCGTCGGCGAGCAGCGGGGTGACGGTGCCGGCGCCCGCCCCGGGGATGCCGGCGAGGAACCGGGCGAGCTTCCGCTGGGCGTTCTCGAGGTCCCCCCCCGGCGGGGCCTGGGCGGCGGCGGGGGCGGCGGCGAGCAGGGCGACGATGAGGGCCGGCGCGCGGGTCATGGCGGCCTCCGGGAGAGGGGCGACGGCCCGAGTGTACCCGCCGCCGCCCCGCCCGCAAGGGCCGCCCGCCGGATCACCGGCCCTCGGCGGCGATCCGTCTCCGGACC
>PNKH01000223.1 GCA_013822345.1 Isosphaera sp.
GGGAACGCGGCCACGGCCGGGCAGCTGGGGGACGTGTTCCAGTACACGATCGACCACCCGGTGACGCTCGGGCGGCAGAAGTCGGCCATGCTCCCGATCGTCGGGAAGGACATCGACGGGCAGAAGGTGTCGATCTACAACCCGGCCGTCCAGAAGACGCACCCGCTCCTCGGGCTGCGGTTCAAGAACACCAGCGGGGCGCACCTGAACCAGGGCCCGATCACGGTGTTCGAGGGGAGCGTGTACGCGGGTGATACGCGGGTCCTCGACGTCCAGCCGGGCGAGGAGCGGCTGGTCAGCTACGCCATCGACCTGGGCACCGAGGTCGACCCGACGGCCGGGGCCGGGGCGCAGAAGATCACCAGCGTGAAGGCGGTCCGCGGGATCGTCACCACCAAGACCCTGGTGACCGAGGAGAAGAAGTACAAGGTCGTCAACCGGAGCCAGACGGACCGCACCCTGCTGATCGAGCACCCGAACCGCACCGCCCAGCAGTTCAGGCTGGTCGACACCGAGAAGCCGGTCGAGGACACCCCGGAGTTCCACCGGTTCCAGACCCCGGTGAAGGCCGGCGAGACGAAGACGTTCACCGTCCGGGAGGAGAAGGAGGTGGCCGCCTCGGTCACCCTCACCAACGGGGCCGAGAACCAGATCCGGTACTTCATCAGCCTGGCCGAGGC
>PNKH01000224.1 GCA_013822345.1 Isosphaera sp.
TGATACCAGATCACGTTGAATCGTTACCGTTCCAGACACCGGGTCCGGTGGAAGCCGACCACCGGCTGGACGGTGCCGGGGTTCCCGGCCAGGTACGCCAGCCGGGTTCGCAGGATCACCCGCAGCCGGTCGATGCGGCCGATGGATCGGTTGGCCACGGCCTCCCGGACGAGCGGCCAGAACGGCTCGACCGGCTGCAACTCCGGGGTGCACGCGGGCAGGAAGTGGAGCACCACATTCCCCGGCACCGCCAACCGCCTGGCCACATGCCACCCGGCGTTATCGACCAGCACGACCAGCACCTTCCGGCCTGCCGGGTCGACGTGGGCGGCGAACGCGGCCAGGGCGTCGGCCATCCGGTCGGCGTTCACCCGCGGCAGGAGCACACAGAACGTCCGGCCGGTCCGCGGGTGGGCGAACCCGTACACGTACAGCCAGTCGAACCGGGTTCGCCCGCCGGACCGCGGCCGCCGGCCCCTGAGCGACCAGACCCGGCGGGTCACCGGCTTGAGGCCGAGCCGGGCTCGTCCTCGGCCCACACCTCGACCCGCTTG
>PNKH01000225.1 GCA_013822345.1 Isosphaera sp.
TCATACCGAATCCTGCTGATTCCTTACCATGAGCGGTAGCTACCGCTCGTGGGAGGGAATCCGATGCAGCGACTCCCGGTCGTCCGCCACCGAACGGCCCGGCAGGCGTGGGCCAAGTACCGGGCCTGCCGGCACCCGGTCGGGAAGACCCGGTGGCACCTCATCTGGCTCCTCCTCCGGGCCGACGAGCCCTGGACCCCGGCCCGGGCGGCGGCCGTCGTCGGGGTGTCCGTCATCACCGCCCGAGCCGTGTTGCACCGGTGGAATGCCGACGGCCCGGCCGGGTTGACCGACCGGCGGGCGGGCAACCGCGGCCGACCCCGGCTGACCGACGACCAGCGGGCCACCCTGTTCGCGGCCCTGAAACGGCGACCACCGGACGGTGGGCTGTGGACGGGGCCGAAGGTGGTCGGGTACGTCCGCGACCGGTGGCGGGTCCGGGTCGCCCCCCAGACCGGGTGGCGGTGGCTGCGGGACTTGGGCTTCACCCTCCAGGTGCCCCGTCCGTCCCACCCCCGGTCGGCCGGCCCGGCCACCCGCCGGCGGTGGAA
>PNKH01000226.1 GCA_013822345.1 Isosphaera sp.
CGGGCGAGGCCCGGGCGGCCATCATCATCACCCCGCTGGGCCCCCAGGGGGTGGCGGAGGGCCCGAACTTCCGGTACACGTACACCCTGACCCTGGCGTCCGACTCGCTGCTGCTGACCCCGGGGGCGATCGTCGGGGACAACGCCCCCGGGTCGGCGGCCGGCGGGTCCGGGCACCGGTTCACCCTGTACGACATCTTCGGGCTGGTCCCCGCGTCGGTGCAGGTGACCGGCATCCTGGCGGCCGTGGGGCCCGGGGGGCCCAACACCGCGGTCTCGCTCATGAACGTCGGGATCGAGGCCCCGGGGACCGACCCGCTCCCGTCCGACGACCCGATGGTGGTGAACATCAACGTGGCGTGGCTGGGCGGGGCCAACCCGGTCCTGGGGGCGCCGCCCGGGGGCAACCTGCTGCTGGGGACGATCACGTTCCTGTCGGCCAACCCGGTCGACCTGGTGACCGACCGGGCGTTCACCGCGGCCAGCCAGCAGTTCGTCGACCCGACCCTGATCTCCAACAACAACCAGCAGTTCACCGGCCCCGGGCC